>NZ_RHNN01000001.1 GCF_003946245.1 Levilactobacillus cerevisiae
CTCAAAAAAAATTGCCTAATCTCAAAGGATTAGACAATTTTATAAATGGAATTACCAACAACAGTTGACATAGAACCTAAATTAGCCGCCTGCGGCTTCCAGGGTTCCGCCTGCTGTGGGGTCGCTTCCAGCCTGAGGGGCGGTCTTCCAGCTCGACTTTGAGTCGCAAAGTTCAGGCGTCTCAAAGGTCGCCCCATGGACTAGGCCGAGTGAGACACCTCGGGACTTTGGGGATCTAGTTCAAAAGCGTTAGTGCGGGTTGTGGTAAATTAGCCGCCTGCGGCTTCCAGGGTTCCGCCTGCTGCGGGGTCGCTTCCAGCCTGAGAAGCGGTCTTCCAGCTCGACTTTGAGCCGCAAAGTTCAGGCGTCTCAAAGGTCGCCCCATGCTCTAGGCTGAGTGAGGAACCTCAGGACCTTGGGAATCTAGTTCAAAAGCGTTAGTGCAGTTTGTGGTAAATTAGCCGCCTGCGGCTTCCAGGGTTCCGCCTGCTGTGGGGTCGCTTCCAGCCTGAGGGGCGGTCTTCCAGCTCGACTTTGAGCCGCAGAGTTCAGGCGTCTCAAAGGTCGCCCCATGGACTAGGCCGAGTGGGGAACCTCGGCCAAGACCATCGACACAGCTGGCTCCACCCTGGCTTCCTCCGGCTCTTTGATTGTGCATCGACAAATTTATTCGTTCAGCCCAGGAACCAAAAGTACTAAAGTTCTAAAGTCCGAAGCCCGAATAAATCACGGAATCTTGGCGACGCTGTCAAAGTCTGCTGCCTTACCGTTCGCCAAGCTTAGATTACGTTGTAGGAAGGACAAGAGTGTGGCAGATGACGGCTAACTGGCGAGCATTATCAGTACTAAGCGGAGTCGTTTGCCTCTGACACACGTTTCGACAATGTAAGTTTTGGGGACCCAATTCTATGGATGAGGCCAAATTAGAATCACTCACACCTACAAAGGCAGTGGTCAATTCTCTGTACAAACGTTGCCGGTCCAGCGATGGTCGCATCAACGCCTTGTTAAGTACCAACCCTAACCGGAATCTCTGGCAGCCGCAGGTGGCTGTCTTCGACTACCTTTCTGGCATGGACTATTATTAGCTGGATTTTTCCAGATGTTTTGGAGATTTCAACGACGAATGGATATGTGACTGCTTCACACGTTCAGATTTTCATAAAGTGTGTGCGGGTGGAAGAACCATTGTTTGCGGTCAACCGTTCAAGCGAGTATAATTTGTGCTATGTATGGGAGGGATACCATGTTAACCGGAAAAGTAAAGAGTTACAGTGAACAACGTGGCTTTGGCTTCATTACCACACCCGCGGACGGCGACATTTTTGTGTATTACACGGCCATCGTTGGCGAGGGGTTTAAAAAATTGGAAGCCGGCCAAACGGTGCAATTTGTCATCGTGCAAGGCATGCATGGGCTCCAAGCGGCAAAGGTAACGCCCGTCGTCACGGATAGTGCTGAGGGCAATACCGAGGAGGCTTAACAGTGGACTTAGAAGAACATGTTGAATCGACTGAGGATCTCTATGATGGCGTGATCGTTAAGCTGGAACGTCAGCGGGTTCGCCTACCAAATGGGGACGCGGCTTCACGTGAGATCGTGCGTCACGCGGGTGCTGTTGGCATCTTGGCGTTGACCGATGATCATAAAATGATTCTGGAACGGCAATGGCGGGCACCCATCGCTGCCGCAACGTTGGAAATTCCAGCTGGTAAGTTAGACAGTCGGGACGCAGACAACGTGGAACACGCGGTGATCCGGGAGCTTAACGAAGAAATTCGTTACCAACCGGGCCAATTAAAACGGATTACCGGATTTTATTCTAGCGTCGGTTTTTCTGACGAATACATGACACTCTTTTTGGCGACTGATTTGAAACCCGTCACGACTGAACTCCCCCGCGACCAAGGGGAAAATTTAGAACTGTTGACGGTGACCAAGGAAGAAGCCCAGGCCATGATTGACAGCGGCGAAATCAACGACGCCAAGACGATTACGGCCATCTATTACTGGTTATTACAGAAGTAGGTGACAGCAATGCATGCAAATGATGGGCAAGACGATCCCAAAACCCGCGCTGACTATCGGCGGGAACAGGAACGGGCCGAAAAAGATTTTCAAGAACGCGACCGTAAACGGGTTCAAGTCGAAAAGGAATACGCCCGTAGTCATGGTGGTGAAGCGCCTAACGGGGATGCACCCAACAACGAGCAACGCGTCAATCCCGTTGATAGTAAGCAGCAACGGCTCAGCCACCGACTCAACTGGGTCATCGTCTGGCTGGTGTTACTGATTATCGCGGTGTACTTGATTCTGTTCTTCCTCGATTAAGGTTATTGCTTTATTTCGGGTGAACTGAAAAGAGCCGTAACAGTGTGCCAGAATGATTAAGGACAATGGTGGTAGTGGATAGGTGTGACTAAGGACAATAGTCGCGGCTAGTACCAGGGATCGTAGAAATAGTAAGCAAAAAAATTAAAGACGACGTGTTTGGGGCTAACTGAATGTCAGCCGGGAGGGCAGTGAAAATGGGCCAAGCCGGTGGATTTTCTGAGTGTCTTACTCAGAAAATGGCGACTTTGAAACGCGATTTTTGCGGTTCAAAGCGAGCTTGAAGACCGCTCTTTGGCTTCAAGCGTCCTATCCCATTTTCACTGCCCGGTAGGCGCTGGACCAACCAGTCTTAGACCCAAACAACGAATAGGAGTGGAAACGTAATTATGACATTTGGCATTCTCTGCGCCATGGAAGAAGAAATTAAAGAACTACACGACGCCCTCGACAACGTGCAAACGACCAGCATTCACGGCCTGGAATTTTATCAAGGCACCATTCACAACCAATCCGTTGTGCTGGTTCGTTCCGGCATCGGTAAAGTTGAAGCCGGTTTAACGACGGCTTTACTGATTACGCAATTTGACGTGGATATCGTGATTAACTCCGGTTCAGCCGGTGCCTTAGCGCCTGACCTGAACATCGGTGACGTGGTCGTTTCCACTGAGACGGCTTACCACGACGCTGACGCCCGGGCCTTTGGCTACGAATACGGCCAACTGCCCCAACAACCTGCCCGTTTTGAAGCTTCCAAAGAATGGGGCGAAAAGATTGTGGCGGCTGCGGCCAACACCGGTTTGAAGACGAAGCTGGGACTGATTGTTTCTGGCGACCAATTCTTAAACAGTCCGGCAACTATCAAGGACATCATGGGTCACTTCCCAGACGCCTTATCTGGTGAAATGGAAGGGGCCGCTGTCGGCCAAGTTGCGCACCAATTTGAGGTGCCTTACGTCGTTGTTCGGGCCATGTCCGACAATGCCGACAATGATTCCGGCGTAAACTTTGATGATTTTATTATTGACGCGGGGCATCGCTCTGCACAAATGTTATTGGCCTTGTTAGCAGCACAGAACTAACTCGGCTCTTCAGGAGGTTTTTAGGGTGCAAGAGATTCACATTGATAACAGTAATGCCGTCCGGGAAATCTACCTGGACAACGCCGCCACCACACCGATGGCGCCAGAAGTTTTAAACGAGATGGTCGATAAGATGGCCAACGTGTACGGCAATGCGTCAACCCTGTATGGGCTGGGTCGCCAAGCGCACACTATTATGGAAAATAGTCGGCAGGTTATTGCCAAGAGCATCAACGCTGCGCACGACGAAGAGATTATTTTCACCAGTGGTGGGAGCGAAAGTGACAACACCGCCATTACGCAAACGGCACTGGCGCGTCAAGCACTGGGCAAGCACATCATTACGACTGAGATTGAACACGAGGCCGTGCTCCGGCCACTGCATGCGTTGGAAGAGCAAGGCTTTGACGTGACCTATTTGCCCGTTGATGAGCAGGGTCGCATCAGTCTGGACGATTTCAAGGCTGCACTGCGGGATGACACCATCTTGGTGACCATCATGATGGGCAATAACGAGGTCGGCAGTCGGATGCCAATTCATGAAATTGGTGAGATTTTAAAGGACCATCAAGCGTGGTTCCACACTGATGCCGTTCAGGCCTATGGTTCGCTCGACATCGACGTTCAACGCGACCACATTGACCTGCTCTCAACGTCCGCTCACAAGATCAACGGACCCAAGATGATTGGCTTCCTGTACAAGCGCGAGGGTGTCAACTTTCCCAGCTTGATCAAGGGGGGCGACCAGGAAGAAAAACGCCGGGCCGGGACGGAAAATGTACCCGCCATCGCTGGCATGGCCGTCGCTGCTAAGCTATTAACACCCGAAGTTAAGGCGGAAAAGCGTGCCCGATTCCACGGCTTCAAACAACAGGTCGTGGATGGGTTAACCCAAAATGGCGTGGACTTCGCGATTAACGGGTCGCTGGAAGGCGAAAATCTGGAGCACGTCCTCAACATCTGGATCAAGGGCATTTCCACCTACGTGATGCAAACGAACTTGGATTTGGCTGGCATCGCCGTCTCCGGTGGGTCTGCCTGCACGGCGGGATCCATCGAGCCCTCGCACGTGTTGACCGCCATGTTTGGAGAGGCTAGCCCACGGATCGCTGAATCCATTCGGTTATCCTTTGGGGCACAAACGACGAGCGACGACATTGACGCCTTCATCAAGAACGTCAGTGCCATCGTGAAGCGACTTTCAAAGAATGAGGTGAAGTAACGTGTTATTTGAGAAGGAAATGAAAGTGACGGGTGACACTGATACTTACATTTTGCACCCGAATATCAAGACTTACGCGTTAAAGGACGTGGGTTTCCAGGTCTCTAACGCTGGCAACTACACGTTGGAACGCTCGGTTGATCCAACGTCGCCATATAACCGTAATCAGATGCTAAAAGTGATTGTGGCCAAGGACCTGAGTGGGTTCAAGATGTCCACGACCAACGCGTCTGGTAACGCCCGAGTCAATATTTTTAAGGGCACACACGCTGAGGGTAACGTGGAACAATACCACTTTATCCTGCAAAACTTGATTGACCGCGAAATTTTACAAAAGAAGTAAAGGGCGATACATGTTAGATGTGTTAATTCAGAAACATTAAGGAACTATGACGCTTGTCATGGTTCTTTTTTTATAATTATTGAGAATATTTCAGTCAATATGAGTCAATCATTTGCAATAAATTATCAGATTGTACGGATTGACTATTAACTGTTGACCGTTAATAACAAAAGCTTTATGATTAAATGAATTCATGAGTAAGCGTTACCATTGCTGTGTCAGGCGAATGGTTTAAAAATGCCACCAGACAGGATTGGGGGAGAACAAAGTGACAGAAATTTCCGGTGTAGCTTTTTTTCAAAAAGGCGTAGTCCAACGTCATAATCGTAATCGTCAACGAATTTTGTACACTAAACCGGTGAATACATTATTCCGTGAACGGCGGGTCTACACGAATATTCACTCACAGCAGTCACGGTTTAAAATCGATCAAGATCAAATTTATTTTGGCAACCAGGCTGTGATCGAACCATATACGGCGTTTGGCCGTGGTACAGCCTTTCATACGATGGGAGCGTTTAGTTATTCCTGGAGCATATTGCCTGTTAACACGGTAGTCGGCCGTTATTCTTCAATTGCGGCCGAGTGTCGCGTGATGAACGTGAATCATGCGTTGCACCACTTCACCACTTCAAGCTTGACTTTTGACCATGACCATCAGCCTTTCAACGATTATTTAGCTGATCATCCTGAACTTCAGTTTAATACGGTCGGACAGGATGGCATGTATCAAATCCAGCCAGTGGTGATTGGCAACGATGTTTGGATTGGCAGGGGCTGTGTTTTTGGCAACAAGGGAATTGTGGTGAATGATGGTGCCGTCGTGGCGGCCGGCTCTCTAGTGACGCACGACGTTCCCCCGTATGCGGTAGTTGGTGGTTGGCCAGCTAAGGTGATTAAATTTCGCTTTGATTTTGCGACGATCCACACCCTGATGAATTTGAAGTGGTGGCAATACGATTTTGGCCAGTTCAGCACGGTTGAGGTTCAGGAAGATATTGACGACTTTATTAAAAAAGTTCGGACTCTCCGCTCTTCTGATTGTCTGACACCCTATAATCCTGCCCCATTAACTTTACAGGATATTCAGGCAGTCACACACTAGGAGGTGAGCCAAATGGTCACGGTGATTCGACACAACACTTTTTTTCAGATTGGACTTAGGTTAACGGCACAGCAACGATCCGTGAAAATGGTCTATCAACCAGGAATTGATCAGTTATTGCGTAAACAACACATCTATACCCGCTTTAATTCACGTGCTTCGCGATTGAAGATTGGAACGGATCAGGCTATTTGGGGCTCAGATATCAGTATCGAACCCTATACGACATTTGGCCGCGGTCAGAATTTTTTCTCAATGGGAGCCTTTAGCTATTCGTGGAGCCAATTGCCTGTAAATACGGTTGTCGGGAGGTATACTTCTATCGGTAGTCGCGTCAGTCAGATGGGACATAATCATCCTCTGAATCGGTTTACCACGTCTAGTGTCAGTTTTGATGGCAGAATTAGTGCGTATCGCGATTACTTAAACACAGAGCAGCGCCATTTCAGACCGACAGCAAACCCACAGGACGCCGTGCAGCCCATTGTGATTGGCAACGACGTTTTGATTTGTGATGACGTCGTCTTTGGCAACAATGGTCTGGTGATCAGTGATGGCGCTGTAGTTGCGGCTGGTAGTTTGGTTACCCACGATGTCCCACCATACGCGGTGGTTGCGGGGTGGCCAGCAAGGGTTGTGAAATACCGGTTTGATTTCCCAACTATCGACCGACTACTTGATTTGCGCTGGTGGCAATACGATTTTGGTCTGTTCACTCAAATAGCAGCGGATGAAAAAATCACAGCTTTTATCGCCAAGGTTGGCGCATTAGTTGCCGAAGATCAGTTGCCTTTATTCTCGCCGCAACCACTAACAACAGCTATGGTGCAGAAGGCTATGGAAGTAAGTACACCGGTGGATTTGGGTGAGTGACGTTCATAAGCTTGTCAAAGAAGAATATAAGTAAAGCGGTCACAACCGTCTGATGAACACACAGAAGGTTGTGACCTTTTTGACTCTTTGTCAATAATAAATGGGAGGAGAAATGTCTTTTTTGCCTAGTTTGCCGACACGTACTTCAACAATCCCCGTTGCCACTCCACGTAGGACACTGCCAACAGGGCGACGGTCACAATTCCCATCCACAGCAACAGCCAGGTCGGATGGTTGTGACCAAACTGAGCGGGGACGTTGGTGATGGCCAGTGAGGGGATGAGCCAGAGGAAGACCTGCTGAATCAACCGGGGATAAATCTTGGCTGGTCGCGCCGAGGCACTCATGAGGTCCTCTGGAACGCCATTTAGTGCGGTTAAGCCATCAACCCAGAAGGCGAGGGTGACGACAATTTGGTTCAAGGCAAAGATGAAGGCCACCCCAATAATCACGGCCAGTAAGTAGCCCAAGAGGTTGAGCGGTGTTGGCTGGAGTTTCAGCAGAATGCCAATCTCAATCCCTGCGGTCAAGAGCAACGTGACCAGTGAGGGAAAATCAACCCGGTAACAGGCGTGAAACCAATACGAGTTGACCGGTCGTAACAGGGAATAGTCCAAGTTGCCGCTGAGAATTTGATCCGTCAGGTCCTCGTGCGCCGCCACAAACAAGAATTGGTAGGCGTAACTGACCAGGCTGGCGGTCGTAATCAGGTTCAAATAATCCAGGAACGTCCAGCCGTAAATACTGGTAGTGAAGGAAAAGTAGACGCCCCCGGTGACCAGCTCAATCAGATAGAACATGACCCCGAAGATGGCGGTCAAGCTCGCCGTTAGCCGATACGACAGCGTTTCTGCCAGACTTTGACTGACTAGGACACGATAAATTTTACCCATTAGCCACCCACCCCCTCGAAGGACCGAATGCCGCGGCGCCAGACGATTTTGAGCAGAACGGCGGCTAACAGTAGCCAGCCCACAGCCGTGCCGGTGGCCAACCAGAGTTGTGATTGGCTCAATTTTCCGAGCAGCAACAGCGTCAATTGATTGCCGGCTAAGGCAAATGGATTCAGCGTCAGCCACTGCCATGCGTGGGGTAAGATTTGTAGCGGGAAGGCTTGCCCGCCGAGTAGGAGAAATAGAGCGCTCAAGACGGGGCGGAGTGGCCAGACCTGAATCAACCAGAAACTGGTCAAACTAATCAACGAGATTAAGAGAAAATACATGCCGTAGGTCACGCCGAGCAATAGGAGACTGCCAAGGACGTACACCCATCCCTGATGAAAAATGGGACTGACCAGCCCAATCGCGAGGCCGTAGACGACCAGATAGGGGGTGGCCTGACCTAAGTAGGTCCAGAAACTTTGGCGAAAGTAGTTGATGGGTCGCAGTAACATCACGGAGAGGTTCCCGCTACGAATCAGACTACTCAAGGTAAAGATGGGATTGGCAGAGAAAATCAGTGCCAGCACGTTGACGACAATCAGGTAAACAATCATTTGATTAGCCCCGATGCCAGCGATGTTGTCACTGCCACTGAAGCGGTAGACGGCGAGCCACATGAAGCACGCCATCAAGATATTCAGGCCGACCGTTAACAGGTGTAACACCAGGTTGCCCCGGTAAGCGAACGTCGTGGTGACGGCATTTTGGTACGTTTGCCAGTACTTCATTTCGGCGCCTCCTCAGAGAACAGTTGCGTCAAAATATCATCGAGGCTCCCATTGTGGCGGTGAACCTGTAAAATGTGTGCCGGGTCCAGCGGTACCGTTGCCAGCGCGGTTGCGTCGACACGATAGTGGGTCTCGTCCACGCGGGTGACGTGGGCTGGCAGTGTTTCCAGCGGTTCGTCCGTGACAACTTCCAGGGTCGCTGCGGAGGCATAACGACTGATCAGACCATTCGGGGTACCATCAAAAATTTTCTGACCATGATTGATGACCGCCACGCGTTGGGCCAACGCCTCGATATCCTTGGTGTTGTGGCTCGTCAAAATGATGGTCATCTGGGTGTCGTGATTCAGTTGCTGGAGAAACCGGTAAATGTTGGCCTGACTGCTAACGTCGATCCCAATCGTAGGCTCATCCAGGAACAAAATTTCTGGTGTGTGGATCAAGGCGCAGATGAGTTCAAACTTGATGCGTTGCCCCAAAGAAAGCTTCCGCACCGGCTCGTGTAATTGTTCGGTAACCGCCAGTTGCTCGGTTAAGAAGGCTAACCAGTGATCGAAGCGGTCGTGGGGGATGTGATAGATTTCTCGGAGCAGGACTAAGGTGTCTAGTGGCGGCAAATCCCAGGCTAACTGACTCTTTTGACTCAGCATGACGCCGATTCGTTGCAGAAAGGCCGGCTTCTTTTGAAATGGGTGTTGGTCATCTAACAACCGAACCTGACCGGCACTGGCGGGCAAAATTCCCGTCATCAATTTGATTAGCGTCGTTTTACCCGCGCCATTCGCGCCTAGCAGGCCGAGAACCTCACCCGGGGCAACTGTGAGGGAAACGTCTTGAACGGCGGCTACGGTGCTTTTCTGACGGTGAAACAGGTCATGCCAGCTACCACGCAGGCCGCTTTGTTTGGTATAGGTCACGTAATTAAAGCTCACGTGATCGATGGTGATGGTGGGGGTTGCCAAGGGACTCACTTCCAATTTGTTAAGAATTACTAATTTTCTAATGCAATTTTAATTATACGCTTTTTGTGCAGGGTGACCACCCTTTACCCGTAAAAAAGTGGCGGTGAGGTGAAAGGAAACGCCAGGCTTGCAAAAACGCTACAAAATGGGTAAACTAGGCAATACTGGATTTATGCGACCTTCAAATCGTAGATTCTCCAGAATCTGAGAGAAATGATGGTGATATCATGCAGGACAACAGCCAAACACGGGTTGTCGTTGGTATGAGTGGCGGGGTCGATTCCTCCGTTGTCGCGTTGCGCTTAAAGCAGCAGGGCTACGATGTAATCGGCGTCTTCATGAAGAATTGGGACGATACGGATGAGAACGGTGTCTGTACCGCCACAGAAGACTATAAGGACGTAGCAAAGGTTGCCTCACAAATTGGTATTCCTTACTACTCCGTCAACTTTGAAAAGGAATACTGGGACCGCGTGTTCACGTATTTCTTGGACGAGTACAAAAAGGGCCGGACACCCAACCCTGACGTGATCTGTAACAAGGAAATCAAGTTTAAGGCTTTCTTGGATTACGCGTTAGAGTTAGGTGCCGACTACATCGCTACGGGCCATTACGCCCAGTTGACCCGTGACGAGAACGGTGACGCGCACTTAATGCGTGCCGTGGATCAGAACAAGGACCAGACCTACTTCTTGAGCCAGCTCTCAACGGAGCAGCTGGACCGCGTGATGTTCCCAATCGGTGACCTGGTAAAGCCACAGGTCCGTGAGATTGCTAAGGAAGCTGGACTGGCCACTGCTGAGAAGAAGGATTCCATGGGGATCTGCTTTATCGGTGAAAAGGGTCAGTTCAAGGACTTCTTGAACACTTACTTGCCAGCCAAGCCGGGCAAGATGATGACGGTCGATGGTGAGGTCAAGGGTGACCACGCCGGCTTGATGTACTACACGATTGGTCAGCGCCGCGGCTTAGGCATCGGTGGTGACGGTGAGGATAACGAGCCTTGGTTCGTGATTGGCAAGGACTTGACCAAGAATATTCTGTACGTGGGCAAGGGCTACCACAATCCCCATTTGTATGCGACCCACCTGTCTGCTTCGGACATTCACTGGGTCAACACGATTGACCGCGGCAGTGAGTTCCACTGCACGGCTAAGTTCCGGTACCGCCAAAAGGACACGGGCGTTACCGTTCGCTTGAGCGAAGATGGCCAGCAGGTCACGGTAGAGTTCGACGACCCAGCCCGGGCAATTACCCCTGGCCAGGCGGTTGTGTTCTACAACGGCGACGAGTGCTTGGGTAGCGCCATTATTGACGCAGCCTACAACAAGGACCGCGAGCTGCAATTAATCTAATTTTCCTGAACCCTTCGAAACGGCCTTGCGCCGGATTGAAGGGTTCTTTTTTAAATTTTGTGTCTAAGGTCGCCTCCGAGATGGTGAAAAATGGGACTGGAACGCTGTGGGCAGGACGACCGAAGCCTGAGGGGCGGTCTTCGGCCTTGCTTTGAGCCGCCAAGAGCGCGTCTCAAAGGCACCATTTATAAGACGGCGATAGCGCACCGACTTATAAATCCCACGGCTTAGCCTATTTTCACCATCCCTGCGGCTAGTACGGATTATAGCGGTACTGTTGTGGGTGCGGATATGAGTTCATAACCAATTCTTCAGCCAGACACAGTTGACGCTGATCAATTTCGTTGTCATGATTGTCAGGAGCAAGCGACAGCCGTGGAAGTCAAAATCAGTGTAGGTTCTTGGTCTGCCGGAGCGGAGGTGAATAGGGACAGAACCCTGTGTCGGTGGTGTTGATTGGGTGATTTTTCCCAATCTTACAGCACGGGCCGGCTTTAAGACACGTGGTCTTCGTGGCTTAAAGGCGAGTCGGAGGACCGCTTCTCAGGCCGCAGACGGGCCCCACAGGGTGAGAGTCCCTAATTTACCGCAGCGGAGGCAGGCCAAGAACCGGATAGGTATTTGAATTTTCTAACGGATGTTTCTTTGAAAATTCAGGAAAAACTGGCATAATGTAGTGTATGTGACTTTACTGAAAGGACGGCAAAAAAATGAGATTATACTTTATCCGCCACGGCAAGACGCAATGGAATCAAGAAGGTCGGTTTCAAGGCGCTGGTGGCGATTCTCCGCTGTTGACGGAGAGTTACGAACAGATGGTACAGGTTGGCCGGTTTTTGAAGGGCACGCCGTTCACCCACGCTTACGCCAGCCCCATCAAGCGGGCACGAGTTACCGCGGTTCACGTGGTCAAAGAATTGCATCAACGCGTTCCGTTAACCTTAGTTAGTCGGTTGGAGGAGTTTCATTTGGGCAAAATGGAGGGCATGGCCTTTGAGGACGTTCGGACGCAATTTCCAGCCGAACTAGATGCCTTTCGCAACCATCCGGACCAATATGACGCCAGTAAGATTGGCGGGGAGACGTTTACCCAAGTGATTAACCGGATGACGCCAGCGATTCAAAAGATCGTGGCGGCGAACAACCAATCTGAAGACAACGTTTTAATCGTGAGTCACGGAGCGGCTCTGAATGCCGAAATCAACGCCTTGCTGGGGACGCCCTTAGCTGACTTACGCAAGCGGGGCGGTTTACGAAATACTAGTGTGACGGTGTTAGAGACCAGTGATGGCCACCACTTTGACCTGATCGATTGGAACGATACGCGTTTCTTGACGGCAACTGCCACACCCACAGACACAATTTAGGTGATTAAATGACTGAAGAAAAAATGAATCGTGACGCAGATAAACAAAAATCAGAACAAATGGTCCATCAACTGGTTCAACGGATTGATACTCATCCGGGGGATGCGGAAGCGTACTACGAATTGGCTACCGTGCTGGTGGATTTGAACGCGTTTGCCCAGGCAGAAGAGCTCTTGATGAAGGCGTTAGGCCTGTTTACGGCGCAACCGGCCGTCGTTGAAAAGCTGCGCTACGGGTTAGGCAACGTTTATTACGCGGCCCAGGATTACACCAAGGCAATCCAACAATTTGACCAACTCAGCGCGCAGTGGAAGGGCGCTGGCTATTTAATGATGGCACAAAGTTACATGGCTAACGGTGATCACAAACGGGCCCTGGCCTTTGCGTTAACAGCGCTGACCAGCCAACCCCACGATGAGGCCACCTTGCAAGTGACGGCGGAGAACTTGCTAGCCGTGGGCAACATGGATCAGGCGGCGGATTACTTCGACCAGGTGTTGGCGTTGAATCCTAAGAACGGCCGGGCGCAATTTGACCGTGGCCTGGTCGCCATGGTGCAGGGTCAGCCGTACCAAGAACACTTTGCCCAGGCTAAGCAGTTGGACCCAGCCTACTTTGCCAAGGGTCAACAACGACTAGCCGACATCGAACGCTTCGTTCAGACACAACAAGGTAAAAACGACGATCAACAGTAAGGGGGACTAGCAGATGGCAACCGAATCACTCGATTTATTTGCGGCAGATGGCGCGCAACAGGCCGATTACGTGGTCGGCACCGTCAGTGCAGTCTTTTTTGCCAGCAACGATAGCTTTTACAAGGTCATGCTGGTCAAGGTGTCTGAGACCAGTCTGGATTGGCACGAGGACGAGATTGTGGTCACGGGTAATTTCGCCGATATCAAAGACGAGGTCACCTACCGATTCACCGGGAAACGCGTTGAACACCCCAAGTACGGCGTGCAGTTTCAGGCGGATAACTATCAAAATGAAACGCCCACAACCCGTAGCGGTGTCGTGGCGTATTTGAGCGGCGAGGATTTCCCGGGATTGGGGAAGAAGACGGCGGAGAAAATTGTCGACGCCTTAGGAACCAACGCCATCGAAGAAATTTTAAATGATCCAGCAGTGCTGAAACCGTTGAGCCTTTCACCAAAAGTCTCGGCCACTTTACTGAGTCAACTCCAGGCCAACAACGGGATGGAACAGATCATCATTGGCCTGAACGGCTACGGGTTCGGAAGTACGTTGGCGGCGGCGATTTACAACCGGTACCAGGAAAAGACGCTGGATGTCATCCATGAGAATCCGTACCAATTGGCCGAAGACATCAACGGCGTCAGCTTCCGGCGGGCAGACCAAATTGCGACCCAGCTGGGGTACGAGGCGGACAAACCCGAACGGTTGCGGGCCGGCTTGTTGCAGACGTTGAACGACCTGTCCGTGGCTAACGGAGACACCTATACCACGGCGAAACCCTTATTGGCGAACGCCCTAAGCTTGTTGGAGAACTCCCGCAACGTGCGGTTAGATCCCCAGAAGCTCGCGGACGAACTCTTAGAGTTGGCCCGGCAGCAAAAAATCGTGGGCGACGAGCAACGCATCTATTTAAAAGCCCTCTACGACGCTGAATGGCAGGTGTCCGAACATCTGCAGCGTTTGCTTAAGGGGGACGATTCCCCCGCTAAATTCAATGAAGACGCCATTCGTAAGCAACTACGAATCGTGGAAAAGCAGGGCGACATCGTTTATGACGATTCCCAAACGGCGGCATTGACCGCGGCCATTCAGGCCAAAATCATGCTACTGACTGGGGGACCCGGGACTGGGAAAACCACGATCATTCGCGGGCTCGTCAACCTGTATGCCCGGCTGCACGAGGTCTCCCTCGACATCAACGAATACAAAGAAAAACCATTCCCTATTTTACTGGCTGCACCAACCGGGCGGGCAGCGAAACGGATGAGCGAGTCGACCGGCTTACCAGCCAGCACGATTCACCGTTTATTGGGGTTGACCGGCCGCGAGGATAACCTGGATGAGGCGGCGACCAACGATTTGGAGGGTGGCCTCCTGATTATTGATGAAACATCGATGGTGGACGTTTACTTGATGAAGACGCTCTTGCGCGCCGTCCCCATTGGCATGCAGGTCATTCTGGTGGGCGATAAGGACCAACTGCCATCCGTCGGCCCCGGCCAAGTCTTTCATGACCTGTTGGCCAGTGATCAGTTGCAGAAGATTCAGCTCGACACGATTTACCGGCAGGGGGATGGCTCGTCCATCATCCCGTTGGCTCACGCCATCAAGGCGGGAAAGCTGCCAGCGGACTTTACCCAGAATCAAAAGGACCGTTCCTTCATTGCCTGCCACGCCAACCAGGTCGAAAGTGTCATTGACCAGATTGTGGGGAAGGCCCATGACAAGGGCTTTTCGGCGAGTGATATTCAGGTGCTGGCCCCTATGTACCGGGGATCGGCCGGGATTGACCGTTTGAATGTGGTCCTGCAAGATATTTTAAATCCACGGAAATCGGAGCGAACTAAGGAAGTTGAGTTCCGTAACCAAAAATTCCGAATTGGCGATAAGGTGCTTCACCTGGTCAACAGTCCCGAGAATAACGTTTTTAATGGCGACATCGGTGTGATTACCGGGATTGACCTAGCCAGCTACAAGCACAGCGAGGTCAAGAGTGATCAACTGACGATTGCCTTTGAGCAGACCGAGGTCACCTATGCGCGTAATGACTGGATTCGACTGACGTTGGCCTACTGTATGTCGATTCACAAGTCACAGGGCTCCGAGTTCAAAATGGTGATCCTACCCATGGTTGGCCAATACAATCGGATGCTCCAACGCAATTTGTTATATACAGCTGTTACCCGGGCCGCAGATATGCTGATTTTACTGGGGGAGCCGCGGGCGTTTGAAACCTGCGTGACCAATCTCTCGGTCAACCGGCATACGACGCTGACGACCCGGATCCAGACGGTCTTGGATCCTGATGGGACGCCAGTGGTGCCGACTGAAGATACGCCAGCAGTTGCAACAACGCCGCCGGCAGCTGAAGAGACGCCAACAACGGCAACTATTACACCGGAAGCGACGCCAGAACGGGTCGAGACCCCGACGGAACGGCCAGCGGAAACGACTGGTCCTACCGATTACCGGTTGACGCCAGAGCTGGTGCTCAGCCGCAAAATCGATCCGATGATTGGCATGCAGGGTGTTTCACCAAAACAATTTATGCCATCGGTCTAAAATAGCGGTTGCAAGCGTTGCGTTTCGACCCAAAGATTGCGATAATAAAGACAGAAAATCCGTGCGGTAGCTAACTGGTTGTGTGAATCAGGGGGCTACCGACACGCAAATTACGAATTTGTGGTAATCCCACAGGGAGGCTGTTATGGCAGAACACGTCGAAGCTGGCAGAATGAAAGTCTTTGCTTTGAACTCGAACCGACCACTTGCTGAAAAGATTGCGAAGGCGGCGGGTGTCGAATTAGGTCAGGCAACAATTAAGCACTTTAGTGACGGTGAGATTCAGATCAGTATTGACGAAAGTATTCGGGGGGATGAATTATTTCTGATTCAGTCCGTTTCGGATCCCGTTAACACGAACCTGATGGAACTCTTGATCATGGTGGATGCTGCACGCCGGGCTAGCGCTGAGAAAATCAACGTGGTCATTCCGTACTACGGCTACTCACGGGCGGACCGAAAAGCCCGTTCACGCGAACCCATTACGGCCAAATTAATTGCGTCGCTCATGCAAATGGACGGCGTTAACCGGGTCATCACCTTGGATCTGCATGCAGCACAACTGCAGGGATTCTTTGACATTCCCGTGGATCACCTGCAAAGCGACCGGTTATTAACCAGCTACTTTGAAAAGAGCACAACGCTGGCTGATGAAGATATCGTTGTCGTGGCACCCGATCACGCCGGTGTCAGCCGGGCCCGGCGGTTAGCCGAACTCCTAGGCGCACCGATTGCCATTATCGATAACCGTTCCGACACGGAGAACGCTGCGCATCCTGAAGCTGTCATTGGGGATGTGAAGGGCAAGCACGCCATTCTCGTGGACGATATCATTGATACCGCCATTCGGATTACCGTTTCCGCAGAGGCTTTGAAGAAGGCTGGGGCAGCCGATGTCTACGCGGCAGCGACCCACGCGGTTCTGTCTGGTGACGCGACGCAACGGATCAACGATTCTGTGTTGAAAAAGGTGGTCATCACGGACTCGATTCAATTGCCAGAAGACAAGCAAAGCGACAAGTTCGTTGTGATGTCAGTTGGCGAGATGTTTGGGAAAGCCATCGACTTAATTTACCATGAAGAACCAGTCGATTCCTTGTTCCATAAGGCACCTAACCGTCAGAAACAATAGGCCAGTCAATATTAGAAATTAGCAAAGTGGTTGAGCATAAAAGCTCAGCCACTTTTTTAGTGGGAGAAAATTGTACAGACTTGGTAAAGGGTATTTACAGTCTTTCAACGTGCATGCTATACTGAACGAATCAATTTTCGAGAGAATTGTGAAAAGTGTAAGGGGTAGGGAATTTGCAAAACTGGAAGTATTTTGGGATTGATGCACCATTCGTCCCAGTCTTGTTTCTCTTGTCAGCGGTTTTCTTGTTTGTTCAGGGGTACGTGTAACGGCCGTCGTCACCGATTCTGCCGGAGGTGATTGCCGCGGGCATCGTGTTCGTCGAAGGGGGACTCTTTTTACATACCACGATTCGGGGGAAGTATCGCTTGTTTGATCAGGTTATCGAGCGACTCGGGGTGCAGGCCACGGATCAGGGGCTAGATTTGGGGTGTGGACGTGGTGCTCTATTGACGCGTTTGGCTGGTCGGTTAAATCCGGTAGGCCAGGCAGTTGGGTTAGATTTGTGGCATTCACGGGACCAATCGCACAATGCTGCGGCGGTTACCGAGAGAAATGTCGCGGCCTTACAACTCACTTATCGGGTCAAATTGGTCACTGGAGATATGGTAGCTTTGCCCTTTCAGGATGAGCAGTTTGACGTGATTACCACTAGTTTTGCGTTACATAATATTCATGACGTTCAGCAACGGCAGCGAGCCCTACAAGAGGCGATGCGGGTGTTAAAACCAGGCGGTCAATTGGTGATTATCGATACTGGCCACCATGCCGCTGAGTATCGCCAGGTTCTCGGCGCAGCTCATTTGGATATCCGCGAAGCCCGCTCCCTGGGCATTAATGGCTGGTGGACCGGTCCCTGGATGAATAGTTATTTGGTACGCGGCGTTAAGCAGTAAGCGGCGAGAAGACTTGCGGCAGGCGACCAATTAAATACAGCATAAAAAGAAGTTCCGAAACCAATTAACGGTTTCAGAGCTTCTTTTGTTGAACACCTAAATCATCTTTATGTGAATCGATTTCCGGTCATAATCCAAGTACCGCTCTAACCAGTTCTGACCCGCCGTTAACACGACACAGCAGAGCCAGTAGAGAATGGCAATCGTGATGTAAATCGTCATGTAGTCTTGGTTCGCACCGGCAACAATCTTGGCATCCATGAACATTTCAGTCACGGTAATCATGGCAGCCAGCGACGTGCCCTTGAACATGTCCAGCAGAATGTTGCCAAGTGCCGGAATGCTGATTCGAAAGGCCTGTGGGATGATAATCAGCCGCATGACCTTGCTGTAAGGCAGGCCAATCGAGTAGGCCGCTTCGTACTGACCGTGATCAATTCCCAAGAATGAGGAACGAAAGACTTCGGAGACGAAGGCCGCCGCACCAATCGTAAACGAAATGATGGCGGCGGGAATCGCGGTCAGGCCAAAACCAAAGTAGACGATGAACAAAACGACCAGCATGGGCACGCCCCGCATAAAGGAAATGTAGGCGCGGGCGATCCAGTGAAGGAGCCGAATGTGGCTGAGTTGCGCCAACGTTAGGAACATTCCCAGAATGGTCGCCAGGATGAAGGCCATTAAAGTTAGGTAGATGGTCATCGGCAAACCCGCCAAAATCTGGGGGATGGATGACCAAGCCAACTTCGCGTTAAAAAATCCCGGAATCGAGAAATATTTTAGCACAGTGGCGCCACCTGTCTTTCTATTGGCCCGTGTACTTGGACTTAATCGTAAAGTTCTTAGAAATCTTCACGTTAGGCTTCTTGGTTACATCGGCCCCGTAGTACTTCTCGGAAATCTTCTTGATTGTCCCGTTTTTCAATAACTTTTTAACTTCTTTGTCGACCTCAGCCTTGAGCTTGGTGTTGCTCTTCTTCATCAAGATACCGACACCTTGACCATCATCGCTGGTGGTGAAGTACATGTTCTTGATCAAGTGCAACCCGCTGTTTGGCGTGGCCTTTAAAGCTAGCTTTTGCAGGTAGTAGTCGTTCATGATTAAATCAGTCTTACCGTTCTTAACGTCCTTTAAATAAACATCGTTAGAAACGTTGTCGTAGTTGACCAATTTTGCCCCTAACTGTTGGGCTAACCGTTGGTAACCAGTTCCGGCTTCCCCAGCGGCGCGCTTCCCTTTAACGTCGGCCCAGGAGTGAATCCCAGAATCGTTCTTGTCCCGCACCATGACACTGTTAAAGGAGTGCTTGTACACCGTGGACAGTGCGTATTGCTTCTTCCGGGCAGGGGACAGACCAAAGTCATTGGCCGCCATATCTGCCTTACCAGAATTAACTGCCGTCAATTGCCCGTCAACGCTGAGTTCTTTGAACTGGACCTTCTTATGTAAGCCCTTGGCAACTGCACGGACGACTTCAACGTCGAACCCGGTCAACTTGCTGTTCTTAGTGGTGTGAAACGACGTCGGATATAGTGTCCCGGACGTTGCCACAATCAGCGTCTTCTTGTTCGCAACCTTGGTGTTCGTTGACTCTGATGACGATGAGCTCTTCCCGCAACCAACGAGACCGACACCCATCACTAAACTTAACCCTAAACCTAAAACCAACCATTTCTTCGTCTTATTCATCAATTTTTCATTCCTTTCAATTTGTGACCTAAGACTTTTTAAGTATAACTACTTGGAAACGCTTTTACAACCGCTACGTGGTAGAATGGAGATATTAACTTACCAATAATTAGTAAATGCCGCTTCTGTGGCGGTGGCTGCCGACCGGTCAGATAACTTATACTAGCCGATTGCCTAGTGGCGGGTGGTTTAAGTTGAAGCAGTGCAAGTCGACACCTATGGGAAGGTTAGTTAAGAAGAGAATGACAGTTCACGAAACAACCTAATGGTAAGCAAAAGCGTTATAGTTACAAGTGGTTCTGATTTTCTCATTAGGCCTGTGTTAGCCGCAGGGAGGGTGAAAATGGGCTTAGCCGTGGGAATTGCCTTAGTGGCTGGTCCACTTAGGCAATTGCTATCTTTGAGACTCGTTTCGTGAGGCTCAAAGTAAGTCTGGAGACCGTACTTTGGCTCCGGACGTGCGCCCAAAGCGGACCGGTCCCATTTTCACCCTCCCGGAGGCGATGCCAAGCACAATCTGAATTTCATGAGTGGTACATAAAAATCAGTAGGAGGCGTTTGATTTGGTAGTGACAGATTGGATTGGAACTCCCGCATTGACGTGGGCACAACGCGTGCGGAACGGTGAAGTGACCAGTCAGGAGCTGGTTGAACGCGCGTTGGCGGAGATCGATAAGCAGAATCCCCAACTGAACGCGGTCATCACAACTAGACGGGAAAAGGCTTTAAAGGAAGCGGCAGCCCAAGTAGATACTGGTCAGCCATTTTTTGGCGTCCCCCTGTTGCTGAAGGGGTTGGGTCAACAGTTGAAGGGGGAATCGAGCACCAGTGGGTCACGGCTTTTGCAACAGAACGTGGCCACTCAGACGAACTTCTTCGTCGAGGCCCTGCAACGTGCTGGCTTCATCGTCATTGGCCAGACCAACTTCCCAGAGTTTGGGTTTAAAAACATCACGGACGCTAAGATTTATGGGGATGCGCACAATCCCTGGAACTTGGACTATCAACCTGGTGGGTCCTCTGGTGGTGCTGGAGCTGCGGTTGCGGCTGGTCTGGTACCATTAGCTGCCGGCAGTGATGGTGGTGGGTCCATTCGGATTCCATCTTCTTGGTCGGGCACCATTGGCCTGAAGCCAACAAGGGGACGGGTTCCCGTGGGCCCCGGCGACTGGCGCTCTTGGCAGGGAGCAGCAATTGATTTCGGATTGACCCGTTCGATTAAGGATACTGCGGCTTTGCTCGACAGTCTCCAAACGATTCAACCAGCGGCCGTCTTCCAGCAACCCTTGGAGCAGCCCGGATTCTTGGCACAAATTGATCAACCGGTTCAACCCGGTGTGATTGGGTATACCACCGAGTCACCCGTGGGCACGCCGGTCAGTCCGGCCGCGGTGCAGGCGGTCGAAGATGCGGTGACCTTTTTAACGGATCAAGGATTTGACGTCGAAGAAGTTCACAACCCGATTGATGGTGTGGCCTTAATGGAAAGCTACTACACCATGAATGCGGGTGAAACGGCTGCCTTCATGGGCGAAATGCAAGCGGGAATGGGCCGGCAATTAACGGCTGACGACATGGAACTGTTGACCTGGGCGCTGTATCAGACGGGGCTCAACACCACCGCCGCCGAGTACAGTCTTTCCCTCGGCAAGTGGGACCAAGCTGCCTGGCAAATGGCCCAGTTACACGCGAAGTATCCGGTCATCTTAACGCCAACAACGGCTTGGCCAGCGCCTAAGGTGGGTGACACCTTGGTCTCCGCTGAGAATGCCGCCAAGATGGCGACCATCACCAGTTTGAAACCGGCTGCCCAGAAACAATTGATTTATGACCAGTGGTTGCCAGCCTTGACGCGGTCACCATTTACCCAGCAGGCCAATCTGACGGGGGAACCCGCCATCAGTTTGCCAACTGCCGTGACGGATGAGGGCTTGCCTTTGGGTATTCAATTTAACGCGGGTAAGGGTCAGGAAGCAGTTTTATTAAAGCTAGGGGCTTTATTCGAGCGCGCTGGTAAGTTAAAATTATTACATCAAACATTTTTAGATTGAGGAGCGAACGTTTTGAAGGGAAAACAAGTTAGTATTTTACTCGGGGTTGCGTTGCTGGTTGCAGGCGGATTAGCCGCTTGTGGCAAGTCAACGACGAGCACCAAGCAGTCCGGTCAGTTAGCGGCGAACCAAACCGTGAAGTTGTCGGCCAAGTCTGAGGTCACCACGTTGGACGTGTCCAAGGCGGCGGATTCCACGAGTCTGACCATGCTGTACCACACGCAAGAGGGATTGTACCGGTTAGGTAAGAATGAAAAATTGATCAACGCGCTGGCCACCAAGATGACCAAGTCTAATGATGGAAAGACCTACGTTTTCAAGCTGCGGAGCAATAACCATTGGAACGACGGCAAAGCGGTGACGGCCAACGACTTCGTTTACTCGTGGCGGCGGACGGTTAATCCCAAGACTGCTTCGGAGTACGCCTATCTGATGGCGGGTTTGAAGAACTACTCGGCCATCCAAAAGGGTAATTTGGCACCGAACCAATTAGGGGTGCAAGCCGTTAACAAGCACACGTTAAAGGTGACGTTGAGCAAGCCGGTCGCTTACTTTAAACTGCTGTTGGCATTTCCAACCTTCTTCCCGCAGGAACAGAGCGTCGTAGAGAAGTATGGCAGTAACAACGGTCATTCCAGTAGTCAAACGGCCTACGATGGGCCATTTACCATGACTAAGTGGCAAGGGACCAACCAGACCTGGGTGTTGAAGAAGAACCCGCAGTTCTGGGATAAGAAGGCCATTACGTTGGATAACATCGATTTTCAAGTCGTTGCGGATCCTTCTACCGGTCTGAGTCTCTATCAAAAGAATGAGCTGGACGCCACAACTTTGGATGGGACGCAGGTTGCCAACATGAAGAATGATAAGAGCATGAAGACCTTCGTTGGCGGGACCACCTATTACATGCAAATGAACCAAAAAAAGGTCAAGGCACTGCGTAACTTGAAAGTACGGCAGGCCTTGTCCATGGCGATTGATAAGGAACAGTTAGCCAAGAGCGTTTTGCGTGACGGCTCCAAGGCACCACTCGGGTTCGTTTCGCAAAACTTAACGCAAAATCCGAAGACCAAGGCTGACTTTGCCAAGGATGCTTACGTGAAGAGTGGGGTAACCTACAATTTGACGGCAGCTAAACAACTGATGAAGGCTGGTCTGAAGGCTTCTGGCCAGAAAAGTCTCAAGCTGACGTTGTTGGCGGATGATACCAGTGTGACCAAGACCGTGGCCCAGTACATTCAAGCTGAGTTGCAGAAGTTGCCAAATGTGAAGGTCAGCTTGAACACGTTGCCTTATAAGACGCGCTTGAGTCGGTCCAATGCCGGAAACTTCCAGCTGGTGCTTTCCAGTTGGGGTGCCGACTTCGCTGATCCGATTAACTTTCTTTCATTGATGAGCACGGGCAATACCAACAATAACGGTGACTTCTCGGATGCGAAATACGATAGCTACGTCACGGCGTCTGAAAATAAGGATGCCAACAAGCCAACTGCCCGGTACCAAGACCTCGTCAAGGCTGAGAAGCGCTTGATGAGTCAACAAGGGGTTGTGCCTTTGTATCAACCCGCTACCGTTGAGATGTGGAATTCCAAGGTTTCGGGATATGTTTGGAATCCGGCGGGGATGAGTCGCGGTTACCAATGGATGAAACTCGAAAAGTAATCCTTATCCTTTAAACGGCGGTCTGACAGCGCCTTACCGGGCGGTCAAAATACTCTGGAACGCTGGGGGCAGGACGGCTGAAGCCGAAGAGCGGTCTTCAACCTCGCCTTTAAGCCACTGAGAAACGTGTCTTAAAGACGCCATTTTCTAAGGGAGAGCACTTAGAAAATCCCCCGGCTGAGTGTATTTTGACCGCCCTCACGGCTGACACTGGCTTAATAGATAGGATTGCGTTTCGTGTATCACAATGTTGTGTATGTATATGTGTAGTGCCGCCTGCTGTGGGGACCGCCTGCGGCCTGAGAAGCGGTCCTCCGGCTCGGTTTGAAGCCTCGCTGAGAATCGCGAGTCTCCAAACGCGTCCCACGGTGTAGGCTGAGACAGGACCTCAGCCAACGCCGTCGACACAGCTGGCTCCGTGTCTGGCTGACTTCGGCTGGCAACAAGGTTAAATGATTTCGACTTTCCCCTGGGGGTTAGGTTGTGGTTCAGTTGGCAGTCAAGAAGATTAAATATCGTTAGACGACACTGCTTTCACAGAGGCCATGACCAATTGTTGACCGATGTTTAGTAAATTTTAACTGAATTTCACCATTGAAAATATTTTTCATGAAAGTGAGTGGCTCCGGCTGCTCGCTTTTTTTGTGTCGCGTAACCTTCAAGAAATTCACGGGAAATTCAATTCCGAATTGAAATTAAATATGAAACATGTTATACCTAAGTTAGTAACTATGAAAGCGAATACATAACCGTGAATCTTACGGAGTTGGAGGCCGACACGATGCAATTTGATGATTTACTTACAGAACAACGGAATCACCGGTCAACCCATATTGATCGGGAGTCTACGTTAGAAATGGTTGCGACGATCAACCGAGAGGATCACCGCGTAGCGCGCGCCGTGCAAAAGCAATTACCGCAAATCGCAGCGGCGGTTGATGCTGCTTATCCGCTATTTGACCAAGGCGGACGCCTGATTTACGTGGGTGCGGGGACTTCTGGCCGTTTAGGCGTGATTGACGCGACCGAACTACAGCCAACCTATGGGCTGAGCGGGGAACAGACCTTTGGCTTGATTGCTGGGGGGACCTCTGCATTGACCCAGACCGTGACGGCGGCGGAAGATTCTGCCGAGATGGCTCAGGCTGACATGGCTGGTGTGAATTTGACTGACAAGGACGTGGTGATTGCCAGTGCTGCGTCTGGTCAAACGCCGTACACCCTGGCTGCGTTACAATTTGCACAGGAACATGGCGCCTTGGGAATTGGGTTTTCCTGTATTGAAGGCAGTCCCTTAGCCGAACTGGCCGATTTTCCCATTACACCAGTGGTCGGACCGGAAATCATTACCGGTGCGACGTTGTTGAAGGCGGGGACCGCTGAGAAGATGGTGCTCAACATGTTGTCGACGGGCATTATGATTAAGACGGGGAAGGTCTACCAGAATCTGATGATCAACGTGGTCCCAACCAATGACAAGACGTTTGAACGGGCCAAGAAGATTATTGCGGAGGCTACCCAGACCTCGACCTTGGCCGCTGAACGGGCGCTGGAACGTTCTGGCAACAACGTCCCTCTGGCGATTGTCCTGATTGAAACCAAGGGGACAATTGCGGAGGCCAAGGCATTACTGGCCGCTACTGGGGGCCACGTTTCGCAAGCTGTTAAGTTAAATGATTCACAACGCTAAAACATCGCAAGAAACTTGACTGGTCCACACCAATTCTCTATACTTTAGTCTAGGTATAAGTGGAAAGGAAAGTGGCAGAATGTATCTTGCAGATGAACACCGTTATGACAATATGCCGGTTCGCCGGGCTGGAAATACGGGGTTTCAATTACCCGCGATTTCTTTTGGGATGTGGCACAGTTTCGGGGAGAACGCTAATTATGGCGACACCCGCGACGTCATTCTAAAGGCCTTTGACGCCGGCATTTTTAGTTTTGACTTGGCGGCCAACTACGGTCCAGGCTCCTATGCAGCTGAAAGCCTCTTCGGTGAGGTCTTCCAGCGTGAATTGAAGCCATACCGTGATGAATTGGTCATCAGTAGTAAGGCTGGGTTCCACATGTGGCCAGGGCCTTACGGCGAAATGAGTTCACGTAAGGCGTTAACTGCTTCATTGGACCGTTCCTTAAAGGCAATGGGCTTGGACTATGTTGACGTTTATTACAGTCACCGGTTTGATCCTGAAACGGCACCTGAAGAGACCGCCGTTGCTTTGGATGATTTGGTCCGTCAGGGGAAGACGCTGTACGTGGGGATTTCTAACTACACGAAGCCCCAAGCGGAAGCCATGATTAAGATCTTCAAAGAGCTGCATACGCCATTCGTGGTGGATCAGGTTTCTTATAACATGTTGAACCAAACTGCCAACGATGACGGCTTGTTCGACATGCTGGCTGCGAACCACGCTGGGGCGATTGCCTATGGTCCTCTGTCCGAAGGGTTACTGACGGACAAGTACCTCGATGGTATTCCCGCCGACGTGGACATTCACTGGTCTAACGAGTTTATTCTGGACGACGGCCGGGACAAGATGTTGCAGAAGCTGCAGGCACTGAATAAGATTGCCCAAAGTCGGGGCCAAAAGCTCTCCCACATGGCACTTGCTTGGTTGTTGCATAACCCAGTGATCACTAGTGTCATCACCGGAGCTTCCAAGCCTGAGCATTTGAAAGAAAACGTCAAGGCCGTGCAAAACTTGGCCTTCGATCCAGAACAGTTAGTTGCAATTGACAAAATTTTAAAAGCGTAAGGTAAAATGAAGGTACCTGGTACGGCGTGCACGCGCAGTATTAGGTACCTTTTTGTGGTCAAACTTGGTGGCGCTTAGTAAAGTTTCAATTGGCATTTGGTCAAATTGGTTAACCCACTAGCGGCGTTGAAAATTTACCAACAAGGTGACGGTGTGTGTAACGGTGTCCCTTAATTCGGCGCTAGTTTTTCCAGAAAATGGCCACAACGGGTGCCAACAGAAGGCCGGCTCGGCGTGTAACCATGTAAATACGTTGCGGGTGGAAAAGGTCAATCGATGAAATTTTTAAATTTAGTCGCAAAATTCGGTGGCCCGTGCGGTATAATAAATCATAGGATAAATCTAGACGGTGGAGGTTGCTATGACACGTAAAGTAACGATTCGAGATCTGGCTGAAGCAGCAGGTGTTTCGGTCACAACGGTTTCGCAAATTTTAAATGGTAAAGGCGAGCGCTTTAGTCTGGATACTCGGCGGCGCGTGCATCAGTTGCAAGAAGAAATGGGCTACGTGCCGGACTTCAACGCCCGAAATCTGATTATGAAGTCCGCGCAGACGATTGGGGTCTTAGTCCCGAACCTGGGGAACCCCTTCTTCAGCATGTTCATTCGTGGGGTCCAAGAGACCAGTCGCGAACGCCATTTTATTCCGCTGATTTTTGGTGCCAACCATGACGAACAACTCGAAAGTTACTACCTGGAAGAGCTGATCAAGCGGGCGGTCGACGGGTTAATCATCGCCAGTGCCTCCATTACGGCTGAAGCCATCGATAATATTTTAAAGAAAAATGGGATTCCCTACCTGTTGATCGATCAAAACGGGGGACCCAGCGTCGACCGGGTTCGAATCAACGACGAGCAAGGTGGCCAGCTGGCTGCGGACCATTTAGTGGCACTCGGTCATCAGAAGATTGCTGTGGTCATGCCCGATGAGCCCACGCAAAACTTACAGATTCGGTTAGCTGGTTTTAAACAGCGGCTAGCAGAGCATCACATCGACTTAGCTGATAGTGCCGTCACTCACTCTGAGATGACCAAGCTGGGCGGTTATCAGGCAACCAAGGCCGTGCTGGCGCAACACCCAACCGCCGTCTTTGCCATCAACGATGAAACGGCCCTCGGTCTGATGCGTGGACTGCACGAGCAAGGTGTCTCCGTGCCCCAGGACATTTCAGTCTTGGGCTACGATGACATTGATCTCGATGAGTACGTGGTGCCCAAGCTGACCACCATTCACCAACCGGTAGTCACCATGGGCCAACAGGCGACGGGCTTGTTGATCAATCGGATTCAGGATCAACGGCAAGCGGCCCAGCTGGTAGACCTGCCAGTTGATCTCCGTGAACGCGAAAGTACCGCACCATTGAAATAAAATTCAGTTAGTTCTTGTAAGCCTTTTCGAAACATGATACGCTAAGGGTAATCTAAACGAAGACCTCAGTGTGTCAGCATTGAGTAAAACGTTTTACAATTCTAAACACTGCCTAAGGAGTGAAGGTAAATTATGTCAAACAAAGTTACAGTTCTGGGAAGTCTAAACGTCGATACAACGCTGCGCATTGCGCGGATGCCACAACCAGGCGAAACGCTCTCAACGGAAAACAAGAGTAGCGCCGCTGGTGGTAAGGGTGCAAACCAGGCAGTCGCCGCAGCCCGGGCTGGTGCAGAAACCAGTTTTATCGGTAAAGTTGGGAACGACGATGCCGGTCGGTTCATGGTAGAATCCCTGAACAACGACGGCATTGACACCAGTGCCATTATCACGGATAAGACTGTCGGAACTGGTTCTGCGTTTATTTTACTGGATGAGGCAGGACAGAACAGTATTTTGGTCTACGGTGGGTCAAACCAGCAGATCAAGGCGGCTGAAGTCGAAGCACGGGAAAATGAAATTGCCAAGGCAGACTTCTTGATTACCCAATTTGAAACGCCACAGGCCGCTACCTTAGCAGCCTTTAAAGTAGCCAAGGCCCACGGTGTGACCACAATCTTGAACCCGGCACCAGCTGCTAAGATTGATCCTGAAATCTTAAAAGTCAGTGACTTAGTTGTGCCGAATGAAACGGAAAGTGCTGAATTGACGGGCATTGAAGTGACCGATGAGGCCTCCATGGACGCCAACGCTAAGAAGTTCCGTGAAATGGGCGTGAAGAACCTGATCATCACGGTCGGCAGCAAAGGTGCCTACTACGCGACTGAAAAGGAATCCGGCTTTGTGCCCGCCTTCAAGGTTAAGGCAGTGGACACGACGGCTGCCGGCGACACCTTCATTGGTGCCCTGAGCTCACAATTAAAGCCTGATCTGAGCAATGTGGCAACGGCCTTAGTCTTTGCCCAACGTGCCAGCTCCTTGACGGTTCAAGGTTTAGGCGCCATGCCTTCGATTCCAACCGTTGCGCAAATCGAAGCCGCTAGCAAAAAGTAAGCTTTCAGAAAATGAAACCTAAAATAGTCAACTTTACCGAAATTTTCGGAAAAAGTTGGCTATTTTTTTGCGCTTGGGGACAACCGGTTGCAAGACACTGAAATCGGTCTATTTAGAATCTGACGATTTATACGGTGACAATCCTTACTACAACAACTTTTATGAGAGGGGTTGCATTAATTAGTTTAAATTGGTATAGTGATGAAAGTCGATGAACGATTGACGATTTTACCGGTAGAGTCAACAAATTGGGAACATCATCCAAAAAAATGGCCGTGATTGGTCCGGCCGATTTAAGTGAGGTTATTTAAAATGTTGAATGAAGAAGTTGCTACGAAACAAATGGCGTTTGACGAAACAGATACGCAAGCAGTTACGGCTGTCCGGATGTTAAGCATGGACATGATTTCACGGGCACGTTCGGGTCATCCGGGGTTACCTTTGGGGGCGTCACCAATGGCCTACGTTTTATTCTCTCGCCACTTGCGGGTAGATCCCTCATTTCCACAGTGGTTCAATCGCGATCGGTTTGTTCTTTCAGCGGGTCACGGCTCATCCATGCTGTACAGCCTGCTACACTTGAGTGGTTTTGCGGTTGACCGCAACGACTTGATGAATTTCCGACAATTGGGTAGTAAGACGCCAGGTCATCCAGAAGTTGGGGTGACGCCAGGGGTTGACGCGACGACAGGGCCTTTAGGCCAAGGTATTGGAATGGCTGTGGGGATGGCCATGGCCGAAAGTCATTTACGTGCCACCTACAATCGCCCAAACTTAAATGTTGTGGATCACTATACCTACGCACTGTGTGGTGACGGTGATCTGATGGAAGGCGTTGCGGCTGAAGCGGCGAGTCTAGCGGGGCAGTTACAACTGAATAAATTAATCGTCTTGTATGATTCAAATGATATTTCATTGGATGGTCCGCTGAGCAACGCTTGTCAGGATGACGTGGGCCAACGCTTTGAGAGCTATGGCTGGAACTATCTGCGCGTTGCAGACGGTGAAGATCTCGACGCCATTGACCAGGCGATTGCCACCGCTAAACATAACCAGAGTGGGCCAACACTGATTGAAGTTAAAACGATAATTGGGGCCGGGAGCCCCGCCGCAGGAACCAACAAAGTTCACGGTGCACCGCTCAGTGAGGCGGACCTGGCAACGACCCGTGCAAACTACCAGTGGGACTGTGATCCCTTTACCGTACCCGCTAACGTGCATGAACGCTTTATGACGACCATCAAGGCTCGTGGCTGGGCCAACCATCAGGAGTGGTCGAATTTAGTTGCCCGTTATTCGGACGTTGAATCGGCGCTAGCAACTCAGTTTGCCCAAGGCATTAGCCAGACCTTACCAACTGATTTGGCTGAAAACTTGCCAACCTATTACAAAAAGGACAAGTTGGCTTCTCGGGCCAGTGGCCATGAAGTCTTACAAGACCTGAGTGCGGCAGTGCCGAATCTTTGGGGCGGATCAGCCGATCTCTTCAGCTCCAACAAGACGGCCGTGACCGACAGCGAGCGGTTCAGTGCTGAGAATCCCCAAGGTAAAAACCTCTGGTTCGGCGTGCGTGAATTTGCGGAAGCCGCTGCGATGAATGGAATCGCGCTCCACGGCGGTACCCGCATTTACGGGTCAACCTTCTTCGTATTCTCAGATTACATGAAGCCAGCGGTGCGGTTGGCCGCGTTACAACATCTGCCAGTGACCTACATCTTCACCCATGATTCCTTAGCCGTGGGTGAAGATGGGCCAACCCATGAACCCGTTGAACAGTTGGCCGCCTTGCGGGCGATTCCGGGTCTGACCGTGTACCGGCCAGCTGACGGCAATGAAACCGCAGCGGCTTGGTTGGCTGCGATGCAGTCGACGGACCATCCAACGGCCATCGTGCTCTCGCGGCAAGGATTGGCAACGCTACCACGGCCAACGTCCGTTAAGGCGGGGACCAAGCGCGGTGCTTACGTGGTCGCGGACGCCCATGATCAAGCAGAAGGCATCTTAATGGCCTCCGGGTCAGAAGTTGCTTTGGCCCTGGCCGCTCAGGAACGGCTGGGTGAACTGGGTCATGACGTGCGGGTCGTTTCAGTACCAAGTTTTGAACAATTCAATGCCCAATCGGCAGAGTATCAAGAACGTATTTTACCGGGGAACCTGCGCCGACGGGTGGCGGTAGAAATGGCCAGCGGATTAGGGTGGTGCCAATACACAGGGCTCGATGGTGTCATGCTCACCCAAGAACAATTTGGCGCGAGTGGCCCAGGGGCAGAAGTTATGGCAATGGCCGGTTTTACGCCGGAACGGGTCGTTCAAGCGTACTTATCACTGGTCTAGGTGAAAAATAGCTGGTGCAGTTGTCCCGGGGAGGGAATGACTGGCTGCCAGTAACGACTTATTCAGGGGAGCGTGACTGCGAGACGGTCAGGCTCCCTTGTGTTGTGATCAGATGAAATGCCAAGTTTTTCACGAGTTTTTACAAAAAGTCGCGGAACAATCTAGTAAGTTTGCGTGATTATTGGTATATTGGGGGTAAAGACACTGGAGGCGGTTTTTAATGGAAATTCGACGGATCAAGGTACCGACAGCGCTGGTGTGGTCAACACCAACTGCCGTAACGAAAACGGATCAGCCTTACCTGAAAGATGGCGACTTAACGGCTTGGTTAGCGGGCTTAAAACCAGCTGAACGCGAACAGTTAGCCGACAAAAATCGGGTGGTGACAGAAGCCTTGTTCAACGATCGGGTGATTCTGGATCGGGTCGATGGTAACTGGGCCCACGTTTTCGTTACCCGCCAAAATAGTCGGCAGGAACGGCGCGGGTATCCGGGTTGGCTACCAGTGAATCAACTGACTGCCAGTGACGAAGAACTTGAATATCCAACCACCACGGTGCGCTTGGTTCATCCGGTGACACCACTACTTGATGTGGAGAAGCAACCGGTCTTTGATTTGCCACTGGGCACGATTTTGACCACGACTGGCCAGGATAGCGAATGGATTCAGGTCTTGACGCCCTTAGGCCAAGGCTGGATTGCGGCGGATGCTGCCAAATTAGGCCTTAGCGGTGTTGATGACGGTCGGCGGTTATTGGCCCTCGGCAAGCAGTTCGTGGACACCCCATACCTGTGGGGCGGCATCACGCCACAAGGGTTTGACTGTTCTGGATTGATCTATGCGCTCCACCGGGCCTTAGGCTATGCGGTTCCGCGGGATGCCCAAGATCAATTTGCTAATGGTTACCCCATCGCGCCAGAAGAATTAGCAGCCGGTGACCTGGTCTTCTTTGCCCGGGAACATGGGACGGGGCAGGTCCACCACGTTGGCATGTATGCCGGTAGCGGTCAAATGCTCCACGCGCCGAAGCCGGGGGAAGCCGTTCAATTGGCTCCGTTAACGACCAGTGAATTAGCCCCTGAATATGCGGGCGCACGGCGTTTCTGGCAATAAACTCAAGTCTGAAGAATTTTCTAAATTACTAGCAGGAATCCGCTAACCAAGTGGATTCCTGCTATACTTGTTTTTAGGAGAAGACAGAAAACGAAAAGCGAGGGACACACATGAAAATTAAAAAAGTTATTTTGGGTTTAGCAGCTGTAGCATTGGCAGTCGGCATCGGCGGTCAAGCGTTAGCCGTTCACGCGGACACGACGGGGACCACGACCAATTCGACCGATACGACCAGTACCAGCAGTTCCGCGACCAGCGGTAGCACCGTTCAAACGAAGGCGCTCTCCAAGGCTTACGTGGTATACGGTGCTGGGTTGGCTAGTGAAGATAAAGATGCAGTGGCGACTGCCTTAGGGGTCAAGTCAAATTACACCTCGTTAACAGCGACTGGTAGTGACTATGCACAATATTTAAACTCAGCGGGGACCACAGATGCTAGTATGATTAGTTCCGTTGCACTGGCACCGGCCGATCCTGGAACGGGTGTCAAAGTGAATATCGCTGAATATAATGGTAGTAATAATATCACTGAGGTCACATCCCAACAATATGCCATGGTTGCCACGATGGCCGGCGTGAAGGACGTTATCATCACAGTAACGGCTGATAAGTCAGTTTCCGGTGAATCAGCGCTGACCGGAGTTTACAAGGCTTTGGCTGCGGATGGGTTAACCTTAAACTCAGAAAACACGCAGGCTGCCAATGGTGTGCTAGACGCCACCCAACCAGCGATTGATTCGAACAGTAGCAATAAGAAATATCCTGGGAAATTGATGGCCGCTGTCGGGTCCGTTTCCTCGGACTTAGCCAAGGATCGCCAGAATGGGAATGATTTAGCTACGAAGGCTGACATTGAAGCCATGCTGCAAAAGGCTTTAGCTAAGCAAGGCATTCAGAATCAAACGACCTCGACGCAAATCACCAACATCTCAATTGCTCTGAGCAAGGTCCAACAAGCGCCAGTTTCAACATCTAAGAGCTATGTCACCAACGTAACCAACGTTGCCAATAACCTGGCAAATAGTATTGGGGACAAAATGGCTAGCGTGAAGGACTTTGCCAACAGTGCGGACGCGAAAAAGGCAGAGAACTTTGTGGTTCAGATTTGGCAAAAAGTTGTGAGCTGGTTCAAGAGTTTGATTGGCTAGCAGGCAGTTATTGCCAGTAAGAATAGCGAGTTAACAAATTAACGGGAGGTTTTCTCCTGTTTTTTTGTGGCCAAAATTAAATTTCACAAAGTCTGTTCACAAGAAAACAGTTGTAGAATACAGAAAGCGTTATCAGAATTCGTTTGTATCCTGCAATTATCTATAAAATGTGACGCTTTTCCAATAATGTGACAGCACCCAATAACCAGTTGATGAATGAAAAGGAACATTTGTTTCCTATATGGTTTGCTTAAAAACCAATAATAACAGTGCTTTCATGGGCACGTATCTTTTCAATTTGAACTAAAGGGAACGTCGGTTCAACCCTGAAAATCCGTTAATAATTTCTTAATATTTCACAAGAAACTGGGAAAACGTGTGGTACTATTAGCTTGTGATTCGTATTGACTATGAACGAACGGGATGACGCTTGCGGAGCGTGTGACCACGTTCACCTTTGTTTGAAAAATCTAAAGTCATAAAAGGACGTGTTGGTGAAAATGAGTACAGGACGAAAAACGAAAGCAGTTGTTGGGGTCGTCGGTGCCATTGGTGCATTTGCAGCGGGCGCTACGATTACCGCAAACGCTGATAGCATTCAAGTTAAGCCAGGAGACACCGTGTGGGACCTTTCACAAAAGCTCGGTGTGTCTATCCATGATTTAGAACAACAGAATTCGATTGACGCCAAGACCGACTTGATCTTTGTCGGTCAGCGGTTACAAGTGAAGTCAGCTAAGACTACGCAAACATATTCGGTGAAGTCTGGTGACACGTTATGGGATTTGGCACAAACGTATCACTTAACGGTCGCACAGTTACAAAAAGCCAATGATTTGTCGGGTGACATGTTAAGCGTCGGCCAACAATTAACGATTCCACAAGCTAGTTCCAGCAAGACCAGCACAGCAACTAGTTCCAGTTCAACCAGTTCTTCAACCAGTTCTTCAACTAGTGCTACCAGTCAATCTACACAGAAGGCTAACGCCGTTCAGGCACAAATCGTTGCCGCACAACAGGCGGCTGCTAGCAAGCAAAAGCAGCAAACGGCTTCTGCCAGTCAAAGTACCCAGTCCAGCAGTGCAAAGACCGTTGCGAGTTCGACGACACCAGCACCAGCTACTAAGAGTCAAAGCAGTACTACTTCATCGTCTAAGGCCACTCAGAAGAGTTCTTCTGCCGTAACGAGTCAGTCAGCTTCAACCATGAAGCATCAGGAAGCTGATCAAGTTACCAGTCAATCTGCTTCAACGGCGGCAAGTTCAGTGACGACACCAAGTCAGTCATCAAGCACACAAGCAGTTTCTAAGCAATCACAAGTTAGTCAGTCTACAAGCAGCAGTACCCCCGTGACGCGTCAAAGTCGGGCAGCCCTGGTACGTTCGGCAAGCACGAGTCAAAGTGCCACCACGCAAAGCAGTACGCCTAGTCAGAGCGCGTCAACACAGAGTTCAACGACGCAAAGCACTACTGTACAAAGTAGCACGACGCCGGTTGCAAGTTCTACCAGTAGTAGCGCTACGACCGCCAAGACGGGGAGTCAAAACGCGACAGCCACAACCACCGCTAAGAAGACGAAGCGGCTCAAGACGACCACCCGTTCTGCTGTGAACCAGGCAGCGTCCTCAGTTTCCAGTGCCCAGGGGTCAACGAGTTCTGCCAGTTCTGCCAGTTCTGCAGTGGCAGCCACCAGTAGTAGTACCGCCAAGAAAACCAGCACTGCCGGTTTGACTTCGGGATCCGTCACTGGTCTGGCACTCAAATTGGCTTCAGCCAACATCCCTTACGTTTGGGGTGGATCCTCACTCAGTGGGATGGATTGTTCCGGATTAGTTGCTTATGTTTACCAACATGCGTTAGGCGTTAGCTTGCCACACAACACTGTGTCTCAAGAAGGCTACGTTACCACGCATTCCGTAGGTTCAGCTAAGCCAGGGGACATTCTGTTCTGGGGATCAAAGGGCGCAACTTATCATGATGCCATCTACTTAGGCAACAACCAATTCGTTGCCGCACCGGAACCTGGTCAAAACGTTAAAGTCCAATCTATCAGCAAGTACTTTATGCCTTCATTCGCGGGAACGCTGAAGTAGAGCGTTTTCAAACGAAACAGTTGTTTTAGCCACTTTTAACAAATCGCTGAAAAAAGTTAAGATTATCGTTAACAAATCCGCAACTAAGTGTTATGATTCTTTTTGTCATTTAGAGACTGAAAGCTAATCATAAATAAACCTGGTTGAAGGAGTTGTGTATTGATGAGTAATCGAATTGAGATTTTGGAAGAATACCGGCAAGCTAATTCACAATTAGCCACGCTTAAACGGAAAGAGTCTGACAATGTTTGTTCCGGTTCAGAGACGGTGCGGATTGAACCCCGCTATGGGCAGGAAATGAATGACCTATCCAATAAGTGCGCTCAGCTGGACATGATTCTGGAAGCAATGGATGCTTCGGAAGACTAACGATAACGATTAACGGGGACCATGACGATTGTCATGGTCCTTTTTTGTCGCTTTTTGTCGCTTTTTGTTGTATACAAAAAGCCTGGAACAAAACCGTCCAGGCTTATCTTCTGATCACCAAATCTATATTGCTGAAACGTGGGACAAAGGGTAGCTGACTCAGCTTAAAACTGATAGCCAAACAATCCAAATCCGAGATTATTCGGCTATCACCCGCAATGTTCGTCAGCTAACCGCCCTTTGTCCCACTCTATTTAAATCGTCACATCAAACCAGAATGGATACTGTTGGATGCCAGCGTAGACATCGAAGAAGCGACCACCCATCTCTTCACCGTCTAATTGGCCGTATTCGATGGCTGGAACGGTGAGGTGGACCTTTGATACCTGATAGTAGTGAACGGCCTTAGACGTCAAATGACGCTTAAATACGAGCCGTAGGGCTAACCACATCAGTTTGAAGAAGTTGGGTTTCTCAATAACCACCAAATGGAGCTGATGATCCGTTACGGTTGCGCCAGGGGCAATCCCAACGCCGCCACCAAAGTAAGGATGATTAGTTGTGGTTACCAAGAAGGCGTTGGGATAGATATCCCGTTGGTTGCCCACGTGGACTGTCAGCGTGAACCCTGACTGGTTGTAGTACACATTTAGGGCGGAAGCGAGGTAAGAAAGCGAGCCCATGTGGTGCTTATTTAACCACACTTTGGCGCGAGACTGATTGGCCTGAGAAATGATAGCGGCGTCAAAGCCGATTCCCAGGTTATTGGTGAAGACGCCACGCTCGTGCTTAATCGTTTCATCGTAGGTGCCGATGTCATAGTTCGTTGCGTGCGTACATTGAATCACTTGGTCAAAGGCATCTTCCCACTTCAATGCCATCCCAGCGCCGCGGGCAAAATCATTGCCCGATCCAATGGGAATGTAGCTAACTGGAATCGGGTATTCGCGGGGTTGTTGGGTGAGACCATTAATTGCTTCGTGCAGGGTGCCATCACCCCCGACGGCCAGAACCACCCAATCTTGATGGGGGGTATCGGGGAGTTGCTTGGCAAATTGTTCACTTAATAGAACTGCGTGGTGGGGGTACTCTGAAACAGCTACCTGGTAGGAGACTTGAGCGGCATCGAGTCGCTCTTTGATCTGAGGCCAAAGCGCCCCAGCCTGGCCGCTTCCCGCATGTTCGTTTAGAATGATATAGAACTGGACACTCACCATACTGCTCCTCTCAATTTTTAGTCCATTTCATTATAAACGAAAACATGCGAGGTGCCTAGTAATTATCGTGGTCTTTCCATAGTTGTAATAATTGGGGAGCAGCTTAATCGTTTGGATGCTAAATGATAGCGGTTACTTTAGCGGAAGTCATAAAATGGTTAGATTTTTAGCATAACCGGAGGAGGACGGAGAGGGAGGCAGCTGTGACAACGTTGCCAGCTGGGAACCAGCTTACAGCGTGGACGCGTTTGGAGACTGCTGGTTTTTGTCAGACTTCAAACCGAGCCGGAGGACCGCCCCTCAGGCCGCAGGCGCTCCCCACAGCAGCCGGAATCTCTGGCAGCCGCAGGTGGAATTTCATATTCAACCTGAACAATGCCGACAAAAAAGGCCCCAGTCGTTAAACTGGGACCTCAACTACATAGATTACTTGGTCATAATGAACATTGGTAAAATCATTGGGTGCCGCTCAGTCTTCTCAAACAAGAAGTTTTGCAGATCGTCAATGACAGCATTGCGGATGGAAGCCTCGGTAGCCTTCGGATTGCGCATTGCCCGCCGAATGGTCTGGAAGACCCGCCGACGCCCTTCGTTCAAAAGTTCACCGGATTCACGCATGTAGACAAATCCGCGGGAAAGCAGGTCAGGGCCAGCCTTGATCTCTTGATTCTTGAGGTCAATGGTTGCCACAACAACGACCAAACCTTCTTCGGAAAGCAATTGACGGTCGCGTAAGACGACGTTGCCAATATCGCCGATACCAGAACCGTCAATGTAGACGTCTCCAGCAGTGAAGTGACCAGCGACCCGAGCTGAATCCTGGGTGAGGGCGAGAACGTCCCCATTTTGCAGGATGAAGCTGTGATCGAGGGGCACACCACATTGTTCGGCGAGTTCGGTATGAATTTTCAACATCCGGTATTCACCATGAATTGGCATGAAGAATTTCGGTTGCATCAGCCGGAGCATCAGCTTCTGTTCTTCTTGCCCACCATGGCCAGATGTATGAATGTTGTTGACCTTACCATGAATGACTTTGGCGCCGGCTTCTTCCAGTTCGTTAATGACCCGGTTGACCGAAATGGTGTTCCCAGGGATTGGGTTACTGGAGAAGACAACCGTATCGCCCGGCTGAATGGAAATTTGCCGGTGGGTTCCGTTGGCAATCCGTGAAAGGGCAGCCATAGGTTCACCTTGCGAACCGGTACACAAAATCAAAACTTTATTTGCCGGCATGGACCGAATGGCGTTCGCATCAACTAACGCTTCGTCGGGAATGTTTAAGTACCCGAGTTCGCGCCCGTTAACGATGGCCGCTTCCATTGACCGGCCGAAGACGGCAATCTTCCGGCCGTGAGCCAACGCCGTTTCACAGGCGGTCTCAATCCGGGAAATGTTAGAAGCAAAAGTAGCGAAGATGACCCGGCCTTCGACTTGGTCAAAAATCTTGCGGATGGATTTACCCACCCATTTTTCTGACTTCGTCCAGATCGGGCGTTCAGCGTTTGTGCTATCAGACATCAAGCACAGAACACCATCAGACCCCAGCTTAGCCATCTTTTGTAAATCAGGCGGCTGGCGGGTAACGGGGGTTAAGTCGAACTTATAGTCTCCCGTTTCCACGATTGTCCCAACCGGGGTATGCACGGCAACCCCTAAGGTATCGGGGATGGAGTGGGTGGTCCGGAAGAAAGTGACACTCATTTTCCGGAATTTGAGCACAGTGTCATCGTCAATTGTGTGTAGTTCAGTTGATTTAAGTAATCCGTGTTCTTCAAGCTTGTTCTTGATTAATGCTAAGGCTAACGGCCCCGCGTAGACGGGAACGTTGAGTGCCTTCAATAAATAAGGAATCCCGCCAATATGATCTTCATGGCCGTGGGTAATCACTAGCGCCTTGATTTTGGCTTGGTTTTCAACGAGGTATTGGTAATCAGGAATCACGTAATCGATTCCTAACAGTTCATCCTCTGGAAATTTAATTCCGGCATCAATTAGGATGATTTCATCCTGGAACTGAATACCGTAAGTGTTTTTCCCGATTTCACCAAGTCCACCCACGCCAAAGATAGCGGTCTCGTTATTCTTGACGTTTAACTTGTTCATTCAGTGAACTCCGTTAATTTGTAATTCGGATTCTGTTGTTCGTAAGCTAAGGTCTTTCCTTCGATAGCTTCAATGAATTCGATATTGTGGTCCGTGTGGGCTTCCACTTGGGCCCGGGCTTCAACTTCCGTTGGGGCGTCCAGGTAAAGTGAATGGGTTTCCTCGCGCTTAGGATTCCGCTTCTTATCTTCTTGGTAATATACTTTGTAAATCACAGACAAAACTCCTTCAATTTAAACGATTTAATTCGTCAACTCGTGAGTGAATGATGAATTATTTATGTCCTGCCGAACTGCGGGTTGCTTACACAACAATTAGCACAATTTTAGCATAGTTTCAGCTGATTGTATAGAATTACCCCTAGACGGCAAAACATGCTATGATTAAGGTAGTACGAAGTGAACGGAGGAAAAGCCATGGCGCTAATAGTGGAGATAATTATTGGAATCGTCATTGCGTTCGTGATTTACGTGATGATTCACCGCATGATCGTACAACGGGCAACGCGCATGGTCCGGCGTAATGCGCAAGATGAAACGGATGTGGCCGTCAAGGCGGCACTTCAGCGACTAGTGAACGACGACGTCTTGACGGAAGAAGAATGTCACATCACATCCGCAGTGACCGTTGCTGACGTCTGGGGCAGAGGTGTGATGGCCTTTGAGTATGCCATGCCAACCGGGATGGACACGGACCGGCGTTTACCACAGCTGGAAACTGCCTTTAATGAAGCCTTAGCTAGTTTTAGCGCCGATCATCAAGTGAAGGCAGTCGTTGCTGGGCCGGCCTTTGTCGTAAGCGACATCTGGTTATACGAGGGCCAACTACACGTGGATGTGGCCTACTTGATGAACGAGTCAACGGTGGAGTACTTGAAAGATTTAAAGAAACTTAATGATCCGGCCGTGAAAGACTTGTAAATGGGACCGGGGTGGTCAATGATTGTTTGGCTGGGTCGGTAACCAAGTATGTGCATGCCGGTCCGGTTAATCATTTACCAATCTGCGTGAAAGCGGGAACGGCCTGTCAGCTTACCAGCAGGGTGCTTGAAACAGTCCCGAGTGTCTGTGTGAGTCGATATTGTTAAAACAATCACAATATAATGGAAGAAACACATTTGTTTTGGTTCAAATCCTTTGAACATTGTTGCCGATGACCCGCTGTGGCGACTGGATGGGCGACTTAGAAGCTGGGCTTTTAGAAAAATTGGTGAATGGGCTAATCAGGTTGGGGTTCTCCTCTATAGAAGAAAGAAAAACGAATCAGGGATTCGGAAAGCCAGTCTTAAGACCGGTCTGACTGAATCCCTGATTCGTTTTTTGTACAGCTTTGGACGTGACTATCAACTCAGCTGACTCGTCAACTAAGCAAGCGAGCGTCTGCCAATCAAAAAGGCCCCATCGCAAGGACAGGACCTTTCATAACTGATTAGATGTAAAGCATAAAGTTAATTGAACTACTCAATCATAATCATATCGTCATTACGGGCGAATGGCTCGTCCTTGTCGATATGGTCGTAGAACAACGTACCATGCAAGTGATCAATTTCGTGTTGGCAGACGATGGCTGGGTAATTTTTCAGACGAATCTGATGTTTTTCTCCATTAACGTCATAGTAGCGTAACGTGATCCGGTCGTGACGGGGCACGAATCCGGGAACGTCCTTGTCAACGGACAGGCAACCTTCACCCTCGGTCAGGGCGCCCGGTTGGACGGATTCAGAGACGATGACGGGATTGATGATCACATCCGTGAAGGGCGACTTGCTGTCTTCATCGGGTGCGGGGACCAACACAGAAGCCATCTTCTTAGAAACACCCACTTGAGGTGCGGCTAACCCAACGCCGGCCCGCAAACCATATTTCTTACATTGGTCGGGGTCTTGGGAAACAACCAAGTATTCCATTAAGTCCTTAGCGAGTTGTTGGTCTTCATCAGAGAGGGGGAACTTAACGTCCGCAGCTTCTTGGCGTAAGACGGGGTCGCCATCACGGACAATATCTTTCATGAGAAACAAGAGCAATTACCTCCGCAAAATTTATATATAATTATGTACTATTGTAACATACCACCGAAAAGAAATGAAATGAAAAGAAAACGGTTTCTATTTTCAAAAAAAGTGAAAAATGTAAAATCACAACTCGCAGTAGGTGTTTGGCCGAATCCCTTTATTTGTCACAATGAAAGGGCTTGCATGAGTTGTGAAAAAATGGTACATTTTAAACGTAGTCAGGAAACGCAACGTTAACTCACTTTTAGTTAACAATTTCATATCAAGTGAAAGGAAAGTGTTACTTATGGCTAATGGAAGCAAACAGATTGTAGACTTTGCCAAAATCAAAGCTACGATGGCTGATCCGTACAAGCACCCGGTTCAAGTCATCAATGGAGATGGCAAGGTTGTTGATCCAGACACGTTGGCAAAATATTCAGATGACCAACTTGTTGACTTCATGAAGAAAATGGTTTGGGAGCGTACGTTACACGAACAAACAATGAACTTCTCCCGTCAGGGTCGTCTCGGTTTCTATGCTCCAACTGCCGGTGAGGAAGCCAGTGAAATGGGAAGTGTTACCGCATTTAAGGATCAAGACTTCCTGTTACCTGCATACCGTGATTTACCACAAATGATTCAACACGGTACTACCGTTGCAAAAGGTTTCTTATGGTCAAAGGGTCATGTTTCAGGGAATCAATACGAAAACCCTAACATGTTATTCCCACAAATTATCATTGGTGCACAATACGCTGAAACTGCCGGTGTTGCTTTGGGTATCCAAAAGAACGGCGACAAAGATCGCGTAGCATTCGTCTACACCGGTGATGGTGGGACTTCACAGGGTGACTGGTATGAAGGAATTAACTTTACTAGTGCCTACCAAGCACCAGCTGTATTCTTCGTACAAAACAACGGTTGGGCAATTTCCGTTCCACGGAAGAAGCAAACCGCTGCTGAAACCTTAGCTCAAAAGGCCGTTGCCATGGGTGTTCCTTCCGTCCAAGTTGATGGGATGGATATCGTGGCCGTTCACGAAGTTGCTAAGGCTGCTCGTGACTTTGCCGTTGCTGGCAATGGTCCTGTTGTTATTGAAACCTTAACTTACCGTTATGGTGCTCACTCCTCTGCTGGTGATGATCCTTCTCGTTACCGGACCGATGAAGAAACTAAGCCTTGGTTCGATGCTGATCCATTAATTCGTATGCGGAAGGTCTTAACTGACAAGGGCGTTTGGTCACAAGATCAAGAAGACAAGTTAGTTGATCAATACAAAGACGAATTTAAAGATGCAATGAAGGAAGCTGAAGCAGCACCTGCACAAAAGGTTTCTGACTTCTTGAAGTGGACTTACAATGTTCCTACTCCAGCAGTTAAGAAACAAATTGCAGAATTCGAAGCAAAGGAGTCGAAGTAATCATGGCTAAAATGACGTATATTAAAGCGATCACTTCTGGTCTGGACCAAGTCTTAAGCGATGACCCTAAGACGTTGATCTTCGGTGAAGATGTTGGTAAAAACGGTGGTGTGTTCCGTACTACTGTTGACTTACAAGACAAGTTTGGTGAAGACCGTGTCTTCGATACCCCACTTGCTGAATCCGGGATCCTTGGTTTAGCTATTGGTTTATCCTTAACCGGCTGGCGTCCAATTCCTGAAATCCAATTCATGGGCTTCACGTTCGAAGCAATGGATGGGATTGTTGGCCAATTGGCTCGTGACCACTACCGGTTTGGTGGCCAAAAGAACTTCCCTGTTACTATCCGTACACCATTTGGTGGTGGGACTCATACCGCCGAAATGCACGCTGATAACTTGGAAAACTACTTCGTTAGCACCCCAGGTCTGCGGGTTGTTACCGCATCAAACCCATACGATGCTAAGGGCTTAGTTATCTCCGCTGTTGAAAGCGACGATCCAGTTCTGTTCATGGAAAACTTGAAACTTTACCGTTCAATGAAGGATGAAGTTCCAGATGACAAGTACACTGTTCCGTTAGACTCCGCTAAGGTTGTTCGCGAAGGTACTGATATTACTCTCGTGGCCTACAGTGCTGAAGTCAACGAAGCCTTGACCGCTGCTGATGCTTTAGCTAAAGACAACATCTCTGCTGAAGTTATTGACCTGCGTTCCTTGTCACCAATTGACACTGATACGATCTATGCTTCCATTGACAAGACCCACAAGGTTGTTGTCATTCAAGAAGCACAACGGATGGCCGGTGTCGGCGCCGTTGTCGCATCAGACATTGCTGAAGACAAGATTATGTCATTGGATGCACCAATTGGCCGTGTGGCTGCGCCAGATAGCGTTTACCCGTTTGCCCAAGCTGAAAATGACTGGATCCCTAACTCCGATGACATCGAAGCTAAGGCTCGCGAAATCTTCAACTACTAATATTTATATCTAACATTGAAACGATAAAATTAACGATGTGGGAGACATCCTGCATTAGATGAAAGAAAGGAAGTTTTCCCATGGCTTATACGTTCAAACTCCCAGAGCTTGGTGAAGGAATGGCCGAAGGCGAAATTTCTTCATGGCTTGTTAAAGAAGGAGACGCTGTTAAGGAAGACGACACGTTAGTCGAAATCCAAAACGATAAGTCTGTCTCGGAATTACCATCACCCGTTGCTGGTACTATTTCAAAAATTGTTGCACAAGAAGGGGACACTGTTGAAATTGGCGATCCACTGATCGTTATTGACGATGGTTCAGATACCCCCGCTGACTTGAGTAAAGCTAGCGACTCCGCAGACGACGCGCCAGCTGAAGAAGCTGCACCCGCTCCTGCACCAGAACCAGCCGCAGCTCCAGCAGCACCTGCTGCCCCAGCCGCTGCACCTACTGGTGTTCCAGCCGCTTCAGATCCTAATAAGTTAGTTATGGCAATGCCATCCGTTCGTCAATACGCACGGGACAAAGGCGTTGACATTACCCAGGTTGCCCCAACCGGGAACCATGGCCAAATCTTGAAGGCTGACATCGACAACTTTAACGGCGCTGCTGCACCTGCAGCCGCTGCTGCTCCAGTTGCCGCAGCTGGTGGCAAGGCCGTTGCTGGTCAAGCTATCAAGCCTTGGAACGCTGACAACCCAGATCTTGAAACACGTGAACCAATGTCACCAATGCGGAAGATTATTGCCAAGAGCATGCGTACTTCCAAGGACATTGCGCCACATGTTACTTCATTCGATGAAGTTGAAGTATCTGCTTTGATGGCTAACCGTAAGAAGTACAAGCAGGCTGCTGCCGACAAGGACATCCACTTGACCTTCTTGCCTTACATTGTTAAGGCTTTGGTTGCTGTTATGAAGAAGTACCCTGAATTGAATGCATCTATTGATGACACGACTCAGGAAATCGTCTACAAGCACTACTACAACATTGGTATCGCAACCAACACTGATGATGGTCTTTACGTACCAAACATCAAGGCTGCTGATTCCAAGGGTATGTTTGAAATTGCTAAGGAAATCACTGAAAACACGCAAGCCGCTTATGACAACAAGTTAAGCCCAGCTTCCATGGCCGGTGGTTCTGTCACAATTTCTAACGTCGGCTCAATCGGTGGTGGCTGGTTTACCCCAGTTATCAACCAACCTGAAGTAGCTATTTTAGGTGTTGGCCGGATTGAAAAAGCCCCAATCGTTAACGAAGATGGCGACATCGTTGTTGGCCGTATGTTGAAGCTTTCTCTGAGTTACGACCACCGTCTGATTGATGGTGCTTTAGCTCAAAATATTTTGAACGACATGAAGGCATTGTTACATGATCCTGCAATGTTGTTAATGGAAGGGTAGGAATAATATGGCAGATGTTGAAAAAAAGGACACCGTCATCATCGGTGCTGGCCCCGGCGGCTACGTTGCTGCCATTCGGGCTTCCGAATTAGGCCAAAAGGTCACTTTAGTTGAACATGCTGACACAGTCGGTGGTGTTTGCTTAAACGTTGGCTGTGTTCCTTCTAAAGCTTTGATTCAAGCGGGTCACCGTTTGGAACAAGCTAAAGATGGTGCTACCTATGGGATTTCAACGAACGATGCTAAAATCGATTTCGCCAAGACCCAAGAATGGAAGCAAAAGAAGGTTGTCGACCGGATGACCGGTGGTGTTAACATGTTGCTGAAGAAGCACCATGTTGATATCGTTAAGGGAGACGCTGTCTTCTTAAGCGATACCCAATTACGGGTTATGCCTACTGGTGAAAAGCAATTCATGTCCACCGACACGGGTTCTACTTTCGAATTCAATAACTTGATTATTGCATCCGGTTCTCACCCAATCGAAATCCCTGGCTTCAAATTTGAAGGCCGGGTAATCGATTCAACTGGTGGCTTGGCTTTGCCACAAATCCCTAAAGAATTCATCGTTATCGGTGGTGGTTACGTCGGGACAGAATTGGCTGGTGCATACGCTAGCTTAGGCGCTCACGTAACAATCCTTGAAGGTACGAAGTCAATTCTGCCTAACTTCACGAAGGACATGGTTTCTGTTGTTCTTAAGAACCTGAAGAAGAAGGGCGTTGACGTGATTACCAGCGCTATGGCTAAGAGTTCCAAGCAAGACGACAACAGTGTCAGTGTGACCTACGCTGTCGACGGCAAGGAATCTACGATTAAGGCTGACTACTGCATGGTCACCGTTGGTCGTAAGCCAAGCACGGACGACTTGGGCTTGGAATACACCAAGGTTAAGTTGAACGATCATGGTCAAATCAAGGTTGATGTCCAAGGCCGGACCGACTCAGAACACATCTGGGCCGTTGGGGACTGTGTTCCTGGTGCCGCTTTGGCTCACAAGGCCTTCTTTGAAGGTAAGACGGCTGCCGGAGCTATCTCTGGTAAGAAGACTGCTAACGATTACGTTAGTGTTCCCGCTGTTTGCTTCTCCGATCCTGAAATTGCTACGGTTGGTTACAACGAAGCCGAAGCTAAGGATAAGGGCATCAAGGTCAAGACTGCTAAGTTCCCATTTGCTGGGAATGCACGTGCCGTTTCATTGGACGCTCCTGAAGGTTTTGTTCGGTTCATCTACACGGATGACGACAACAAGAACATCGTGGGTGCCGAAGCGGTTGGCCCTGAAGTCAGCACCATGGCTGGTGAATTATCAATCATCGTTAACGACGGCTTGAACGTTGAAGACGTTGCTCTGACCATTCACCCACACCCAACGTTAAACGAACCAATCCAAGAAGCTGCAGATATTGCTTTGGGCTTCCCAACCCATCTCTAATGTTTCCGCGATTGTTAAATAGCGTTACAGAAAAGCTGCCATCTTTGGCGGCTTTTTTGCTGTCCTCGGGGTTTGGGCTTGGGTCAAATGCTTTGGGTCAAATGCGTTAGCGCAGGTTGTGGTGGATTGGCCGCCTGCGGCTTCCAGGGTTCCGCCTGCTGTGGGGTCGCTTCCAGCCTGAGCTTCCAGCTCGACTTTGAGCCGCAAAGTTCAGGCGTCTCAAAGGTCGCCCCATGGACTAGGTTGAGTGAGGTACCTCAGCCAAGGCCATCGACACAGCTGGCTCCGCCCTGGCTTCCTCCGGCTCTTCGATTGCGGACCGATTTGTCTGCTGATTTGGCCCAAGCCCAAGCCCAAGCCCAAGCCCAAGCCCAAGCCCAAGCCCAAGCCCAAGCCCAAGCCCAAGCCCAAGCCCAAGCCCAAGCCCAAGCCCAAGCCCAAGTTGAGTGACCGGGTGTAAGCTTGCGAGAAAAAGCTGTAGCTGATAACACCACAAACACTGATACTACATAGGACGATTGCTAACGCTTGACTATCAGCAACATTGGTTAAATCTAAATCTGCTAGCTTACCGGTCGTCAACGTTAGGCTGGAACGCTGTTGGCAAGAAACTGACAATCTATGGGTATGCCAACGCACTTTGAACCGCGTAGCCGTGGCATTCCCTACGAGAGACCACATGGAAATTTCACGGCTGAACCTGAATTTAATTCACTTACGCTTCAATAGAGTTCAACCAATAGTCCTAGCTAAACGTTACCAGTCCAGTGATGGCTACCTCAACTTCATGTTGACTAACGGTCGTAACCGGATGAGGAGAGATGTCCGTACCTAGGTCGGAGGACTGCTGCTCAGACCGCAGACAGTCCCCACAGCCGCCAGAATCTCGGGCAGCTTTCAACCAAAGTTGATTGTTACAGCTTGCTATCCCGGACGGTTCACTTATAATGGAGCTATGACTTGCATCTGCAGAAAAGATAATTGTGAAAAAAGGAGGGTCACCCATGAAACCAACGTTGATTATTCAAGGCAATTTTGATCAGGCTAGTCAGTTGATCCGACAATTGCTGGTGGCAGATTTGCCACTGGAATGCGTCGTGATGTCGAACGTTACCGATGATGCGCCGCGATATCAGGCGTTGATGGTGGCCAGTGCATTAGCGCCACAGATGACTTTACGGGTTGGGACCGCCGTGGATTACGGTAAAGCAGACTGGCTCATTGTCCTGGACCGGGCTGCGCAAGAGACCACGCCGGCAGCTGAAGTCGCTGAGTTGCGGCTCTTCATGAACCGTATTGTGGAAAATGGGTTCAAGGGACAACTCGTCTTCTGTGGTGATCACGATGAACTCCTAACATACTTTGCTTGGAAGTTTTCTGGGCTGAATCGGAGTCAAATCTGGGGCCTGGGAACGTTCCCGTTAGCACGCTTGTTGACGTTTCGTCTGGCTGAACGGTTGGGAGTCGGGGTCACGGCTGTTCAAGCGGCTGTCGTTGGTACGGCGGCGAAGCCTATTGTGGCGTGGAGTCGGACCTATGTTGGACCAGCACCCATTTTGATGTATTTGGCAAACGAGGATGCTAAGTTTAACGCCGAGGATCTGGGGAAGATGGCGAGTTGGCTGGAACGCGAGGCCGGTGAAGACCAACAAATGTTGCGTTCTATGGCCCTTATTCGGCTGTTAGAGGCCGACCTGACCAATCAACCACTGATTGCTTCAGTGACCAACATTCACGACGAGGAGCCGGCTTATGCCGCGGCAACACCGGTTTTGGTGAACGCCAGCGGTGTCAAACGGCTGACAAACCTGGCTCTGTCGGAAGATGAGCAACAAGAATTTGCGGAACAGGGCCAACGGTTACGAGAAAATATTGCGACCATTGCTGGTCAACAGACGGAGGGACGCGCTTAATGGAACCGAATAATTATGCATATCCGTTGCAGGAAGATTGGTCTACTGCCGATATTGTGGCGGTAACGACCCTGTATCAACGGGTAGAAGACGCTTATGAATTGTCACAGGGCGTGGCCAGTGCGGATTTACTGACGGCTTACCGGGCATTTCAGGAAGTTGTTCCCAAAAAGTTTGAAGAGAAGCAACTCGATAAAGCCTTTGAAGAGGCGGCGGGGTACAGCATTTATCGGACGATGAAGCGTGCTCGGCAGGAAAATGGCCAGATCAAGATGAAAGGACAGGCGTAGCATGAGCCAAGATTGGCAGCAACTCAATACCGCAATTATCAGCTTAATGAAGGAGGCTCGGCAAAACGTCTTGCAAAAGATGCGGAGCCCGCTGACCGTCGCTGAAAAGTCTAATCGGAAAGACTTAGTCACCAATGTGGACAAGGCAAATGAAAAATTTTTAATTGAAGGCATTCGCCGAATTGATCCCACGGCTAAGGTTTTGGGTGAAGAGGGTTTTGGTGATGAGCTCACCAGTCTCGACGGTCGCGTCTGGATTGTGGATCCCATTGATGGCACGATGAACTTTGTGAAGCAGCAGGACAACTTCGCCATTATGATTGGCATCTACCAGGATGGTGTAGGTCAGCTGGGGTACATTTTTGACGTGATGAATGATGTAATGTACCACGGCGGACCCCAATTAGACGGTGTTTGGGCGAATGAACGGCAGTTATCTGCGCCGGCCGACATTGCCTTGGCAGACGGCCTGATTGGTGCCAGTGGTCCGTTAGTTATTCACGATATCGCGCACATGCAGGAGATTATTCACGTGAGTTCCGGCATGCGCGTGCTCGGCAGTGCCGGTATTGAAATGGTCAATATCATGAATGGTAAGTCACTGGGGTACATTTCACACTTGAAGCCTTGGGACATTGCGGCCGGTCAAGTGCTGTTAAATCAGCTCGGTGTTCAGGTCTCTACTATTGACGGAAAACCACTCGATATGTTATCATCTAATCTTGTACTAGTAGCGACGAAAAAAGCGCAACGTGATATTCTTCGAATCGAGGAAGATGACGTCTCACTGTGACCCTGTCACAGTTTTTTTATGCGGCTGGCCGATTACGGATGGACTTTACCAGCTATTGACGCTACAATGAGCGTACTTACAGACGTAAGCATGCCGTGATCCATCTAATTTAACAAGCACGAAAGGAAGAAATACACTTGAAAATCAGAGATGATATCCGCAACATTGCCATCATTGCCCACGTTGACCACGGGAAGACGACCCTGGTTAACGAAATGCTGAAACAATCCGATACGTTAGACGAACACGCTTCTATTGAAGACCGTGCCCTCGACACTAACGCGATTGAAAAGGAACGGGGCATTACGATCCTGTCCAAGAACACCGCTGTTCGTTACGGTGACAAGCAAATCAACATCTTGGATACCCCAGGACACGCCGACTTTGGTGGTGAAGTGGAACGGATCATGCGCATGGTTGACGGCGTTTTGTTGGTTGTCGATGCCTATGAAGGTACGATGCCACAAACCCGTTTCGTTCTGAAGAAGGCCCTCGATCAACACTTAACCCCAATCGTGGTTATCAACAAGGTTGACCGTGAAGGTGCTCGTCCTTCCGAAGTCGTTGACGAAGTCTTAGACCTCTTCATCGAATTAGGTGCTGACGAAGACCAATTGGACTTCCCAGTCGTTTACGCCTCAGCTATGAACGGGACTTCTAGCTACGAGCCAGAAATCTCCTCACAAGAACACACCATGAAGCCTGTGTTTGAAACCATCGTTAAGCACATCCCAGCCCCAATTGACAACAGTGAGGAACCCTTACAGTTCCAAGTTGCCATGCTCGATTACAACGATTTCGTTGGTCGGATTGGGATTGGCCGGATCTTCCGTGGGAAGGTTAAGGTCGGCGATAGTGTTACCGTTATGAAGCTTGATGGTTCTAAGCAAAACTTCCGGGTTACCAAGTTATTTGGTTTCTTCGGTTTGAAGCGTTTGGAAATCAAAGAAGCCCAAGCCGGTGACTTGATTGCCGTTTCTGGGATGGATGAAATCAACGTTGGGGAAACCGTTGTGGCTCCTGACACGTTGGAACCACTTCCAGTTCTGCGGATTGACGAACCAACGCTGCAAATGACTTTCCGGACCAACGACTCACCATTTGCTGGTCGTGAAGGTAAGTTTGTGACGTCTCGTCAAATCGAAGAACGTTTGAAGCGCGAATTGCATACTGACGTTTCCTTACGAGTTGACGACACTGACAACCCTGGTGCTTGGGTCGTTTCTGGTCGTGGTGAACTTCACTTGTCCATCTTGATTGAAACCATGCGTCGTGAAGGCTTCGAATTACAAGCTTCCCGTCCAGAAGTTATCTACAGAACAATCGATAACGTTCGTTCAGAACCTTTCGAATCTGTTCAGATCGATACGCCTGACGAATATACCGGTTCAATCATTGACACGCTTTCTCAACGTAAGGGTGAAATGAAGAACATGGAAGCCGTTGGTAACGGTCAAACTCGTTTGACCTTCTTGGCCCCATCACGTGGATTGATCGGTTACTCAACCGAATTCTTATCCTTAACGCGTGGATACGGGATCATGAACCATACCTTCTCTAAGTACATGCCAGTTATCAAGAACTGGAACCCTGGTCGTCATAACGGGACTCTGGTTTCAATCAACTCTGGTAAGGTAACCACTTACGCTATCATGGCCGTTCAAGACCGTGGGATCGTGTTTACTGATGCCGGGACTGAAGTGTACGAAGGGATGATCATTGGCCAAAACAGCCGTGATAACGACATCTCCGTTAACATTACCCGTGGCCGGAACCAAACTAACGTCCGGGCCGCCGGTTCTGAAGATATTGCCAAAGTTAAGACACCATTGAAGATGTCTCTGGAAGAATCACTGGAATTCATTAACGAAGATGAATACTGTGAAATCACCCCAGACCATGTTCGTCTGCGGAAGCAAATCTTGAACACCAGCGAACGGGAAAAGGCTGCCAAGAAGCGGAAGACCGCTGCGCGGAAGTAATTTAAAACTTAAATAAATTTTAACGGTAAGACGAAGTGAGGTAACTCACGGGTCTTACCGTTTTTTTTATGGCAAAATCACCAGCGAGCTATGCTATAATGTAAACATTCGATTACCGCTAGACGGCGGTAGACTTGGAGCGAATTAATCGTATGCGAAAGTTAAAATATTTAGATTATTGGTTACTGGTGCCTTATTTAATATTGAGCGTTTTCGGGATTGTGATGGTGTACTCTGCCAGTGCCGACATTGGGTCTCAAAATGGGGGGAGTCCTGGTAGCTACTTAATTAAGCAGGCACTGTACGTGTTCTTAGGCTTTCTGATCTTAGGCTTCATGATTATGATGAATATTAATAAATTACGGGAAAAACGGTTGATCCAAATTGCTGGGTATGTCGCCTATGGTGCTCTGTTTTTCCTATTGGTCAAGGGCCAGACCATTAATGGGGCTGCTGGATGGATCCATTTGGGCGCATTTAGTCTCCAACCGGCCGAGTTTGTTAAATTTTATGTGATTATTTGGCTCTCAAACGTGATTGCCAAACGGCAGGATGAGCTTGAGGAATACAGTTGGTGGTCCACCATGCAAAAGCCGTTGTTGGTGTGCGCAATTATTTTGGCACTCATCATCAAACAACCCGACTTAGGGGGCGCGGCCATTAATGGCGCCATCATGTTCGTTTTATTCCTGAGCAGTGGCATTAAACCTCGTTTGTCAAAGACGATATTTACGGGGATTGTTGCTGGAGGAATCTTTGTGTTAATGCCGTTCTTGGCCTGGTTAGCGACTTCTTCTGCGGGCAAGGGTTCATACCAATTGCAACGGATCGTGGCGTTCATGAACCCCTTTAAACACGCACAGGGAGTCGGCCAACAACTGGTCAATTCCTATTACGCGATTAGCAATGGGGGAATCTTTGGTGTCGGTTGGGGGAATAGTATTCAGAAGACAGGTTATCTGCCAGAACCCAACACCGACTTTATCATGGCGATTTTGACCGAGGAACTTGGCCTGATTACGGCATTGGCTGTCGTGGCGTTGCTCTTTGTGATTATTTTACGGACGGTGCTGGTGGGGGTTCGAAGTAGTTCGACCTATCAGACATTGATCTGTTACGGGGCAGCGACTTACCTGGCCGTACAGACCTCCTTTAACTTAGGGGGCGTGCTGGGTTTCTTACCAATTACCGGGGTGACGTTCCCATTTATCAGTTACGGGGGTTCCAGTACCTGGACGCTGGCGCTGGTCATGGGAGTTGTCATGAACATTAGTGCCCGGCAAAAGCGTTACCGAATGACCCATTAAATAAAAAAAGAACAATAAATAGGAGGTTAACTCATGGCATTTGACATGCAAGCACGACAGAGTCTGGTCGTGTATACGTATAGTTTGAAACAAACGCGGCAACTCAAGCGCTATGGTACCGTGATGTACGTCTCAAAGAAGATGCGCTACGTGGTGCTCTACGTGAACCAGGAGGACGTTGCTAGTTTAACGGACCAACTGGGTAAGCTGCGTTTTGTGAAACGTGTCGTGGCGTCAGCACGGCCTGATATTAGTGAAACCTTTAATGGGGTTGCCGAAGAAATGACCAGCAATCCTGACCCTGAAGCAGAGGATGATGACGAATGAGAATTGTCGCAGGTGATTTTGGCGGCCGGCGATTGAAAGCCGTGCCGGGGATGGCAACCCGCCCCACGACAGATAAGGTCAAGGAAGCCCTATTTAACATTATTGGCCCGTACTTTGATGGTGGTCGGAGCCTGGATCTGTTTGCGGGTTCTGGTGGCTTAAGCATTGAAGCCGTTTCGCGGGGGATTGATCAGGCTGTCTTGATTGATCGGCAGTACGCGGCTATTCAAACGATTAAAGATAACGTCGCCGTGACAAAAGCGCCCGACCAGTTTGAAATTTTAAAACGGGACGCCAGCCGGGCCGTTCAAGAACTGGCGGACCGGGGCGACCAGTTTGATTTGGTCTTTTTTGACCCACCATACGCGCAGCAAAAAATCGTTGCCCAAATGATGCAATTGGCTGAACTGAGCCTATTGACGCCAACCGCACGAATTGTGTGTGAAACCGATCAAAAGGCCCAGCTACCGGATGATGTCGATGGCTTTCATTTTATTGAGCGCCGAGACTACGGGATTACTGAACTGACGATTTACGGGATGGGAAGTGAGTCCGAATGACGATTGCCGTTTTTCCCGGGAGTTTTGACCCGTTGACCAATGGCCATCTGGATCTCATCACCCGGGCCAGTAAAATTTTCGACCAGCTGATCGTTGCCGTGGGGCAGAACACGTCTAAGCGGGGCGTCTTTACCACGGATGAACGGGTGGCTTTTATTGAAAAGACCACGCAACACCTGGCAAACGTCTCTGTCCGGGTCGAAACCGGACTGACCGTGAGCTTTATGCAGGACATTCACGCAACCGTCTTAGTACGGGGGATTCGTAATAGTGTGGACTTCGAGTACGAACAGGGGATTGCGGGGATGAATCGGACCTTGGATCCGAACGTGGATACCGTGTGTCTGATGGCGAATCCGCAGTACCAATTCGTTTCTTCCAGTCTGCTCAAGGAAGTGGCCCGTTTTGGGGGCAATCTAACGAACTTGGTACCGCCTATCGTGGCCGATGCGCTGGTTACCCGATTAGAAGGTGAGCAGTAGATGCGGAAATTAACACGGCGTGAGTGGCGGCAAATCATCGTGACAATGGTTCTGACAGCGGCAGTTTTGGCGTTCTTTTTCCTGCCGTTGCCGAAGTACATTGAGGGCCCAGGCGAAGCGGATAATTTAAAATCCTTCGTTAGCATGCCGGGCCATCCCGATAAATACAAAGGCAAGTACATGATTACCTCGGTCGCCCTGTCGCAAGCACGGCCGGCAACGTATCTGTACGCGAAGTTGAACTCGTACTATAGTATCGAGAGTGTGGACGCCGTGACGGGTGGCGAAAGCAATGCCACCTATGACAAGGTCCAGGATTTTTATATGCAGAGTGCGATTAACGAATCGATTTATACTGCCTACCGAGCGGCCCACAAGTCGGTTACCCGGCACTATTTGGGAATCTACGTCTTAAGCGTGGATGCGAAGTCGCCGTTTGCCGGTTCGCTCAAAGTTGGTGATACGGTGACGAAAGTCAATGGCCATCATTACAATTCGATGGTCGGCTACCAACACTACATTCAACAACAAAAGGTTGGTCAGAAGGCAACGATTACGTATCAACACAATGGTAAGACCAAACAGGTGACGAAGAAATTGATGCGGCTACCAACTAAGAAGGCAGGCATTGGGATTACACTGACCGATAACGTTAAGGTGACAGCTAAGCCCAAGGTTTCCATCAACGCCGGCCAAATTGGTGGCCCCTCTGGCGGGCTGATGTTTAGCCTTCAGGTCTACACGCAGGTCACGGGTAAGAATCTGCGCCACGGCCAAAAGATTGCCGGGACGGGGACCGTTGACGGTAATGGTAACGTTGGTGAAATTGGGGGGATCGACAAGAAGATTATCGCGGCCAAACGTGCGGGCGCTACGGTCTTCTTCGCGCCCTACGTCAAGCCAACGAAACTCCTTTTGAAATATGAGGAGCAGCATAAGACCAATTATCAACTGGCCAAAGCGACGGCCAAAAAGTATGCGCCTAACATGAAGGTTGTGCCAGTGAAGACCTTTAGTGATGCGGTTCATTACTTGGAGACTCATAAATAAGTAACAGTGAGATGCCTGGGACAAGTGCCCGGGCTTTTTGTGATTTCTCAGGCGGCAATCGTCTCGATTTCCCGCTCATCGAAATTTATTTTAGAAAATAAAAAACAATCGCGTCTTTTTTACGGAGTTAGTAAGTAAAGGGGGCGCGATATGCGTAGAGTTCAAGAATGGTGGTTTACGTTAGAAAGACGGCAGCAGTTACTGGGGCTTGCCACTGTGGTCGTGGTGACCGTGATTGCCGGGTGGTTATTTTTACAGCGACCAGCACCGGCAGCCTTGCCGGCAACCATCCCAGCGGCAACGGGCAGTGGTCAGATGAGCACACCTAAGGCGATTGGCAGTGGTCGACCCGCTAGTCAAGTGAGCGGGGCTAGTCAGGCCAGTAGCCATGACACCCGGGTATTTGTGGACGTTCAAGGAGCAGTTAATCGTCCCGGACTGTATCAATTTTCCAGTGAGATGCGGGTTGCCGATGCGCTCAAGGCTGCCGGCGGTCTAGTGAAGCAAGCCGATCGCCAGCAGATGAATCTGGCAACTCGGCTGACGGATCAGCAACAGTTGTATATCCCGTTAAAGGGCGAAAAGCCGCCCAGTGGTGGTCGGACAACAGCCGGTGCGGCTGGCTTGACGTCAGGTAGCGGGGCAACGGCGACTAGTTCCGCCGGTGAGAAACCAACGACCGTCGTCAATTTGAATACGGCCACGGTGGCTGACCTGCAACAGCTAACCGGGATTGGGGAAAAGAAAGCGCAGAAGATTGTGGATTATCGGGATGAACATGGCAGTTTTCAGGCCGTCGCTGATTTGGCTCAGGTGCCAGGATTTGGTGAAAAAACGGTGGCCAATCTGCAAGACCAACTCACGACCTAGCTGTGGGTGGTATACTGGAAAACAAAAAATTCGAAAAGGAAGTAATCATATGAAACGAGAACGAATTCCTTGGGACCAATACTTCATGCTACAGGCATTAGTTATTTCCACGCGGAGCACCTGCAACCGCTTGTCCGTCGGAGCAACTGTCGTGCGCGACAAGCGGATCATTGCGGCGGGGTATAACGGTTCCGTTTCCGGGGATGATCATTGCCTAGATGCCGGCTGTTACATCGTGGATGGTCACTGCGTGCGGACAATTCATGCGGAAATGAATGCCATCCTCCAGTGTGCGAAGTTTGGCGAGGCAACGGATGGTGCTGAAATTTACGTCACTGATTTTCCGTGCCTGCAATGCACCAAGATGTTGCTACAGGCGGGTATTCGTAAAATCACGTACATGCGGAGTTACCACAACGATCCGTATGCGCAGAAGCTAATTGCGCTGAAGCACGTCGAATTAAATCAAGTTACCGTAGATCCGGCACTGCTGGCGACACTGCCGATTGAACAACCTAAGCAAGAGTAGTGGCGGTTAACCACTGGTTTTTCATTAGTTTACCAGTGGCCGCAATCAGCGTGCTTGCTGGTGGTCACCCGTGGGCCGGAGCACTGTTATTAGTGGTCGCTCTGACCCGTGTGCGGGCGTTGCGGTCACAACAGACTTGGGTGTTGACGCTCCTGGCAATGGGCCTCTTTGGTGGCTATCTCTGGGTGCGCCACGCTGACCTGCAGCGGCGACAATTACCATTTGCAACGAGTCAAAATACCCAACTCACGCTACGTGTTCAGCCAGATGCCGTGGTGATTCGTGGCGCCGCCTATTACTTTGTGGGTCAGAATAGCCAAACCGGCGAACGCTTAACGGTGCGAGGCTATGCCAAATCAGCGGCTGAACTACGGCAACTACAACGCTTGACGCACGTCACGCAATGGCAGGTTACCGGCCAACAACAGGGAATTCTACCGGCCACGAACTTTAACCAATTTGATGGGGCGGCCTATTGGCGACACCGTGGGATTGTGAAGACCGTCAAAATTACAGCGGTAACGGCCCGTGCTCGGGCTAGTCGTTCGGTGTTCACCTGGTTTGGCGACTGGTGGCACGGATGGCGGGCCATGCTAATCCATTACTGTGATCAGTTGCCAGGCGCATTGCGAGTTTACGCTTTGGGCTTATTGCCAGGTACCAAGGCTGCCGAGGCACTGGGTGAATTGCAGGGGATGCAACGGTTAGGCTTGCTCCATCTATTTGCCATTTCTGGTCTGCACGTGGCGCTGCTCCTGACGGCCGTTGAATGGCTGTGTGTCCACCTGCGAATTCAGCGGGAACATTGGGAAACGGGGATGTTGCTGGGACTGCCAGCTTATTTCATCCTCGCAGGCAGTGGTAGTGGCGTTCTGCGGGCCTGCTGGATGCGGGGCGTCCAGTTGACGGGAAAACGGCTTAATTGGGCTGTGAGCACCTTAGATGCTTGGTCCTTGGCATTCCTCATCGGCCTAGTGGTTAACCCCGGGTTATTGTTTGAATTAGGGAGTCAGCTGAGTTATGGATTGTCACTCGGCTTAATTTTATTAACGGATGAATCTAAGGCTTGGCGCCAGGCGGGACTTACTTTACTCGGATTACCCAGCTTGTTGAGCGGCCTTTTTCAATGGCACAGCCTGACGCTGGTCGCAAATTGGCTGGTAGCGCCATTATTTCCGCTGACTATTTTGCCCGTGACATTGGTGGGGACCGTTGTTTTTCCCTGGTTTCCCTGGGCGAGTCAATGGTGCGCGTGGCTACTGAAAGTTTTGGACGACGGCCTGGCGTGGCTGGCAAAGTTGCCAGGGAACGTCCCGTTTGGCAAGCCGGCCTGGTGGATTGCCTGGATCTGGCTTGCCGGGACGTGGTGGTTGTTTACAAGGCCGCCAGCCCAACGGCGAAAATGGGTGGTGGGATTGCTGGCGAGTTATGCGCTCGTGTACGGCGCTATTCACTTGCCGTTGACGGGAGAAGTCGCTTACTTTGACGTGGGCCAGGGAGACAGCATTCTGATTCGAGAACCCTTCAATCGCCGGGTGTCGTTGATTGATACCGGTGGTCGGTTGGGGTTTCCACAGCCCGCGTGGGTCCCCAAGACGCCACAAACGTACAGTGCCGAGCGGACCAACATTAATTATTTGAAGAGTCGGGGCCTGGATCACGTGGATGATTTGTATTTAACCCACCACGATGCGGATCATATTGGCGATTTGCCCGCTTTTTTGAAAGATTTGCGGGTTAAACGACTGTTGGTACCAGCGGGGATGGAGACAGAACCGGAGTGGCAGCATTTGTTAAAAAATAGTGCGACCCCGGTTCAAGTCGTGCCCATTCAGGTGGGGAGTGCGGTGCCGTTGTTGGTGCGGCACCCGTACCAGTCGGCTCCGGCAGAGAACGCGAATTCCTTGGCGCTCCAGGGCACCTTTGGTGGATTGAATTTCTTGTTTATGGGAGACTTGGATCGCGCCGGCGAGCAGAAAATGTTGACGGCTGACCCGCAACTGCGAACGGACGTGTTAAAATTAGGACATCATGGTAGCAAGACGGCGTCGGCTCCAGCATTTATTGCGCAACTGCAACCGAAATGGGCAATTATTTCTGCGGGACGACAAAACCGCTACGGTCACCCGAATGAAGAGACCTTGGCAACGCTGCGAACGCAACGTGTGCCGGCGGTAAGTACCCAAACGAGTGGGATGATCCGCTACGTTTATCGGGGGAAACAGGGGTATTGGCAAACTAAACTTAAAGGGGCACAAGTGTCGTGAAAATTAATGAATTGTTGAGAACACTCGAACAAGGTGGTCAGCTGGCCAACGTGTACCTAATCTTAGGTCAAGCAGACTACTTGCAACGGCGCTTGAAGACCGGCTTTAAAAATAGCGTGCCAGTTGAGGAACAGACCATGAATTTCGCGAGTTATGACATGGACACGGTCCCACTGGCCGTTGCACTGGATGATGCCATGGCCGCACCGTTCTTTGGTGAGCGCCGGATTGTGTGTATTGATAATCCCCAATTTTTGACCGGGGAAACAAAGAAACAGAAGGTTGATCATGATATTGATAGCCTGCAGACCTATTTAGGGGCCCCCATGCCAAGCACGGTGCTGGTTTTCTTTGCGCCGTACGAGAAGCTGGATGGCCGAAAAAAAGTGTCGAAGCAATTGAATAAGGTGGCCACCACCGTTGAAATTGGCAACTTTGCGGAACGCGATGTCCGCCAATTCATTGCGGGTCAGTTGAAACAGGATGGGTATGAGATGGCTCCCGCCGCCCTGAATGAACTCATTCAGCGGACCGATGCGGACCTGACGCTCATGATGAGTGAGCTGCCTAAACTGGAACTTTTTTCACTGCCTAGTAAGACTATTGAAATGGCTGCGGTGACGGGACTAGTGACCCAGACGCTCACGCAAAATGTCTTTGATCTGGTGAACCGCGTCCTGGCAAAGGATACGGCAGGGGCGGTGACGCTGTATCGCGAGCTATTACAGGCCAAGGAAGAACCGTTACGGATCAATGCTATTTTGCAGGGGCAATTCCGGTTATTGATCCAGACGAAGGTGCTAGCAAAGCAGGGATACAGTCAAGGTAAGTTAGCCAGTATCTTAAAAATTCACCCGTACCGGATCAAGCTGGCTCTTCAAAGCCATCGCCGGTTTAAACTAACCGACTTGAATCGTGCTTATTTGGGCCTGTTCCGGGTCGAGCAACAAATGAAATCAACGACCATGGCGCCCGAGATGCTCTTCTCATTGTTTATGACGCAATTCGCGAGCCAAGTGGCTTAGTTGACGGTTGTGAGGTGTTTGGTGAAACGGCCAAACACTTTTTTTGACGCAAAAAAGGAGGCGCCCAACTGAATGGGCGACCTCCTGATTGCATCATCTAATCGTTTTGATTAATTGATTACTTAGCTAAACGTGCAGCCATCCGTGACTTGTCACGGGAAGCCTTGTTACGCTTGATTAAGCCCTTTGAAGCGGCCTTGTCAACTGCAGCACTGGCTTCGCGGTATAATTCTTCCGCGTTGTCGGCGCCAGCCGTCTTGGCTTGTTCAAAACGCTTAACGGCAGTCCGCATAGTGCTCAATTGAGCAGAGTTGCGTTCGTTAGCCTTAACGTTCGTCTTGGCACGTTCGATTGCTGATTTGATAATTGGCATGAAAATTTCACCTCCGAATGAGAAATCCTTTGTACCGGAAATCTTAATTTCAACGTATGTTATTATACAGAAGGCTAGGACCGAATGCAATACCTAGCGTCGATAAATGTAAAGTAATTTTACTTGATAGGCTGACGGGGAAAAGACTTGCACTTTTGGGGGAAGTCTCGTATAGTAGATAACTGTGCTCAGGCACAAACCCTTAACTTAGTTCGCCAGGCGGCCACCGCCGACTTACTCAGTTTGGGGCAATTATTAGAAGGGTGGTATATTTACCATGGCTATTACACAAGAAAAGAAAAACGAAATCATCAAGCAATACGCTCGTCACGAAGGTGACACGGGTTCTACCGAAGTCCAAGTTGCTGTTTTGACCGCTGATATCAACGAAATCAACGTTCATATGCAACAACACCGGAAAGACTTCCACTCACAACGTGGTTTGATGAAGAAGATTGGTCACCGTCGTAACCTTTTGGCTTACCTACGGAAGACTGATGTTCAACGTTACCGTGAATTAATCAAGAGCTTAGGCCTGCGTCGTTAATCCGTCGCACCGGAGTCCCTCGCCAGAGATGGCAAGGGGCTTTTTCTTTTGCCCAAATGGGATCTTAGTACTGCTGGTGGTCAAAGTATGGTAGAATGGAAAAAGATTTAATTATGGACGAATCTGGGGTTTTCTACCCCCCAGCAGAAAGTACTGACAAAGCTTTGTCAGGATTGAATTGAAAACTATACGAAGATTCTTGAGGTGAAGTTATGAGTGCAAAGATTAAGATTATCCCCTTTGGTGGGGTCCGTGAAAACGGAAAAAACATGTACGCCGTGGATGTTAACGGCGGAATTTACATTTTAGATTGTGGGCTTAAGTACCCAGAAAACGAGTTATTAGGGATTGACGTGGTGATTCCAGATTGGGATTACCTGCGTGAAAATAAAGACCGGATTGTCGCCGTCTTCTTGACCCACGGCCATGCCGATGCTATCGGGGCGTTGCCTTACTTCTTAACTGAATTCAACGTGCCCGTGTTTGGGTCCGAGATGACGATTGCCTTAGCTAAGATTGGCGTTGCTGCTGAACCTAAGGACAAGAATTACGATGATTTCCACATCATCGACGAAAAGACTGAAATCGACTTTGGCGATGTGACCGTTTCCTTCTTCTCCACGACCCATTCCATTCCCGAATCTTTGGGAATTGACCTGAAGACGGACGAAGGCCAAATCATCTATACCGGTGATTTTAAGTTCGATCAGACCGCTAAGCCTGGGTACCAAACGGACTACGCGCGTCTGGGTGCAATCGGTCAAGCTGGCGTTTTAGCCGTGTTAAGCGATTCCGCTAACGCCGAAAATCCGGCCATGAACGCGTCAGAACAAACGATTGCGGAAGACATCGAGGAAACTTTCCACTACCGTGAAGGACGCGTGGTTGTTGCCTGTGTGGCTTCCAACATCTTGCGAATTCAACAGGTCTTTGACGCCGCCACTAAGACGGGGCGGAAGGTTTGTCTGACGGGCCAAGATTTGGAAAAAATTGTGAATACGGCCATGAAGCTAGGCAAGTTGGTCTTTAACGACGATTTGTTGGTTACCATGGACCAGTTGGATCAGTTGTCGCCAGCCGAAACGGTCATTCTGCAGACTGGTAAGATGGGCGAACCCATCAAGGCCATTCAACGCATGGCGAACAAGCAAGAGAAGGATTTAAACATCCAAGAGGGCGATTTGGTCTACATTACAACCACGCCATCGCACGCAATGGACACGCAAGTCGCACAAACTCGGGACATGATTTACCGGGCCGGTGGCGAAGTCAAAGCTATTTCGGATGATTTGAATTCTTCCGGTCACGCCTACAAGCGCGATTTACAACTGATGTTAAACCTGTTAAAGCCGAAATACTTGGTGCCAATTCAAGGGGAATACCGCTTGTTAAATGCCCATGCGGACGCTGCCCAAGAACTGGGCATGCCTGCTGATCATATCTTCATTCTGGCCAAGGGGGATGTTTTGACCTACGACCAGGGTAAGATGGGCTTAGGTGAAGGGATTACCGTTAGCGATACCATGATTGATGGGATCGGCGTTGGGGACATTGGGAACATTGTCCTGCGTGATCGTAAAGTGTTAGCTGACGATGGTATTTTCATTGCCGTGGTCACAATTGATCGCAAAAAGAAGCAAATTGTCGCAGACCCGAAGATTACGTCTCGCGGATTTGTTTACGTGAAGGCTAATAAGGACTTGATGCAGGAGAGTGCCCAAATTATTCGCAAGGCTGTGCAAAACAACCTGGATAACAAAGAATTCGATTGGGGCCACTTGAAGCAAGACGTTCGGGAACACTTGAGTCATTACTTGTTTGAACAGACGCACCGGCGCCCAGTGATCTTACCGGTCATTATGGAAGTGAACCAGCATCATCGCCGGAGTACAGGTAAGGGCAAGGATGGCGAGACTACTCAGGAACCCGTTGCCGATAAGCCTAAGGCCAAAGCCAAGGCTAAACCTAAGGCCAAAGACAAGGCTAAGGGTAACGAGCAACCAGCTAAAGCGGAAAAAGCGAACAAGCCACACCGCAACCGGAAGCGGCATCACAGCAGTAAACCTGCGACCACTACCGATAAACAAGCTTAATGTTTAAGACGGGCCTACTGCCAGAAATGGTAGCGGTCCGTTTTGATATCTTTAAAAATATTTGGAAAAGTGGCCGATTTAGCCAAAGGAGGGACCAAATTGTCAGAATTTTCTAGTCCAGCAGCGCGGGAGCAAGCGTACCAGAAGGCCGTAAACGCCTTTGAGAGCCGTCAATGGTCATTGGCGAGTGACTTGTTCGAAACGCTCTACCAAGACCAGCAAACGCCGGAATTGAACCGCTACGTGGTCGCTAGTCTCTACCACGATCAAAAGTATCTGGTGGCGGAGCAGTATGCGGCGGAACAGAATAATATCTATTTGGATTCGGCCCAACATTTTCAACTCCGGTTAGACGTTGCGTTGAAAAATCAGCAGTTCATTTTTGCGCGCGAATTTTGCCAAGTGGCCGCTGAACGGTGGCGGGCAGGCGGACTCGCGCAGGTGGCCGCTGCCGAGGCTGAGGCGACTGAGACGCTAGCCGCGACCCAGCAGGTGATTGCTAAACAATTTTATCACCTGGGGGATGTGTCGTTTAACGAACAGCGTCAGCGGCTAGAGCATGCCCGTCAGTTGCCGCTGGAGATGTATTTACAAGGCGTCCAGTTTTTATTGGTTGATCCGTTTTTACATCCGCTCCTGCGCGCTGACTTGTTGGAAGGACTCATGCGGTTACGAGTGGATCAAACGGTCAAACTGCATTGGCTCGACAATCAGACTTATTCGGTTGCCATCGCCGATTTACGGCCAGTCAATGCGAGTCAGGCCGCCGCTGAGATTCAGAATTATTTGCAAAATGAACTCGGCCAGCAGGATCCAATGTTAGCCGCCAACCTGCAGCAAACGATTACCCTGCAGCTGATGATGCTGTATCCCTTTATTGACCGCGTGATTACGGATCCGGTCAGTTGGGTACAAACGATCGCCGGGTTGCCGGTAGAACAGCAACTATCTGAAGAAAAGGTTAAGACAATGCAACGGTGGCAAACAACCTTAAATCGCTTCATGGCGGCTCTTTTTGGCGCAATTGGCGGACAAAATTCCGAAAAACCCGAAAATGAGTGAAATTTTAGTTTACAAATAATTCTTCAGCATATATACTGGTCAAGGATTCTTTTTTGGGAGGGTTCCAGCTTTCCCTTTCTGAAAAGAAGTAGTATAATTTTACGCAAAGGGTGATTTGTTTTCTTCGGAAGATGAATTACACCTTGCGATAAAATACAGGAGGGTTTCATTAATGGCTGAAAAAGAACATTATGAAAGAACTAAACCCCATGTAAATATTGGTACTATTGGCCATATTGACCATGGGAAAACGACGTTAACTGCTGCAATCACTAAGGTACTTGCTAGCAAAGGTTTAGCAAAGGCCGAAGATTACGCTGATATCGATGCTGCTCCAGAAGAACGTGAACGTGGTATCACGATCAACACCGCTCACGTTGAATACGAAACGGAAAAGCGTCACTATGCGCATATCGATGCCCCAGGACATGCTGACTACATCAAGAACATGATTACTGGTGCTGCCCAAATGGACGGTGCTATCTTGGTTGTTGCCGCTACTGATGGCCCTATGCCACAAACTCGTGAACACATTTTGCTTGCTCGCCAAGTGGGTGTTGAATACATCATCGTCTTCTTAAACAAGACTGATCTTGTTGACGACGACGAACTTGTCGACTTAGTTGAAATGGAAGTTCGTGAATTGCTTTCAGAATACGATTACCCTGGTGACGATATTCCAGTTATCCGCGGTTCTGCTTTGAAGGCTCTTGAAGGCGACGAAGAACAAGAAAAGGTTATCCTTCACTTGATGGATGTTGTGGATGATTACATCCCAACGCCAGAACGTGAAAACGACAAGCCATTCTTGATGCCAGTTGAAGACGTCTTCACGATCACTGGTCGTGGGACTGTTGCTTCTGGTCGTATCGACCGTGGGATGGTCAAGGTTGGTGACGAAGTTGAAATCGTTGGTTTACATGACGACGTATTGAAGACGACTGTTACTGGTCTTGAAATGTTCCGTAAGACGTTGGACCTTGGTGAAGCCGGGGACAACATCGGTGCTTTGCTTCGTGGGATTAACCGTGAACAAGTTGTTCGTGGACAAGTTTTGGCTAAGCCAGGCTCGATCCAAACGCACAAAATGTTCAAGGGTGAAGTCTACATCTTGAGCAAAGAAGAAGGTGGCCGTCATACGCCATTCTTCTCAAACTACCGTCCACAATTCTACTTCCACACCACTGATATCACTGGTGTTATTGAATTGCCTGATGGCGTTGAAATGGTTATGCCTGGTGACAACGTGACGTTCACTGTTGAACTGATCCAACCAGCTGCCATTGAAAAGGGTACGAAGTTTACTGTTCGTGAAGGTGGCCACACTGTTGGTGCCGGTACCGTTACGGAAATTGACGACTAATTTTAATTAATTAGCGTATCTGCAAGAGGGGTCGAAAAGTCTATCTTTTCGGTCCCTTTTGTTTTGGCATGGTGAATGGGCTTGAATTATGATTTTTATGGGGCGAAATCCTAAAGAATCCGCGCCATTCACGGTGTTTCAGCAAAAATCATTTTACAATTTGGGCCCCATAAGGTACACTAATACAGTATGCAATTGCTAGAATTGTAAATAGTAATATCTTTCATTTCGGAGGGAAAATAATGGCTGCAAAATGGGAAAAAAAGGAAGCAACTCAAGGCGAATTAACCTTTGAAATTGCTCCTGACATGATCAAGGAAGGCTTAGACAAAGCATTCCAACGTACCAAGAAAAACTTAGCGGTTCCAGGTTTCCGTAAGGGCCGGGTTCCACGTCAAATCTTTAACCAAATGTACGGTGAAGAAGCACTCTACCAAGATGCATTAAACATCGTCTTACCAGATGCTTACGAAGCTGCTATCAAAGAAGCTGGCATTGACCCAGTCGACCAACCTCAAGTGGACGTTGAATCCATGGACAAGGGTAAGGCTTGGGTTTTGAAGGCCGTTGTCACTGTTAAGCCAGACGTTAAGTTGGGCGAATACAAGGGCCTCAGCGTAACCAAGCAAAACACGCGGGTTTACCAAAAAGACATCGATGCTGAAATCGAAAAGCAACGTCAACAACAAGCTGAATTAGTCTTGAAAGAAGACGAAGCAGCTGCTGAAGGCGACACTGTTGTGATTGACTTCGACGGTTACGTTGATGGCAAGCAATTCGATGGTGGTAAGGCTGACAACTATTCCTTGGAATTAGGTTCTAACTCCTTCATTCCTGGCTTTGAAGACCAATTAGTTGGTCACAAGGCTGGCGAAAACGTGGACGTTAAAGTAACCTTCCCTAAGGATTACCAAGCCGAAGACTTACGTGACAAGGAAGCCACTTTCAAGGTAACCTTGCACGAAGTTAAGGAAAAGCAATTGCCTGACTTAGATGATGAATTCGCTAAGGATGTTGACGAAGACGTTGACAGCTTAGAAGAATTACAAGCTAAGACGAAGGATAACTTAAAGGACCAAAAGACGAACGCTGCTCACGAAGCCATCGAAGACGAAGCCATCAGTGAAGCTGTTGACAACGCTGAAATTGCTGACGTACCAGCTGCTATGTTGAAAGATGACATTGACCGTCAGATGGATCAATACCTGGCTAACATGCAACAACAAGGTATCGAACCTAAGATGTACTTCCAATTGACTGGAACGACTGAAGATGACTTGCGTAAGCAATTCACTGACGGTGCTGACAAGCGCGTTAAGACCAACTTGGTTTTAGAGGCCATTGTTGAAGCCGAAAAGATCGTCCCTTCCGAAGACGAAGTTGCTGCTGAAGTCAAGGACTTAGCCGCTCAATACGGTATGGAAGAAAGTGCTGTTCGCAGTGCCCTTTCAGATGACATGCTGAAGCATGATATCGCCATCAAGAGTGCCGTTGACTTAATTGCCGACTCCGCTAAGCAAGACAAGAAGAAGGATGCCGAAGACGACGAATAATCTTCGTTGTTTGTAGACATGACCGGGACGACACGTGTTGTTGTCCCGGTTTTTTTTTTATCCAGGACCCGGCGAGGCAAATTGATTTTCAGGCGCCGTTAACTGTGGTATAGTACACGATTGATGGGAGACCTGGTTAGTTCGACGGGTTAACTGACCAAAATGCGTCATTTAGTTAAGGCTTAAGCCTGGAGAGAAAGGGTGAGTTTATTGTTTGAAAACACCGACGAAACGAATGGCCCAGTGACCTGCTCATTCTGTGGCAAGACACAAGATCAAGTTCAGAAGATTGTTGCTGGTCCAGGTGTTTACATCTGTAACGAATGCATCGACCTCTGTAAGGAGATCATCGACGAAGAATTCAATCAAGACGCTGCACAAGAAACCTTAGAAGTGCCGACGCCTGCTGATATCGTCAAGACACTTGACCAATACGTCATCGGCCAAAGTGAAGCTAAGCGGACGCTCTCTGTGGCCGTTTACAATCACTACAAACGGGTCAATGAAATGGCACAAACGGACAATGATGGTCCCGAATTACAGAAGAGTAACATTGCTGTGATCGGACCCACTGGTTCTGGGAAGACTTACCTGGCGCAAAGCCTGGCAAAGATTTTGAACGTGCCATTTGCCATTGCCGATGCCACCACGCTGACGGAAGCCGGCTACGTGGGTGAAGATGTGGAAAATATCCTCTTGAAGCTCTTACAAAGCGCCGATTACGACGTTGACCGGGCCGAAAAGGGTATCATTTACATTGATGAAATTGACAAGATTGCTAAGAAATCCGAAAACGTCTCCATTACGCGGGATGTTTCTGGCGAAGGTGTCCAACAAGCCTTATTGAAGATCTTGGAAGGTACGATTGCCAACGTGCCGCCTCAGGGTGGTCGTAAGCATCCCCAACAAGAGTTCATTCAAATTGATACGACCAACATTCTATTCATCGTTGGTGGGGCCTTTGATGGCATTGACGGCATCGTTAAACGGCGGTTGGGTGACCAAACGATTGGTTTCGGTGCGGACACCAAGGAACAGGATGTCTTGGCTTCGGGTGATAGCCTGATGCAACACATCATTCCCGAGGACCTTTTACAATTTGGGTTGATTCCCGAATTCATTGGTCGTTTGCCAATCTTAACGGCGCTGGAGAAGCTGGACGAAAATGACTTAGTCCGGATTTTGACAGAACCGAAGAATGCCTTGGTTAAGCAATATGAGAAGCTCTTGGCGTTAGACAACGTTGAATTGCAGTTCCAACCAGCAGCCTTACGTGAAATGGCCAAGTTAGCCATTGGTCGTAACACGGGTGCCCGGGGCTTGCGGTCCATCATTGAAGACGTTATGCGGGATATCATGTTTGACCTGCCAAGTCGGAGTGACGTGGCCAAGGTTGTGATTACCGCTGATACGGTCACGCAGCATTCAGAGCCTGAACTGGTTTTGAAGGACCAAAAGGCGTCATAAATTTAAGTCAACAGAGAAGTGTCAGGGCGCTTGCCTTGGCACTTTTTTTGTTAGGAGGACCGATACGGCGAAAAATTTCCTTTGCCCGTCACAGCTAGCTTAACCAGTCCGTGACCAGAAAAGTTGGCCTGTCGCCATGTTTTCTGTGTTAGAATAGTGAAAGATATTTTGGAGAGGATGGACGAACTAATGGAAGTCAATCATGTGGAACTAGTCATGAGCGCGGTGGATCCCGTGCAGTACCCAACGACGGGGTATCCAGAGATTGCGTTGGTCGGTCGTTCTAACGTGGGGAAATCCTCACTGACGAACGTTTTGATTAACCGAAACTCTTATGCCCGGACGTCGGGACAACCTGGGAAGACGCAAACCCTAAACTTTTACAACGTGGAGGACCAACTCTACTTCGTTGACGTCCCTGGTTATGGGTACGCGAAAGTTTCCAAGGCAGAGCGTGAAAAGTGGGGTAATATGATTGAGACCTACTTGACGCAGCGTGACCAGTTAAAAGGGGTCGTTTCCTTAGTCGATGCCCGGCATGCGCCTACTGAAGACGACGTGCAAATGTACCAATGGCTGGCTTACTATGGCTTGCCAACGCTGATCGTTGCCACTAAGAGTGACAAGATTGCGCGCGGCAAATGGAACCAGGCCGTCAGCTTAATCAAAAAGACCATGGATCTACCGAATACGGATAACATCATTATGTTCTCGGCACCCAAGAAGATTGGGAAGGATGCCGTTTGGAACTGGATTGAGCAACAAGCCTTTGGGGAGGAATAACTTTGGAATTTAACGAATATCAAAAAGCTGCGAACCGGACGCTGTACGGCAACGAACAGGTCTTAACCAACTGTGCCTTGGGCTTGGCTGGTGAAACGGGCCAGGTCGTTGATTTGGTCAAGAACTACACGTTCCACGGCAAGAGCATGGATCATGATGCGATTGTGAAGGAAATGGGCGACGTGCTCTGGTACCTCAGCCAAATTTCGCAGTGGGCAGACATTGACTTTGACGAAGTTGCCCAAGACAACATCAAACGGCTCAATGCCCGCTACCCCCATGGCTACCAACCGAACCATTAATCAGCTGTACACAAAAAAGGACTCCCGGAAGAATTTCCGCGAGTCCTTTTTAACGACCAGGTTAGTTGTGTTCATGTTTTTTCTCGTGCTTGATCTTGTCATCCTTGATCAAACCCTTGCCTTTTTTATCACCCTTGTGTTCGTCGCTACGTTTGAGAAACTTGTCGCGTTTAACGTCGGTCGGGTCCATTTGGGCAAATTTACCGAACATGGAATCCAGGTCATCTTGACGCTTGACTTTCAATGCCAAATCGAACCACCTCCTTGCTTTTTCAGTAATCATAGCAGAAATCCTGGGATTTGTCATTTTTCAAGCCATAGGCGCGAAACGGGGGCTTTCGCTTGCACCAAACAGACATTCGTCTTATACTTTAAAGGCTAATCTTAACGATAAAAAACGGGAGGGATCTTCCTTGGCATCGGAATATTTAGAACACAAGCTAGCGTTACTGCCGGGCCTTCCCGGCTGTTACCTGATGAAAAACATCAACAGTCAGATTATTTATGTGGGTAAGGCGAAGAACCTGAAGAACCGGGTGCGCTCGTACTTCAAGAGTAGCCATACCGGTAAGACCGCTCAGCTGGTCAGTGAGATCGTTGATTTTGAAACGATTATCACCTCGACTGACAAGGAAGCCTTCTTACTTGAAATCACGTTGATTCAAAAGCACCAACCCTACTTCAACATTAAGCTCAAACGGGGGACGGGGTATCCCTACATCAAGATTACCAACGAACGGGACCCGCAACTCTTGTTGGTCAGTGATATTCGTAAGGATGGGGCCTATTACTTTGGTCCGTACCCCAACGTCTACGCGGCCGAGGAGACGATGCACTTTCTCCAGAAGGTCTACCCATTGCGACGCTGTACCGGCTTTCAAGGGCGGCCATGCCTTTACTATCACATGGGCCAGTGCCTGGGGGCGTGCTTCAAAGAAGTGCCAGAAGAGGACTACGCCAAGCAGATTCGGAAAATCAAATCCTTTTTAAATGGGAATGTCGCTCATGCCAAGAAGGAACTCGCTGGGCGGATGGACAAGGCCGCCAGTGATATGGAATATGAACGTGCGGCCGACCTGCGCGATCAGATTCGCTACATCGAAGCGACCGTGGAGAAGCAAAAGATTATCTCTAACGACAACACGCCCCGTGATATTTTTAACTATCATTTGGATAAAGGGTGGCTGTCGATTCAGGTCTTCTTCATTCGGCAGGCCCGGTTGATGAAACGGGAAAAGCGGTTGTTCCCGGTGGTGAACTCCGCTGAAGAGGAATTGGCGAGCTTTATCGTTCAGTTCTATCAACGTAAAAATACGGTGTTGCCCCGTGAAATTTTGGTCCCCAGTGAGATTGACCACGACGTCATCGAGGAACTGCTCAAGGTACCCGTTAGAACGCCGCAGCGTGGGACAAAACGGGACTTGCTGGAGATGGCCGGGAAGAACGCCAAACTGGTCTTAGAAGAGAAGTTTCGGCTACTGGAGCTGGATGAAAGCAAGACTACGGGAGCCATGCAGGAAATTACCGACGCGCTGGGGATTGCGCCGGGCCATAAGATTGAGGCCTTTGACCACTCTCACATTCAAGGGGCGGATCTAGTTTCTGCAATGGTCGTCTTCGTTGACGGTCAACCCAATAAGAAGTTGTATCGGAAATACAAGCTCCGGACCGTGGATCACGCGGACGAAACGGCCAGTACACTGGAGGTTATTCGGCGCCGCTACAGTCGGCTCCTAAAGGAGCATGCGGCCATGCCCGACTTGATTCTGATGGACGGGGGTGACATCCAAATGAACGCGGTCAAAGAAGTTCTGGCGGATGAACTGGACCTCCACATACCGGTCGCCGGGATGGTCAAAAATGATCACCATAAAACGGCCGATCTGTTATTCGGTGGCGACGACCATCATATTCATTTGGATCCCAAGAGTCAGGGCTTTTACCTGGTCCAACGGATTCAAGATGAGGTTCATCGCTTTGCTATTACCTTCCACCGACAGGTTCATACCAAGCACTCACTGAGTTCCCGGCTGGATCGGATCCCCGGTGTCGGGCCAAAGACGCGTAATAAATTGTTGCGGAAGTTTGGCTCTACCAAGAAGATTGGCGAGGCCAGTGTGGATGATTTACGCGGCCTGGGCATTAGCGAAGCTGTGGCACAAACGATTCACGTCACGCTGGCAACGGAGACGGCGGAAATTAAAAATCCCCGAACCCCAACCAAACTTTGACGTGGCGACCGTTTGCCGGTATACTAGCTAGCAGGAGTTTGACAGACAAAGCAGCATGCGCTGGTTTAGAAAACGAGGAATAATAATTATGTTTGTAGATCAAGTTAAAATTAACCTGAAGGCCGGGAACGGCGGGAATGGTATGGTGGCCTTCCGTCGCGAAAAGTTTGTGCCTAACGGTGGCCCAGCTGGTGGCGATGGTGGTCGTGGTGGCAACATCATCTTCCAAGTCGACGAAGGCTTACGGACCCTGATGGATTTCCGGTACTCCCGGAAGTTCAAGGCCAAGAACGGTGGCAATGGGGCGATTAAATCAATGACCGGCCGTGGTGCCGATGATACCATTATCAAAGTTCCCCAAGGCACAACCGTCCTCAACTTGGAAACGGGGGAAATCATGGCTGATCTCGTTGCCAGTGATGATTCAGCCGTCATTGCCAAAGGTGGTCGTGGTGGCCGGGGCAACATTCATTTCGCTTCGCCTAAGAACCCTGCCCCTGAAATCGCCGAAAACGGTGAACCCGGGCAAGAGTTTGAAGTCCAATTGGAATTAAAGGTTTTGGCCGATGTCGGTCTCGTTGGGTTCCCCTCAGTTGGGAAGTCCACGTTGTTGTCGACGGTGACGAGTGCCAAGCCGAAGATCGCCGAATACCACTTTACCACGCTGGTTCCTAACTTGGGGATGGTGCGGTTGCCCGATGGTCGCGACTTTGTGATGGCCGATTTGCCTGGTCTGATCGAAGGGGCCGCTACCGGCGTTGGGTTAGGCTTCCAATTCTTGCGCCACGTTGAACGGACGCGGGTCATCCTCCACTTGATTGATATGAGTGGCCTGGAAGGCCGGAACCCTTACGAGGATTTCGAAAAGATCAACGAAGAACTGAAAACGTACGATCCAGACATCTTAAAGCGGCCGCAGATTGTAGTTGCTAATAAGATGGACATGCCGGATTCTGCGGATAACTTGGCCCAATTCAAGGAAGACTTGAAGCAGGACAAGTTGCTCGCGAAAACACCGGAGATTTTTGCCGTTTCTGCATTGACGCATGACGGGTTAACGCCATTATTAGGGCGCACAGCGGACATGTTGGCAGAAACGCCACAGTTCCCAGTTAAGCAGCCAGAAGTGGCTACGACGGCGGAATACACGTTTAAGCCAGCTGCTGAGTTCACCTTGACACAGGATCCAGATGGTACTTGGGTCTTGGGTGGTGAAAAGCTCGAGAAGTTGTTCCAGATGACCGATATTAATCATGACGAAAGTCTCTTACGCTTTGCCCGGCAAATGCGGGGGATGGGCGTTGATGACAGTCTGCGGGACCACGGCGCCAAGAATGGCGATTCCGTCAAGATTGGCGACTTTACGTTTGAATATATGGCTTAGTCAGAAAAAGAGTGTGCCAGTAGGCGCATAACTGACGAGCATTAACGGGGATAGCCGAATAATCCTGGGTTTGGATTGTTTGGCTATCGCTGTTAAGCGGAATCGGTTGCCTACTGGCGCACATTTCAACAATGTAAAATCAGGAAGGGGTTACGACAAAAAATTGTCGGAGCCTCTTTTTTTGGCAAAAAAAACGCAGACGTGAAAGATAACGTCTACGTTAAAAATTTTAAATTATGTGGCGTGTTAAAGCCATTTGCTTCCCTAACTTGTGTAGTGGGAAGACACAAGTTAGGAAGTCTAAAGTTTCAACTTCAACCAACCAGTTGGTGCGACGACCTGTTTCTGTCCCGAGTAGGCCCCCGCAAAGGCAATCTTCACCGACTTGAAGGTGGGAGCGGTTTTTTCGCTCGCCAGTCCCGTCGCAAAGGTGGCCAGCTTGCCGTGAGCCGCAATGGTCTTGCCGGCACTGGCATCACTCAGCTGATTGGCGGCGTTGAGTTCTAAGCCCTTTTTCAAACGAAGTGCTTTGATGCCGTCTGTTTTCATGTCCTGCGACCCGCGGTTGGTAATGGTAAATTTGACTTGAATCGTGTAGTAAGGGCTCTCCAACGTGATCAAATTCAACGCCTGAGCAGCCATTCGCTTGGCGGCAGCAGTCTCGGCCGTGTTTTCAATAACGCGGACGGTGGTGACCTTATAGGTTAATTTGCCACTCTTAATGCTGGTCTTGGGGTGCTTGACCTTGGCCAACTGGAGCTTGGTGCCCACCCGGTCGTAGGTGAACTGACCGGAGGACTTTAAGTTGCCCGACTTCACGTAGCTGGCACCCCGCGTTTGCTTGGCCGTAGGTTGGTAGGTCTGCGCCTCTTTCTTAGATGAGGACGAACTGGTCACAGCGGCATCTGGTTTAGGGGCGCTGTAACTGCTAGACTGGCTACTACCGTTCTTAAAGCTGGCAGTGCTCTTTTGACCGGAAGATTGGCAACCTGCGAGGCCGAGGACGACTACACTCAGACCTGCGATGAGGGTAATTTGACGTAAACGCATAATGAAACTCCTTTCAACCGAGTAAAATTTGATGGGGCACCAGTCGGTAACCGTAAAGCCGAATCGGTGCGTTTTCGTTGGCCATGAAGAGACTGGCGTGCGGATCACTTTGTTGACTGCGGGCACGAAATTGGTCCAGGGTTAACGGTTGTCCAGGACCACTGACCAGCACCAGTTGTTGGTGTTTGGCCGGCTGGAGGTCAACGATTGCCTGCAGGTGGTGATCAACCTCCCAGTAGAGTTTGAGGGCCGGATGTAGATCCAGCGTTGAACGATTAAAATCAATGAGACGCAAGGCACTCCCTCCCCAGTTGGTGACTTTGTCCTTAGTATACCGAATTTTCCCGGTGAACCCCAGCCCTGACTTTAAATTTCAGAGAAAATCTGGGACGCACAGCTGGGGAAGACTGTTACTAGTATGGTTGGAAGAACCTGTAGCCGGGGGATCTATGGGCGCGTTAACTATAGGAAATAGCGAGTTGAAATGGGAATGCGGCGGGGCAAATCATAGCGGGAGACCGCTCCACCACAGGTTAACCCAGGGCAGAAAAAGACAATGTAAGCGATAGTTAGGCACGATATTCCCTTTACCCTGGCGATTCTGAGCCCGACCATTTCGAAAAGCAGGGTGGAAGAGTTGCGGTTTCGGTGAAAATCCCCTAAAATGGTGTTCGGACTTCTAAATAGGATAGGAACGAAAAAAATATGGAAATTGAATTCTTAGGGACCGGCGCTGGCTCGCCAGGAAAGTTCCGTAACGTAACGAGTACCGCCTTGCGTCTCTTAGACGAACGGAATTCCGTTTGGCTCTTTGATGTCGGTGAAGCGACGCAACACCAAATTTTGCGGACAACTTTAAAGCCACGTAAAATTGATAAAATATTTATTACCCACCTGCACGGCGATCACATTTTTGGGTTGCCAGGTCTTTTGAGTAGTCGCTCATTTCAAGGCGGCAATGAACCACTGACTATCTATGGACCCAAGGGGATTCGTTCCTTCGTCGAAATCAGTTTGCGGGTTTCGGAGACCAAACTTTCCTATAAGATTCATTATCAAGAATTGGCCGAGGATGGTCTGGTTTTTGAAGACAATAAGTTCCGGGTTTACGCCCAACACCTGGACCACCGCATCGAATGTTTTGGGTACCGGGTCGAGGAAAAGGATCATCCCGGTGAACTGCAGGTCGAAAAATTAAAGGCGGCCCAAATCCCGTCCGGCCCCGTCTATGGTAAACTTAAGTCTGGAGAAACGGTTACCTTACCTGATGGGCGTACTGTGAACGGTGAAGATTTCTTGGGACCGGCTCAGCCCGGACGCATCGTTGCTATCTTGGGCGATACGCGGCAGACGCCTGGCGAAGAGAAACTAGCACGTAACGCGGACGTCTTGGTGCACGAGAGTACCTTTGCCAAGGGTGAAAGTAAGTTGGCGCGTGCCTATTACCATTCTACCAATATTCAGGCGGCGGAATTGGCTAAGCGCATGAACGTCAAGATACTCCTGCTGAATCATATTTCGGCGCGGTACACCGGGAAGATGGCGTTAGATCTTCAACATCAGGCACGCGATGTGTTCTCGAATACCAAGGTCGTGAAAGACTTTGATACGGTTGATGTGCCGTTTCAAAAATTAATCAAGGCTGGTGCAAAGTCATGAAAAATCAATGGCGAATCGTGGTAACAATTTTATTGGTGATCGTTGTGGCGGTGTTTGCAATCCTCAACGTGGCAAGCGTCCCGGTATCTTTCGGGTTTACCACGGTTCATTGGCCGCTGATTTTGATTTTACTGGTCTCCATTTTAATTGGGGCCGTCTTGATGATCCTCTTTTCGACAATCAACACTTTCCAGCATAACCGGGCTTATAAAGAGCTCGAGAAGACGAGTGGTGAGCATCTTGCGACGTTACAAGCCGAAAATGATCGGTTAAATAAACGTCTGCAAAATTCGAACAGCAAGCAAGCCGCTGGCCTTCAAGAAAAACAAATTACGAGTTTAAAGGCCCAAGTGGCTGACTTACAGGACCAATTAGCGAAAAAGTAAGCATTTTTTAGTCAGAGACCAACGTTCTGAGTAGCTGGACGTTGCAGAAATTAGCGTGAAGTAGGCACTAATTTCTGCGGCGTCCGTTTCTATTTTTGACACGTTGGCGAGCGTTATATTAGAGAGGATGGTTTGCTGGTGATTGCCGCACAGTACCACTGGAATGTCAAAAACGTTAATCAACCGTCTGCCGAGGCTCAGGCTTTGGCCCAGACGGAAAGTATTTCACCGATTGTTGCGCAGATTCTTTGGAATCGTGGGTACCAGTCAGCGGAACAAGTTCACGCGTTCCTGAATCCTGGCCCGGAACAGCTTCATGACCCCAGCCTGTTACACGACATGGCCAAGGGGGTGGCCCGGATTGAGGACGCGATTGGTGCCGACCAACAGATTACCATTTATGGCGATTACGATGCTGACGGGGTCACCAGTACGTCCATCCTCTATGAAACGTTGAATGAAATGGGCGCTAAGGTTAATTACTATATCCCGAACCGGTTTACGGACGGGTATGGTCCTAACGTCGCGGCGTTTCAAAAGCTGATTGCGGCCGGGACGCAACTGTTCGTGACCGTGGATAACGGGGTCGCCGGTAATGAGGCGATTGCGGCGGCTAATGAAGCTGGCGTGGACGTTGTGGTGACTGATCACCATGAACTACCCCAAGAATTGCCGGCAGCGTACGCAATCATTCATCCCCGTTACCCGGGTGCCGAATATCCCTTCGGTGGCCTGTCGGGCGCTGGGGTGGCCTTTAAAGTGGCACAAGCGCTGCGGGAAGAAATTCCTCAAGATTTGTTAGACTTGGCTGCAATTGGCACCGTTGCCGACCTGGTCCCACTGACCGACGAGAACCGTGTCTTGGTTTACTTTGGCCTCCAGTTGTTAAAACAGGATGAACGACCGGGCTTACAAGCGCTGATGAGTGGTGCGAGTCTGAAACCGGACGAACTGGATGAACAGTCGATTGGTTTTGGGATTGCGCCCCGGTTAAATGCGTTGGGTCGTTTAGATGATGCCAGCCCCGCTGTGGAATTATTAACCACGTTGGATGATGAACGCGCAAAGTCGTTGGCGGCGGACACAGAACAAAAGAACCGGCACCGGCAGGATTTGGTTAAACAAATCAGTGAAGCAGCACTCGCACAGGCGGGGGATGCGGACCACCGGGATCGACCCACATTGATCATCAGTGGCCACGATTGGCATGAGGGCGTGCTGGGGATTGTCGCTAGCAAAGTGGTCGAGACTACCGGAAAGCCGACCTTGGTGGTCAACGTTCAGGACGGCCGGGCGAAGGGCTCAGGACGAAGCGTCGATGCGTTTAACCTCTTCACGGCCTTAGACGGCCACAGAGACCTGATGACCGCATTTGGGGGACATCACATGGCCGTGGGCTTGACCTTCCCAGAAGACCAGCTAGGGCCATTAGCGGATGCCTTAGATGTCGAAGCGGCCAAGCAAAAATTGACCGAGAGTGGGCCGAGTGAACTGCTCGTTGCCGCGTCGTTACCGGTGGGGGACGTGAGCATGCCCCTGTATCAGGAATTGGCCAAGATGGCACCGTTTGGGACCGACAACGTCCAACCGCTGTTTGCCTTTGAATCCGCGACGTTGACGCAGATCAAGGCCATTGGTAAAGACCATTCACATTTGAAATTTCAATTGCAGGAAAATGGGCAGCAACTCAATGCCATCCAGTTTGGCGCCGGGAAGAACGTGCCCGCGTTGACTGCCGCACCGGATTCCGCGGCAGTCCTGGGGGCCATTGAAGACAACGTTTGGCAGGGTCGGCATTCTCTCCAACTGATGGTGAAGGATCTGCGTTTAGAGGGCTCAGCGGAGGCGCCTGTGACGCCTGCAGACACCGTTGAAGCCACTATTGGTACAAACGACCAGTTCGTTGACCAACGCACCTCTAAGTTGCATAAGGCCATGTTTATGGCCTTTGGCGTGTACGTCTTCTTCCATCGCAATGTGTATCAACAATTGGCGGGTCAGCTACCGACTGGTGCGACGGCCTTACTGTTTGATGGGTCGGCACAAGTGCCACTGGCAGCTGATACACCGGCGTTTATCGTCGATTGCCCGGATGCGACGACTGACTTAACGAGTGTTTTGGCGCAATTAAAACCCGTGAAAACCACGCTTTATCTCTACAAAAAAGAAAGTCTTTCGCAATTGGGGATGCCAACTCGCGCGCAATATGCTAAACTGTTTAAGTTCGTTGCAACCCATCAACAAGTTGATGTGGGGCATCAGCTGGGTCAATTAAGTGATTTTCTACAGATACCTCGGACCCAGTTAGTCTTCATGATTCAGGTGTTCTTTGAGTGTGGGTTTATCTCAATTGAACGCGGGATGATGAATGGTGTGGCACAGCCGGCGCACAAGGATTTGACGTCGGCGCCAAGTTACCAACTCAGACAGCAGCAGATGCAGACGGAAGACGAGCTCTTAAGCTGTCCGACCGCGGCACTCCTGCAACGGCTTCATGCCCCATTGAACTAAAATAAAGGAGCTACTTAATCTTATGGCAACTGATTTTACGAAATACATTGCAAGCGTCCCAGACTACCCCGAAAAAGGGATCATGTTCCGGGACATCTCGCCACTCATGGCAGACGGCCAAGCTTTCCACGCGGCGACTGACGAAATCGTCAAGTACGCCAAGGATAAAGGTGTTGAAATGGTTGTCGGCCCCGAAGCTCGTGGTTTCATCGTTGGCTGCCCCGTGGCCTACGAAATGGGCATTGGCTTTGCGCCAGCGCGAAAAGAGGGTAAATTACCCCGCAAGACGGTTAAGGCTAGCTATGACTTGGAATACGGCCAATCTGCACTGTACATGCACGAAGACGCCATCAAGCCAGGGCAAAAGGTCTTGGTGACCGATGACCTCTTAGCCACCGGTGGCACCATTGGCGCAACGATTCAATTGGTTGAGGATCTCGGCGGTATCGTCGTGGGAACGGCCTTCTTAATTGAATTGCAGGACCTGCATGGTCGCGACAAGTTAAAGGGTTATGATATCTTTAGTTTGATGGAATACTAAGATCTTAATTTAAATGGCAGCAGCCCAGTCCGGTGTGGACGAGGCTGCTGCCATTTTGTGTCTGAAAATCAATCCATAATGTCACCACGTTGCTGAACGACGATCGCGGTAAGCGTTAATGCAACTGCTAAACCGGCGAGTACAGTCAAAACGGGTGTCCAGGAGTGGGTGTTTTCTTCTAAGTAGCCAAATAGGATCGGACCGACCGCAGCTAGCAGGTAACCCGCGGACTGGGCCATTCCCGAGATGGCGGCCGTTTGGTATGGATTGGTAGTTTTGGTCGTGAAGAACATGATGGACAGGTTGAAGGCCACTCCGGACCCCAGTCCGCTGATGAGGGCCATCGCGGCGAGAAAAGCCACTGAATGGCTGGGAAGCAGAAAGGTCAGCGGTGCCACCACGTAACCCAATGTCATGATAATTAGCAGACTGAGAATGCCATGGCGTTTGGTGTACAGGTAGGGCACGAGAAAGGCCAGTGGGAGGCCGCTGAGTTGAAAGAGGGTCAAGAGGTTACTGGCAGCGATGGTGGAGACGCCGTGGGCAAGGAAGATTTCAGGCAGCCAGGTGAGGAGAACATAGTAGACCAGTGATTGTAGGCCAAAGAACAACGTGAGCAGCCAGCCGGCACGTTGCCGCCAGACGCTCTGGTAGTGGGGCTTTGCGGCCTGTTGTGTGGCGGTCAGTGGGGGTACGCGTTTGGCACGGAGGTTCGGTAGCCAGAAAATTGCGGCCACAATACTGAGGAGACCGAGGATGACCTGCGTACCGCCAAAGCTAACGTGGGAAATCAGGATACCAGCCGCCGCGGTGCCCAAAGCACCAACCAGTAACATGGAAAGTGTGTAGAGGCTGGTTCCCAGCTGGATTTGGTCGGGGACGTGTGCTTTAATGAGTGCCGGAATGAGAACGTTGCCACTGTCGGCACCAATCCCGACCAGGAAGGTGCCAAGAAAGAGGGTCGTGATAGTGGGAATGATTCGGAGGTAACTCCCCGCGATAAGTAGTAAGAACAAGGTGAAGACGGTCCGCTCGTTCCCCCAACGCCGGGCTAATTTCACAATTAGGGGTGAGAAAATGGCGAACGTGATTAAGGGAATTGACGTCAATAGACCAGCTAAGGAGCTGGGGAGATGCAAAGTCTTTTCCAGACTGGGTAATAGCGGCGGCATCAGTGTGATTGGTAAGCGTAAGTTAGCCGCGATGAGCATCATGCTCAGTAAAAACCAGGAGCGTTTGGGTTGCGCCAAGAAAAGGTCCTCCTCAAAAAATAAGTTAATGTCTAGTATAGTCCTGTCGGTGCCGGTAGAAAATAGGTGGTTAAATGATGAGGAGTTGGTGATGACCACATCTTACTGACGGGGTGAGCTAGGTATGGGTATGAAAAAAGGACCGTGGCGAACGTCACAGTCCTTAAAAAAAGACTAACCAAGGTCTAAGGTGGCTGCATTCAAGGAAATCTTAGTCTTGGTGCCGATCACGTAAACGTCGGCGTAATGGGATTTTGTCGTGTATTTTTTCAATAGAACAGTGCGCTTCTTGCCGTCAACCTTCAGCTTGGTCACTTTGTAGGTGGGGTTCGTGATGCCTTTGGTGCCAATTTGGTACCAGCCGCTCTTTTTCTTGAGGACTTGCAGTTGCTTGCCAGAGAGCTTCTGGTGAAAGGTCTTGGAGCCAGCGTCGATGGAAGTGGCCTTTAATTTGATGAAACTGGGATTACTGGTGTTCTTCAGGGGTTGGTACCAGCTGTGGCGAAATTTACTGGGAATCTTGGTTGCGGCGGCAGCGTTCGTTGTGCTGAGACCGGTAGTGGTTAACGCAATACCGGCCATTAGTGCGAGTAACAGCGTTTTCTTTTGCATGAGTGAGCCTCCTCTTATGGTCGTGAGGATCTGTAGCGCCTGATTAATTCCTCACGTCACTTATAGTATACCCGATGGACGACCTATCCGGGGATCCTTTTTGAAATTTATTGGCGATGTCGCACACCTAAGCTCGTGAAAAACGAGAACAAAACGGCCGCTTCTAAGAAAATGTGCAAAAAAATCAGGACCGTGGGAGGCGGTCCTGATTGTTAAAGAAAACAGTCCGTTGAGGAGGACTAGGGGTAAATCAAGATTCGTGCGGAATCCATGCGGTGGTGCAAAAGGGGAGTGTGGTGCTTAACAGCTAATCGATTTGATTAGCTTGTAGTTATATTATCGGGCAATTTGTTCATTTGTGCAATCAATATGCTCAGGTGGGTGATGGGGATTATTGGGTTGAATGCTCAGTGGAGGGGATGTATCGTTTGCCCTAGCCTAGGGGACGATGAGAATTAGCAAGCTGAAGAAGGGGCTACATAAATAAAAGTTCAACTTGTGCAGAAAAGTTGACTGTGAGAGAATAACATAATAAGATAGCAAGTGAAGAAAAGGCATGACTGCTTAGCTGTCCCTTTCTTAATAATCTTGGTTTGGCGTGGCTGAGGTACGCTACGTTGCCTGACAGAGGCTTCATATCTGATCACTAGTCCTAATTGCGGACGCTTCGCAATTCGTACCTGTAGTTTAAACTTTGAGCCGTCAGTTTATTTTAATAGGCTGACGGTATTTTTTTGTAGAGGGAGTGAATCTTTGATGACACGAGACGTGACCAATATTTCTTTAAATCATTTACTGATAAGTTCAGAGATCGATATTGATTTCAAAATGATTTTAGAGGACTACCGGGCATGTTTTTCCGGTCACAAAGTTCGTGTTACGACTAATTACAATCGGATAAGTCAATTCGACGTTGTTTTCTCGGAAAATCAATTACCTCATTTGATGGGGTGGGAAAAAGTCAAAATAAGGGGAGTAAGTCTGCATCGACAATAATCGCCGATGTTGATTCAAAAAAATGGACGGTGAAGGATGCAAAGAAGAATCCGCGCTGGCATGAAGCAAAGAAGCGAATGCTGAATTATAATATTATGCATCGTATATTTTTGGATCAAGATTTGATATCCATGGTTCTAACCAGTGATATGAAACCGAATCGCTTGAAATTGGATATTGTGTTCGTTGCGAATAAGGCTCACGAATCGGTAGTCTTACGGTTGAGGAAGGCCAAAGGAAGCGATATATTTGTGCCCACAACCTTACATACAGAAAGGTTAAATAATTCATATAATTTACGAAGGAGAACGACAATTAAGTCAATAGAGTGGGTAGATTAGTGATTAACCGTTTTAAAGGCGACCTGACATTATTAGTGGTAAAATCCTTTGTACTTCCCGTCTACTCTAATGAATAAAACAGGAATCTGGCTAAATATTAATTTAGCCGGATTCCTGTTTTTATGGTTCTTCAAACTCTTTAAGGAGAGTACAGGATTTGAACCTGCGCGCCGGTATTAGCCGGTTCGACGGATTTCGAGTCCGTTGCATTACCACTCTGCCAACTCTCCAAGTCACTACTTAATATATTCTACCAATAATGACTATAAATGCAAGCTTCAATTAAAATTTTCGTTGACTGAGGACCACCGGATCGAACGGATCAATCCAAATTGGCTCGGCATCTACCAGTCCCAGTGGGGAGATGTTCGCGCTATCTAGCTTGGCAGCCAGCAGTTGTTTATCTTCTTGTTTGGCAATCGCAATCTCCCAATCCGCCCATTCAGACTGCCAAGTGCCGCGACTGATAACAATGAGCAGCTGGTGCGCCTGCTTGATTTCTTTACGTAACCGTCGTCGAATTCCGCTAGCATTGTGTGACTGGAAACTAACTGGTGGTTCTTGTTCATGAAAGCTGACAGTCGGAAATTCCCAATATTTTTTCGCCCATTCGTGGAGTTGGATTTGAAACGAATGCGCCAACGGATCAGCCGAATGGTAGCTGATAAATAAATCACTCATAATCCAAACGTCCCTTCTGGTGAACTTGGCTTCATTGTAGACAAATTAAAAGTCAAAATGGTTACAGCAAGGTGTTTATCTTATGAAAACTATATAACAGTTCTAATTTATTTTCACGCAATAACGATTCATCTGTTAAATGACTTCCTTAACAAGGACTTAGCGGCCTAAATAGTGAAAGTCCGGATCATTCCCCACGGTGTAGCAGGCAAAGGCCTTGGCCAATTCGTTGTGAAAGGTCACTAAGATTGCGGGTGTGGCCCAAGTCGACGCTGCCCAGAAAACAGTATCATCCGGTTCCCGATTATCGTTCGGGTAACGATAGTACCCCCATTTCTCATCCCAAATAGTTCCCTGCGTGTTTAGCCAATCTTCGGCCAAGCCGGCCTGAACAACCGCCATAACGTCGCCATTATCGCGTATGAGTGCCGCCAGTTTATGCCAGTCTAGTTGCCAGTCATGTAGCTTAGGAGCCTGCTGGCGCGTTCCTAGGGGCGTGTGGCGCAACTGAATTGGGGCTAAGTCAATAAAATCCATTATAGTCATCTTCCTTTAGGTCTAGTTTACCCGTTCAATTTAAATTCGGCAGGTCGAGCCCAACTGGTGAACCAAATCTTGATTTACTTATTCCGGCTTTGGTTGCTAGCAAAAAATCCCACCAAGAGGTTTGGTAGGACTACGACTACTGGTCTAACACAGGATCCACGCCAAACAGTAGATATAAGATTTCCCATTCAGTGATAAACAGAGTCAATCTCAAAAGTTCTGCCCTTCGACATACTGCTTTTATAGTGAACAGGGATGAAGATGCTGGATGATTCAGTAATCAGTGGGACGCAAGACAACCCTAAGTCGTCAGTCGGTCAACCACGTCAACCAGTCCCGGATACTCGGCAGACAGTGTCTGTTGGCTGAGCAGGGTGAAATCGTGAAAATCAAAGCCAGGGGCGACAACGCAGCTGACTAGGCAGAACGCGTTCGGTTCCGGGACCTCGGCCGCAAAAATGGTCTCTTTGGGGATGGTGACTTGTAAATGCTCACCGGCTGCGACGTCGGCGCCCAACGTGACCTGATAGTAGTTACCATCTGGTGCGATGCAGTGAATCGCGATGGCTGCACCGTCGTGGTAGAACCACAATTCGTCGTGATTTAATTTATGAAAGCGGGAAGGGTGCGTACTGTCCAGCAGAAAATAGATTGCTGTGTAGTGATAGCGCGCGTCCTGACTTCCATTATCAAAGAATTGGTCAGCGCTGCGGGAAGTTTCCCGGTACCAGCCGCCCTCTGGATGCGGTTTAAGTGCCAGCGCATCAATGTATTCTAGTTTGCCAGTCATGTTCTACCTCCAAGTAGACTTACTGTTTTTCCCCCCAAGGTGATTGCGTTGCGGGGGAGATGCCTTTGGCCTGTTTAATGGCTTCATTCAAGGCGTTGCTGACTTCTTTAGGGGTTCGTTTGGTCAAATCCTGCTGCTTGAGCCATTCATAGGCCGCAGCTTCGAAAATATCTTCTGGAAAAGTCATGATTGATTCACCACCTTGTCCTTGATTATAGCAGAAGTGACGCAAGTTTTGGACAAAGAAAGACGGGTCTCGAGTTGCAAGATCCGTCGGTAAAATTTATTCAGTAACTTTTTCTTTCTTGGCAACTTGTTGGTGCGCTTCGACCGCTAATTCAGGGAACCAAATGGCAATTTCGTGATGCGCATTTTCCCGGCTGTCAGAGGTGTGGACAATATTTCTTAAGATGCCATCCGGATATTCGTGGGCAAAATCACCCCGAATGGTGCCTGGTTGGGCGTCATTGGGCCGTGTCTTACCTGCCAAATTATGAACGGCCTTCACCACATCGGTCCCGGTCACAATGATAGCGACCAGGGGACCTTCCGTCATGTAGGTTTCAATCTCGTGGAAATAGGGTTTGTTGACCTGATCACGGTAGTGCCTTTCAAGTTGTTCTGGGGTGGCGCGAACAACCTGCAATGCCGTAATTTGGTAGCGCTTACTTTCTAGTCTAGAAATAATCTCACCGATGTGGCCTTCAGCGACACCATCGGGTTTTACCAGTACCAAAGTCTTTTCTGAGTTTGCCATGATAGAGACCTCCTTGGATTTTGAGCAACAATTTCTTATTGCTCATGACCTAACAAGTAACACCCCAAATTGTAGAGGATTCTGGCGTCGACGTCAACTAATAAAGCAGTCCCCGTGAAAACGAGAACTGCTAGGTGACCTCTTATTCAGGATTACCCATAATCATCCACAAGATGAGGTAGGCAATGAGCCCCGGAAAGGCAGGCGTAATGGCCAACAGGACGAAGAGTACCCGGGCCACATTGACGTTCCAATCAAAATGCTCAGCTAGTCCACCAAGCACGCCAGCGAAAACCCGATTGTGATTTGAACGGTGAATATTTTTCATGGTGAAGTCCTCCCTTGGTTTAATTAAGACTGAAAATCAACCTTGTTAAAGAAGTCGACGTGGATATCATCGTCGGTAATGGTCAGCTTGGTGATACTGCCATTGATGGTGGCAATGCCTTCATCGAGTTCTGGCGCGTACCGGTCGACGATGGAACGAATCGTCATGCCATGCGAGACGACCAGCACTTCATCGCCGTTCTTGGAGTTGGCGCGTAACTTATCGAAGCCGCGGTCCAAACGGGTCCAGAACATATCGTTGCTCTCGGCTTCGCCATAGAGGTCGGCCTGGTGAATCAGGTCGCGGGCCTTTTCTAGGCCGTACGTGCCCAGAACAGCGGACTCGGAGGTCAATTTGACTTGGGCCCCCACAAATTGCCACATTTGGTTCAGGTCATTGCCCTCAAAGTAGCCATGGCACTGTTCCCGGAATTCGGGGTACTGGTAAGAAACGATGTTCATGTTGGCTGGATTCTGTTTCAAAGCAATCCGTGCCGTTTCAATTGCCCGGCCAGAATCACTACTGTAGGCAGCGGTTAGGGGGATGCCCTTGAGTTGTTCACCGGCACGTTTGGCATCCGCCCGGCCTTTTTCGGTGAGCGGTGAATCAATCCAACCTTGCACCTTATTGTAATGGTTCAGCATCGTCTGTCCGTGGCGGACAAAGTAGGCGGTAATTTTTTTCATAGTTAGTAAACTCCTTCGTCAACTTCGTAAGTGGTTACATGCTTAGTATAGCAATGCCAGCACGGGAACGCACTCATTTAGCTAAGTGAAATGGCTTTTCTCAAAAAAATAGGCCTTTTCCGCGCGCAACCGGGGTAAAAAATGCTATGATTTTTGTAACAGGAGGCGATGCGCATTGAGTACTGAAAGTAGTTATCGTTACACGGGGGATCACCCCATCGATCTCAGTCAGTTGGCGACCCGAGTCGACCGGGTTCCCGAACAAGCTGTGATCACCAATGCTCTAGAAGCCAACGTGGCCACCTTAAGTGACCTGCAGAGCAGGCTGTATTCTGAAAAGCAGACCGGTGTAATTATCATTCTCCAGGGGATGGATACGGCGGGGAAGGACGGTCTGATTCGCCACGTGTTGAGTGGCTTGAATCCATCGGGGACCAGTGTGATTAGCTTCAAACAGCCAACCCACCTCCAACTCAACCACGACTTCTTGTGGCGCATCAACCAGGCCTTGCCAGAACGCGGGGAGATTCGGATCTTCAACCGTTCCCAGTACGAGGACGTGTTGATCAGTCGGGTTCACCCGGAGATGCTCTTGAAGCAGAATCTGCCAGGGGTTAAGAGTCTTGACGACGTGGGCGACAAGTTTTTCGATCGGCGTTACCATGATCTCCGTCATTTTGAAACGTACCTACGTCACCAAGGCTTCGTGACCATCAAGTTTTTCTTGCACCTATCGCGAGAAGAACAGACCAATCGGTTTGAACGACGGATTGAAATTCCTAGCAAAAACTGGAAATTTTCACCCAGCGACATGCAAGAACGGGCCTTCTGGGAAGATTATGAAGTTGCCTATACCAAGATGTTGGAAAATACGGCAACGAGCAAGGAACCTTGGTACCTGATTCCAGCGGATGATAAGGGCGTTGCCCGACTAATTGTATCGAACATCCTGGTCAAACGGATGCAAAATATTCATCCGACTTACCCCAAAGTCTCCGCGGAAACGAAAGAAAAATTAAAGTCCACTTTACACCAGCTAAAAGAGGGCGAATTGTAGCTAACAATAAGCTACACCTGTGGGATTATTAAGGATATATTAATTGGGTATTTGTATTTAGCAATTACTGAAAAATTTGCTTCTCAAGTATGAAAAATGCTAAAGTAACGGTACTTAATTTCAGCTTTTTAGGAGGACTCAGATGATGACCGTTGCGGTAGGTATCGATAAGATTGGTTTTTACACCCCGGAGCTCTACGTGGACATGGTTGACCTTGCGCATGCCAGAGGCGAAGACCCCAACAAGTATGTGATTGGCATTGGCCAGTCTAAGCAGGCCGTGATTCCGCCAACGCAGGATGTCGTCACCATGGCGGCCAACGCGGCGGCACAAATTTTAACGCCGGAAAGCAAGGCTGACATCAAGATGGTCTTGTTTGGAACGGAGTCGGGAATCGATAATTCCAAGGCAGCGGCCGTGTACTTGGCTCATCTGCTAGAGTTGCCCAGCGACACCCGAGCGGTGGAATTGAAGCAAGCCTGTTACGGGGCGACGGCGGGTCTACAGTTGGCTGCTGATTTCGTCCGTGCACGGCCCAATGCGAAAGTGTTGGTCATTGGGGCTGACATTGCGCGTTATGGGTTGCGAACCGCCGGAGAGGTCACGCAGGGTGGCGGTGCCGTGGCGATGCTAGTGACGGCCGACCCTCAGATTTTAGCTCTGGACGATGTTAGCAGCTACCATACCGCTGATGTCATGGATTTCTGGCGGCCAACCTACCGGACAGAGGCCCTGGTTGATGGGAAGTATTCGACCAACGTGTACCTCGACTTCTTTAACCGTGTTTGGACCGATTACCAGGCGCAGACCAACCGCACAATTGCCGATTTCTCTGGCTTTGTCTTCCACTTGCCGTTCACTAAGATGGGGCGGAAGGGATTGCGCCAGATTTTACCGTCTGCCACACCGGAACAACAGGCGTCCTTGACAGCTGCCTTTGAAGCCAGTCAGGCGGATAACCGCGAAGTTGGTAACCTGTATACGGGTTCGCTCTACCTCAGCTTGTTGTCCTTGCTACGGCATGGAAACCTGCGGGGGGGCGAACGTTTGGGCCTCTTCAGTTACGGGTCAGGGGCGGAAGGCGAGTTCTTCAGTGGCGTCGTTCAACCTGGCTTTGACCGTGGATTTGATGACGCGTTCCTGACGCAACAACTAGCGGGGCGGCACGCCGTTAGTGTGACCGATTATGAACAGATTTATCAGGAACAACTACCAAACGACGGCCGCGATGCTCACTTGGCAACGGGCAACGTCACGGCACCGTATTATTTGGCTGGCCGGCAACACGAGCAGCGCCAATATCGCCAACATTAAAAAATGGCATCTCAATGGGTGATTAGACCGATTGAGATGCCATTCTTGCTAGCCAAATTATTCAAATTGATTTTTGGTGAGGTAACCATCCTTGTAGACCAGTACGGGTGATTGCGTTCCCACCCGCAGGACTAACGTGTAACCTTTGCCCAGTGCCTTCTTTAAGGATTGACTGGTCTTGGTAAAGTTGTTGGCAAACCTGGGCCACTTGGCCGTTTTTGCCTGACTGGGATCAGCCTTGAGAGCCTTGATTGTTTTCTTCAGACTCGCGTTGGTAATAGTTAACGTGTAGGTCTTAGTGTCGTGATCGAAGCTCACGGTTCCCAATTTTTTGAGCGACTTGGTTAACTGCTTTTCCACTTGTTTTTCGTTGTCCGCCCGCGTGTTGGCAGTGGTCGAGCTGGTTGAAAAGGCCTGGCCCGATTGCGAACTGATGGACGCCTTTTTGGCTGACTCGCTGGTTGCCTGACTATTAGATTGTGACCAGTAGGGCAGTTGCGTAAGTGCGCCGACTGTGACGAGCGTCGTGATGACTAAGACGATGATCGGCCCACGTTTGGGCTCTTGCCGCCGATGTGCATTGACGATAGAAAATGAGGTGATGATAATGAAGATGACCCCCAAAATAGCGATACCTAAGAACATGATGATCCCTCCGCATGTTAAGTTGACGTAAGTATAGCATGAATTAATTAGAGAATAAAATAACACACATTAAAATGTTGTAACGAACGGCGATTGACGCTGGTATTTACACCCTAGAAAAGATTGTGAGAAATTAAGTGAACGTGTTGAAAAAGAAGCTGAACTAGTGTAAATAAGTTAAAAAATGGTTTATAACCGAATATTAATTTAAAAATAGTCGCCAAAAGTTAACATTTCCGGTATAATTGAATTAATCAAGAGAGAAATGAGGAGATTAAAGTGACAAACGTTTATTTAGCAGGCCCCTTCTTCGATGACGAACAAATTTCCCGGATTGAACGCGCTGAGAAGGCATTAGCAGCCAATCCCCGGGTAGCCAACGTCTTTAGTCCCCGATTGAGTGAGATTCCTGGCTTAGTTATGGGAACGGCTGAGTGGGCGACACAAACGTTTCAAATGGACGTCCACCAAATTGATCAGGCGGATGTCGTGGTAGCACTGGTCGATTTTGTTGACGACCAAGTGGACTCTGGCACGGCCTTTGAAATTGGTTACGCCTTTCACAGCAAGAAGCCAGTGGTGGTTTTGCATGAAAAAGAAACGATTTTAAATTTGATGCTTGCGGAAGGGTTACACGCATACTTACGCGAAGCCGAAGCGCTGGCAGCTTATGATTTTTCAACGTTGCCGGAAAGCCATTACCAAGGTAAAGTTATCTAACACTTGTCTGGAAACTAAAAAATCACCCGGCACACGAACTGTTGTGTGACGGGTGATTTTACGTTTATCAGTCTTAGTGAACGTCGTCCCGGAAGAGGCCAACGACTCTGCCTAAAATGCTGACGTGGTTTAAGATGATGGGCGCCATGGTGTCATTTTCGGGTTGCAACCGGAAATGATCGGCCTCCTTAAAGAACCGTTTGCAAGTGGCTTCGTTTTCCTCTGTCATGGCAATCACGATATCGCCGTTGTCAGCGGACTGTTGCCGCCGCACAATGACTTGATCCCCATTGAGAATGCCAATGTTAATCATACTTTCGCCGCGAATCGTCAACATGAAGAGTTCGTCATCGTCGTTTTCAAATTCAGGGGGAACGGGGAAGTAGTCTGTTGCTTCTTGTACAGCCAGAATTGGTTCACCGGCAGTTACAGTTCCCAGAACGGGAATCCGGGTTTGTTCTTCGTGCACGCCTAATTCTTCCAAGCCAATGGGCGTTACTTCCAGTGCCCGGGGCTTCGTGGGGTCTTTGACCAACATGCCCTTCTTGACCAGGCGGGCGATGTGACCGTGAACCGTGGACGTTGAAGACAGGGCAACCGCTTCTCCGATCTCACGGACAGTTGGGGGATACCCTTTTGCGTTGACCCGTTCCCAAATGAAGCGGAGAACGGCGATTTGTTTGCTTTCAGAAGCTTTACTCATTTTTTCTGCCACCTCGTTCGTCATTCGTAGTATAGTTTAGTGTAAGTGTAGCATAGCAACCGAACAATTTCAAACAGATGTTCGGGTAAATGAGTTGAATTTTGAAATTAACCCTGATATGATGGAGCCTGTCTTGAAAATCAGGGTTACAACCCATTAATTTAACTAACTAAAGGAGGGCTGTTCATGGCAGAACCATCAATGGACACCTTGCTGGCTCGCATCAACGAGTTGGCACATAAAAATAAGGCTGAGGGCCTAACCGAAGCTGAGAAGACGGAACGGGCGGACCTGCGGCAGAAGTACTTGAAACTGTTCAAGGCCAGCTTCCGGAGCCAAGTCGAAATGCTACAGGTTTACGACAAGGACGGTAAAGAAGTCACACCCGAAAAGGTCCGTCAGATTCAACGTGACAAGGGCTTGCGTGACAATTAAGGGAAGAAGCGAGTCCTTTTTGGGATTCGCTCTTTTAATTTCCCTTAAGTTTGTGTAGAATTGTTAAATGAATGACTTCAACAAAGGAGGGGAATTAACTTGGCAACTTGGATCTGGATCTTAATCGTTATCGTCGTTGGTCTGGCCTGCGCAGCGGGTGGCTTTTTCGGCGCACGAAAGTACATGGAAAACTATCTGAAAGACAATCCACCAATTAACGAAGACCAATTACGGGCAATGATGTTACAAATGGGGCAAAAGCCTTCACAGCGGAAACTTCATCAAATGATGAACGCCATGCAACAAAATGCCGGCAAAAAATAATTTGGCTTTTATTGAGACTCGCTTCCAGTTTTTTCCTGGGAGCGAGTCTTTTTTTTTGTATTTTGTCAAATTTCCAGTAAAATGATAAAGTCTGTGCTATATTTTAATCATATTCTAATTTTTAAGGAGGGATGTTCGTGAGTATCTTTCGCAAATTATCCTGGTACTTTCGTCTGGAATGGCGACGGTATCTGACGGGGGTCATTGGACTCCTGTTGACGGCCATTATTGCCATTATTCCCCCACGGATCATCGGGAACATGGTGGATGGCATTCACGGACAGACCATGACGGGCCACTTGTTGGTCGTTGACTTACTGTTCGTGACGTTCGCTGCTTTGGCGCAGTACGGAACCCGTTATGTTTGGCGAAATGCCATTTGGGGTGGTGCTGCACGGTTGGAACAACTGTTGCGGAACCAACTGTTTGGTCACTTCATGAAGATGGACCGGGTTTTCTATCAGAAATACCGGACCGGGGATTTGATGGCCCACGCGACCAATGACCTGGAAGCCATTCAACGGGTGGCCGGTGGTGGGATCTTGCAATTTGCCGATGCCATTATTACCGGTGGGACGACCTTGATTGCCATGATGTTGTTGATTGACTGGCGGTTGACGTTGTTGGCCATCATTCCGTTTCCTTTGTTGGCGGTCGTGTCTTGGTACTTGGGCCAGAAAATTCACCGGGCATTTGGTGAGTCCCAGGCGGCCTTTTCCCGGCTGAACAACAAGGCTCAGGAAAGTATCAGTGGTATCAAAGTCATCAAGGCGCTGGGTCAAGACGATGCTGACGTGGCGGACTTTGATTCGCAGGTCGATCAAACCATTGAGATTAATCGGCGGGTGAACCGGCTGGATTCCATGTTTGACCCGGCAATTACGTTGATCATTTCCATTTCCTACGTGGCGACGATTGTGTTAGGCGGACTCTTCGTGACGCACAACGTCATCACGATTGGGAATCTGGTTTCGTTTATCAGTTACCTGGCCATGATGGTGTGGCCGATGTTCGCTGTCGGGATGCTGTTCAACACCATGGAACGGGGCAATGCCAGTTACGACCGGGTCATGGAACTGTTGGATCAAAAGACCCACATCATCGATCGCAAGGATGGCCTGCAAGAACGGCCACAAGGAACAATCAGCTATCACGTTGACCAATTCGATTATCCGGATAACGCGGGTGCCAGTCTGAAGCAGATTGCCTTTGAGCTGCCAGCAGGGCATACGTTGGGTATCGTGGGTCGTGTGGGTGCCGGGAAGTCGACGATTATGAAATTAATTTTGCGGGAGTTTGACAACTATACCGGTGAAATTGATTTCGGCGGTCACCCAATCAAGGACTACGCGCTGGACAGTTATTTGCCAGCAATTGGTTACGTGCCGCAAGAAAGTTTCTTGTTCTCAGCCAATATTTTTGAAAATATTCGGTTTGCGCAGCCCGATGCAACACAAGAACAAGTTGAGGCCGCGGCTTTAAAGAGCGACTTGGCCGGTCAGATTGCTAAGTTGCCGGCGGGGTATGATACCCAGGTGGGCGAGGAAGGGATTTCCTTGTCCGGTGGGCAACGGCAACGGTTAGCGATTGCGCGGGCGTTGCTGATCAACCCCGAACTGTTGATCTTGGATGACGCGTTATCAGCTGTTGATGCCGAGACGGAAGCCGAAATCTTGGCCAAACTGAAGGCTGAACGGGCCAACAAGACCACGATTATCTCCGCCCACCGTCTGAGTTCCGTGATGAATGCTGACGAGATTCTGGTGTTAGCGGATGGGGCGGTTGCCGAACGGGGCACGCATGACCAACTCATGGCTGCTCACGGGTGGTATCAACGGATGTTTGACCAGCAACAGTTAGAAACACAAGTGAAGGGAGGCGTCAGTGATGGCAGATAATACACACGAATCAGCCTGGGCCCACAGTATGTCGTCCAAGGAACAACTGACGGTAATCAAGCGACTCTTTCACTTCGCTGCGCCATACAAATGGTTCTTCATTGGCTCCGTGATCTTATCGGCGTTAATCAGTGCCGTGAACGTCTTCCTGCCTTGGTTGTTACAAACTTATATGGATAAATATTTACGAACCAGTAATGCAACGATTGCCATCATGTGGATGTTTGCCGGGCTGTACCTCTTTGGCATGATCGTCAAAGCCATCTTTCAATTTTGGCAAAACTACACCAGTACCATGGGTGCCGAGTACATGCTAGAAAATGTGCGTCGCAAACTTTTCCATGATTTACATGGCAAGGGGATGCGCTATTTCGACCAGACACCGGGTGGCTCCATCCTTTCTCGGCTGATGAACGACACCATGACGTTTTCCAATTTCTGGGCACTGTTTAATACGTTAGTGCTTGCCTTGTTTGCGGTCATCTCATCGTTCATTGCCATGTACGTGACCGACGTCAAGGTGGCGTTGTGGACGCTGCTACTGGTCCCGTTTCTGGGATTGACGATTTGGTATTACCAACGGTTCAGTTCAAGGGTCTACCGTCGGATGCGGGAGCGCCTGAGTGAACTAAACACGAAATTAGCTGAAGCCATTACCGGGATCAGCGTGATTCAAGAGTTCCGGCAAGAGAAGCGGACGGCGGATAACTTTGAGAAGACGAACAAGGCTTACTACGGCACCCGGCGCGATATGATTCGGACCAACTCCTTACTGTTGAGCCCCATCATCAATCTTTTTTACGCGTTAGGAACCGTGATTGTTTTGGGCATCTTCGGGATGCGCGGGCTACATGAAGTGGTTGCCGCCGGGGTTATTTACGCGTTCATTACCTACTTGAATAACTTCTACAGTCCCATGAGTAACATGATGGATAACCTGAGTGACTTTCAAAATGGGATGGTTGCGGGGTCACGGGTCCTCCGAATCCTGGATGATCAAACGTTAGCGCCGGAACAACAACCGGTAGCGGATGCCAAGATTACCGAAGGAAAAGTGGAATTTCGCCACGTGACCTTCGCCTATGACGAAGAGCATCCGGTCTTACGGGACGTCTCGTTTGTGGTAGAACCCGGGCAAACCGTGGCCTTGGTGGGCCAAACGGGTTCTGGGAAGACCTCGACCATTAACGTCTTGATGCGGTTCTACGAGTATCAGTCCGGGCAGGTCTTGATCGACGGTCGAGATATCCGGGAATATCCGGCGGCCGAGTTACGCGCCAAGATGGGGCTGGTTCTACAGGAACCCCAGCTGTTCTACGGCGATATTCAAACGAACATCCGGATGTTTAATCCAGATATTTCCGATGAACAGGTCGAACGGGCAGCCCACTTTGTCCAGGCGGATGCCTTTATTGACAAGCTGCCAGAGGGCTACGCAACGCCCGTGTTGGAACGGGGAACGGAGTATTCAGCGGGCCAACGCCAGTTGATTACCTTTGCCCGGACCGTGGTCACAGATCCCAAGATTTTAATCCTGGATGAAGCAACGGCCAACGTGGATACCGAAACGGAAACCATGATTCAAAATGGGTTGGATAAGATTCAAGAGAATCGAACCACCATTGCGATTGCCCACCGGTTATCGACGATTCAAAACGCTGACCTGATTTTGGTTCTGAACCAGGGAAAAGTCGTGGAACGCGGCACCAACGACGAGCTGATGGCACAAGAAGGGTATTACTACGACATGATTCAACTGCAAAATTCAGCTCACGTTGAATAATGCTGACGAGATAAAAAAATCTTGCGACACCTCATGGCCATTGGCCTTGAAGCGTCACAAGATTTTTTATTTGGCTTTCTTTTCGGCAGAAACGTCAACGTAGTGAAAGTTAGGATCGATTTCTTTGTCCAACTTATCAAAAGCAGCTTGCATTTGTTTCTCGATCACAGCTTGGCCATCTTCGTCCAGTTTCATTTTCCGGTCAATCACGATTGGTGCGCCAAACGCCACGGTCACGCGCTTACGGGAAAATAATTGTTTGAAGGTTAACGGACCTTGGTAAATCGCCGGAACCAAGGGGACACCGGCCATTTTAGCAATCACCGCCGCACCGCCCTTGAGTTCGGACGAATGGCGGGAGCCTGACGGGAACATGATTAGAGATAAATCACCTTGACGCAGCATGCGAACGGGTGTTTTAATGGCGGAAGGCCCTGGATGATCACGATTTACAGGAAAACCGTTGACATGTTTCAACAACCATCGGAAAATAGAGTTTTGGAACAATTCTTCTTTGGCCATAAACGCAAATTTGCGCGGATAGGCGGCCATGGCGAAGTAAACGGGATCGAACCAAGTCCGGTGTGGCCCCACCAAAACGTAAGGTCCATCAGGCAAATCAGCCTGGTGAACGTAACGGGCGCGGCCGTTAATGATGTACAACACCGTACACAGGACGCCACGCAAGAACTTATAAAACATGTGAGACACTCCTCTCAGGATGAAACTAATTGTTTCTAGTATGCAAAAAAACACGGGGGGTTGCAAGTTATCTTGTGAAATTCGCGTGAAAATGATGGGGTGCGCTTCAATTTTTGACCTTTGTTCAGGTAGATAAAAACTTAAAGGAGGCGTTCACGGTGACCCTTAACCCCGATGAACGAATCGATCAACTCTATAGTCAAGATATTCAAATTATTCAGAGCCCCGAGGTCTTTGCCTTCTCGTTGGACGCGGTCTTGCTGGCAGACTTTGCCAATCTACCGGTGCGGGCGACCAGCCAAACGGTCGATCTGTGTGCGGGCAATGGTGCCGTGGGTTTATTTATGAGTGGCAAGACGCGCGGAAAATTAGCTGAAGTTGAGATCCAGCCGCGGTTAGCTGATATGGCCCGTCGCAGTATCGTCTTAAATCATCTGGAAGAGCGGATGACCGTTTATGAAGGGGACTTAGTGAGCGTCAATCAGTGGATTTCTAAGGACTCGGCGGACGTGGTGACCTGCAACCCACCGTACTTTGAAGACTTGCCCGCTAGTCAGAAGAATCCCAACCAATACCTGGCAATTGCCCGGCACGAAATTCTGACCAACCTGGCGACCATTGTGGAAACCACTAGCGGTCTGCTCAAGATGAACGGGAAAGCCTATTTCGTTCACCGGCCGGACCGCCTGCTGCAGCTGTTGGGGTTAATGCGTTCCAACCGGTTAGCGCCCAAACGCGTCCGCCTAGTTTATCCCAAGCCGGGCAAGGAAGCAAACATGGTTTTGGTCGAGGCCATTAAAGACGGCAAGCCCGGGGGCCTGCGTTTCCCCGCGCCGCTGACCGTCTACGATGCGCAGGGCAAGTATACGCCGGAAGTGGAGGCGTTACTCTATGGCCAGCACTAAACTGTACTATTTTTACGTGCTCTTGTGTGCGGATAATTCCCTCTATGGCGGCTTTACGACCGACGTTGCCCAGCGATTTGCCACGCATTTGGCGGGCAAGGGGGCCAAGTACACCAAGGTACACCGACCGCTGAAGGTGCTCTATAGTGAAGAATTTAACAGCAAACACGATGCCCTGCACGCCGAATGGGCCTTTAAGCACCAGAGCCGTCAAAAGAAACTCGACTACCTAGCTGCTCACGGTGTAAGCGTTTCATAAGTCAAATACTGGTTGACTGTGTTACACTATTCCTGTGATTCAAAATGCATCAGATTAATTTGAGGAGGAAACTTACTGTGAAAATTATTGCTTATGGCATTCGCGACGATGAACAACCTTACTTAGAACAATGGTCCAAGGACCAAGGGATTGAAGTCAAGGCAGTCGGAGACCTACTGGATGAAAAGACGGTTGATCTCGCTAAGGGCTATGACGGGGCAGTGGTCTACCAACAAAAGCCATATACGGCGGCTGTTTTAGATAAATTAGCTGCTAATGGGATTACCAATCTGTCATTACGAAACGTGGGGGTCGACAACGTTGATGCCGATGCCGTTAAACGCAACGGTTTCAAAGTCACCAACGTGCCGGCTTATTCTCCAGAAGCAATCGCTGAATTGACGGTGACCCAATTGATGCGGCTGTTACGACGGACACCAACCTTCGACCGTAAGCAAGCCAAGGGTGACCTGACCTGGGCGCCAGATATTGCGGATGAACTCAACAGCATGACTGTCGGCATCGTGGCAACCGGTCGGATTGGCCGCGCTGCGATGAAGATTTACCAAGGCTTTGGTGCCAAGGTAATCGCCTACGATGTCTTTCACAATCCAGAGTTGGAAAAGCAAGGCATCTACGTGGATACCATGGATGAGTTATACGCCCAAGCAGACGTGATTTCTCTCCATGCGCCGGCCACGAAGGACAATGATAAGATGTTGAACGACGAGGCCTTTGGCAAGATGAAGGATGGCGTTTGGATCTTGAACCCAGCCCGGGGAGCTCTGATTGATACGGATGCGTTGATTCGGGCACTCGACAGTGGCAAAGTTGCGGGTGCTGCGCTGGACGTCTACGAAGACGAAGTTGGTATTTTCAATACGGACTTTGGTAGCTTTGATGCCATTCCCGACGAACGCTTGAAGAACTTGATGAAGCGTGAAAATGTTTTGGTCACACCACACATCGCGTTCTACACCAAGACGGCCGTCAAGAACATGGTCCAATTTGCTTTGAACAACAACAAACAATTAATTGAAACGGGCAAGGCAGAAAACGAAGTTGCCTTCTAAAACCACCCTAAAACAAAAGCCACTCGCTGTGAGTGGCTTTTGTTTTGACCCTATTTACATTTCTGGGACTGCGGATAAAGCTAACAGGAGATCTTGTAGCTCCATCGAATCGCCGACCGTTTGATCGGGGATCCAGTTGCCACCCTCGGTCATGGTGGCGTTTCGATGGTTGAACCAGAAGGCGTGCCAACCGGCTTGCTTGGCGCCCTTGACGTCCATATCGTAACGATCACCCACGTAGGCGACTTCGGTGGCACGCAGGTTGAGGCGATGATTCATCAACGTAAAAATTTGCGGATCCGGCTTGGCCAAGCCCGCTTCTTCAGAGGTGATGATGTTATCCCGATCAACCCAGCGATGCATCTGTAACTGCATGACTTTTGCCAGTTGGTGTTGCGTTTTACCATTGGTAATAATCCCCAATTTAAATTGTTGCTTGAGTTGGTCTAAAGCTGTTTCCAGTCCAGGAAACAACTTGATTTTTTGAAGTCCCGCCGCGTAGGTCTGCTCAAAATTTAGAGCGGCGTTGCCAGACACGGGGGTCAGGCCCTGCTTTTGCAGCGTGGCGTTCAAACGATTCACAGCCATTTCTTCATGCGACCAGCGGCCACTGGCAACTTGGTCGTAAGCATGGGCACTTTGACAACGGTAGTCTTGAAATGCCTGGGTGGAATCGAAGGAGACTGAAGTGGCTACTAGTGGTGCTAAGGCGGCCACGAAGGGAGCCTTTTGGTCATAGAGCGTGTCATCGACATCGAAGACGACCGCTTTTATCATTTCGTTTCCTCCTCATTTAGTTCCTTGGTAGTTTATCATACTTGCTAAAAAATGCCAATTTTAGCGAAAGCTTCGTGGCAATTGGGTGGGGTAGTAGCGTCGGATATTGATCGGCAACATTGTCTATACCTGCCGGCTTACCGTTCGCCAAATTTAGGCCGGAACGCTGTGGGGAGGACCGGGTAGCCTGAGAAGTGGTCTACCTGCTCGTTTTGAACCGCCGAATCCGCGTTTCAAAGTCGCCATTTTCCAAGAAGCCCACATGGAAAATCCCACGGCTGAGCCTAAATTTGGCTCACTCACGCCTACATAGACTGTAGCCAATTATCGCGGACGTACGCCGTCAATCCAGCGATTCGTATAGCAATATCATGGTTAAAAATCAATCTTAACCGGAGGAGGCCAGAGGTGGAGGCAACTGTGTCCACGACGTTAGCTGAGCGATTTTCTCAGGTTACGTCGTGGGACGCGTTTGGAGACTGTCGGTTCTGGACAGGCTTCAAACCGAGCCGGAGGACCGTACCACAGGCCGCAGGCGGTCCCCACAGCAGACGGAATCTCTGGCAGCCGCAGGTGGCAATTTCCGACTGATTTTGTGGATTGAATCCTTGTTAGCTAGCCGTTCCAGGTTCTTTTGGACTTACAACCTTTCGCACTTAGAACCAATTAAATTGGCAGCAAGCAAATTTCTGCTTGTGTTTGGCCGGTGAATTTTGTATAATTACTTTCGGTGCGTATGCGCCAATTCACACCCCGCGTGATGACCGGAGGGGTGCTCGCTTGCGAGTTCTTCGGTCAAATGAGCGTTGGGGGAGGAAATCAAAAACTATTTGGAGGCATTTTATCATGGCTGTTATTTCAATGAAACAACTGCTCGAAGCCGGTGTCCACTTTGGTCACCAAACCCGTCGTTGGAACCCTAAGATGAAGCAATACATCTTCACGGAACGTAACGGTATCTACATCATCGACTTACAAAAGACGGTGAAGTTGATCGACGCTGCTTACAACTACATGAAGGACGAAGCTGCTAAGGGCGCCGTTGTTCTGTTTGTTGGGACTAAGAAGCAAGCGCAAGATTCTATCGAAGAAGAAGCTACCCGTGCCGGTCAATACTACGTTAACCACCGTTGGTTAGGTGGGACTTTGACCAACTGGGAAACGATCCAAACTCGGATCAAGCGTCTGAAGTCTTTGAAGAAGATGGCTACTGACGGTACTTTTGATGTTCTTCCTAAGAAGGAAGTTTCCTTACTTAAGAAGTCTCAAGACAAGCTGGAACGTTTCTTAGGCGGTATCGAAGACATGCCTAAATTGCCTGACGTTATGTTCATCGTTGACCCTCGCAAGGAACAAATCGCTGTTCACGAAGCACAAAAGTTGAACATTCCGATCGTTGCCATGGTTGATACGAACACTGACCCAGACGAAATTGACGTGGTTATCCCATCTAACGATGACGCTATCCGTGCCGTTCGTCTGATCACTTCTAAGATGGCTGATGCCATTGTTGAAGGCCGTCAGGGTGAAGACCAAGTTGACGAAAAGACCTTTGAAGGTAAGAAGTCCGAAGCCGCTAAGGGCGACAAGAAGACCGACAACTCAATGGAAAGCATCGTTAACGCTGTCGAAGGCGACAACAAGTAATTAAATGCAAGGTTGCGGGCAACTGCAACTTTCCAAATATGATTTAAAGCACCTTAGGCTGGCTTAATGTTTAGGACCGATAATGGCCTGAGATTGAGTCAGTCTTTTTTGGTGTCTTAGATGAATTGATAAAAGGAGGCCATTACACATGGCAAGTAAAATCACTGCAGCACAAGTTAAAGAATTACGAGACAAAACCCAAGTTGGGATGATGGATGCTAAGAAGGCCCTTGTTGCTTCTGAAGGCGACATGGACAAAGCCATCGACTTCTTACGTGAAAAAGGGATCGCAAAGGCTAAGAAGAAGAGCGGCAACATTGCTGCTAACGGTTTAGCACGGGTGAAGGTTAGTGGGAACACCGCTGCCATCATCGAAGTGAACTCAGAAACTGACTTCGTAGCGACCAACGACACGTTCAACGGTTTAGTTGACTTAGTTGCCGACACGATTGCTGCTAAGCAACCAGCCGACTTGGATGCTGCTTTGGCATTACCAACTGAAACGGGTTCAACGATCAACGAAGAAATCGTTAAGACCACGCAAGTTACCAGTGAAAACGTCCAATTACGTCGTTTTGCTATCGAAAAGAAGACGGATAGCCAAGTCTTCGGTTCCTACTTGCACCAAGGTGGCCAAATCGCCGCATTGGTTGTCTTAGAAGGCGCTGACGAAGCTACGGCTAAGGACGTTGCGATGCACGTTGCTGCCATCAACCCAGAATTCGTTTCTCGCGATGACATTCCTGCTGACCGTTTGGCTCACGAACGCGAAGTCTTGAAGCAAGAAGCCTTAAACGAAGGCAAACCTGAAAAGATTGTTGAAAAGATGGTTGAAGGCCGTCTCCACAAGTTCTTGTCAGAAATCAGTTTAGCTGACCAACCATTCGTTAAAGATGGCGACCAAACCGTCAGCCAATTCGTTGCCAGCAAGGGTGGCAAGTTGGTTACCTTTGTCCGTTACGAAGTTGGTGAAGGTATCGAAAAGCCAACTGTTGACCTGGCCAAAGAAGTGCAAGACCAAATCAACGGCTAATCTAGCCAAAGAAAGCGTCGGTTCCGATTGGAGCCTACGCTTTTTTGTTGCGCGCGGGTGGCAGAAGGTAATTGTGAGTTTAGCACGGTCTTTCCGGGAAATAACGCAAAATTTGTAAGGAATTTGCAGGAAAAGTGGGATTTCGTACCCCCTGACTATCACTCACCGCGCGTTTATGATAGAATTATTGTCAGAATACAATAGGAGGAAACACAATGGCGGACGTAAAGTATAAACGGATTATGCTGAAGCTCAGTGGCGAGGCTTTGGCCGGCGACAAGGGATTTGGTATCAATCCGCCAGTAATTAAAACCGTAGCGGAAGAGGTCAAGAGTGTTTATAACTTGGGTATTCAAATCGCTATTGTGGTTGGTGGCGGTAACATGTGGCGCGGTGTTTCTGGCGAGCAAATGGGCATGGAACGTGCGCAAGCCGATTACATCGGCATGTTGGCCACCATCATGAACGCGTTGGCCCTTCAGGACAACTTGGAATCCATTGGGGTTCCAACCCGGGTTCAAACGTCGATCGAGATGCGCCAGATTGCTGAACCTTACATCCGGCGGAAGGCGATTCGTCACTTGGAAAAGGAACGGGTCGTCATCTTCGCTGGTGGCACGGGTTCGCCTTACTTCTCCACGGACACCACGGCAGCCTTACGAGCAGCTGAAATCAACGCTGACGCTATCTTGATGGCGAAGAATGGTGTTGATGGCATCTACTCTGCGGATCCCAACAAGGATCCTAATGCCGTCAAGTTTGACCAATTAACGCAACTGGATATTATCAACAAGGGCTTGAACGTCATGGATACGACGGCTAGCTCACTTTCAATGGACAATGACATTCCGTTTGTCGTCTTTAATTTGAACCAGGCGGGGAACATCCGCAAGGTCGTTGAGGGCGAGAATATCGGAACGACAGTTAGGGGAAAATAATTATGGCTGATCAGATTATCAAAACAGCAGAATCAAAAATGAACAAGGCAGAAGACGCCCTGAAGCGTGAATTGGGTTCAATTCGTGCCGGCCGGGCGAACGCCAGCATCTTGAACCGGGTCATGGTTGACTATTACGGCGCGTCAACACCACTGAACCAAGTGGCCGCCATCACCATTCCAGAACCACGGATCTTAATGGTGACGCCTTACGACAAGTCTGCCTTGGAAGACATCGAAAAGGGTATCATGGAATCCGACGTCGGAATCACACCAGCCAACGACGGGACCGCTATTCGTTTAGTGATTCCACAATTGACTGAGGAACGGCGGAAAGAAATCGCCAAGCAAGTTAAAGCCAAAGCCGAAGAAGGCAAAGTGGCTGTCCGGAACGTCCGGCGCGACGCCATGGACGGCATCAAGAAGGGCCACAAGAATGGCGACTACACCGACGACGATTTGCACAATCTGGAAGACCAAGTTCAAAAGGTCACGGACAAGGCAATCAAGGGTGTCGACGCAATTGCGGCTGACAAAGAAAAAGAAGTACTTACCGACTAATATCGATATGAAGGAGCGCTTTAATAATGGCAGAAGATAAGCAAAATAACCAAGAAGACTCAGAAAACATTGAAATTACCCCAGGTTCAGAACAATTTGGCAAGATGGTCTTCCGGTTAAACAATGATGTTAACGCGGAAAACTTGTCAATCTTAAACTACAACGGTGCAGAACTGGAACAAATCCAGGATGGTGTATACGCCCAACCCGCTTTTGTTAGTGATGACTTCAACCTGTTCTTTGTGGTTACCCAATTAATTGGGGATGACTGGATTGTGGCCTTTTCAAAGGCAACCATCGAAAATGGCAACGAAATTACGGACCTGTCTGACCCACTACCAACTGGGGAAGGCTTGAACCTTCTCGGACAAGTTAGCGCCGATGACGCCAACAAGTTATTGAGCTATTTCGGGACCTTAGCCGATGCTAAGCGTGGCGAATGGCGGTTAATTGAGTAGCCGGTCAAAACTAAAGTTTTCGCTCAATTTGGGGGCCGGGATAGTTTCCCGGTCTCTTTTTTGTTATGATGAGAGGTTGTAAGACCAATGGAGGTGCGCCGTGTTTTCATTTTCAAAAAAAGATCAAGTCACCGGTGAAGTGGCAGAACGGCAATTAGACGAACAAAATATTCCGGCCCACATTGCCATCATCATGGATGGCAATGGCCGCTGGGCACAACAACGTCATTTGCCACGGATTGCCGGCCATAAGCAAGGCATGAATACCGTGAAGACCGTGGCGAAGGCCGCGAGTCATCTCGGCGTTAAAGTGTTGACCCTTTACGCATTTTCTACGGAAAACTGGAAACGGCCGACCGCGGAAGTGAACTATCTGATGAAGCTACCAGTCGATTTTTTCGGAACCTTTGTCCCCGATTTGATTAAGAATAATATTCGTGTCAAAGTGATGGGGTATACGGATCAATTACCCGCCGCAACCCAAAAGGCCGTTAGAGATGCCATTGCGGATACGGCTGATTGTACCGGGATGGTGTTGAACTTTGCCTTAAACTATGGCGGTCGTGCGGAAATCGTGACGGCCGTTCAGAAATTAGCCCAACAGGTTCAGGCTGGTACGCTCACCCCCGATGAAATTGATGACGCTGCGATTGATCAGCAGTTGATGACACAGGATCTGGGTGAGTTACGTGATCCAGACCTGTTGATTCGGACCAGTGGTGAGGAACGACTATCCAATTTCATGCTCTGGCAGGTGGCCTACAGCGAGTTTGTCTTCACCCAACAACATTGGCCGGACTTCGATCAAACGGCGCTTGAAGAGGCTATTTATGAGTATCAGCAGCGACACCGGCGATATGGTGGACTTGCACCAGAGCCGACAACTAAATAAAATTGAGGAGCTTTTAGAATGAGACAACGGGTTATTACGGCGGTTATCGCCTTAATTATATTTATCCCCATCATTATTGCGGGGGGAATCTGGGTCGACATCGCGGCGATTGCCTTAGGGGTGGTCGCGTTGTCAGAAGTATTGATTATGCGCAAAAAACTGCTGGTGAGTCCTGAAGCCTGGATTTCAGGTATTGGAATCATTGCGGTGATTGCGCCCAGCAGCTGGTGGGATTGGTTACCGAGCTATCTCAATCCTTGGTACATCGTCTATTTATTCGTCCTGTTATTATTGATTCGGACGGTGGTTTCCAAGAACCGCTTTTCCTTTGATGACGCCAGTGTGATTACGCTGAGCATGCTCTACATTGGTATTGGCTTTCACTTCTTCATCGAAGCACGGGGCGTTGGGCTTGTCGCGTTGCTATACGCGCTGTTCATTGTCTGGACAACTGACTCCGGTGCCTACATGATTGGCCGTAAGCTGGGCAGAAATAAATTGGCCCCTCACATTAGTCCCAATAAGACCTGGGAAGGGTCCATCGGGGGCTCACTAGTGGCCACTATCGTGGGGAGTGTTTTCTGGTACTTCTACCCAATCGGTCATTTCAGCCTAGGCATTATGATTCTGTTGACGCTGATTTTCTCCGTCGTTGGCCAATTTGGTGATCTTGTTGAATCCGCTTTGAAACGTTACTACGGCGTGAAGGATTCCGGTAAAATTTTACCCGGTCACGGTGGTATCTTGGACCGGTTTGATAGTTTACTGTTAGTTCTGCCAGTCATCCACTTGTTCGGATTGATTTAGACTTAGCTGTTCGCTTGCGCCCCCTAGGGTCCTTAGGGTATGCTAAGGAGCAGATAAAAAACGAAGCTACTCTTGACTGAAGAAGGGACGACACCTGTGATTACAACGATTATTACCTTTATCATCGTTTTTGGGATTTTGGTCATCGTGCATGAATTTGGCCACTTTTACTTTGCCAAACGCGGCGGGATCTTAGTTCGCGAATTTTCTATCGGGATGGGTCCCAAACTGGTTTACCATCGGGGCAAGGACGGCACAACGTACACGTTGCGGTTACTGCCCGTTGGAGGCTACGTGCGTATGGCCGGTGCCGAGGACGATGAGGAAGAAATTAAACCCGGAACGCCCGTCAGCCTGTACATTGGCGCTGACGAAAAGGTGCAACGGATCAACACGAGTAAAAAATCAACGCTGTTTAATGGTATCCCACTTGAAGTGACTGGCACTGATCTAGAGGATGAACTCTGGATCGAGGGCTACGAGAACGGAGACGAGGCAGAGGTTAAGCGTTATTCGGTCGCGCACAACGCCACGATTATTGAAGGCGACGGGACCGAACTGCAGATTGCGCCGAAAGATGTACAATTCCAGTCCGCAACCCTGGGTCGACGGTTGATGACCAACTTTGCCGGACCGATGAACAACATCCTCTTGGCCATTGTGACCTTTATGCTGATGTCGTTTGTGCAGGGCGGTGTCGCTATGGGGACCAATCAGGTTCAAGTGGCCAGTGCCCCCATCTCCGTGGCCAAGAAGGCCGGCGTTCAAGCAAACGATAAGATTACGGCGGTCAACGGCAAGAAGACGACGAGTTGGACGGACTTGAGTAACGCCATCCAACCGCTTGCCAATAAGAAGACGACCTTAACGATCAAACGTGGCTCCGCGACCAAGCACATTACGGTCACACCAGCTGGCCAAAAGTCCAACGGGAAAACCGTGGGGATGATTGGGATTACTCAGGCACAAGATAAGCACATCGGTGCCATCTTGGCCTCTGGGTTCACCCAAACATGGACCATGACGAAAGCCCTGTTTGGTGCGCTGTGGCACATGGTTTCCGGTCACTTTAGTTTGAACGATTTAGGTGGACCCGTCGCCATTTTTGCGACGACTTCGCAGGCTACCCAGTACGGGGCGGTTGGGGTGCTGAACTTCTTGGCATTCTTATCGATTAACCTAGCAATTGTCAATTTATTGCCAATTCCAGCCCTCGATGGTGGTAAAATATTATTAAACTTTATTGAAGCCATTCGGCGCAAACCACTTTCCGAAAACGTGGAAGCGGCGATTACGTTGGTGGGGGTAGGGTTCTTGGTTCTCCTGATGTTACTGGTCACGTGGAACGATATTGAACGTTACTTTATTCATTAACAAATTCGGGCGTTACGAGAAGGGAATATTTAACTATGAAACAATCAAAATTACTCATTCCAACTTTAAAAGAGGTGCCGAATGGGGCCGAGGCATTGAGCCACCAAATGATGTTACGGGCGGGCTATATTCGTCAAGTTACGGCTGGGGTTTACGCCTATTTGCCATTGGCTTACCGTGTGGTCGAAAATATTGAAAAAATCATTCGCGAAGAAATGGATAAGATTGACGCCGTCGAAACGTTGATGCCGGCTATTTTGCCAGCAACGCTGTGGCAAGAATCCGGTCGGTATGAGACGTACGGGCCAAACTTGTTTAAGTTTAAAAACCGGCATGACAGTGACTTTATTTTGGGACCAACCCACGAAGAAACGTATACCATGTTGATTCGGGATGCCATCAAGTCCTACAAGCGGCTGCCACTGGTGATGTACCAAATCCAACCCAAGTACCGGGATGAAGATCGTCCCCGTTATGGCTTACTCCGGGGTCGTGAATTTATCATGAAGGATGCTTACTCCTTTTCTATTAATGACGAAGACCTTGACCGAATCTACGGACAAATGGAACAGGCCTACGAAAACATCTTCGACCGGGTCGGCTTAAACTACCGCGCCATCGTTGGGGATGGGGGCGCTATGGGCGGTAAGGATTCCAAGGAATTCTCCGCTATCGCACCGGTTGGGGAAGACACAATCGTCTACTCCGATTCTTCCGACTACGCGGCTAACTTGGAAATGGCCAAGAGCCTCTTTATTAGTAAGAAGTCCCACGCCCAACCAGAAGAGTTGCAAAAGATTGCGACGCCGGGTGCGAAAACCATCGATGAGCTTGCTGAATTTTTAGATGTCAAACCATCTGCGTTGGTCAAGAGCATGCTGTACGTGGCGGATAAAGAACAGCCGGTCATGGTTCTGGTACGGGGAGATCACGAAGTCAATGAAACCAAGCTGAAGAATTACTTGGGCGCAGACTTCCTTGACCCAGCAACACCAGAAGATGCACAGAAGTATCTGAATGCCAGCTTTGGCTCACTGGGTCCCGTGGGTGTCGGTGAAGACGTCAAAATCTTAGCGGACAACTACGTGGGTGACATGGTCAACGTTGCTGTGGGCGCCGATGAAGATGGTTATCACTACCTCAACGCCAACGCCGGGCGCGATTTCCGCGTAGATGCCTATACGGATCTGCGGGACGTCCAACCGGGTGACCTATCACCAGACGGTTCTGGTGTCTTAAAGTTTACTAAGGGGATTGAAATTGGGCATATCTTCAAGTTGGGGACCCGCTATTCAGATGCCATGAATGCCACAGTTCTTGATGAGGGTGGCCGTCAGAAGCCCGTCATCATGGGCTGTTATGGGATTGGTGTGAGTCGCCTGTTGTCAGCTATTGCGGAACAACAAGCCGATGAGAACGGGTTAGTTTGGCCCCGGAACATCGCCCCATTTGATATTCACTTGGTTCCCGTCAACCTGAAGAAGGAAGACCAGGCCAACTTGACCACTGAACTTGAAAATGAGTTGAGTGCCAAGGGCTACCGGGTGCTCACCGATGACCGGAAGGAACGGCCGGGTGTCAAATTCGCTGATTCTGATTTGATGGGGATTCCGGTCCGCATCACAATCGGGAAAAAGGCCGGCGAAGGCATCGTTGAAATTAAGATTCGGAAGACCGGCGAAACGGTCGAAGTCATTAAAGACGAGGTTGCTAGCACCGTTGAAATCCTGTTTAAGGATATCGACTAGCCTTAGCATTGTTAATTTAGAAATAGAAAGAGGTTGCGACAATTGTCACAGCCTCTTTGGGTTCTCAGCCGGGTCTTGACTATTGTGGGTCAGTGAGCCAAACTGAGACATCAGAGATCACGTAAAAATAGTTTATTTTCAATTCTCACTGTTTCAAGGAACGAAAGGAGTTTCCTCGTGGACGAAGATCGCCATACTTTATTTGAGAAATTATTGCAACAACTAGATCTGACTGCTGCTGCGGATCAACCGTACTTTCAGACGGCGACAATCGACCGGCTCACGGTCCATGAACAGTCGCGTCGCTGGCATTTCTTTTTGAAATTACCTAGCCTGATGCCGTTTACGGCTTTCGTAGATTTTCACAACCACTTGCAAATGGCCTTCAAAGACATTGCCCAGGTCGAAGCAACGCTGGCGGTTGACCAGGCGGAACTAACCAATCGGGCGTTGGGTGATTATTGGAAATGGGTCGTCGAAAATAGCGGCCTGACCAGTAATCTCGTGCAAGAGCTTTGTCAATCGCAAGTGCCACAACTGGACGCGGACAACCGCGTATTGTTGTACGCCCAGAATGAAGTCGTCAAAGACTTCTTGACCAATCAGGCCTTGGGCCCCTTGGAAGCAACCTACCGGGATGCCGGTTTCCCCAAGTTCAACATCAAGGTGATGGTGGATGAGTCGAAGTCTCAGGCTAAGATTGACGAGTTTAAGGCGCGCCAAGAAAAGAACGATGCCCAGTTGGCCCAACAAGCCGCTGCGGCCATTGAAAAAGCCAATCAGAAACGGGCTGCCCAGGGGGATACCCCGGCCGCTGAAGGACCAACGCAAATTGGGAAGACGATTAAGAGTGATCAACAAATCACAAAAATGGTCGATATTACCCAAGAAGAACGCTCCGTGGTGGTTGAAGGGTACGTCTTCGATAAGGAAGTCCGTAAGCTGCGTTCGGGCCGTCAGTTGTTAACACTTAAAATCACTGACTACACGTCTTCCTTTGCCGTGAAGAAATTCTCCCGTGGTGCGGAAGACGAGGCTCAGTTTGCTGGTGTTGAGGAAGGCAGTTGGGTCAAGGTTCGTGGGAGTGTTCAGGAAGATACCTACATGCATGATTTGGCATTAAATGCGTATGACATCAACCAGGTGAAGCACGCTATGCGCCAGGATACGGCTCCCGCGGATGAAAAGCGGGTCGAGTTACATTTGCACACCTCAATGAGCCAAATGGATGCCACCAATCCCATCACCGATTACGTGAGTCGGGCAAAGAAGTGGGGCATGCCAGCCCTAGCGATTACCGATCACGCTGACGTGCAGGGGTTCCCAGCCGCCTTCAATTCGAGCGCTAAGGCCGGCATTAAGATGCTGTACGGTGTCGAAGCGAATTTGGTGGACGATGGGGTACCAATCGGGTATAACAGCGCTCATGAGCCCTTAGACGGTGCCACGTACGTTGTCTTTGATGTGGAAACGACCGGTTTATCTGCCATCTACGATAAGGTGATCGAACTCTCTGCCGTCAAGATGGAACATAAGAACGTCATTGCCCAGTTTGAAGAGTTCATCGATCCCGGATTTCCTTTGTCAGAGCTAACCACGAACTTGACCAGCATCACCGATGACATGGTGGCCGGGTCCAAGTCTGAGGAAGAAGTCTTCAAGTTATTCCGGGAGTTCTGCGGAGATGCCATCATCGTTGGGCATAACGTAACTTTCGATGTCGGCTTCATGAATACCGGTTACCAACGGCACGGAATGGCTGAAATTGCCAACCCAATCATTGATACGTTGACGTTGGCCCGGTTCCTGTATCCCACGCTAAAGAGTTATCGGTTAAACACGTTGGCCAAGCGGTTCCACGTTAGCCTGGAGCACCATCACCGGGCCATTTACGATGCGGAATCCACGGGTCACTTGAATTATTTGTTTTTAAAGGATGCCGAAGAACGCTACGACATTCAGTATCATGATCAGTTGAACGATCACATGACGGACAATGATGCGTACAAACACGCCCGTCCGAGTCACGCCATCCTGATTGCCAAGACGCAAGCCGGTTTGAAGAATATGTTTAAACTGGTTTCGGCGTCGAACGTCAATTACTTTTACCGGGTACCGCGGGTGCCACGAAGCCTCCTCGATAAATACCGGGACGGCATCATCGTTGGCTCTGCCTGCGCCTCCGGTGAGGTCTTTACCGCGATGATGCAAAAGGGGCAGGTTGAGGCCGCTGCCAAGGCCAAGTACTACGATTATCTGGAAGTTCAGCCCAAGGCGGCCTACCAGCCGTTGATTGATTCCGGGCTGATTGCGGATGAAGCCAACTTGGAAGAAATCGTTGGCAACATGGTTAAGCTGGGCCACGACTTAAACAAGCCAGTGGTCGCAACCGGGGACGTGCACTACCTGGATCCCGAGGACTTCATTTACCGCAAAATCCTGATTCATTCGCAAGGGGGCGCCAATCCGCTGAATCGAAATGAGTTGCCAGACGCACACTTCATGACGACCAACGAGATGCTGGACGACTTTGCCTACCTGGGTCCGGAAACCGCCAAAGAAATTGTGGTCACCAACACCCAGCAGATTGCCAATGATGTGGACGAGGTTCATCCCTTAAAGGACAAGCTGTATACGCCACGAATGGAAGGGGCCGAAGACGAAATTCGGCAACGAACGTTAGATACCGCTCACGCGTGGTACGGCAATCCACTACCAGAACTGGTCCAACACCGGGTTGACCGGGAATTGAAATCGATCATTGGCAACGGGTTCTCCGTGATCTACCTGATTGCCCAACGGCTGGTTGCCAAATCCAATAAGGATGGGTATTTGGTTGGGTCCCGGGGGTCCGTCGGCTCCAGTGTTGTGGCAACGTTCACCGGCATTACCGAAGTGAATCCGTTGCCACCGCATTACCGCTGTCCGAAATGTCAGTACTCGCACTTCTATACGAAGGGTGAGTACAGTTCTGGCTATGATTTACCAGAAAAGGATTGCCCAAACTGTGGCACGCTGATGATTGGTGACGGCCATAACATCCCCTTTGAAACCTTCTTAGGGTTCAAAGGAAACAAGGTCCCCGATATTGATTTGAACTTCTCTGGAGACTACCAACCAATTGCCCATAACTATACCAAAGTGTTGTTCGGTGAGAAAAATGTGTACCGAGCCGGCACGATTGGAACGGTTGCGGACAAGACCGGTTATGGTTACGTGAAGGCCTATGAACGGGACACCGAGCAGAACCTCCGCGGGGCGGAAATTGATCGCCTGGCGAAGGGCGTTACCGGGGTGAAGCGGAATACCGGGCAACATCCCGCGGGAATCATTGTTGTGCCGGATTACATGGACATTTATGATTTTACGCCGATCCAGTACCCGGCTGACGATCAGAATGCCGCTTGGCAAACGACCCACTTTGATTTCCATTCGATTCACGATAATATTTTGAAAATTGATATCCTGGGGCATGATGATCCCACCATGATTCGGACGCTCCAAGATTTGTCCGGGGTTGATCCGCAGACGATTCCCATGGACGATCCGGGCGTCATGGCGTTGTTCTCCGGAACGGACTCCTTAGGGGTGACCCCCGAGGAAATCCAATCGAAGACCGGGACGCTGGGTGTGCCTGAATTTGGGACGCGGTTTGTCCGGGGGATGCTGGAAGAAACGCATCCGCAGAACTACTCGCAACTGCTTCAAATTTCTGGCTTGTCTCACGGGACCGACGTGTGGCTGGGGAACGCCGAAGAGCTGATCAAGAACGGTACCGCCACCATCGCCAACGTGATTGGGTGTCGGGATAACATCATGACCGACTTGATCAACTTCGGTCTCGATTCCGAAACGTCCTTCCAAGTCATGGAACACGTGCGGAAGGGCCGAGGGATCCCGGACGAATGGCAGGAAAAAATGAAGGACACCGATTGTCCAGATTGGTACATTGATTCTTGCTTGAAGATCAAGTACATGTTCCCGCGGGCCCATGCCGCGGCGTACGTGCTGATGGCGCTACGGGTGGCCTACTTCAAGGTCTACTTCCCAATCATTTATTACGCCGCGTACTTCTCTGTGCGGGCCGATGATTTCGACGTCGTGGCCATGTCACAGGGTAAGACAGCCGTGAAAGCGGCAATGAAAGCCATCAATGATCAGGGGATGGACGCCTCGACGAAGGACAAAAACCTCTTGACGGTGCTGGAACTGGCCAACGAAATGTTGGAACGGGGCTTTAACTTTAAGATGATTGACCTGGAACGTTCCGATGCAGCCGACTGGATTATTGACGGCAATACGTTGATTGCACCATTCCAAGCTGCTCCGGGCTTGGGGTTAAACGTGGCCAAGCAGATTGTGGCGGCGCGGAATGACCGAGCCTTTATCTCCAAGGAAGACCTGGCCAAACGGGGAAAAGTCTCCAAGACCATCATCGACTTCATGACGGAGAACGGTGTGTTGAAGGGCTTGCCAGACGAGAACCAACTCAGTCTGTTTGACGATATGATGTAAAGTGACTGATTGAAAATAAATGAAGGCATAGACGATTATCGTAAAGATAGGGTCTATGTCTTTTTTTTCGCCCGATTTTTTCTGAAAATTAGCCAACAACTTGGAAAAACGATTTCTGACTTGAATCAATCAGGCCATCATTGGTCCGCGGTCCTGTTTGACCGGCTGATTGACTATCATCAGGTGACCGGTGGATTTTGGCTCGTCATACCGATCACTGATTTGGTCGTAGCGTCTGTGGTCAGTGCTCATACACGATGTGGGTATTCGCGCAGACTGTACGTGTTCCCTGCGTACTTGCCTGAGATTTAAGTGCCCACGGCCAAGAACGAACGCTAATGGATTTCGATAGGAAAATAGTTTGTAACCGCTTACAAGACCTGCTAAATATGTTATAATTTGTTTAAGGAAACGTAAACCATAAATAAACTTTAGCGAAAGCGGGTGTTCACCATGTTACGGCGATTTGTGCGGTTACCAGATGGGTGGATTTTTCTGGCAGGTTATTGTTTGATTGGCTTGGGTTATATTCTGTTCGGTATCATGGCGAGCGTTGGTGAGGCAACGTTCTTGGCCATGGTGATTGCTTACTTCTTGGTGGCTTTCATCTTAACCTTGATTAAGGCGATTAGTTTACGGTCAATGGCCTCCACGCGATTAAATTTCTTAGTATTTGAGTTTATAACCATTGTCGGCTTCGTTTTACTCCTCTTAACTTGTGAAGCGTAAGTGGCACAACGGTTGCAATCACGCGGTAGCTGTAGTAAACTAGCTCTTGTAGTTAAACTCGTTTTTTAAATGAGTGAGCAGTCATTGCTCACTCTTTTTAATGGAAAAAAGTAGGAGGCGGAATTCTGTGAGTACTGTCGTCGAGACCGTGACGGCCCTAGCCCAGCCAATCGTGGCGCATCATCAGTTTGAATTAGTTGACGTTGAATTTGTCAAGGAAGGCAAGAGTTGGTACCTGCGGCTCTACATTGATAAGCCCGGGGGCATCAACATTGAAGAATGTGCGATGGTCAGTGATGAAATATCCGAAAAAATGGATAGCTTGGATCCAGACCCCATTCCTCAAGCCTATTTCTTGGAGGTATCCTCACCGGGTGCCGAACGACCATTAAAGAAGCCGGCTGACTTTGAAAAGGCTGTCGGCGATTACATCCACGTTTCCCTGTACCAAAAGATCGGTACCAGTAAGGTTTACGAAGGAACGTTGGAATCACTGAGTGAAGATAGCATGGAACTGACGGTTAATTTAAAGGGCCGCATCAAGACCCTGACGATTCCGCGAGATGCCATTGCGCAAGCCCGGTTAGCCATCAAGTTCTAACAATAAGGAGCGATACAACACATGAGTAAAGAATTATTGGGTGCCTTAGACGTTCTGGAAACAGAAAAAGGTATCGACAAACAAATCGTGATTGACGCCCTCGAAGCCGCCTTGGTTTCAGCGTACAAGCGTAATTACGACCAAGCCCAAAACGTTGAGGTCAACTTTGACCAACGGAAGGGTGACATTCACGTTTTCGCCGTGAAGAAGGTCGTTGACCAAGTCTACGATTCACGGTTGGAAGTCAGCCTGGACGAAGCCTTAACCATCAACAAGGGCTACGAAATCGGCGACGATATCAAGTTTGAGGTGACCCCCAAGAACTTTGGTCGGATTGCTGCCCAAACGGCCAAACAAGTCATTTTACAACGGGTTCGTGAAGCTGAACGAAACATCATTTACAACCAATACAGCCAATACGAAAATGAAATCGTGACGGGTGAAGTTGAACGCCAAGACTCGCGGTTCGTATACGTCAGCCTGGGTAAGGTCGAAGCCGTCATGGGTCGTCAGGATCAAATGCCTAACGAAACGTACCGGATTCATGACCGCATCAAGGTTTACGTGACCCGCGTGGAAAACGCCACCAAGGGCCCCCAAGTCTTTGTTAGCCGGACGCATGCTGATTTATTGAAGCGGTTATTTGAACAAGAAGTCCCAGAAGTTTACGATGGGACTGTGGAAATCATGGCCATTGCTCGTGAAGCCGGTGACCGTGCCAAGGTTGCTGTGCGTTCGAACAACCCAGACATCGACCCCGTGGGGACCAGTGTTGGCCCTCGTGGACAACGGGTCCAAACTATCGTTAACGAACTCGGTGGCGAAAACATGGATATCGTTGAATGGACGGATGACGAAGCGAAATTTATCGCCAACGCCTTAAATCCAGCTGAAGTCTTAGATGTCATCTTTGACCCGAACAACGAACGGGCTTGCCAAGTCATCGTGCCGGATTACCAATTGTCATTGGCCATTGGTAAGCGGGGCCAAAACGCCCGGCTAGCCGCTAAATTGACCGGTTACAAGATTGATATCAAATCAGAATCCGAAGCATCTGCTATAATGGAAGCTGACCAGGCAACGAGTGACGCGGCCACCACTGAATCAAGTGATGCGCCAGCCGTTGAGACGCCTGAGGAACCAGCAACCGCTCCAGTCGATGAAACGCCGACTGAAACGCCAGCTGCTGAGACCGAAACGACTGAAGCACCGGCAACGACCGACGTTGACGACTCAGCCGCAACGGATACTGACGCCACAGGTGACGCTACCGACAACGGTGACGATGCCGAATAGCGCCATTTACAAGGAGGGTTAGGTCCATGAAACAACGGAAAATCCCCATGCGCAAGGATATTGTGACTGGGGAAATGGCACCAAAGAAGCAATTGGTTCGGGTTGTCCGTAACCAAGAACAAGCGGTTAGTATCGATCCAACGGGTAAGCAATCGGGCCGCGGCGCATACATTAGTTTGGATGTTGCTATTGCCCAGCGCGCCAAGAAGGAACGGACTTTTGACCACGCATTTGGTGTGAAAATTGACGATCAATTTTACGATGACCTCATCGCCTACGTTGACCATCAACAAGCACGACGGGAATTATTCGACAATGACTAATCCCGAGCGCGCCTTACAATTATTAGGACTGGCCCGGCGAGCGGGTAAACTGGTTACCGGCGAGTCCTTTGTCTTAGCCGCTGTGCGGGATAAGTCTGCTAGATTGGTTCTGATGGCCAGTGATACTGGCAAGAGTAGTCAAAAGCAGTTCCGCGATAAAACAGCGAGCTACGACGTCCCATTGAATGAATCGTTTACGAAAGACCAACTGAGCACGGCCATTGGGTCGGCGCGCACGGTCATAGCAATTACTGATCCGGGATTCGTCCGGAAGTTACAACAATTACTTGAGTAGCCACCTGACGTTCTCGTGATCGGTAGAATATTAAGGAGTGTGAAGATATGGGGAAAAAGCGAATTTATGAACTCGCAAAAGAAATTAACGTCTCCAGTAAACAGATCATCGCAAAGGCCGAATCAAAGGGCTTTCCGGTGAAAAACCACATGTCAACGCTCGGCGAGAACGAAGAACGTCAGTTACGGGCTGCTTTTAAGCCTCAAGGTCAACCGGCGGCGAAACCAGCTGCTGGCAAGTCCAAGCCAGCCCGTCAGCCAGCGCAAGCAACGCAGGCGGCGCGGCCGGCCCAATCCGGCAACCAGACCCGTGGTAACGCGACGACCCACCAGAAATCGGCTGGGTCACAAGCTAGCGGCAGCCAGCAGAAGCCACGCACGAACAGTAGCAATCACAGTTCGCAAGCGCAAAATTCTAATGGCGGCAACCGTAGCCAACAGAGCGGGAACAATGGCAACCGGAACCATAATAATGGTAATGGGGGCAACAATCAGAATCACCGTAACAATAATAAAAATAATGGCCAGACCGGGAGTCAATCAACTGAACAACACAATTCCGGTACCGGCAGATTTGGTGGAAGCTTGAATAATAATACGAATAATAGTAACGGTCGGCGTGGTAGCAGTAACGGAAGCGGCAACGGCAATAGCCGTGGGGGCCGGAATAACCGGAACAACCGCAATAACCGCCGTCGTAATAATAACAACAATAATCGCTACAAGAAGAATCAACGGATCAAAGACACGAATCAACATAAGGGTGCGCCAGAACGGAAGAACAAGGCCTTACCAGAAGTCTTAGTCTTTTCTGATGGCATGAACGCCCAAGACTTGGCGAAAATCTTACACCGTTCTTCAGCTGAAATTGTGAAGAAACTCTTCATGTTGGGTGTGATGGTTAACCAAAACCAATCCCTGGACAAGGATACGATTGAAATTTTGGCCGACGATTACGGCATCCAAGCACAGGAAAAGGTTGAAGTCGACGTTTCTGATATCGATAAGGCCTTTGACGAAGAGATGGCGAACACGGAACACCAAGTCACCCGGGCACCCGTTGTGACTATCATGGGACACGTTGACCATGGGAAGACGACCCTGTTGGACCACTTACGGCACTCCCACATTACTGAGGGTGAAGCTGGTGGGATCACGCAGGCCATTGGGGCTTACCAAGTCCACTACAATGACAAGCTGATCACCTTCTTGGATACGCCAGGGCATGCGGCCTTTACTGAAATGCGGGCCCGTGGTGCTGAAATTACCGACATTACCGTGCTGGTGGTTGCCGCTGATGACGGTGTGATGCCACAAACCATCGAAGCTATTCACCATGCGAAGGCTGCCGGTACACCAATCATCGTTGCCGTCAACAAGATTGACAAGCCGGGCGCTAACCCGAACCACGTCATGGAACAATTAACGGAATACGAATTGATTCCTGAAGACTGGGGTGGCGACACCATCTTCGTTGAAATTTCTGCGAAGTTTGGCAAGAACATCGATGAATTGCTCGACATGATCTTGTTACAATCCGAAGTGCTTGAATTAAAGGCTAACCCTGAACAGAACGGTGCTGGTAACGTTATCGAAGCCCGTTTGGATCAAGGGCAGGGTCCCGTTGCCACTTTACTGGTGCAACAAGGGACTTTACACGTTGGAGATCCGATCGTTGTTGGGAACACGTTTGGTCGTGTCCGGACGATGGTCAACGAACGTGGTCGGCGGATTAAGGATGCCGTTCCCTCAACGCCAGTTGAAATTACTGGGTTGAACGACGTCCCTGAAGCCGGGGACCGGTTCGTGGTCTTCAACGATGAAAAGACGGCTCGGGCCGCCGGTGAAGAACGGGCCAAGGAAGCTTTGGTCAAGGAACGCCGGAACACGAGTCACGTGACGTTGGACAACCTCTTCGATTCCCTTAAGGAAGGCGAAATGAAGGAAGTTGACGTCATCATCAAGGCTGATGTTCAAGGTTCCGTTGAAGCCTTAGCTGGTAGTTTGAAGAAGATCGACGTTTCAGGCGTCCGGGTCAACATCATTCACTCCGCTGTGGGTGCGATTAACGAAAGTGATGTGACCTTGGCTGAAGCTTCAGATGCCATCATCATCGGGTTTAACGTTCGTCCTACACCACAAGCACGGGCCCAAGCCGACAGCGACAAGGTCGACATTCGCCTACACAACGTCATCTACAACGCCATCGATGAAATCGAAACGGCGATGAAGGGGATGCTGGAACCTACCTACGAAGAACAAATTACTGGTCAAGTTGAAGTTAAGGATATTTTCCACGCTTCTAAGGTCGGTACGATCGTTGGTGGGATGGTTACTGAAGGTTACGTGAATGCTGACAGCGACGTTCGTTTGATTCGGGACGGCGTGGTTATCTACGAAGGTAAGCTGGGTAGCCTGAAGCGCTTCAAGGACGACGTCAAGCAGGTTAAGATGGGTTACGAGTTAGGTTTGACTATTGAGAACTACAACGACATCAAGGCAGACGATGTAATTGAAGCCTACGTGATGAAGGAAGTTCCCATTAAATAAATAATCGGAGGCAAACGTCATGGCACAATATCGAGTTGGCCGGTTGGAACAAGAGATCCAACGGGAAGTTACGGATATTCTCCTAAAACGTGTCCGCGATCCGCGGGTCGAGGGCGTCACCGTTACCGGCGTGGAAGTCACAGGTGACTTGCAGCAGGCAACGATTTACTACAGTATTTTATCTGACAAGGCTTCTTCAGCGGAAAAGACACAGCAGGGTCTGAACAAGGCCACTGGTCTGATCCGGTCCGAACTGGGATCACGTTTGAGCATCTACAAGACGCCCGAACTGGTCTTTGAACAGGATTCTTCCGTCCGTTATGGGAGTCATATCGATGAACTGTTAAATGATTTACATCACCGCGAATAGCATTGTGTAGCGGGAGTCTGCTGACTGGCAAGCGTTAAGTGAAACCAGTCGATCATTTCTGCTTGGCAGGCTGGGTGATACCAATAAAGGGGTCGTGATCTCAAGGTCACGGCGCCTTTTTGCGTCTATTCCTACGGCGGACTCGCCGCGGGTTAACGGATGTGCTATTATTAATGGTGCTGTAATGGGTGACGCTGTCGGCTTACCGTTTGCCGAATTTAGGACGGAACGCGAGGGCACCTCACAGACTACGGACACTGGAACCGCTGGTGGTGCTTTAACTAAATTGGATGCAATGCTTCCGGTTCGCAGTGTTATTAGATTTTCAACTTGTAGTTTTAACCTTAAATTGATCAAGAGACGGAGGAACCACGATGGACGGAATTATCCCCCTGTATAAGGAACGTGGCATGACCAGTTTTGACTGTGTTGCCAAACTACGCCGCATTCTCCATACCAAAAAAGTTGGCCACAGTGGCACATTGGATCCCAGCGTGGATGGCGTGTTGCCGATTTGTATTGGCTCAGCCACGAAGGTGGTCCCGTATTTGATGGCCTCTGGTAAAATGTACCGGGGCACCGTCACCCTGGGCTTCGCGACCACGACGGAAGACCTAGATGGGGAGGTGGTTGAGCGCCAACCCCTCACAAAGCCGTTTACCCTGGCGGAGTTGACGGCAGCCACAACGGCACTGACCGGCACGATTCGCCAAACGCCGCCCATGTATTCGGCGGTCAAGGTGAATGGGCGTAAACTCTACGAATATGCCCGGGCTGGCGAAACCGTGGAACGGCCGACACGAACCATTACCGTCGACCATTTCACTTTGACCGGCGTCGGTGACTTCGATGCTGCGCAGGGCACCCAGACCGTGGCGTTTGAGGTTGCCTGCTCTAAGGGAACCTACGTGCGGACATTAGCGGTTGATTTAGGTCGCCAGCTAGGTGTTCCCGCCGTGATGGCTTCTTTGACCCGGCACAAGAGTGGTGGCTTCACCCTGGACCAGACGGTGACGTTAGAGCAGGTGGCAGCGGCCATGGCCAACGAGGATCTGAGTCCCGTTTTACGGTCGATCGACTACGCGCTGACAGAATACCCACACGTCGCTCTGAGTGACCGCGTCTGGGCGCTGGTCCAGCATGGCGTCTTCCTAACGCCGGACGAACTAGACGGTGCCAGTGCACCAGAAATCGCGCTGACGTATCAGGGGACGACCAAGTGTCTGTACCAATGGTCAGCAGAAAAACACCAATATAAACCGCTAAAAATGTTTGCGGTGAACTAAGTTTTTGAGAAGAGGAATTTCCAATGGAAGTTATTCGCATACACCATCCCCTGGATGCCCGTCAAATTCCCGATGAGCCAGTTGTCTTGGCCATGGGCTTTTTCGATGGCGTTCACCGGGGCCATCAGGCAGTCATTAATCAGGCGAAGGCCATTGCCCAACGCAAAGGGGTGAAGTTAGCGGTCTTAACCTACGACCACCATCCTGCGTTGGTGTACCGGCCATTACAGGCGGATGATCAGAAGTATCTGAGTCCCACGAAACGCAAGCTCCAGCAGTTGGATCGACTGGGCGTTGACCGGGTATTTCTGGTCAACTACACGGGTGAGTTTGCGTCCCAAACACCACAGGAATTTGTGGACAATTATTTGGTAGCGTTTCACACGGTGGCTGCCGTGGCAGGCTTTGACCACACCTATGGTAAGAAGGCAGTCGCTAACATGGCATTGCTGCCAACCTATGCCCAGGGCCGGTTCGAGGTCGTGACGGTGCCAGAGGAAACCAATGGGGCGGAAAAAGTTAGTTCTAGCCACATTCGCGAGGCCATGAAGGCGGGAGACATTGACTTAGTTAACCAGTTGTTGGGTTACACTTACCGGACAACGGGCTTGGTGGTCCATGGCGAAGCGCGGGGCCGAACGATTGGCTACCCGACAGCTAACGTATTGGCACCACAGAACGAATGGATCCCGGGTATCGGTATTTACACTGCCAGACTCAAGGTCGGCGCAATCTGGTACCCTGGGATGGTCTCTGTGGGCCGGAACGTGACCTTTGGGGATAACCGGCCGATTACCGTCGAAATGAATCTCCTGGACTTTCAGGGCGATTTATACGGCGAGCCAGTTGAGGTTGAGTGGCATCACCGGTTACGCGGTGAGGTGAAGTTCAACGACGCTGACGGCCTGATTGCGCAGCTCAAACAAGACGAGGACCACACGCGGGCATACTTTCAGCAATTGGCTGCGCACGAATCTTAAATCATTAAAATTAAGGGCTATTGGTAACGTTGTCTAAACCGGCCGGCTTACTGTTCGCCAAATTTAGGCTGGAACGCTGCCATATATTTCGACAATATACAGTCGGAGAATAAAATCCCACGGCTTGTATTTTAGATTCTAAATAGATAAGTGAACGAGACGTCACGGCATCCTGAGGGATACGGTGGCGTCTTTTAGCATGTGTTCAAAAGGTGAACCTAAAAATGTCAGCATAACCTGTTGCGTATTTTGGGACATAACGCTAGAAATTTGGCAACGTTGTCTATCTCTGCCGGTTCGCTTTCCAAACAAAACATGTGGAAAATCGCACGGTTAAGCCTAAATTTGACTCACTCGTGCCTATTTAGACTATATCCAATTACGGTAGACAACCGTTGCCAGTCCAGTGATAGTCATGCCAATGTCATGTTGAAGAATCAATCATAACCGGAGGAGGACAGAGAAGGAGGTAGCTGTGTCGACGCTGTTAGCTGGGAACCAGCTTACAGCGTGGGACGCGTTTGGAGACTGGTGGTCTTTACCAGGCTTCAAACCGAGCCGGAGGACCGCCTCTCAGGCCGCAGGCGGTCCCCACAGCAGCCGGAATCTCTGGCAGCCGCAGGTGGTAATTTCCCACTAATTTTATGGATTGAATCCTTGTTAGCTTAGCAAGTGTTAAATTAATTGGGAAACACAAGTCGCCATGTTACCATCTCCCATAGTCGTAAAAAGTTGATAATTAACGCAAGAAAGCACGATTGGGCTGGTTTTTCCAAAAATTAGCACTTAATAGCAACGATTGCTAAAAAATCTACCAGATTTCTTGACTTCAAATCGCGGTTTTGCTACATTATATATGTGTCTTAGCACTTGTATCGTTTGAGTGCTAAAAAAGGGGTGATTGTGATGCTTTCAGAAAGACAAATGATGATTCTGCGAGCCGTTGTCCGCGATTTCACTAACACAGGTGTGCCAGTGGGGTCCAAGGCATTAGCCAAGCAGTTACCCATCCACGTAAGCTCAGCGACAATTCGTAATGAGATGGCGGCGTTAGAGGATCAGGGCCTGATTAAAAAGACCCACTCTTCCTCTGGCCGAATTCCTTCGGTTGAAGGGTATCGGTACTACGTTGACAATCTCGTGAAACCGGATCCGCTGCGGCCCAACGATATGGACGTGATTCAATCCTCATTAGGTGGCGATTTCCACAAGATTGACGAAATTATTTCGCAATCGGCAACGATTTTGTCCAACCTGACGAGTTATACCGCGTTCACGTTGAAGCCGGAACTGAAAGATAGTCGTCTCAGCGGGTTTCGGCTGGTACCACTCGGTAAGCGTCAGGTCATGGCAATTCTAGTCACCGATAGTGGGGACGTGGAGAACCAGACCTTTGACGTGAACGAAACCGTGACGGGTGACCAACTGGAGGCTGTGGTTCGGTTAATCAATGATCAGTTGGTCGGATTAACCTTACCGGAAGTTTTACAGAAGTTACAGGCCGACATCCCGATGAAGATTGCCAATTATCTGCAGAGTCCTGAAGGGTTCTTAGATATTTTCGGCGACGTTCTGACGCGAGCTGCCAAAGAGCAGTTTTACGTTGGCGGCCGGCTGAACCTGTTGAACTTTTCGGAGGACAGTGACGTTGATTCACTGAAATCGTTGTATTCGTTGATTGATAAGACCGACGACATTGCCAACGTTTTGGGGCAACCGAGTGATAAGATTTCCGTTCAAATCGGAAATGAAATGACCAACGATGCGCTCCGGAATTTCAGCTTGATCACCGCCACTTACGACGTGAATCAGCACGGCAAGGGTATGATTGCCATTCTCGGGCCGACCCGGATGCCTTATTCGCGGATGCTGGGAATTGTCGGTGCGTTTCGTGAAGAGCTCGCGAAAAAACTACTAGATTACTATCGGTTTTATGACGAGTAAAGAAAGGGAGGTTTTTTATCGTGGCAGACAAGCAACAACCATCCACTGATGATGAAACTGCGGCAAAGGCCGCCACAACCAAGCAAGACCCAGGTAAGACTGAGCAAGACGAGGCAGCGACTGAAAAAGTCACCGCTAAGCCGAAAGCAACCGTTACGGCCGAACAGTTGGCCGCCGCGCAAAAGAAGGCGGACGACTTCGAGGATAAATATCTGCGGGCCGAAGCAGAAGTGCAAAACATGCAGGCGCGTTACCAAAAGGAACAGGCGTCGCTCATCAAGTATGATGGCCAGCAACTTGCGAAGGACGTGCTCCCAGTGATTGACAACTTGGAACGCGCCTTAGCGGTGGAAGCAACCGATGATGCTAGCAAACAGATCAAGAAGGGTGTTCAGATGACCTATGATCACATGGAGGACGCGTTAAAACGCAACCAAGTGACTGAGATCGAAGCACTGGGCAAGCCGTTTGATCCAACATTGCATCAGGCTGTGCAATCTGTTCCCGTAGAAGCGGGTCAAACCGCGGACACGGTGGTTAACGTGCTGCAAAAGGGCTACCAATTGAAGGACCGGGTTCTCCGGGCCGCCATGGTCGTCGTTGCACAATAAATTTATAAATAAAAACTAAAAAAAGAGGGAATTTTTGATGGCAAGTAACAAAATTATTGGTATTGACTTAGGGACGACGAACTCAGCTGTAGCCGTTCTTGAAGGTAGTACACCTAAGATTATTGCAAACAAGGAAGGCGCCCGGACGACACCATCCGTTGTGGCCTTTAAAGATGGCGAAACCCAAGTTGGGGAAGTTGCCAAGCGGCAAGCAATCACCAACCCAAACACGATTTCATCCATCAAGAGTCACATGGGTGAAGCTGGGTTCAAGGAAACGATTGACGGCAAGGATTACACGCCAGAACAAGTTTCCGCTATGATCTTACAACACCTGAAGGCCTTCGCGGAAGACTACATTGGTGATACGGTTGATAAGGCCGTTATCACGGTGCCTGCTTACTTCAACGACGCCCAACGTCAAGCGACGAAGGATGCTGGTAAGATTGCCGGCTTGAACGTTGAACGGATCATCAACGAACCAACGGCCGCAGCTTTGGCTTATGGTTTGGACAAGCAAGACAAAGACGAAAAAGTCATGGTTTATGACCTTGGTGGTGGGACCTTTGATGTTTCCATCTTGGACTTAGGTGACGGTGTCTTTGACGTTCTTTCAACCAATGGTGACACGCACTTAGGTGGGGACGACTTTGACCAAAAGATCATGGACTGGTTAATTGCCGGCTTCAAGGACGAAAACGGTGTTGACTTATCCAAGGATAAGATGGCCGTTCAACGGTTAAAGGATGCTGCTGAAAAAGCCAAGAAGGACCTTTCTGGCGTGACTGAAGCTTCTATCAGCCTGCCATTTATCTCCGCTGGCGATAACGGTCCTTTGCATTTGGAAAAGAGTTTGAGCCGTGCGAAGTTCAACGAATTAACCGCTGACTTAGTTGAAAAGACCCGGGTTCCCGTTGAAAACGCCTTGAAGGATGCGGACTTACAAGCCAGTGACGTCGACGTTGTCATCTTAAACGGTGGGTCCACCCGGATTCCAGCCGTGCAAGAAGCCGTTCAAAAGTGGACGGGCAAGGAACCTAACCACTCCATCAACCCTGATGAAGCCGTTGCTTTAGGTGCCGCCGTACAAGGTGGGGTTATCACCGGTGATGTGAAGGACGTTGTCTTACTTGATGTTACGCCATTATCCTTGGGTATCGAAACCATGGGTGGGGTCTTCACCAAGTTGATCGACCGGAACACAACGATTCCTACCAGCAAGTCCCAAGTCTTCTCAACCGCTGCTGACAACCAACCAGCCGTTGATATTCACGTCTTACAAGGTGAACGGCCAATGGCTGCTGACAACAAGACGTTGGGTAACTTCCAACTCGCCGACATTCCAGCCGCACCTCGTGGCGTTCCTCAAATCCAAGTCACATTTGATATCGATAAGAACGGGATCGTCAACGTTTCTGCTAAGGACATGGGCACCAACAAGGAACAAAAGATCACCATCAAGAGTTCCGATGGCTTGTCCGATGACGAAGTTGAAAAGATGATGAATGAAGCCAAGGAAAACGAAGCCGCTGACAAGCAACGTAAGGAAGAAGTCGACACGAAGAACGAAGTTGACCAATTACTCTTCCAAACTGACAAGACGTTGAAAGACGTTAAGGGTAAGGTTTCCGATGACGAAATCAAGAAGGCTGAAGATGCCCGCGATGAATTAAAGAAGGCACAAGAAGCCAACAACTTGGACGACATGAAGACCAAGAAGGATGACTTAAACAAGATTATCCAGGACCTCTCTGTCAAGTTGTACCAACAAGCACAACAGGAACAACAAGCGCAAGGTGCTAAGGGCGATGCTGCCGGCCAACAAGCCAGTGGTGACGCTAAGAGCCATGGCAAAGACGGCGAGACCGTTGACGGTGACTTCCATGAAGTTAACGACGACGATAAGAAGTAATTCTGCTCACTAGTCAGTCAAGTGTGCGTAGACAAGAAGTCAGAGTCCCTGGGGCTTTGGCTTTTTGTTTCGAGTATGCTATTCTTACTAGTAGCGAAAAATTTCGGAATTGATTGGGAGGAAAAAGATGGCGGAAACGGACTTATATGGCGTACTGGGCGTCGCAAAGGATGCCAGCCAAGCAGATATTAAAAAGGCCTATCGGCAATTATCGAAGAAGTATCACCCAGATTTAAACAAGGCCCCAGATGCGGCGGAAAAGTTTAAAGCCGTACAGGATGCCTACGATGTCTTAGGTGACGAACAAAAGCGGGCAAACTATGATCAATATGGTTCCGCTGACGGTGCGCAAGGCGGCTTCGGTGGTTTTGGTGGCGGTCAACAGGGTGGCTTTAGCGGCGGCTTTGGTGGCGGTGGTGGTTTTGATGACATCTTCAACCAATTCTTCGGCGGCGGTGGCGGCGGTCAACGTAACCCGAACGCCCCACGGCCGGGTCGTGATCTCCAGTACCAAATGGACCTGAAGTTTGAAGAGGCCATCTTCGGTAAAAAGACCAAGGTCAAGTACAACCGCGAAGCCCAATGCCACACCTGTGGCGGGAACGGGGCCAAGCCCGGGACTTCACCCGTCACGTGTCATCAATGTGGGGGCTCCGGCTTTGTCACGACCGAAACCAACACCCCACTGGGTCGGATGCGGAGCCAACAGCCTTGCCCAGTCTGTCATGGAACTGGTCAAGAAATCAAAGAAAAGTGCCCGACTTGTGGCGGTTCTGGCCACACCGAAGAACAGCATGAAGTTGAAGTTACCATCCCAGCCGGGGTCGATGACGGGCAACAAATGCGGTTACAGGGCCAAGGTGAAGCCGGCCAAAATGGCGGCAGCTATGGTGATCTGTTTATTATCTTCCAAGTGGAACCTAGCAAGGACTTCCGCCGGGATGGGACAGAAATCTACTTTGATCAAGACGTGTCCTTTGTGCAGGCCACGATGGGCGATGACGTGACGGTGAAGACCGTTCACGGCGATGTGAAGCTCAAGGTGCCTGCTGGGACTCAAGGGGGCACGACGTTCCGTTTAAAGGGCAAGGGTGCACCTCGTCTGCGTGGTAACGGTAATGGTGACGAACATGTGACTGTTAAGGTGTTAACCCCGAAGAACTTGAACAAGGGCCAACGAGATGCGTTGCGTGACTTTGCGAAAGCCAGTGGTGAAACCGTTACTGGCACGGGCAAAGGAAACTTATTTAACAAAATGCGCGATAAGTTTAACGAAAATTAATTGCTTGTGAAAATCGAGTGAATGATTGATATATCAAGGTCGCTGAAGATTCTCAGCGGCCTTTTTTGATGGGCAAAATTAATAAAAACTCTTGAAAATGAAAAGAAAGGTTTAAGGTTGAGTGAGGTTGTTTGCAATCCGGTTTTAGCAATGATATTCTCAGAACATAAGGAGCGTGGCTGGGGCCACATTAACTCCTCTCCTAACCAGGTCGATTCGTCGGGGAAGTCGCCGGCTTGGTTATGGATTGTACGGACGTCGACTTTGGGGGCGAATCGGTCGACAAACTTTGGGGGTGAATTTCATGAGAGCAAAGTGGCTGGCATTGTGGCATCAGCCGGTAATCGCTTTTATCGGCTGGACAGTATTCTACTTTGTGATTTTGATGGTGTTGGTTTATTTATACGGTTATAGTGGGTTGAATAACTCAACATTTATTTACAACGAGTTCTAAGTATGGGGTTTAAGAGTGATAATCTTTGGGGGGATAGAGTATGGTTAGAAACATGATTACGGCCATGGATCAGTGGGCGCTCAATGACCCGGAGCGGTTAGCCTACGATGATCTAGGGCACACGAACACGTACGGGGAATTAAAACAACGATCCGACGCTTTAGCAGCACATTTGGATCAAATGCATTTACCGGCTCACGCACCCATTATGGTGTATGGTGGCCAAACGTTTGACATGATGGCAACTTTCTTGGGAATCGTCAAGAGTGGCCATGCTTACGTGCCAATTGATACGCATTCACCACTGGAACGGATTACGACAATTAACGAGATTGCCGAACCAGCGGCTGCCATCGCGGTCAGCGAGTTACCGACGACGCTGGGCGAGACGCCAGTGATTACGCCAACGCAACTCGAACAAATTTTTAGTCAGTCGGTTGATTACCAAGTAGATCACGGCGTTAGTGGGGATGAGACCTATTACATCATCTTTACATCCGGAACCACTGGTAAACCGAAGGGGGTTCAAATTTCACACACCAACCTGTTGAGCTACGTCAACTGGATGTTGAGTGAAGACTTTGACCTGCCAGAGCGACCACGGACCCTGTCACAAGCACCGTATTCGTTTGACCTGTCCGTGATGGACTGGGGCCCAACGTTGGCCGGTGGTGGCACGTTGGTTGCCTTGTCGAAGCAAGTGACGGATAACTTCAAAATGTTATTTGAAACTTTGCCAACGATGGACCTCAACGTATGGGTATCAACACCTTCATTCGTTGATATTTGCCTGATGGAACCGACGTTTGATGCGGCGCACTACCCGAACCTCAGTCGCTTCCTCTTCTGTGGAGAAGAATTGACCCATGCGACGGCGGTCAACCTGCATCAACGGTTCCCAGAAGCACGGATTTTCAACACTTATGGCCCGACTGAAACGACGGTAGCGGTCACGCAAGTTGAAATCACCGAACAGATTTTAGCCGATTATCCCCGGTTGCCAATTGGTTTTACCAAGGCCGATACCGACATCCAAGTGGTAGACGAACAGCTACGTCCGCTACCGGCTGGGACTGAGGGCGAGATCCTGATTAGTGGTCCGTCGATGTCTAAAGGGTACCTGCACAATCCAGAGAAGACGGCGAAGGCCTTTGTGACGGTTAATGGCCAAACGGTCTACCGCGCAGGTGACTTGGGTGTCCAACTGGGAAATGGCTTAATTATGTATCGGGGCCGGACAGATTTCCAAATTAAACTCCACGGTTACCGAATTGAATTAGAAGAGGTTAACCATTATCTGTCACAAGAAGCCCACATTCAGGTCGGCGTGGCAGTCCCACGTTACGACCGGAATCATAAAGTTAGCCAGTTGATTGCCTGGATCGTGCCAAGTACCCATGAATTTGACACCGACCTGGAATTGACGAAAGCAATCAAAGAAAATCTACAAGGCGGCGACATGATGGAATACATGATTCCACAACGCTTCGTCTACAAAGAAAGCCTACCGATGACCCCCAACGGCAAGGTTGATATTAAATCCATCATTGCCGAGGTCAATCACTGATGTTGTCATTTGAACCGTATGGCAACCCGACGTATTTTGCCTTACTAGGCGTTGCGTTGTTGCCACTGATGATTGGCCTGTTGTATGGTAAACGGTCACGTCTGTATGAAACGTTGATTTCAATCTTTTTTCTGGTCTTAACCTTTGGTGGTCCAAAATGGACGCAAGGGGTGGCCTTGATTATCTACATTTTGTACGAAGTGGCGTTGACCTGGGGGTATGCCGTTTACCGTAAGCATAAAAATTCGGGGCCGCTCTTCTACTTGACGGTAATTTTAGCCATTATACCGTTAACCATCGTGAAGGTGACACCGGCCGTTGAAAATGGTCAGTCGTCTCTCATTGGGTTTCTGGGGATTAGTTATCTGACCTTCAGAGCCGTACAAACTATTATGGAAACGCGGGATGGCACGCTAAAAGATTATCAAGTCATGACGTTCCTGCAATTCATGCTCTTCTTCCCAACGATTTCTTCCGGACCCATTGACCGTTACCGGCGTTTTGAAGCTGACTATCGTTCGGTGCCGTCCCGTGAGAAGTACTTAGGGATGATTCAGAAGGGTATTCGTTACATCTTTGTTGGGTTCATGTATAAATTCATCCTCGCGTACTACTTTGGGACGTTACTCATGCCCCAATTAAAGATGATGGCGATGAATTCGCGGGGTGGGTTCCTGGATCTATCCTGGCCTGTGTTGGGCTACATGTACGCCTACAGTGCCGACTTGTTCTTTGACTTCGCGGGTTACTCGTTGTTTGCGGTCGGGACCTCCTACATTATGGGGATTGCAACGCCGATGAACTTCAATCAACCCTGGCGGTCACTGAACATTAAGGACTTCTGGAATCGTTGGCACATTACGTTGTCCTTCTGGTTCCGAGACTTTATCTACATGCGACTGGTCTTCTGGTTCATGAAGCATAAAGTCTTCAAGAAGCCAACGACTACGGCCAACGTGACCTACATTATTAACATGTTGATCATGGGTTTCTGGCATGGGGTTACTTGGTACTACATCACGTACGGCCTGTTCCATGGGTGTGCGCTGGTAATCAATGATACCTGGTTACGGTACAAGAAGAAGCACCGGGCCAGTGTACCGCACAACGGGTTCACACAGATCTTTGCCATCTTCTTGACGGCCAACATGGTCTGCTTCAGCTTCCTGATTTTCTCAGGCTTGCTGGATCAAATATGGTTTCATTAACTAAAAGTAGGGTTCACCAAATTTCATTTAGGGGGAAATTATTATGGATATCAAAGCAACAGTATTAGGCATTTTAAACGACTTAACGGGGAACGATGTTAGCGGTGCAATGGATGACAATCTGTTCGACAGCGGCTTAATGGATTCTATGGGCTCTGTCCAATTATTATTACAACTTCAAGGGGACTTAGGCATCAACGTGCCAGTTTCCGAGTTTGAGCGGTCAGAGTGGGACACGCCCAACAAGATCATTGCGAAAGTGGAAAGTTTGGCCTAGCCAATGGCAAAGCGATTACTACGGATTTTTGGTCCGTTAATTCTCGCAGCAATTCTGGTTTTTGCGGTGCTGGCCATGCCAGTTACTCTTGGGTTTAGTCACGTGAGTGCGGCCCGTGAACGACAAGCGGCGGTTTCACTATCGCCCAATGTTTTACGGGGGAAGAACATGAAGGTACAGGCCTTGAAGAATGGGTACGTCCCATTCTTTGGTTCTTCTGAATGGTCGCGGTTTGATCCCATGCACCCTTCTGTGTTGGCACAAAAGTACAAGCGGTCATACCGGCCGTTTCTACTCGGTGCCCGGGGTTCGCAATCTTTGACACAGTACTTCGTCATGCAAAATATTCAAGGCGAATTGCGCAATAAGAAGGCGGTCTTCGTGATTTCACCCCAATGGTTCGTGAAGGGTGGAACACGTAAGGACGCGTTTGGTTACTACTACTCACAATTACAAACGGCGGAGTGGTTAACCCACTTCCGGCGCGATGCAATTGACCAGTACGCTGCCAAACGGTTACTCCAGATGCCGGCGGCACAGTCCGATGAGTTCATTCATGCGGCCTTGCAACGCGTTGCGAAGGGTGAAAAGTTGACGGACTATCAACGCTTCTACCTGCAGACACGGAAGAACATGTTGACGCACGAAGATCAGTTCTTCTCTGGCATTGACTTACCATCGCAAAATCTGAACCAAGTGAACAAGCAAGCCAAGCAGTTACCCACTCATTATTCCTACTCGGCGCTGGATCAGCTTGGTGGCAAATTGGGCAAGGCAGCAACCAGTGATAATCGCTTCCAAATTAGCGATAAGTTCTATCACCAGGGACTCCAGAAAGAATTAAAGGGCGGCAAGTTAAAGAATTTCCAGAAGAACTTGTCTTACACCAAGTCACCGGAATTTTCTGACTTCCAGCTCTGTCTGGATCAGTTTGCACGGTTAAACACCAACGTGCTTTTCATCATTCCACCAATCAACGCGAAGTGGCAGAAGTACACGGGCTTATCCGCGACGATGCTCAAGCAATTCGACCAAAAGATTCACTACCAACTGCAGTCACAAGGTTTCAACAACATCGTTGACCTCAGTCAAAAGGGGAACGTGCCGTACTTTATGACCGACACGATTCACTTGGGCTGGCGTGGTTGGTTGGCGGTTGATCAACGGGTCAATCCGTTCCTAACGAAGAAACAAACGCAACCGCATTATGCCATCAACGATAAGTTCTATTCCACCAAGTGGCAGAATTTATCACCGACGGCTTTAAAGCAGTACGAAGCAACGACAAAATAGTGTTATGAGGCAGATATCTCGGTATTCGGGGTATCTGCTTTTTGTGATGGTGGCAGTGAAGGCTATTTGCCAGGAAGAGAATAACCGTTACGTTTGTACTTGGCCCTAATGGTTGGTATAATTGCTAAGACATGGCGTTTAAGAAAGTAGGAAATCAACATGGATCTTGAGAAATTAAAGCAACATCAAAAATACATTCGCAATTTTTCCATCGTGGCCCATATTGACCACGGGAAGTCCACGATTGCGGACCGAATTTTGGAGTTAACGGATACCATCTCCAAACGCGATATGCAAGATCAGGTGTTGGATAACATGGACCTTGAGCGTGAACGGGGCATTACGATTAAATTAAACGCGGTTGAGTTGACGTATCACGCCAATGACGGCCACGACTATGAGTTTCACCTGATTGACACACCAGGGCACGTCGACTTCTCCTATGAGGTCTCACGGAGCCTCGCAGCCTGTGAAGGGGCTGTCTTGGTCGTTGACGCCGCTCAGGGGGTCGAAGCCCAGACACTCGCCAATGTCTACCTGGCATTGGATGACAACCTGGAAATTGTGCCAGTCGTGAACAAGATTGATTTACCGGCCGCTGATCCGGAAAAGGTCAAAAAGGAAATTGAAGATGTGATTGGCTTGGATGCGTCCGATGCCGTTTTGGCCAGCGCCAAGCAGGGAATCGGGATTCCTGAATTGTTGGAACAAATTGTGCACAAGGTACCCGCACCAAGTGGTGATTTGGATGCACCGCTGAAGGCCTTGGTCTTCGATTCCGTTTACGATGATTATCGGGGCGTGGTTTTGAGTGTCCGCGTCTTTGAGGGTACCGTTCAACCGGGCGACAAGATTCGGTTGATGAACAGCGGTAGTGAATATGAAGTCACCGAAGTCGGGGTCAACTCACCCAAGCCAATTTCACGGGATTGCCTGATTGCGGGTGACGTGGGCTACATCACGGCCAGCATCAAGGATATCACGGACACCCGAGTTGGGGACACCGTGACCAACGCTGCCAAGCCGGCGGAGAAGGCACTGCCAGGCTACCGGGAAATGAGCCCAATGGTTTACGCTGGGCTGTATCCAACGGACAACGCCAAGCTGAATGATTTGCGTGAGGCTTTGGAAAAATTGAAGCTGAACGATGCGGCACTGGAATTTGAACCCGAAGCGTCACAAGCGCTGGGATTCGGGTTCCGTTGTGGCTTCCTGGGGATGCTCCACATGGATGTGGTTCAAGAACGTTTGGAACGTGAATTCAATTTAGACTTGATCACCACGGCGCCATCCGTTACCTACCACGCGTACTTGACGGACGGTGGCATGAAGGAAGTTGAAAACCCAGCAGAAATGCCGGAAGCTTCCGCTATCAAGCACATTGAGGAACCAATTGTGAAGGCGACTATCATGGCCCCTAATGAGTACGTCGGGGCGGTCATGGACCTGTGCCAACACCGACGGGGCCAGTTCCTGACGATGGAATACCTGGATGATTACCGGGTCAACATTATCTACAACATGCCGTTGTCGGAAATCATTTTTGACTTCTTTGATAAATTGAAATCGAGCACGCGGGGCTATGCTTCGTTGGATTACGAACGTAGCGGCTACCAGACGGCTGATTTGGTGAAGATTGATATCCTGTTGAACGGCGACAAGGTGGATGCGCTGAGCTTCATTGCGCACCGGACCTTCGCCGCCCAACGCGGCCGGGAGATTGCTTCACGGCTGAAGGGCATCATTCCTCGTCAAAACTTTGAAATTCCGGTACAGGCGGCAATCGGAGCCAAGATTATTGCCCGGACCACCATCAAGGCGTACCGAAAAGACGTGACCGCCAAGCTGTACGGTGGTGACCGGACCCGGCGGATGAAATTGTTAGAGAAACAAAAGGTCGGGAAGAAACGGATGAAGGCTGTGGGGAAAGTGGATATCCCGCAAGAGGCGTTCATGGCCGTTTTGAAGACTGATGAGGATGAAACGAAGTAAGAAACGTTGATTTAGCAGTATTTGCCCCACACCAAGTGGTCACACATTACTTGGTATGGGGCTTTTTTGGATTCTTCCTAAGTAAAGAGTAGATTGTGGGAATTAATGAACATTTAATCGGAAAATGTCTTTCATGGATTGCCTTTAGTTTTTGAATCGAGTCATCACAGCTTTTTTGTCAGTCATAGCAGGCTATACGAACGGGGCGTTAGAAAATTCCGGGGGGGTGCACAGGAGGGGCGCATTGCAAAAAAATCTGTCTGGAGTCGAGGAGCCTTTGTTTGGCTAGGTATAGACATTGCGTTACACTGTTTGTAGTAGTTGCGCAAGGAAATATAGTATGACTGGGAAGTATAGAGCAATCACCGTACCTGGCGATGAGAGGTGGTTATTTTGATGCAGGTGAAGATTACTAAGTGGGGCAATTCGCAAGGTATTCGACTTTCGAAAAGCATGTTAGCTAGTATTGGCATGATAAACCCGGTTGGCCAGAGACTAGAAATTAGCGTTGAAAAAGATAAAATTGTCATCGAGAAGGTACCGTCAATGTCTAAATTAGCTGAGCGATTCAAGAATTTTGATAGTGATTGTTATCGCAAATCCAATAGGGACGCTAAAGCATTCGATTGGGGAATTAACGTCGGGAAAGAATTACTGTAGAACCAAAGAAGATCTCTCTTTGCGGGTTATGGTTAACAAGCATACTGGTAATATAATTCAGACTAATCCGTTCAGTAAAGGAAAGGGGTGATTAACGTGGCTGTTCTCGCCATTAATAAAGATGACTATGATTTTATTCAGAAGTACGTTGATTCCCCTTTCAAGGGTTATAAGGTTATCACGACTGGGCTACAACTTGTTCTACGGTGATGAGGAAGCATTCGACCATTTCTCAACTAACTACAATTTTGGATTGGTTGAGCACGATATGAGTGGACCCGATTATGAAATTAATAGTATTGGAAAACGAATGGAAACTATCTATGACAATCTGTTTAGTCAAATTTAATTAATGATGTAGCACTTCAAGCGGGCTAAGGGAGAAGAATGTGCCCAAATGTCAGCTGAAGAAAAGGGCGCTGATCGTAAGACTGAGGATGAACGCCAAGCGAAAGACGTGGCCTCATTTAAGCGTGACAAGGCTGAATTCTGGGCCGAACGTGCACTGATCAAAGCTAGACTTCCTAACGTGTTTGAGAACAGTCGAATCTTTCCTGAAGACGACAATAGGGATTAGCTTAAAGCCCAGGCGGATTATGTGGAAATTAACAATGATGAGCGGATGAAAATTGTGGTTCAAGCTGTCTGGCAGACCTTTGGTGAGATGTCGGCTATTCAATTGATGAATCAAACACATCAGGAGCGTCCTTGGAAAGAGACGCCTCAAAGTCGACCAATTGATGCGCAATTAATGGCAAGTTATTTTAAAGCTGAGGTCGTTAAATTATGACCAAGCGAATCGAACCGAGCCAGTTAGCGGCTATTTTTATTGTGACAAAAATTCTAAGCGAAAATCCAGTTCGTTCATAAACTGAGCTATCCAGACAAGTCGCCCCAGTCCCACCCCTAACCCCAACAATGGTAGGCTACAAGTATCATTAATGGGATTAGACGTGCAATACTTAGGGGGAGTGAAGGACTCATGACCAAGGGATTAGCGTTTACGTTTCACGGCGGATCGGCAGCGTTTTTGGACCGATTACCACTTGTGATTGACGATTTAGATGAGGTGGATCTGAAAGTGCTCGAACAGATCTGTAACTGGTCGTGGACCAACGACTGTGTGATTCCAGTTGGCGGCCTACCGGTTTCTGCCGACGAAGTGGAATCGCGACTGAATAAATTAGAAAGATTAAGGTTGTTGGACTATGGCCAACGGGTTTAAAAAATAACCAGGGACTCGTCACGTTGACAAGTTCCTGGTTATTTTTAGGCTAACAGCTAATCGTTTCGACAATTCCTTCATTAACCGTTTAAAGGTCAAGGGCCTTACTCACGCTCCGCATCTTCCGCCAGCTCCAACCAAATCGTCAGTGGTGAGGGGATGTAATCCGGCCATTTTTCCATTTTCTTAGCGCAGCGGTCCAGCAAGTGGCATTTGCCATCGGTTGCGAGATCCTCGAACACCGTTAAGGCCTGCGTGTTGTCTTCTAGATCAACTTTCAAAGTTGGCGCACTGTGACGCCATTCTTCAATTAAATCCTGGTAAATCACGATGCGGCGGGCCTGCAAAATGGTGTAGTCCACACCTTCCACGTGAAGTTGTTTGGTGAACAGGTCGTATTCGTCAAAGACCGCCGTTTGGGCCCGTTGCCAATCAGTTTCTGTAAAATCAGTTTGTTGTTCTTTCATCTTCGTCGACCTCTTGATTCACTATATTATGTAAAAATAACGAAATCTTGTGGCATGGATCAGTCGTGCTAGGTTCATGACTCTCCCAATAGTATAGCATTTTACAAGCAAATAGTAAGCCGTCATCTTGGACTGGCAAAAGGGCCGCGACGTTGTCGCGACCCTTTACTGCTTATTTTTCCCAGTGGCACAGGGTGTAGTGATGACTCTTAGCCCATTTCTTAGTGACATGTTTCAGTTTTCCAGCATTGCTTAAGCCCCGGCAAGTCTTGTCGTAGTGGTAGCGGAAACCATGATGGGGTGCGATCCAAACCTTAACTGACTTGGCTTGCGCATCAGGAATTGGAGCGGTGAGGGGTTCAACGACGCCACCTAAGGTAAAGGTGATGGCGATGATGGTCAGTGCTTTGCGTAGTGTCTTCATGTGAATTTTCCTCCCTGGGGAATCAATTGGCAGCTTTTAAGGTCTTCAGAATTTGGACTGTGGCTTAACTGGCGTGACTGTAGCCGGTGTTGTAGTCGATGGTGTAACCCGGTTCGACATTGAAAATGTAAACGTTGAAATGAATTTCATTGGAGCCAAGTGACTGGGCCCGCATCTGAACCCCGCGGGCGACCAACTCGTTGCCGCGGAAGATAGGCGTCACCGTGTACCGAACGTAATTGGCCTTGCTGGCGTGCAGGTAGGTGGCGACATCCATTTCGTTGTGGAGCATCAAGGGACTGTTCAGGGTCCGCGTCCCGGTCATCAGATTCTTGGGATTATTATTTTGGCCGGTGAATTGGTAGCCAATCAAATGGCTTCGATTATACAACCAACCATGTTGGGTCCGTTTGTTGTGCCACCCCGTGGGATCGACCGTTAAGGATTCGCGGGCTGCGTGTGGCATCAACGACTGGTTGAGGAGTGCAGCGGCCCCGGTGACACGGTTGTTGCTGTCTAAATTGTGATAGGTTTGCCAGGCACCATGTGCCTTGGACAATTGCTTACGACTGAAGCCGGGGTTGTTGTGATTGACAGTGATTTCCTGAGTACCGCTATAGGTTAGCGCTGCCAAATTCGTCTTTGCTTTAGGCTTCGTGGTTGTGCTGGCTTTAGAGGTCGTCTTCTTGGCGGCCTTTTTGGTTTTCAGCTGCGCTTTACGGTGGGCCAACGCGGTCTTTTCACTGGACAGCCGGGTACTTTCGGCGGCGTTAGCTTTCTCTAACTTTTTAGCCGCTTGTTGGGGGTGATGATTGTAAACGACTTTGGTACTGGTCTCGTTGGCGGCTGCGGTTTCTTTGTTGCTGGTGCAGCCACTGAGGCCTACCAGGAAGAGACTCAGCAGGGTGAAGGTCATTGATGTGATTTTTTTCATAAGTTAGCGCAACGCCTTTCTGTAGCCGGCCGCTTTGGCTTGCGCTTCCGTTTGGAAGTAAACGGCGTTGCTACTATTCATGTGGTAGCCGGCTTGACCAGGCACATGATAAATTTTGGAATTCTTGTTGCCGATAATCTTGCCATCCTTGCCAGTCGTTAAATTGCCCTGGGTGTGTTTGGCGTGACTGGTTTGCGTCGTCGCCTGGCGCGAACTGGCGGCGGCCTCACGACTAGCAGATTTTGCTGCAGCGGCTTGTTGGGCGGCCGCTTTCGATTCCTGCTTAGCGGTGGCGCGGCTGGCCGCCTGACTGCTACTCAGCGCCTTGCTGGAAGCGGCAGCGACAGACGCTGCTTGTGAGCTGGACTGGTCGTCTAACTTTTGGCTGGTAGACGCTTGTTGACTCGCAATAATTGCCAGTCGTCGGGATTCCGACTTGGCCCGCGCTAACCGCTGAGTACCCACTTGGACGGTCTTTGTTTTGACGGTCGGTTGGGGATTGCTGGCAGCTAACCCGACGATTCCGCCAAAGAGCGCGAAGAAAATGAAGGTGCTGCCCATAATTTTTCGCCGATTGGGCCGCTTGAAGGCCCAGTAGGCGGCGCCACCCCAGAGGATGACCCAGATAAGTGCAAATGTCATATGTACGACTCGCTTTCTCTTGATTTGCCAATCTACGTGTAAGCATCGTGTTCAAAATGGTTGTGACCCATCACCAATTCTACGGGGCGAATGCCTTGGTCGCAAGACTTTTTTAAATTATTTCTAAAGATTGTGGTTATTGACGAAATTTTGCGATTTATTTACGTCGCTAATAAAACGATTGGGCAAAAGAAAGAGCCTGGGACAATCCCCAGACTCAGACGGCTCTAATCCTATATTGTGAAAACGTGGGGCAGAAGCCAGCTAAGGTTTTTGTTCCACTCTCGAATTATTTTGGTTGTTTGAGCAGTTCCACAATTTCTTTCAAATAAGTCTCTTCCTGCGTTGGCACCGGTTCACTGGGTTGCTCGGCTGGTTTAGCAAGCACCTTATTGAGCAGCTTGATCAGCAGGAAAACCACAAACGCGATAATCAAAAAGTTGATGACGGAATTAATGAACGCACCGTAGCGAAAATGGGCGCTACCCACGGTTAGGACCAAGTTAGAGAAGTCGATGCTCCCAACGAAAATTCCTAGCAGGGGGTTGATCAGGTTGGTGACCAGTGAGTTCACAATTGCGGTGAACGCTGCCCCCACGATGACCCCAACGGCCAGGTCCATCACGTTACCACGGGCAATGAAGTCTTTGAATTCTTTTAGCACGAATGACGCCTCCTCTGATGATTTGCCTCCTATTCTTAACGATTTGCTAAGAAAATGCAACCAAAACGCTGGGGCTAGAACGTTTTGCCACCGATGTACAGGAGACTGGGGATGCAAAAGCTAGCGCGATGACTTAAAATGAAGGGGAATAGTTGCAAGCACCCTGAGGAGGGACCCCGTAATGGCCAAGATACAGTTGAGCGATTCATTAGTAGATCTGTTGCGCCGGAAGCAGTTAGCCACCAAAGACCTGATTTTGTTAACAGATGATGGTGGTGGCAAGTATTCCTTACAGGGAGGTGCCTGTACTATCGGCACGAACTTCACGTTGATTGTCATTGATGCACCAGATCAGGACTATCCGATTCCGTTGGAAAATGCTCAAGGCATCCACCTGTGGACGTCGACGTACGATTTGATATTCTTGGAAACTGGCGTCAAAATGGACTACCGCAATGGTCAAATCTCAATCAAGGACGACGCGCATGCGCTGGATAATGCCGTGCAGATTGCCAATGGTGCGGACGTGTTAGCGGCGTTTGCCCAGGGGATTAAGGTGAACGGATCGTCCTGTTAGTCCGCCTAGTTTTGACGATACTAAAGTTGCTTGATTTTTTCTGGCGCAACTGGTTTAAAACCCCGTCAAAGTATAGTACAATAACAATGTAAGTGGTTTCAAGTCGGTGCCCGCCGTTTGAAATTTTTGCAAATATGATTGAAAAAGTTCGGGTAGCCAGACATTTTGCTTGCAATCTATTTGAAAATCAACTATTATCAATTATTGATACATTTTAAAGTGTTGGGCAACCGAGTCGGCCTATAGTAGGCTGAGAACCCAGTAGATTGTCATGAATTAGGAGGTGATTACCAATGCTGAGTCGAACCAAAGAGTTTTTACGACAAAATAATTATCGCTACGAAAAGTCGTACATCCGGCCATTAATGGCGCCAGAGAGCGTCTACGTCTTCAAGTTCGGGCAAGATTCACTCAATAATCGGGTAATCATTCGTTATGGTCACACGTGGACCGGCCGTCAGCGAATCAACGAGATTGATTTGCGACTGCACAAGCAAAAGCACCCACGCGTGTTTCAAAATGAGGCGGATATGTTAGATTACTTGGAAACGCATCTTGCCCAGCGGGAACAACGCCACGCTGACCACACGAGCGATGCCGAGAAGGTCTAGGACCGTTTTTGTTAATTATTTTACGTTTAGCGGTGAGCTGGGGACAAGATAACTTGTTCCTGGCTCTTTTCTTTAGCCCGAATTTTGGCAATTCTAGCGTGACTCCTTTATAATAAAAAGGACAGTTTGTTGAGCCAGCGTAAGTCGTTGGCGGGGTGACAGATTAGCCCTATCGATTTAAACGATTCAAAATAAGACAAAAATAAATGATTTAACTTAAACGCCGAGGAGGACGAAACATTATGGAATGGACCGAAGTCAGTGTCATTACCACGAACGAAGCCGTGGAGGCCGTCAGCAATATTTTACAGGAGGCCGGGGCCAGTGGTGTCAAGATTGAGGATGCGGCCGACTACGCGAACCTGAAGCCGGGCAAATATGGCGAGATCGTTGATTTGGACACGATTCCCCACCGGACGACCGGGGCCGAAATCAGTGCTTACTATCCCGAAACGGTGTTTGTTCCAGAAATTTTACCCACCATTAAACAACGGGTCAGTGAACTGGCTAAATTTGGGCTTGATCCGACACCCGGAACCGTGACGACCAAGGCCGTTGATGATGAGAGTTGGGCCACTGCTTGGCAGAAATACTACCATCCAGTCCGGGTCACCCGTTACTTAACGGTCAGTCCTAGTTGGGAAAACTATCAACCGGTTCAAAGTGACGAGCACGTGATTCGTTTGGATCCGGGGATGGCCTTTGGTACGGGGACTCATCCCACGACGCGGCTGTCCATGACCGCCTTAGAAATGGTTGTGCGCGGCGGCGAAACCATGTATGACGTTGGGACCGGGTCAGGCGTGCTGAGCATTGCGGCCAAGTATATGGGCGTTAAGGATATCACGGCTTTCGATTTGGATGAGGTTGCGGTCCGTTCGGCAAAGGCCAATTTGGATTTAAATCCCATTGCGGCTGATGTGGTGGCGAAGCCTAATGATCTCTTGAAGGGCATTCACCAACCGGTTGATTTAGTCGTTGCCAATATTTTGGCCGAAATTATCTTGCCCCTGATTCCCCAAGCGTGGGAAAACTTGCATGAGGGTGGCTATTTCCTGACCTCTGGCATCATTGCGGACAAGTTAGCCGAAGTCGTGGCTGCCCAAGAAAAGCAGGGATTTATCATTGATAACATTTTACAGATGAAAGATTGGCGTGGCGTGATTGCCCACAAGCCAACGGAGGATGAATAAACATGCAACGGTACTTCTTGGAAGAAACCAGTCGAGATGGCGAACAGCTCACTTTACCAGCTGCTATCTATCATCACTGGGTCACAGTACTCCGGGCAACCGTCGGCGATGAAGCAGAATTTGTCGACGCGACCGCGCACCTGTTTCAAGGTGAATTAACCACCTTGGCAGCTGACACGGCGACGGTAACTCTAACGGCGGTGCCCACGCCAGCTGTCGAACTGCCGGTTGACGTGACCATCGTTTGTGGGTTACCAAAGCAAGAAAAGGCCGAGTGGATCACGCAAAAGGCGACCGAGTTAGGTGTTAACCAAGTGATTTTTTATGCATCCGATTGGTCCGTTGCCAAGTGGCAAGCCAATAAGGTCGACAAAAAATTGGCCCGGTTGACGAAGATTGCGCATGGCGCTGCGGAACAGGCCCACCGGTTGCGGCGGCCCACGGTGCGTTACGCCAAGAATCTGGCAACGGCCCTAGAGGCACCGCATGACGTGGCAGTCGTTGCTTATGAAGAATCAGCCAAACAGGGCGAACAGAGCGCTTTGAATCAACAGTTACAGGCTATTAAGCCAGGACAACGGTTGTTGGCAGTGTTTGGACCTGAAGGTGGCATTAGCCCGGCAGAAGTTGCGAAGGCCCAGGCGTTGAACGCCACGTTGGTCGGCTTAGGCCCACGCATTTTGCGGACCGAAACGGCGCCTTTGTATTTCTTGTCGGCAGTCTCCATGGTGTTGGAGCTACAACAGCCACGGTAGACTGGATAGAGAGTCAAAACTCATGAGCCTACAGTTGGCTCACTTCCACCTGTGTAGAAGGTGGCCAATGATTGCAGATAATCGTTACCAGTCCAACGATGGTCACATCAGTGTTGGGTTGACAAACGGTTGTAACCGGAGGAGGCCAGAGGTGCAGGCAGCTGTGATAACGGTGTTAGCTGGGAACCAGCTTACAGCGTGGGACGCGTTTGGAGACTGCTGGGTTTTGGCAGGCTTCAAACCGAGCTGGAGGACCGTTCCTCAGGCCGCAGGCGGTCCCCATAGACGCCGGAATCTCTGGCAGCCGCAGGTGGTAAGTTTTAACCAATTTTGCGGATTGAATCTTTGTTAGCTGGCCCGTTCTAATTGTCCTTAAAGGTTCAACACTTAGGATTAGTCTTAAAATTAGGCCGGATGGCCGGTCACAGGGTGTAATCTCACTCGAAACATGCTAAAATAGTTGCAATTATTAAGAGAGATGGGTGAGTGGGATGGCTTTTTTGGAGAGAATTGGGTGGCGCTACTGGGTGGTCGCCATTGTGATGGGACTGGCACTGCCAGCACTGGCGACGGTAGTTGGGATTAGCGCCGTTATGCGCTTTGGCCTATTATTGATTATCATCAACGGTTGCTTAGCGATTGTGTTAGGACGGTTGATTTACCGGAAGGCCCAACCAGGCTGGTGGCTGTTGATTTGGCCACTGATCTACCTAGCAGGTTCCCTGTGGTTCTTACCACAATATACCTATTATTTTGCTATTGTTTATTTATGCGTTTCCTATTTAGCTTACGGGTTAGCACAAGCTAAAAACGGCACAAAGTCATAAAGCACAACGATTAATTTTAAAAAAACTAAGGGTGGTGGCGTCCGTATGACCAAAGAACGCGTCTGGACGGCTAAGGAAGTAATTGCCAGGGTCAGTAAATATATGAATGCGGAACACGTTGAAATGGTGGTCAAGGCCTGCCATTTTGCAACGGTTGCCCACAAGGATCAAATCCGTCAATCTGGCGAACCCTATATCATGCATCCCATTCAGGTGGCCGGAATCTTGGCGGACCTGAACATGGATCCCGAAACGGTTTCAGCTGGTTTTCTGCACGATATTGTGGAAGATACCGGCGTCACACTGAGTGATGTGCGTGAGCTGTTTGGTGATGACGTAGCATTGATCGTTGATGGCGTCACCAAGTTGGGAAAGATTAAGTATAAATCTAACCGGGAACAGCTGGCAGAAAATCACCGAAAACTGTTGCTCGCCATGTCCAAGGACATTCGGGTCATGATTGTGAAGTTGGCCGATCGTCTCCACAACATGCGGACGCTGGAGCACCTGCGTCCTGACAAGCAGCGACGAATCGCCAACGAAACGTTGGAAATTTATGCGCCATTGGCTGACCGTTTGGGGATTAGTACCATCAAGTGGGAACTGGAGGATATTTCCCTGCGTTATTTGAACCCGCAGCAATATTACCGGATCGTTCACCTGATGAATTCCCGGCGAGATCAGCGGGAGAAGTACATTGCGGGCGCGATTAATGATATTCAGGCGTCCATCAAGGATTTGAAATTGAAGCCCGAAATCTACGGGCGTCCCAAGCACATTTACTCCGTTTACCGGAAAATGAAGGATCAACACAAGCAATTCAGCCAGATTTACGATCTGCTGGCGATTCGGGTCATTGTCGATACCATTAAGGATTGTTACGCGGTACTGGGCGCGATTCATTCACAGTGGAAGCCCATGCCTGGCCGGTTTAAGGACTACATTGCGATGCCCAAGGCCAATATGTATCAATCTCTGCATACCACGGTTATCGGTCCCGAGGGCAAGCCGTTGGAAGTTCAGATTCGAACGAAGGAAATGCATGCCGTCGCTGAATTTGGGGTTGCGGCGCACTGGGCTTACAAGGAAGGGGTCACGGATAAGGTCGCTGAGACCAATTCTGGTGACAAACTGAACTTGTTTAAGCACATCATTGAATTGCAGGAAGATACCGATGATGCCTCCGACTTTATGGACAGCGTCAAAGGCGAACTCTTTGGCGATTACGTATATGCATTTACGCCTAAGGGGGATGTTCTGGAGTTGCCCAAGGGCGCGGGGCCACTAGACATGGCCTACGCAATCCATACCGAGGTCGGTCACCACACGACTGGTGCCACGATCAACGGCAAGATTGTCCCGTTGAACTATGAAATTAAAAATGGGGACATTGTGGATATCCGAACGTCCAGCAGTTCGGCTGGTCCCAGTCGGGATTGGTTGAAACTGGTATCAACGCGCCGGGCACGGAACAAAATCAAACAGTTCTTCCGCGCTGCCGACCGTGAACAAAACATCGTTTCCGGTCAGGACGCCGTGGAACGGACGATTCGCGACTTGGGCTACGATCCGAAGGGCCTGATGACCAAGGAAAATATGGAACAGGTCACGGCGAAGATGCATTACCAGCACGCGGATGATTTGTTGGCCGCCATTGGCTTTGGCGACTTACAACCGCGTGGTGTCGCGAACCGTTTGACCGAGGGTGTGCGGCAGGCAGAAGAAGACGAACGCCGGCGCCAAGAAGAACGGGAACTATTGGAAGAGCATCAGACAATCAAGAATGATACCGACAATGACAAAAAGGATCGGAAAAAGTCTAAGGACTCTGACGGTGTGGTCATTGAAGGTGTCGATAACCTCTTGATTCGGTTGAGCCACTGCTGTTCACCAGTCCCGGGTGACGATATCGTTGGATATATCACCAAAGGCCGCGGCGTGTCGGTTCACCGGCAAGATTGTCCGAACGTGAAAAACGCGGAGCAAAACGGTGAGCGCTTAGTGGATGTTCGCTGGGGCAACAAGGCTGGCGATAAGACCAACTACAACGCCGATATCGAGGTTCAAGGTTACAACCGTAATGGTTTGTTGAACGACGTTTTGCGGATGATCAACAACAATACCAAGTACCTGACCTCAATCAACGGTAAGGTTGACCACAACAAGATGGCCACGATTTCCATCAGTTTGGGTACGCGGAATCAAATCGATTTACAACGGATTTTGGATAATATTAAAAATATTCCGGACGTTTACGTGGTTAAGCGGGCGTTCCATTAAGGAAGGGTCAAGCGATGCGAGTTTTACTACAACGAGTCAGACAGTCCAGTGTGTTAGTTGACGGGGCCGTGAAGGGATCAATCGCAGAGGGGTACTTGTTACTGGTCGGCGCGGAAGACAGCGACACCAGCGAACAGGTCGACTACCTGGTTCACAAGATTACCAAGTTGCGCGTCTTTGAAGATGAGGACGGCAAGATGAACAAGAGCATCGAGGACGTGGATGGCAGCATCCTGTCCGTTTCCCAGTTCACCCTCTACGCCAACACCAAGAAGGGCAACCGGCCAAGCTTTGTAGATGCCGGCGACCCAGCCCACGCAGAGAAAATCTACGATGAATTCAACGAAAAGTTAGCGGCAACGGGCCGTCACGTAGAAACAGGTGTCTTCGGCGCAGACATGCGCGTGGCCTTGATTAATGAAGGACCTGTTACGATTTGGTTTGATACGGATGAGAAGTAGAGTGCGGAGCGAGCCGGTTAGACTCTGAGCATTAACGTGGCTAAGGGAATATCCCTGGGTTTGGGATATTTTCTTAGCCGGGTTAAGCGCAGGAGACTGGCTCGCGTAGCACGTTTCAGAGGCTGCCAGACTCGGGATTGTTCCGTGTAGAGCTAGTCAAACGTACTAAAGGAATGGAAACAGAAAGATCGAGTACCCAAGCTAGGTGTCGGGTTAAGCGCAGGGACCTGCCCCGCGTAGCACGTTTCAGAGGCTGCCAGACTCGGGATTGTTCCGTGTAGAGCTAGTCAAACGTACTAAAGAAACAAAACCGAAAAGACCTAGCACTAAACCCAGGCCCAGCGGAACGATTGCTCGCACCAACCAATTCAACCCGCTCCAACAAACCACAACACCAAAAAACGGCCAGCTTCTAACCAGGAAACTAGCCGTTTTTTAAAGGAGGAAAAACGTATGCGTTACCAACAATTATTTTGGGACTTTGACGGTACCTTGGTGGATACTTATCCAGGAATGGTCGCCGCCTTTGGTGAAGCCCTTGAGGCTTGTGGCGTCAGTAATTTTGAATTAGACCAAGAAGAAATTTACCGGGCAATGCGGCAACACAGTCTGGGCAACGCCCTCCAGCGGTTCACAGCCGAATTTCGTTTGAATCGTGAGCGATTAACGAAAGTCTACCAGAAACAGGCAGCGCCCCGTGTGAAGGATGCACCAGCCTTTGATGGCGCCGCGGAGCTGTTGGCAGCAACGGTCGCTGCCGGTGGGCGTAACTTCTTATTGACGCACCGGGATCATCACGCTATGGATCGCTTATCACAGCTGAACATGGCGCAATACTTCAGTGGTGCGGTGACCGCCGATGACGACTATCCCCGCAAACCGGATCCAACAAGTCTGTTGGCGCTGGCGAAACAATACAACGTCGACCGACAAGAGGCGTTAATGATTGGTGACCGTAACCTGGACGTTCAGGCGGGACACCGCGCGGGGATGGCGGGCGCTTTGTTTGACCCGGAACATTTGATTGTCGATGAAAGTCAGCCGGAGATTCGGGTGATTCGGTTCGCTGAGTTGCAAGATTGGTTGACTGAAGAATAGCGTCTTCTGGTACACGTTTCAGTAATGTAAGTTCCAAAGTAAAAAGAGGCTGCGACCAACAAACAAAACGTTGGCCACAACCTCTTTCTTAGTGCTTTAACCGCGCGACAAAATCTCATTCACCGCACCGCCATAATTTTCCCCAAACAAATTCAAATGGGCCAGCAGGTAATACAGTTGATAGTGAGGCAACCGCTCAGTGTACCCCGCAGTAAACGGATAGGCGTCCGTGTATCCGCGATAAAAGTCTGCGGAGAAGCCACCGAAGATCGTGGTCATGGCGATGTCGAATTCACGGTCGCCGTACAAGACATCGGGATCAATCAACGTGGGCGTGCCATCACTGGTGAACAGGTAGTTTCCCGACCACAAGTCGCCGTGCAACAAAGATGGGGTAATCTCACGTCCCTGGTTCTCGGCAATAATATTTTGCCGAACACGGTCATACGCAGTCTGGCGTTTGGGATTCCAGAGGTTGTGTGTTTGCGCGCGTTCCACCAAGGGGTCGAGGCGCTGGTTCAGGTAGAAGGTGGTCCAATCAGCCTGCCACTTGTTGTGTTTTGGCAGTTTACCGACCAAGTTATCCTGATCAAAGCCAAATTGCGGGGCCGTGACGTGGTGCACGCGAGCAACCGCTTGGCCCAGTTCATACTGGCTGCCGTGCCCGGTCTCAAGAAATTCTAAAACCAAGTAGGCATCCCCGGCGATTTCGCCCGTTGCGAGGACGTCGGGGACGTTGACGGCTTGCCCAAGGGCCTGAAGCCCAGCAACCTCATGGGCGTAAAAATTAGCCGACGTGTGAGGTTGCACGAGCAAGAACGCCGGGCCCTCCGCCGTGGTTAGGCGATACGCCAGATTGATGTCGCCACCGGATACGGGCGTCGCTGCGGTCACTGCTGGTAGGGGTAACTGCGCGAGCCACGCTGAATCTACTGTCATGTTAAGATCTTCTTTCAGAAATTAGGATGCTGATTGAAAATACTTGCTGAGGCCAGCCACGACGCGGGTCGCTACCTTTTGCTGGTAGGCAGAGCTCCGAATGTAGCTGAAATCCTTCTTGGTGTTGATGTAGCCCATTTCCAACAATAAGGCGGGCCGGTTGTTGTCACGGATGACCTCAAAGTTGCCATACTGGACGCCCCGGTTGGTTAAGCCTAAGTCGTTCATCTGGCTATTGACGTCCGTGGCCAGCTCGTAAGACGTGTTGCGGTGGTAATAATAGGTGGTGGTCCCGGAGCCCAAGTTGTCTGAAGGCGACGAGTCAAAATGAAAACTGATAAAAGCGCTGGCCTGATTTGTGTTGGCTAAAGCCGGCCGATCTGCCAGACTGACCGTCTTATCGCTGTCTCGCGTCATGATGACGTGCGCACCACGAGCACGGAGCTGTTTGGCCACTTGTTGCGCCATGGCTAAGGTGTAGGTCTTTTCATCGTGCTTCTGGTCGATGGAGAGGGCACCGGAGTCACTGCCACCGTGCCCGGGATCAAGCACAATCGTGGCTTCAGACAGGGCCGTCGCGCGTTTCAGGTTACCTGGGTGCTTCACTAACCAACTTGCGACCCAGCCAAAATGATTTTGGCTATCACGAACGTGGTACCAATTATTTTTTTCACCTAAAATGGTCAAACGGCTGTTCTTTTTAACCTTGTGGGTGACGGAATAGGTCAGCCCGGGACCATTACGCAGGTTTAGATTACTAACGGTAGCGGTCACGGAGTTGTGCTGGATAAAGGCAAAGAGCAAGCCCCCAGCAACTAAGAGAATGACCAGTCCGGTGACCAAGCCGGGCCAGTTGTGTGATTTAAAGTGCATACTGTGTCTCCTTCAATAAATTAGTTTTTATTATACCACGGCGGCTGGCAGCACCTGAACGAATCACGCAAAATTCGGTGGATTCGGTAGCCGGTAAATCTGGCGAAATCAGCGAAGCACCTTGACTTTCACGCCAACTTTCAGTATTCTTAAGAAGAATAAAATAGATTGCCCATGAGAAAGAACAGTAGAAGAATGCCCGTTTACAGAGAAGTCGCGTTGCTGGGAGCGACTAATGGTGTAACTTCGAAGACACTTTTGAGGCTAATGACGCTCGTCGTCATTCGTTTGCAACGTTATCCTGCAGAGAATTTAAAAAGGTGGTACCGTGCATACCTGCGCCCTTGTCAATTGACAGGGGCGTTTTTTATTTTCTGGAGGTGCAGAAAGGGAGAATGCTCATGCGTTATCAACGACCAAAGGGAACGGCGGACATCTTACCAGGCGTTTCAGAAACGTGGCAGTTCGTCGAGGCCACTGCACGCCAATTGTTTGCTAATTACCGCTTCAATGAAATTCGGACACCGATGTTCGAAAACTTTGAAGTCTTTTCACGAACTTCCGGGGATACCTCGGACATCGTGACCAAAGAAATGTACGATTTTAAGGATAAGGGGGATCGGCACTTATCCTTACGGCCAGAAGGTACGGCCGGTGTTGTTCGGGCCTTTGTTGAAAACAAACTCTATGGTCCCGAAACGCAAAAGCCTTACAAGGTCTACTACATGGGCCCCATGTTCCGCTACGAACGGCCCCAATCAGGGCGGCAACGGCAGTTCCACCAAATCGGTGTGGAAGCCTTTGGCAGTGATGCGCCTGAATTGGACGTCGAAGTCATTGCGCTGGGGATGTCCCTGCTAAGTAAATTAGGCTTGACTCACTTGCGCTTAGCGTTGAACACGTTAGGTGACAAGGAAAGCCGCGATGCCTACCGTCAAGCCCTGATTGACTTCCTGGAACCGCACTTTGATGAGTTGAGTGATGACTCAAAGGTACGTTTGCACAAGAATCCATTGCGGGTCTTGGACAGTAAGGACAAGCACGACCAAGAAATCGTGGCCGATGCACCGTCTATTTTGGACTTTCTGACGCCAGAAGCAACGGCGCACTTTGACCAGGTTAAGGCCAGTCTGGATGCGTTGGACATTGCCTACGACGTCGACGCCACCATGGTTCGGGGGTTGGACTACTACAACCATACCATCTTTGAAATCATGGCCGATTCACCCGCATTGGGCGAAGGTTACACGACCGTCTTGGCCGGTGGCCGCTACAACGGCTTGGTCGCAGAGCTGGGCGGTCCCGACATGTCTGGTGTTGGGTTTGGCCTAGGGGTTGAACGTCTGGTCTTACTGATGCAAGCTGAAAAGGTTGCCATTCCAAATGACAATCCGTTGGACGTTTACGTCGTGGGTATCGGTGATGAGACTTCCGTCGAAACCTTGAAGCTGGTTCAGGCCATTCGGGCCGACGGGTTGACTGCCGACCGGGATTACCTGAGTCGCAAACCCAAGGCACAGTTCAAGACGGCAAACCGCTTGGATGCCGCCTACACCTTAACCATTGGGGCCCAAGAGTTGGCTGATCAAACGGCCAACCTGAAGTCGATGGCCAGTGGTGAAGAAATCAGCGTGCCATTAGCTGACATTTATGCAGATTTTCAAAACGTCGTGGCAACCAAGTTCACGGCAAAATAAGAGGGGCAAGACATGGAGAAGAATTTGAAACGAACCACGTATGCCGGTTTAGTTGACGAACAATACCTCGACCAAACCGTTGTGTTAAAGGGCTGGGTGCAAAAACGCCGGGACCTCGGGAGCTTGATTTTCGTTGACCTACGGGATCGCGAAGGCATCGTTCAGTTGGTCTTTAGTGAAGAGGTCGACAAGGCTGCCTTGGCTGTCGCTGACCAACTGCGGAGCGAATACGTCATCGAAGTGCAAGGGACCGTTGTTGCCCGGGCACCTAAGGAAATCAACCCGGACATGCGTACCGGTAAAGTTGAAGTCCGGGTTACCGGCATCAACCTGTTGAACAAGGCCAAGGAATTACCGTTTGAAATCAAGGATGGCGTCAATGCCTCCGACGACCTGCGGTTACAATACCGTTACCTGGATCTACGCCGGCCAGAAATGCAAAAGAGCCTGTTATTGCGGAACCGAATCGTGCAATCCGTCCACAGCTACTTCGACAAGAATGGCTTTATCGATATCGAAACGCCAGATCTGACCAAGTCCACGCCTGAAGGTGCCCGGGATTACCTGGTACCTTCACGAATCTACCCTGGCCACTTCTACGCCTTGCCACAATCACCTCAATTGTTTAAGCAATTGTTGATGGGTTCTGGCTTCGACCGGTACTACCAAATTGCCCGTTGCTTCCGTGACGAAGACTTGCGGGGCGACCGGCAACCTGAATTTACCCAGATCGATTTGGAAACCTCTTTCCTGACGGCTGAGGAAATTCAAGACCTGACTGAAGGGTTGATTGCCAAGGTCATGAAGGACACGTTAAACGTTGACGTGAAGCTGCCATTTGATCGGATGGACTGGGATGACTCGATGGCCCGTTTTGGGACCGACCAACCAGATGTCCGATTCGGCATGGAATTGAAGGACTTGTCCGCTATCATGGCTGACACCGACTTCAAGGTCTTCTCTGGCGCCGTTGCAAACGGTGGTCAAGTTAAGGCAATCGCCGTTCCTGGTGGTGCTGACAAGTACAGTCGCAAGGATATCGACAAGTACGGTCAATACATCGAACGCTTTGGTGCTAAGGGCTTGGCTTGGATGAAGGTTACCGACGAGGGCTTCAGCGGCCCAATCGCGAAGTTCTTCAAGGAAGACGATGCCGTTAAGGAAATCATGGCAGCAACTGGCGCTAAGAGTGGTGACCTGTTACTGTTTGCCGCTGATTCCAAGCGCGTTGTTGCCCAGACCTTGGGTTACCTGCGGGTGGCCATTGCCAAGGAACTCGACATGATCGACCAAAACAAGTGGGCGTTCCTCTGGATCATCAACTGGCCACTGTTCGACTACGACGTCGACCTGGAACGCTGGGTACCTGCCCATCACCCATTCACGATGCCTGCCGAAGGGGATGCGCATTACTTGAACGATGGCGAAGACCCACACAAGGCCTACGCACAGAGTTACGACATCATCTTAAACGGTTTGGAATTAGGTGGGGGCTCCATCCGGATCCACACCCGTGAACTTCAAATGAAGATGCTGAAGGCTTTAGGCTTTACGCCTGAACGGGCCGAAAAGCAATTTGGTTTCTTACTAAAGGCCCTGGATTACGGGTTCCCGCCTCATGGTGGTCTGGCCATTGGTTTGGACCGGTTTGCCCGCTTGTTAGCTAAGCGCGACAACATCCGCGACGTGATTGCCTTCCCTAAGAACTCGAAGGCCACGGAACCAATGACGGAAGCCCCATCCACAGTTGCTGATAAGCAATTGTTGGACCTGGACTTACTGATTGCTAAGAAAGACGAAACTGAAAAATAAATACGTTGAACTGGAAACGGGATTCTTGCTTGCCTTGGGGCAGGCGGGGGTCCCGTTTTTGTGTCGTCGTGAGTGAACCAAATTTAGGCTCAGCCGTTGGATTTTCCAGGGGGTCTTCTTGGAAAATGGCGACTTTGAAACGCGGGTTGGGCGGTTCAAAGCGAGGCCCAAGACCGTTCTTTGGCTTGGGCCGTCCTACCCACAGCGTTCCAGCCTAAATTTGGTGAACGGTAAGCCGGCAGATTTAGACAATGTTGCCACTTTTCCAAGGTAGCCTGAATCAGCAGAATTCAGACGAAAAGGGTTGACCCAAGGGCGAAAAAGGCGTGTAATTGGTAACATTAGAAAATGGAGTGATTACAATGAGTGAAATTGAAACAGCAACGTTTGCTGGTGGGTGTTTTTGGTGTATGGTCCGGCCGTTTGACACGTTCCCAGGGATTCAAAAGGTGTTGTCCGGGTATACCGGCGGAACCGTTGCCAATCCCACATATGAGCAGGTTAAGCAACAAAACACAGGGCATACGGAGGCCGTAAAAGTTTGGTTCGACCCCAGTGTCGTCAGCTATCGGCAGTTAGTTGATTTGTACTGGCAACAAACTGATCCGACCGATGCCGCTGGCCAATTTCAAGATCGGGGCAGCAATTATCGACCGATTATCTTTGTGAATAACGCTGAGCAGGCCCAGATTGCCCGCGACTCACGAGCGGCTTTACAAGCTCGTGAACAGTTCGACAAGCCTATTGTGACGCAGATTCATGTAGTTCAACCTTTTTACCCGGCTGAGGAACGCCATCAACAATTTTATCAGAAGAATCCAAAACGCTTTGCCCAAGAAGAGGCTGGCGGTCGTGAAGCTTTTATCAAGCAAAATTGGTCGGAAGATTAGAAGTCGCTAAAAGCTGGCTTTTGCCGTGGCCGTAGCGCCAATTAAATGCTATACTAAGCCGAGCATAGTGTGAAGCATGACAAAAGAAATAAGCGAGGTCGAGAGTTAAATCATGGATGATGTGCAGCAGTTGTTAAAACGGCATACCTATACGGCGAAGTTCTCCGTAGCGTTTTTCTACGGGGTCCTGGTGTCGATTGCGGTGAACTTTTTCTGGACGCCGGGTCATATTTATTCTTCCGGTGTTACCGGGTTAGCGCAGTTAGTCAACAGTTTGACGGCTGGGTTGGGGACGTTTCATGTTTCGACGGCCCTGGGGCTGTTTCTGATCAACATTCCCATGTTTTTCCTAGCTTGGAAGCAGATTGGTAAATCCTTCACGGTCTTTACGTTTATTTGTGTCTTGTTTGCGTCGGTGATGATTCGGGTAATCCAACCGGTCCATTTGACCAGTGACCCGATTATCTGCGCAATCTTTGGTGGGGCGGTCAATGGATTTGGGACTGGTTTCGCCCTGAAAAATGGGATCTCAACTGGTGGGCTGGATATTATTGGCATCGTGTTGCGGCGGAAAACGGGTCGCAGCATGGGAACGATTAACATTGCCTTCAACAGCTTGATTGTGATCAGTGCCGGGTTCGTTTACGGTTGGCCATACGCGCTGTATTCTGCGTTGGGTCTATTCGTGAACGCCAAGGTGATTGACATGACATTTACCCGTCAACAGCGGATGCAGGTCATGGTGATTACCGACCGGCCCAAGACGGTTATCGACAGTATTCAAAATCATATGCGCCGGGGCATTACCATTGTCCACGGTGCCGAAGGGGCGTACCGTCACGACGAGAAGACCATCCTGTTCACGGTCATTACCCGTTATGAAATGGATGCGCTGGAAACGGCCATGGAAGAGTCGGATCCGAAGGCCTTTGTCAGCATCTCGGATACGGTCAAGGTGCTCGGGCACTTCTATGAACCGAAATGGTAAGGTAACGCGGGAGTTTGGGCGATGGCCTGAGCTTCTTTTCTTTTGGGAGTGAGAGTGGAATAAAAGGCGGAGTCAGTTGCCTTTGGTCGCACGTTTCAGCAATATCGATTTGGCGATACAACGGGCGTCTGGAGGTTTGTTTCAGACGCTAGTTAAGGAAGCCCTACTTATTTTCCAACCGAATGTTAAAGCTTTTTAAAAAATTCTAGGTTCCGGCAACAGATGTGGTATAATTCTCGGTGTTATGGACAGCGAAATCTAGTGATATTGGTGATTAACGTGAAAGAGATTTATTTATGGTTAGTACGACTAATGTCGCTACTGTGGTCAGGCCGACGCCAGCGAGACGTCGTTTACCTGATGAGCTTCGGTGACAATGTGCCGTTTATCATGGCGTTAGCAGCCGCCATGCCAGCCGACCGCCAGTTGTTGGTCTTTTATCGACCAAGCTGTCAGTCGGCAGCAGACGAGCTGGTAAAGGCAGGAATTGCGGTACGACCGTTTACGGACGGCTTCGGTTTTGTTTTTACCGGCATCAGCCAGATGATGCGGGCACGGGTGTTGTTTTGCGACAATTACTACGCCTTTCTGGGTGGTCTGCGGCATCCCAAACGTATGCGCATCGTGCAGGTGTGGCATGCGGCGGGGGCCATTAAGCGCTTTGGTTGGGACGACCCAACGACGGCGCACCGTTCAGCGAGTGATCAGCGACGGTTTCAGGCCGTTTATGATCATTTTGATGAGTACGTGGTCGGGGCACCGGCCATGGGGCAAGTCTTTGTAACCAGCTACCGCGCATCCTTAGACCAGATGCAGGTGTTGGGGTATCCCCGTTCGGACCGTTTACAAGATCGTCACTGGGTCGCACACACCCAGCAGCGGGTTTGGCAACAAGTGCCAGCCTTAAAGGGGCACCGCGTGATCTTGTATGCACCAACTTACCGTGATGGCGTCACATTTACGCCACCAGCTGGTTTGGCCCAAGCGCTACGATCTGACCCGGACGCCCGGGTCGTGATCAAAATGCATCCCGCGTTGGCGACGAAGGCCGAAGACCTGCAGCGGCAACTCGGGGCGCAGGGAGTGGTTGCGGACACGTTAGCGACCACGGATCTACTAACGGTTGCCGAAACTTTGGTGACTGATTATTCATCCGTGGCGTTTGACTACAGTCTGTTGGCCAACGCCCATAGTTTGTTGTTTTATCTGTTTGATTTACCAGCCTACCAGCAGGATCCGGGTGTGCAACCAGACTTGCTGGACTGGTTACCGGGTCAGGCCTTAACGACCAACGCCCAACTGGCGACGGCCATCCAAGCGGATACCGCCACCAACGTGACACAATTCAATCAACATTGGAATAGTGCGAACGACGGCCACGCAACTGAACGCGTGGTTGCCCGTTACGTCGCACTATTATCCGATTAAAGTTAAAGGAGTGCAGCGCCTTGAAAGAGGTCATGACCTTATTTAAAGAACAGTTCTCAAGCATTGGGATTATCTTCCGGATTTCCCGTTATGAGGACCAAGCAAGTTACCAAAGCCACTACTTGGGTTTAGCGTGGGAGTACTTATACCCCTTGATTCAAATTGGGATTTACTGGTTAGTCTTCGGTGTTGGGTTAAAACACGGTCAACCGTTGAATGGTGTGGGTTATCTGCCATGGATGGTGATTGGGATTACGCCATGGTTCTTCATGAACCGGGCAACGTTGGATGCGTCCAAGAGTATTTATCAACGGGTCAACATGGTCGCGAAGATGAAGTTTCCCGTTTCAGCCTTACCAACAATTAAAGTTGTCAGTAATCTGAGTTCCTTCTGGACCATGATGGTTTTCTCCATTTTCATTGGTTTGTTAAATGGCGTTTATCCCAGTGTTTCTTGGTTCCAGTGGATTTATTACTTCTTTGCCATGATCTGCTTGTTGGTGGCCCTTGGGGTCTTAAACTCTTGCATTAGTTTACTGGTGCGAGACTACCACATCCTGTTACAGTCCGTGATGCGGATGCTGTTCTACGTGTCTGGCGTGCTGTTTAACTTTGTGACTACGTCATTCCCAGCACCATTTGTCCACTTATTGGAATTAAATCCTTACTATTACATTGTTAATGGTTTCCGGGAATCCTTTATTGGGACTGGCTGGTTCTGGCAGCACCCCATGTTAACGCTAGAATTTTGGTTATTCGTCATCTTCGTTCTCTTGATTGGGTCTCATCTGCACTACAAGTTCCGATCACGGTTCGTCGACTTAATTTAATTTGAAAGGAGCAACCTCACATGACTAAAGGTTCACAGCGAATCATCCAGTCATTGAAGCTCGTTGCTCGCTATGGGCTCATCGTCTTGAACGGTGGGCTTATTTGTTTACCTATCAAGCGGCGACAAGTGGTGTTCGAGAGCTTCAATGGCAAAGATATCAATGACAACCCAGCGGCGATTTACCGAGAACTGATCAAAGAAGCCCCAGCATACGCGGCCACGGCTTACTTTAGTGTGAAGCCCAGCGAATACGCGGACCTCCATGCTAAGTATCCGGATATTCAACTCGTCAAGCGCTTCACGCCGCGGTGGGTCGCGTTAATGGCCCGGGCGGAGTTCTGGGTCTTAAATTCACGCCTGCCCAACTGGTGGCACGCTAACCGGCGGACGACGACGATTCAGACCTGGCACGGAACGCCTTTGAAAAAATTGGGAGCCGACATCGCCCACGTGGCGATTCCGGGAACCAGCACGGCCGAGTACCATCGTGAATTTATCACGGCGGCCCACCGTTGGGATTATTTGATTGCGCCGAATCAGTATTCGCAAACCATTTTTCAATCGGCCTTTGGATTTCGAAATCAGTTCTTGTCCATTGGTTATCCCCGTAACGATGTGCTGTACACCACGTCGACGGCGGAGACACAGACGTTAAAGCGGCAGTTGCTCGGAGGCGTCACTGGCCCCGTCGTGACTTACGCGCCAACTTGGCGGGATGACATGGCGGTGCGGCCGGGCGTTTATCGCTTTGACTTGCCGTTCGACCTCGCAGAATTCTTTCAGCACGTGCCGGCGGGAACCCATTTAATTATTCGACCGCACTACCTGGTCAAGGATGCCATTGATATTCACGGCTTTGAGGACCGGGTGACGGTGCTGGCTGAGACTGACATTGCTCAGCTGTATTTGATTTCCGACCTGTTGATCACGGACTATTCCTCGGTCATGTTTGATTACGCCAATCTCAAGCGGCCGGAATTGTTCTTTGCCTATGACTTGGAACATTATCGTGATCAGTTACGGGGCTTTTATTTTGACTACGAACAGGAGATTCCGGGACCCTTGGTGACGACGGCTACGGCATTTTATCACCAGTTGGATGGTTGGCAAGCGGCCGGCCATTTCGTGGGGTACGAGGACCGGCAGGCGGCGTTTTATCACAAATTTTGTGAATGGGAAGACGGTACCGCTAGTCGGCGGGTTGCGCAGGTTATCGTTAACGGAAAGGATGCAGACTAATGGCAGAATTTTTAATCGGCTCGCACGTGAGTATGAAGGGCAAGGACATGTTGCTGGGGTCGGCACAGGAGGCCGCTAGTTTTGGCGAGAACGTCTTCATGGTCTACACCGGGGCACCCCAGAACACCCGGCGTAAGCCAATTGATGAATTGAACATCGCGGCGGGCAAGGCTTACATGGCCGAGCATCAACAGCGCGCCGTGGTGGTTCACGCACCGTACGTCGTCAATTTGGGAAATACGACCAAGCCCCAGAACTATGCATTCGCCGTAGAATTCTTGACGGACGAGGTTCATCGGGCTGCGGCCTTAGGGGCTACCCAGATTGTCTTGCATCCGGGCGCGCACGTGGGTGCTGGCCCAGACGCCGCGATTGCCCAGATTGCGCAAGGCTTGGATGAAATCCTAACGGCGGCCACTGAACCCGTTCAGATTGCGTTGGAGACAATGGCAGGTAAGGGAACGGAAGTCGGTCGTAACTTTGAGGAACTGGCGGCCATTATGGCGGCGACGGCCCACAATGAGCGCCTGTCGGTCTGCTTTGATACCTGTCACACCAGTGATGCGGGTTATGATATAGCTAGCGATTTTGATGGTGTCCTTCACGAATTTGACCAGGTAATCGGCTTGGATAAGTTGAAAGTGATTCACTTGAACGACTCGAAGAATCCCCAGGGTAGTCACAAAGACCGGCACACCAATATTGGGTGCGGTACGCTAGGTTTCGACGTCTTGAATGGTATTGCCCATCACCCGCAATTAGCGGCGGTTCCCAAGATTATGGAAACGCCACTGATTGGGTCCGACCGCAAGCATGGCGTCAACCCGCACGGCTACGAGGTGGCCATGCTGAAGGCACAACGGTTCAATCCGGATTTAGAAGCGGATGTCTTGGCGGAAAAACCGGTCGATGAATTTTTAACGCGTTAACAGCAAAATGCACTGAAACATGCCACCTGCGGCTGCCAGAGATTCCGATAGCCTGCTCACGGTGTTCACGTAAAAAACACAAAAGATGATTTTCTCGTTGACCATAGCCGGTCATTTGAGAAAAATCATCTTTTTTTAATTAAAATATTCAGAGTATGGCAGAATGCTAGAAAAGTGCCACCTTGTCTAAACCTGCTACGCGTTTCGACAAGGTGAAATCGGAGAATCAAATCCACGGCTGAATCTAAATTTGGCTCACTCACGCTGATATGGATTGTGGCCAATTATCATGGACAAACGTTGCCGGTCCAGCGATGGTCACCTCAATATCAGGTTGAAGAGCAATCCTAACCGGAGGAGGCCAGAGATGGAGGCAGCTGTGGCGACGCTGTTAGCTGAGAATCAGCTTACTTGGAGACTGACGAACTTTGTCAGGCTTCAAACCGAGCCGGAGGACCGCCCCTCAGGCCGCAGGCGCTCCCCATAGCAGTCGGAATCTCTGGCAGCCGCAGGTGGCAATTTCCAACTAATCTCTATGAATGAAGCCCTTGTTAGCTGGAACTTTCTAGGTAATTTTGGACTTAAATTAATCGGCCAATGGATGCGGAATCAAATCATAATCCACACTTTCCATAATTAAGGTGGCCGTTTCTTCAATTGACTTGTCGGAGACGTCGATCACCAGGCAACCGATTTTCTTGTACAGTTTTTGAGCGTAGTCCAATTCTTCCGTGATCTTATCCGTGTTGGAATAGGCGCTGTCGGCGGGTAAGCCGTAAGAAATCATGCGTTCTTGCCGAATCTTGCGGAGAATTTCCGGGCGGTTGGTCAAGCCGAAAATGCGTTTGGGGTCAACTTGCCAAAGCTCCTCTGGCAATTGGGTCTTGGGTGACAGTGGTAGGTTGGCAACCCGGAGATTCCGATTGGCCAAGAAGAGTGACAGGGGTGTCTTAGAGGTCCGTGAGACCCCCAGAATGACGATGTCCGCCTTCAAGAGGCCAGCGGGGTCCTTACCGTCATCATAAGTCACGGCGAACTCCATGGCCGCAATACGGTCGAAATAGGTGTCATTGAGGTTGTGGACCAGACCAGGGACGCCTTCAGGCTCCAAACCAGTGGCTTGATGCATCACGGCCATCGCTGGTTGGATACAATCGAACTGGTGTAATAAATTTTTTGCGGCAAATTCACGGACGCGTTGACTTAATTTGGGGCTCACTAATGTGTGAAAAATCATCGCTCGTTGCTTCTTAGCGAGGTTTAAAATCCCGTCTAAAATGGAATCGGTTTGGATAAATGGGAAGCGTTGATAGCTGGCCTGAACCGCAGGATACTGGGAAACAGCCGTTTGCGCAACGGTGAGGGCGGTTTCACCGGATGAGTCTGAGATAACGAAAATTGTAATCTGTTGCATGGGCGAGCAACTCCTCTGACGTTTTCTTCTAGTGTACCCCGGGAGATAAAACGGTTCAAATTTATTTGCTTGTGTTATTGACGCGGTTTGGGTGTTTATGTATAATAGTTAAGAACCGTTACGCCGGTGGAGAGATTCCAACCGACGTTATTACTTGTGCTCGGAGGGAGGGAATTTTATATGGCAAAGACAGTCGTTCGCAAAAACGAGTCTTTTGACGACGCTCTTCGGCGCTTCAAACGTACGGTTTCCCGTAGCGGTACTTTACAAGAATACCGTAAACGTGAATTTTACGAAAAAACAAGTGTGAAGAAAAAGTTAAAATCAGAAGCTGCGCGTAAGCGTAAGGCCAAGAAGAAGCGTTTCTAATAGCTCTTTTTGCAAGTTAACTAAAAAACCTCAGGACTTAACTGTTCTGGGGTTTTTTAGTGTCTAAATTTTTGAATAGTTATTCAGTTGGCGAATGAAAACACAGTGAAATTGGTTGTGAGTGGAACCAGCTGTCTTTTGTCCCGCGTTTCAGCCATGTCTATTGGAAGATGGCAAACGAGCCTGGAGGTTATTGTCCTAGGCTCGTCAGACCAGAGAGGATGGGCTTAATCCGCATTAGTGAGAACCACCTTGCCAATCATCCGGTTGGATTCAACTAACTCATGAGCGGCACGCAGGTTAGCTGCGTTGATGGGCGTTAATGTCTTGGTCAACGTGGTTCGAAGGTCGCCGGCGTCAACCAGATCCGCCACCCGATTTAAAATAATGTGTTGGCTAATCATGTCTGGCGTGCCGAAGAAGGACTTGGTGTACATCCACTCCCAAGCGAAGGTCGCACGTTTTTGCTTGAGTGCGCGTAAGTCAATCGGCGAGTCACTGCCCGTAATGGAAACGATGTGACCACTGGGGGCAATCAACGAAACAATTTCTGACCAATGCTGGTTTAAGTTGCTGAGTTCTAAAATGTAGTCGACCGTGGGGTAGCCCAACGCGTGAACCTGGGGCACAAGGTCCTCACGGTGATTGACCACGGCATCTGCACCATGTTCGCGCGTCCACGCGATGGTCTCTGGTCGTGAAGCCGTGGCAATCACGGTCAGGCCAGCCAGGTGGGCCAGCTGGGTCGCCATGGAGCCGACACCACCGGCACCATTGATAATGAGAATTGTTTTGCCAGCGTTTTCCTTCGGCTGATCAGGCGCTAAAGGCATCTGTTCAAACAGCGCTTCCCACGCCGTCAGTGAGGTCAAAGGCATGGCAGCCATTTCCGCAGCGCTCAAAGATTTAGGCGCGTTGCCGACGATGCGTTCATCGACCAGGTGGTACTCACTGTCCGTTCCTGGACGTTTAAAAGAGCCGGCATACCAAACGCGGTCACCCGGTTGAAAGAGACTGACAGCGTCGCCCACGGCCTCTACCGTGCCATACGCATCAAAGCCGAGGACTTTGGGCTGCGGTAACGTCGTATGGGTGCCACGCCGGACAGCCGTATCGACTGGATTGACTGAAGTTGCGATAATTTTCACCAGGAGGTCGTGGCCAGCCGGTGTTGGTTGAGGTTCAAAAAATTCAAGAAAACTATTTTCATCTGTAATCGGTAAATTTTGCGTGAAACCAATTGCCCGCATATCTGTCATGGTAATCGTCCTTTCCGTTCTTAACGCCAGAATAACCGATAGTGGCGAGAAAAACAATCCTGCAGTTTGCGGCAGTAAGTGTCTAATCTGTTAGTTAGGGCGGTCGCGGTGTATGATGGGATTATTCACCTTTGAGAGAGGAAGAGATGGCATGGAACGACGGGTGTATGACTGTGTTTTGGGGTGTCCGGTTGAGAGTACGTTGCAGATTATTGCCGGCAAATGGAAGAGTGTCATTTTGTACCGGTTGTTTCAGGAAAAAGTCGGTCGGTACAGCGATTTTGAACGCTGGTTACCGACAATTTCGGCCCGCATGCTAGCCCGCCAATTGGGGGAACTGGTGGCGGACGGGGTCCTGGAGAAGCAAATCTACGCGCAGGTCCCGCCCAAGACCGAGTATCGGTTGACCGCGTTTGGTGAGACCCTGTGGCCGGTAATTTCGGCGATGGAACAGTGGGGCCGCCAATACAATCAAAAACGCGCAGCCGAATAACTTTCCCTGACGGTCGCCCAATTTAGGTGTAAACTTAAACGTAATGACAACTTTTAGGAGGAAATACTAATGAGCTTAGAAACCCAACTCAACACTGATTTGAAAACGGCCATGAAGGCCCACGACAAGCTTTCCTTGAACGTTATTCGGATGATGAAAGCGGCTTTGACCAACGAAAAGGTTAAGCAGGGCCACGATTTAACAAGCGATGAAGAGTTAACGATCGTATCCCGGGAACTGAAACAGCGTAAGGAATCCATGGAAGAATTTGCCAAGGGAAACCGCGATGATTTGGTCGAAGGTGTCAAAGCGGAAATTGCCATCGTTGAAAAGTATGCGCCTAAGCAATTAAGCGAAGATGAAGTGACGACGATCGTTGCCGACAGCATTGCCAAGGTCTCCGCAAGTGGTATGGGTGACTTCGGTAAGGTCATGGGCGTTGTGATGCCGCAAGTTAAGGGCAAAGCCGATGGCGCCATGGTCAACAAGGTTGTCAAGACACAGTTAAACAAATAAGGTTTAGAAATCGCTACGGTTTATGTCGTGGCGATTTTTTGCCACCTGAGGGAGGGCCCGCTATGGCATTAACCTATCAGCAAATCAGCGGCAGACCCACGACTGAACAAAACGCACTGTTACGACTGGCGGATCCAAACCAATCGCTGATTGACGCATATTTGCCGCAAAGTACGGTGTACGTGGCCAGTGACGTGGCGGGCTTGGCAGGCGTACTCGTGTTAAAACCACAGGAAGCCAAAATGCTGGAGGTCATGAACCTCGCGGTGGCGCCGACTAAACAGCACCAAGGTTACGGCACGGCAATGGTCACGTTTGCCAATCAGTGGGCCGACGACCACGGCTACCAAACACTGCGCATCGCCACGGGCACCACCAGCCTAACCCAGCTGTACCTGTACCAAAAATGTGGTTTCCGTGTGGTACGAGTCGAGCCAGACTACTTTACCCAAAACTATCCGCAGAAGATCACTGAAAATGGACTGATTTTACGTGATCGACTAGTGCTGGAACGGCCAGTACAGCCAAAATCAGCAGAATAAACGACCACTAGGCGACTTTTCACGCTGAATCCTTTTACAATCCCCGGTGGTATGCTAAAATTTGGGTATCAGAAGTCTGCGTTGCGTTTGGGGAACCACGTTAGCAAGAATACACAAGCAAAGTGACTGTCACCAGCAGATGAATGTATCTGTGGCGTATGAACCGAACCTGATGATGCCAGGATTGGCGAGCGACGTTGGGGTGGCCGGAACCGGAGGTAGACAGGTGGGTCAAACGCCTGTGGCGGTGTTGTTAGCTGGTGGGCTAGCCAGCTTACAACACGGGCCAGCTTTGTAGACTTGGGTTTTTCAAGGCTTCAAAGTGCTTCTGGAGACCGTACTTTGGCTCCAGAAGGTTGCCCCATAGGCTTGACCCACCTGTCTGCCGCAGGTGCAGGCCCAAGCGCAACGCGAAAGACTTAAAATCTAAAGACGAAGGAGCCACCGTATTGACTGAGAACGCAACGATTGAAAAAGAATACATCTTGGAACGCCCCGAGGACGAAGTGGGCTTATTGGGGACCCAAGATCAGTTTGTCACGATCTTAGAAGAGGGACAAAACGTTGTTATCAAGCCCTTTGGCAATTCAATCAAGGTCTCTGGTGCGGCTGAGGCCGTGAACCAAACGCTGGCTATTTTACGTAACATGAGCGATCTGTTGGCCAAGGGCATCAAGCTCAACAGCGCTGACGTTATTAGTGCCATGAAGATGGCGAATAAAGGGACTTTAACTTATTTCAAGGATTTCTATACTGAAAAATTAATTACCGATGCCAAGGGCCGGGCCGTTCGGGTCAAGAACTTTGGCCAACGGCAGTATATCGATGCCATCAAGCACAACGATATTACCTTTGGTATTGGCCCAGCCGGGACTGGGAAAACCTACCTGGCAGTGGTCATGGCCGTTGCGGCTTTGAAGCACGGCGACGTCGAAAAACTAATTATTACCCGGCCGGCCGTTGAAGCGGGTGAAAGTCTTGGGTTCTTACCGGGTGACTTGAAGGAAAAAGTTGATCCCTACCTGCGTCCAATCTATGACGCGCTGTACGCCATTTTAGGCGCAGAACACACGACGCGCTTGATGGACAGAGGTGTGATTGAAATCGCGCCGCTGGCCTACATGCGGGGGCGGACGTTGGAATCAGCCTTTGTCATTTTGGATGAAGCCCAGAACACCACGAACATGCAGATGAAGATGTTCCTGACGCGGTTGGGCTTTGGGTCCAAGATGATTGTCAACGGGGATATTTCCCAAATTGATCTGCCGAACAACGCAAAGTCTGGCTTAGTTCAGGCCCAACACATTCTGCAAAACGTGCCGCACATTAATTTTGTCACCTTTAACTCGGATGATGTCGTGCGTCACCCCGTGGTTGCTCGGATTATTAACGCCTATGAAGCCAACGATACTAAACCAAATGGAGCTAAAAAATAATGGATTTAGAGATTTACGATAAGACCGCAGATGGCGTGCCCACGAAGCACGTCGACATGATCAAGGACGTGCTGGAGTACGCTGGCAAGTACCTCAAGCTGGCTGAAAACACCGAGATGTCCGTGACGCTGATGAACAACGAAGACATTCACCAAATCAATAAACAGTACCGCGGCGTGGACCGCGCGACCGACGTGATTAGTTTTGCGATTGAGGATGGCGAAGACGCAGACGATGATTTCCCCCTGGTTATGGATGATGAAATGGCCGCGGAAATTCCGGAAAACATCGGCGACATTTTTGTGTCCATGGATAAGGTGGAAGAACAAGCAGAATACCTGGGCCACTCCTACGAACGGGAACTTGGATTTCTCGTGGTCCACGGATTCTTGCATTTGAACGGCTATGATCACATGGAGCCCGAAGACGAGAAGGTCATGTTTAAGCTCCAAGCCGACATTTTAGATGCCTATGGCCTCAAGCGGTAAGCCAACCCGGCAAACGGGAAAGAATCGCGCCTTTAGCCAGTCGTTGGGCCACGCGTGGGATGGTCTGCGAGCGCTTTTTAAATACGAGCGGAACTTTCGTAAGCATTTAACGGTGGGGAGCCTGGCTGTGATTGCCGGACTGATTCTTCGGTTATCGTTAAATGAATGGTTGTGGCTGGTGCTGGCAATCTTCTTGGTGTTGATTGCGGAGACGCTGAATACCATTGTGGAAGCCGTGGTCGACCTAGTTGTGGGTGAAACTTACCATGATTTGGCCAAGCGTGCCAAGGATGTAGCGGCGGGTGGCGTCTTAATGGCCGCCATTTTCGCCGTGATTGTCGGGGCGTTAGTGATGTTGCCAGCGCTATTGCGTTGGTTCTAGGAGGAAAATATGGATAATCCAGATTACAAATCAGGTTTCGTCGCCATTGTTGGGCGGCCTAACGTGGGTAAATCAACATTTTTAAACCGGGTGATTGGCCAAAAGATTGCCATCATGTCGAATACGGCCCAAACGACCCGGAACAAGATTCAAGGTATCTACACGACCGACGAAGCACAGATTGTCTTCATCGATACGCCAGGGGTGCATAAGCCCAAGAGTAAGCTGGGCGATTACATGGTCCAGTCGGCGATGTCCGCGTTAAACGAAGTCGATGCCGTGTTGTTCATGGTGAACGCTGCCGAAAAGCGGGGTGCCGGGGATAACTTTATCATCGACCGCTTGAAGAACGTGAAGGCGCCGGTCTATCTACTGATCAACAAGATTGACCAAGTGAAGCCAGACGACCTGTTGCCAGTGATGGAGCAGTACCAAACGGCGCTTCCTTGGAAAGCCGTTTACCCAATTTCAGCCTTGGAAGGCAATAACGTCGACGAACTCTTAACGGGGTTGACCGATCAAATGCCAAACGGTCCGCAATACTACCCAGCCGATCAAGTGACGGATCACCCAGAGCGGTTTGTCGTTAGCGAACTGATCCGGGAAAAGATCTTCATGTTGACGCGTGAAGAAGTGCCGCATTCAGTGGCCGTCGAGATTGAAAGCATGAAGCAAAAGGACGAGGACCACGTGCACATTCAAGCGACCATCGTGGTGGAACGCCCAACGCAAAAGGGCATCATGATCGGTAAGGGCGGCAGCATGCTCAAGAAGATTGGGACCATGGCGCGCCAAGACATCGAACACTTGTTGGGCAGTAAGGTCTACCTGGAACTTTGGGTCAAGGTCCAACCAAACTGGCGCGACAAGGCAACCTTGTTGAAGAGTTACGGGTACCGTAAGGACGATTTATAAACTAGAAAGTGGGGATGGCTGTGGCACGTAACGTGACTGATTTTCACGGCATCCTCCTTTTTCGACGGGACTATGCCGAACGGGATTTTTTGATTAAATTTTTGACGGAAGAGTTTGGCAAGAAGATGTTTCTGGTCCGTGGAGCCAAGAAGCGCGGATTTAAAATGGTTGCCGATATCTTACCGTTTACGGTTGGCAGTTACGTGGGCGACATCGCCGACGACGGACTGTCGTACATTCGGACGGCGCGTGAGACTAGCCAGTTCCAAAATATTAGTGAGGACATTTTTAAAAATGCCTACGCGACCTACATCATGAGCTTGGTGGACCAAGCGTTTCCCGACAGTCAGCCGTTGCCGGACTGGTACCACCGGGTTCAGCGGGCGTTGACCTTGATTGATGACGGGGTCAATGCGTCGATTGTGACCAATATCATGGAGATTCAGCTGATGGGGGCATTCGGTGTGGCGCCGCAACTGCAGGGCTGTGCCATCTGTGGGCGTAACGATTTGCCGTTTGACTATTCGGAAAGCTATGGGGGACTGTTGTGTCAACAGCACTGGCAAATGGACCCACGGCGCTTGCACCTGGCCCAGCGCACGATTTATTATTTGCGTCAGTTCTCAGTGATTGATTTGGACCGCGTTCATTCAATTAGTGTGAAACCACAGACGGAGCACGCGTTGCGCCAACTGATGGATGAAATTTATGATAGTCAGATTGGTGTGCATCCCAAGAGCAAACGGTTCTTGGATCAAATGCAGTCCTGGTCGGCACGGATGATGACGCCGCCCGAGCCGCCTTCAGATAAAGAAAATTAAAAATGCAGCCTGGATTCCCTTGCGGAGTTCGGGCTGCATTTTTATGTGCGCTACGTTGTCTTGATATCGCCCCACCAATCAGGAAGGAGGTCGTTAAGCGTGACTACCCGCCGAGTGGCGTAGTCTGCCATAATCTGGGTGTCACGGTTCTGAGGGGAAAACTGTAACAGCGTTTCACGGCAAACACCACAGGGCATCCCACTGATACCGGCTGGTGGCGTATCGCGAAAGGCAATCAAACGTTGAACTTCAGTTTCGCCACTGGTGGTGTACATGTTGAGCAAGGCTACCCGCTCGGCACAGAGGTTGAGGGTGCCGGACAGGCCTTCGATGCAGAAGCCCGTGAAAATTTGGTTCTAAAATATCTGTTGTTGGTAATCAAATGAATTTGATTACTGGCAACGGATATTTTTGTATAATCAAAGAATG
>NZ_RHNN01000010.1 GCF_003946245.1 Levilactobacillus cerevisiae
GAGACCAAAAAAGCTAGAAAACCTCAGAGCCACAAAGGGCTGGTTGAGACTTTCTAGCTTACGGTGAATAATCCAGGATAAACGATGCATAGTTATTGTGGCCGCCTCGCTACTGACACCCGGAATCGTAGCCAGCGCCCATAGCAGCAGTAATTCTGGCTACCTTTTTAAAAATAAGGCTACCAAAATGTACAGTTATCCGCGGAAATTACATGCGCACGCAAAGTATTTGGGCCGGGTGGGGACAACGAAAACGGTTTACTTTGCAGTAGGGTCTGTTCACGCTAAGGGGATTAATTATGTTAAGTTGGCCTGGCCGGTAACAGAACGTCTCGACGGCAGTCAGGTTCTTTATAGCATTCCAAGTGGTTATGTTCGGCGTTCATCTGTTAAACGTGTTAAATTACTGTTAACTCAAGCTAAGTCGGCACCCAAACCATACTGGCTGAAAACTACGGCTTACAACTTTTGGGCTCATCCGTATGGTACGGTTCAGCATAACCTAGAAATTCGCGCGAGTGCTGAGCAATCTGCAAAAACGCTTTACGTTGTCGGTCAAGCAAAGACGTGGGAGAAGCGGACTTATCTTAAGGTGCAGACCAAAGCGGGAAAACAACTGGGATGGATTAATCGTCAGGCGCTGGGAGCTGGACCGTATCAGGATCCGACGCGTTATTTAACTCGTGGGACGTCCCTAACGAAAACAACCTGGGTTAACCCACAAGACTCACGGGTGAAGGTGACCAGTTTAGTCACTAAACATGAATTGAAGAAATTGATTATTCAGAATTCTGATGGCACGGCGATCGTCGTCCTATGGAATGGTGGACCTAATACGTATTTTCAAATGGAGAGCAACCATGTCCGCACTAAGCAAAGAGAATTCAATTCGTACGTTCAGAGTAAGAATCTTGATAACATGAACTTTGACAGTCAAGCGGGACAGATTAGATTGTGGATGATAACGCCGGACAAAAATCCTGATGTCACTTACTTGGTGAATGTAGACTTAGCAGGAGACTTTTCGTCAGTTGAGAAGGTCAAGACTCTGTTCTATGTTTGAGTGAAGTAGCGGCAACGGGGATGGAAGGTGGGGACTTTATTGAAAACTGGTAGGAAAAAGCTTTGGCGACGGGTTCTGCTGATCATTGGAATGGCAGTTGTGATAATGCCTGCCTTGTTCGTACCATATACGCCGAGGAATGCTGTGCGACTGTGTATATTGGAAAATGGACATCCGGTTAGCGCGGTATTTGCATTTCCTATGAAAATGACTAGGGAAGATAGCGCCGGCTATTCCGGGGGACATGTCCTGGCTTACTATCACATATTGATTCCCTTTAATATAAGTTTGGGTGGCATGCAAGCACATACCTTGGGAGTCCACAAACTGGACAAGGGTGATAAAACCTACACAGCTTTTCCAGCAGCCGATGTTGGGCCTTAACTCTTAGGCAGGCATCCGCAGACAACTAGCAAAAGCATGGAGTAGCGTCATGCAGGCGAAGAAGGGGAATGCATGATGAACAGAAAAAGAACTAGCAATAAATGGCTCAACCTAATCTTGGGTATTGTGGTATTGGTTCTAGCGCTAGGCCATGGGTTAGAAATCTTGGCGAGTAACGCTGGGGCGGGGGCGGAACCTTGGGGAATACGCTGGACAGTTGTGAACATCGGGATGTGGGTAGACCTCCTTTGGGGTATCTTGATTTTCGTAAAGCACATACCCAACTGGATGCTACTGGTTGTGAGTGTGATAGGATTATCCTTTTTCCTTTATTTCAATTACTATGTTCAATATTTCTTCTGGTTTCGAGTCTTAGTGTTCACAATCGTTTGTGGCTATTTTGTATACGGGACCTACAGAGATTACCGAGAAAGGTAGTCAAGTGGTGGCTTATCGGTAAAAGGAGCTAAACATGAACAGAAAAAGAAAAATCCCAACCTGACTAAATATCATCATAGCCGTTTTAGTGTTGTTCATTGCACTGGTAAATGGGATAAGCATTTTGGAAGGCAATGAAGGAATGGGACCAGGACCATGGAAAATAGGCTGGATATTTGTCAACATTCAGATGTGGGTTAACTTGTTTTGGGGTGTAGCTATCTTGATTAAGCGCGTGCCAAACTGGTTCCTGTTTGTCGTAGGGGTAATGGGGACGGTCTTGTTTGGCTACCTTAACGTTTACGTGCAAGATTTTTTCTGGATTCAAGATTTAATCTTAAGCCTGTCTTGTCTGTTCTTCGCGTATGAAGCTTATCGGGATTACAGAGCTAAGGCGGCTAAAAGCTGAGGAGAGTTTGGAGAATTCTAAGGGTTAAGGTAGAATGGGATGCTAATTGCCAGTTTGTGGCAGTTAGCATTTTTTTCTTCGGCAGGATACGTGCAAACATTGCCACGCCACCAAAAAAGGTGCTTAATCCCCAAAATCACGGGACTAAGCACCTTTGCTATCGCCAATTAAAGTTAATCTGCCGGAGCAGGTTGGTTCTTGAAGACGAGCTTCTTAGATAGGAAGAAATTCAAAACTAAGGCAATGGCGTGGCCGATGACCTTGGTCATCGTACCGTTCGCGTTGAGCCAGGAGATCCCCATGAAGAGGATGACGGTTTCCAACAGGAACGTGGCGACCCGGGTCATGTAGAAGGTCCCCATTTCGCGCATTGGTTTGTCAGACTTGTGCTTGAAGACAAACGTCCGGTCCAACCAGAAGGAGCATTGGACACTGATCAGCCAGTCGATGAAGTTGGCTAACTGGTAGCCGATGCCCATCGTGTGGTAGAACAGGTAGAACAACGTGATGTTGATAACAACTGAGATGGCCCCAAACAACAGGTAACGAGCGGCTTGGCCTTGAACCTTGTCCTCGACTTCTTGTAGCTGAGCAGCGTATTCGTTTTCCGTTTCGGTTAACTCAGCTTTGTACTCTTCTTGCGAGGCCGGGTAGTGATCGTGACGTAAGGGTTGACTTTCCATAGATTCCGGAACCTTTCTGTGACGTTTCACTTAGCTGGGTGAAACCGCTATGAAAAGTCCCCGGGCCCCACCTGAGTTATGAAAACGTGTAATTGTAGTTACTAGCTTAATTATACCGTATTTAGCTGGCACTGCAATGGGAACACCCTATGAAATCAAATTGGCTAATCAGTGACGTAGGCGTGCTGGTAATCCGGGCTGCCATTGAATTTGTTATAAACGACCCCTTTGACCTTGGGGTTGACCAGCGTGTTGGTTCGCGCCTCGTACAGGGGAGTGACGGCTTGGTCGGTCAATGCCGTTTTGGCGGCCGTCAACAGGTCTTGGTACCGCGCGGTTGGGCGTAACGCGTCTTTGCCCTCAGACTTGGCCAGCGCCTGATCGTAGGTCTTACTGTCATAGTGCCCCATGTTGGAGTTGTTGGTCGACGCCAGAATTTGCAGGGACTGAATCGGGTCGGCGTTGTCCATGCTCCAGCCGGTCAGGTTGAGCTCGAAGTTTCCCTTGGAAACGTTGCTCAGCATGGAAGGAAATGGCATTGCGGAAACGTTGACCTTGAGCCCTAATTTGCTGGAAACGGTACTCTGGATGAACTCCGCGACGTTCTTGGTGGTATCGTCGTCGCCACAGGTAATGGTGACGCTCAACTGCTTCTTGCCTAACTGTTTCAGGGCCTTTTGGTAAGTCTGCTTGGCCAGCGTCGGGTTGTAGTCGGCGGTATTCTTGACGTAGGCGTCGGTCGTGAAGTCCTTGCCCGTCTTGGCATTGGTCATCATGTGATGAATGGCAAATGTCTTGGCTGGCTGGGAGCCGTTCTTCAGGACGTGGTCGGCCAACTGTTGCCGGTTGATGGCCAAAGAAATAGCCAGACGTAGGTTCTTATTGGCAGCGATTTTATTATCCTCGTTATATTGAATGAAGCCAATCCGGCCAGCGGCTAACGACTTTAAGTTCGGGTTGTTTTTATTCTGGGTGGTCTGTTCGCCATCCAGGGTGACCGCATCTAGTCGCTTGGACTGGTACAAGTTGTACGCCGTCGAGCTGGTCTTGATGACCTGGTACTTGATACTGCTCAGCTTAACGGACTTCGCGTCGACGTAGGTCGGGTTCTTCTTTAACGTCCAGCTGTCACTGGTCCCGTTCCAGTTCTTCAGAACGAACGGCCCGTTGTAAACGGTGGTTGCGGCGGACGACCCATATTTTCTGCCGTATTGCTTAACGGCGCGCTGGTTCAACGGGTAGTAGGTGGTGCTGGCCAGCATTTGCTTGAAGTAAGCGGCGGGTTGGCTCAGCGTGATCTTCAGCTGATACTTGCCCACGGCGGTGACGCCCAGTGTGGCTGGCGACTTCTTCCCAGCAGCGATGGCACTGGCATTTTTGATATTCGCAAATTGATAGGTGAACTCCGACTTGGACTTCGGGTTCAGCGTGCGTTTCCAGGAGTAAACGAAGTCCTGAGCCGTGACCGGATCACCGTTGCTCCACTTGGCGTTGTGCCGCAGGTTGATGGTGTAGTGGTGGCCGCTATCGGTAACGGTGGTCTTGGTGGCCAGCGCATTTTGCGCCTGACTGTCGGCGTTCAGCCGGTAAAGGCCTTCACCCACTTGACTCAGAGTGTTGCCGGAGACGCTGTCGGTAATCTTGGCGACGTCGAGACTGGAAATCGTGGCCGTTTCGTACAGGTTCAGGTGTTGAGCCACGGCCTTTTTAGTTGATTGTGAGTGGCCGGTGATTGCGAAGATCCCGGCACCGATTAGAATAATCCCGCCGCAAAGGGCGAGTGCTTTCTTGTGTTGTGTTAAGCGCATCATTTTTTCCTCCAGATAGATTGAATTTGTCGGTTAGAAAGAATAATGAGCTTTGCCATCGGTTAGTCATAAGTGAATCCCCCTCGAAAAAAATGTAGACAAAAAACCGTCCTCAACAGCCAATGTGTTAAGGACGGTTTTAACCGCGGTGCCACCTTAATTAGACGGGTCCCCGAAAAAGAGACCGCGCCCCTCTCCACAGGAAACTAGCATTTCCCTGACAACTGACGTATGTCGCACGTCTTCCCGTACTGCAAATTGGTTCGGGGAAGCCCTCGGTGGTCCATTTAACTACCTGCGTTCGGCCGTACTCTCAGCAACGACGGCTCTCTTAACGTGCACGATAATCTTGATCTCCACCTCAATGGTTTGTTTCGGACGATTTATTGAATTGAGGCTAGTGTACCCCTGGAAAAAGCGGGTGTCAACTGGAAATTTTTGAAAAGGGTATCGTAGATGGAGGGCAAGAGTAGGGGTAATTGCATTTAGCAATTAAGGTAATACTATTTATATTAAATGTACTTTACTATAGTCAATGGGTGTGTTATTGTTTTTTTAAGAGCGATGGAGAGAGCATCTTCATTATTTTATTTTAGGGGCACTGGGGGATGGAAATATTGAATGATAGATTGGCTGCAAGCCGGCTAAATATGATATTTCGTTACTATTTAGGAAGAAGGAACGTCAGTAGATTTTCGTCTATAGAAGGCGACGTTTACGCTCATCTACGTGTGTCTGAACTTGAAGGCCTGTGCCATTGCTTTAATGTTTTGGGAAGGCATGGGGCAAAATTTGGGACTACGGATATACTAGATTCTAAAGGGAAAATAAGTCATATTCAGGTGCACATTAACTTAAAAGAAAGTGAAAATTTGCGGGAATGGTTAGCGGGTAGATTTTAATGGAAATGTTACTTATCTTTTTTAAAATGATTATTCAAAATAAGTCACTTATCCAAACTGATGAGCGCATCTCCGTTATCAATATCGGACTTCCAGTTACTGAACTGCCGCAGTTGAGTGCTATATTAACGATGCTGGGCACATGCCAAGCGGTGTTTTCTTTGACTACTGATAATGATACGATTCTTCTAAGTGTCAAGGCTTCCGAAAATTTAAACATTGATAGTAAAGTGAAGCAAGGTCTCGAATGAGTTTAAAATCTGAAGATACCTGAAGTCCGGATTGTTCAGCAACACAGTTTGCTAACGAAAAGGGGAGAGGTCTGAATCGACTTTAGTCGATTTAGACCTCTCCCTTTTGAGTCGCATGCTATTACTGAAAATTTAGATATAAAGGGATTGCTTCGACTGAAATAAATAACTATTAATCTATAACAATTCCATTCGTGAGTAGCTGGGTGGTAGTTTTCCAAGCCATATATAATTGCTATTAACGAGCTTGTGCTGGTAATTAATTATGAAGCAAATGTTGCTGCTAATCACAAGTTAATATTGATAATCAACAATCCAATCACTGTTTAGTCACTAACGCATAACTACTATCCAGTAACAGGAAAAGTCCCGCCGCATCCGCCTGTCGATCCAGGACAATTGTCAGCCAGTGTTCCTTGTTCATGTGGTAGGCGGGCAGGTATCCTGGCTTGGCCCGCAGAATGCTACCGAGTTCAGGATCGACCTTGATGTCGAGAATATCGATTTCGTCGGTACCCGGGAGGCCCAGCTTGGCTTGTGGCACGTTCATCACGGCCCCGAACCACTTGCCCTGGCGGTTCTTGAGCACGGCGTAATTAGGGTACGACTTGAAGAGATATTCCGGGGTGATGCCGTACGTGTCTTCTGCGTAGGTGAAAATAGCTTGGCGAGTGACCATCATTTCGCGACCTTTCTGGTTGAACACGGGATAGGTTCATTTTACACCAGTTGACCCCGGACAGCGCAACAGCTCCCCAGCAGGCCAGTGTGGTCGTTGGGGAGCTGTTGTCGTGTCAGATTATTTTTTGACTGCGGGTGCTTTGGGTTCCGCTAGTCCGGTCTTCAAGGCCGCGCCAATCGCCGGGATCTGTCCCAGGTCAGCGACGTGATCACTCGGCACCACCACCACGTTTGCGGGTGAATTGGCGAGGTCACTGAAGGCGGAAATGGATTGGTTCTCGAAGAACTCATGCGTGGCCGTTCCCAGACTGGAGTTGACCGTGTCAATCCGGTATTTCTCAGCGTCAGCCCGGGTCCGAGTGGCCGTCGCCTGAGCCGTTGCGGTGGCCATCAAGGCGTCGTTCTTGGCCTTGGTCGTCAGCTCAATGGACTTGGCTTCCCCTTCGGCCTTGGCAATGGTCGCAATCCGTTCCCGGTCGGCCGTCAACTGCTTGTCCATGGCGGATTGAATGGCCTTAGAAGGCGTCAGTTCGTCGATGTTGGTCCGGTCAACGTTGATGCCATAGGTATCGGTCAAGTCGCCAATGGCCGTGGCGAGTTCGAGGTTGATTTTTGCTGTGGAACCCAACGCTTGGTTGAGGTCCATCCGGCCAATGATATCGCGCAAGTGACCCCGAACGAGTTGCGCCATGGATTCCACGGAGTCCGTGTTCTCGTACTGGTACTTCACGGCGTTGGTCACGTGGTAGTTCAGCGTCAGACTGGCTGAGACGTCGGCGTTATCCTTGGTAATGACCGAGTAATTGGGCAGCGCCAGTGGCGACATGGCCAGGCTGACGGTCCGAATCTTTTGGATGCCGGGCAGGTAAAAATGCACGCCGGGTAAGACCGTGTGCTTGTATTTGCCAAGCGTTTCTACTAAACCTTCATTATTTTGACGAACAATTCTAATCCCAAACATGGCGATTCCCCCTAGATTTTCTTCAATGTTAAAATATTCCCGTGACTCTCGATGACCGTATAGTTTGCGGCTTTATCTGGTTTTTCAGGTGATTCCAGCAGGTAACGGTAGTAGATGCCAGAGATCAAAACCAAGCCAGATTTGACGTCCAATTCCTTCCCCGAAATGGCCCGACCAATCAGCTGTCGTTGTTCCCAATTGCCCTGTGGTGCCGCGCGCGCTAGCACCTGAGCGATGTAGGCGTTGATGCTCCGACCATCAGCGTCGGCCGCCGCAGAGACCCGTTTAAAAAGGCTTTCATCCAGCCGTAATAGAAAACGTTTTTGTGGTTCCTTTGCCATATAGCTCCCTCCTGTTGATAGCTTAATGATATCACGATGATATCACTTTTACCAGTCCCCTGAACGGTTAAAGTTGTAAATGTCCGAATTTTATGGTGAAATTAGTGAGTTTGTCAAAGTCGTTCTCAAAAATAAAGCTAAAATTCCTTACGTTTGCCTTACGACCTGCTGCCTGCTAGACTCAACTTAAAAGTGATTTGGAGATGAGCGTATGACAGTGAGAAATCAGCAACAGTCAGCGGTCGCAAAAGTTACTTCTAAGAATCAAATCACAGTGCCTAAGTCCGTGCGTGAGGCCCTACAAATAAGGAAGCAGGATAAATTTAAGTTTAGTATTAAAGAAGAAAATTGCTGGGAAACTTGCAGATAAAGATATGGCGCGTATCATTAAAAATCTGAAACGCTTCTTTTGAGAATGTTGAAAGGGATGGAACGCGTGACAAAACTGGTGGTGTTACGTGGGAATTCCGGGTCCGGAAAAACGACGACGGCACGGGAGTTACAGCGCGTTCTGGGGCCGACAGCGCTGTTGATCAGCCAAGATGTGGTCCGTCGTGAAATTTTGCACGCCCCGGATACGGCAGGGACGCCGGCCATCGCGGTCATGGCCGAGTTGATTGCCTGGGGCCGGGCGCAGGGATTCACCATCATTATTTTAGAAGGTATCCTGAAGCGTTCGGTGTATGGCGAATTTCTGCGGACCCTTAAACAAACGTGGGACACCGCCATGGTGATCGGTTATTTTGACGTGACCTTTGCGACCACAGTGAAACGCAATCAGATCAAGGCCCAACCGTTTAGTCGTGCACAGCTAGCGCAGTGGTGGCTGGGCCGGGATTTACTGGGCAGTGAAGATATTTGTTTTGATGAGTGTAGTACGGTGGCGGAGCAGTGCCAGCGGCTTTTAAAGGAAATTGCGGGGACAGAGAATCAATAGTTAATAGTTGTTACCCGTATAAAAAGCGCCTGAGAAGAAATTCCAGGCAGAGGGTAATTAAATGATAATTACTCACGGATTTACTAAGGAGTCGCAGAAAACACCAACAAATCAGATGAAGTATGCACATATTATTCTTAAAGAGTACTGGGAGTAGTTAGGATGGCAACAATTAAATTTAATAACTATTTAAAAGTCCAGTTGCAAGATCCAGAGTTTAAGGCGGGGTACGAAATTGAAAGTGCAAAGTTATCTAGTGCAGTGGTAACCATGAAGGCATGGGAAGCGGCTGGCTTGACGCAACGGGAGCTTGCTGAGAAGGCAAATGTTCCTCAGTCAACGATGGCTAGAATTGAGCGGGGAGATAACACTAGTATTGATACCATGTCAAAGATTGCCTTCGCTTTGGGGGCACGATTAAGTATTGGATTTACGCCAAACAATGTGTAATGAGGTAGTAAAAGCAATCAATCTTAAAGTTCACAGTCGGTTGCTTTGGTGTAGTTGGTGTAGTCGTTAAAAGCGTTGTCTGACTGAGTTGTCGGGCAACGCTTTTTAGTTTCTGTAAGTCTGACGTATCAATTGTGGCGGTGGGGCCCACCGGCGATGCTGTAGTTGATGGTGATGAAGGCGCAGCGCTCAGCTGTGGTTAAAGTGACGTCTAAGAATCAGATTACTGTTCCTAAAGTAATTCGTAAAGCCTTGCGATTACAGAAACAGACTGACAAACGGATATGGGTGCAGAGAACTTTGACTAAGGTACGATGTTGGGGAACCGGTATGGCCATGGTCAATCCCTTTTAGTATTTGTCTATGATGAAAATCCCCACGGCTGCGATCAATTATTCTGGATAAAAGCTGCCGGTCCAGCGATGGGTTCCATCAATGTCACGTTGAAGAACCTAGGTTAACCGGAGGAGGACAGAGATGTAGGCAGCTGTGTCGACGGTGTTAGCTGAGATTTTTCAGCTTACAGCGTGGGACGCGTTTGGAGACTGACGATTTTGTCAGGCTTCAAACCGAGCCGGAGGACCGCTTCTCAGGCCGCAGGTGGTCCCCACAGCAGCCGGAATCTCTGGCAGCCGCAGGTGGCAATTAACAACTAATCTTGTGGATTCAATCTCTGTTAGCTGGGCCTTTGGCTTTTCAAACCTGAGCGAACGCAAAAAGCCGGCCAATCTCACAGGATTGTCCGGCTTCATGACGCTAAATTTTAAAGGTGTTATTTCCCAGGAACGTAGCTGTCATCAATGACCAGAACAGGCTTGATGGTCTTCCCGGAAACGGAATCAGCGTTGGCTTCGTTGATTTGACTGAACTTGTAGAACTTTTCAGTCTTGTCAAAGTCGAACATACCCATCTTGTAGAATTCAATCAAACGAGGGATGTCGATTTGTGGAACGGAGTCGCCCATGTTAACCCCAATGACGGCCTTGTCGTTGACACAGAGGTCGTTCCAGGTGTCGAGGTCAATGTGTTGGTCGGTAACGGCAATCGCTGCGGAGACCCCACCTTGAGCCAAGGCTTGGATGGAGCTAGCAATCACACTGGAAACACCGGTTGTATCAACCGCGTAGTTGACACCAAAGCCGCCGGTCAAGTCTTGCACAGCCTTGACCACGTCGCCAACCTTCTTACTGTTGATGACGTCGGTAGCGCCGAGTTCCTTGGCTAAGTCCAAACGAGAGTCGACGATGTCAATGGCAATGACCTTGGTGCAACCGGAAATCCGGCCGGCCATCATAGCAGCCAACCCAACGGCACCAGTCCCAAAGACGGCAATCGTGTCACCAGGCTTTGGCTTCAAGGTGTTGAGCACAGTCCCAGAACCAGTTACGTAGCCACAACCCAGCGGGCCGAGCTTCCGTAAGTCGAGGTCCTTGCTAACCTTAACGGCGTTCCGTTCACGAACCACCGTGGTTGAGGTGAAGGAGCTTTGGTCAAACATGTCAGCAACGTTGTGACCAGCTTCAGTAAAGTGAGCGGAGCCGTCAGGACGGACCCCAGACAGGTTGTTGGCCGCGTAGTTTTCACATTGTGTTGGCATCCCGGACAGACAGCTCTTGCAGTTCCCACAGCCGTAGAAACTTAAAACAACGTGGTCGCCTGGCTTGAATTGGGTAACTTCTGGCCCGACCTTTTCCACGATCCCGGAACCTTCGTGGCCCAAGACGATTGGGTAATCAATGGTGGCAACCCCGGTACGCAGGGCTTCGTCGGAGTGGCAAATCCCACTGGCAACCATGTGGACTTGGATATCGTCCGCGCCCATGTCAGCCAGTTCAACGTCATCACGAATTTCAAAATCAGCATTTTGCTTATCAACAACTGCAGCTTGAATCTTCATAATTGGCACCTCGTTTTTAAAAGTTATTTACACTTGATAATTATGTCACAATCAGCGGTAAAAGCAAGCGCTTTCATGAAAGCCACCGTTTCGGTTACGCCTAACAAATGGCGATGACCACTGAGGCGACGGCCGTTAGCCGCGCACGACCCCAATTTCAAATAAGGGTAACTTTCACAGAAAAAAGATCATTCGCAAGGGAATAATCTTCTTTCAGCACGCTTAAGCTAAGGTCTTTTCTGGGTGACCCTGCAGGTAAATGACGTGGGTGTTGAGGAATTCTTCAATCCCGTGCTTCCCATCGTCACCACCAATACCGGATTCCTTCCAGCCGGAGTGAGACCCGTTCATGGCTTCGAAGTTAAAGCGGTTGATGTAAGTTTCACCATCTTCGAGTTCATTGGCAGCGCGGGTAGCGTTCTCGATGTTCTCGGTAAAGATGGATGAGGTCAACCCAAAGTCACTGTCGTTGGCCATGTCGATGGCTTCGTCCAAGGTCTTGAAGGTCAAGACTGGCAGAACTGGGCCAAAGATTTCGTCTTGCACAATTTCAGAGTCTTGCTTGACGTTGGTAATAACGGTTGGTTCGAAGTAGAAGCCGTTGGCAATCTTAACCTTGTGGCCACCAGTTTCCAGCTTGCCGCCAGCTTCAACGGCGCGGTCGACCATGCCAGCAACCTTGTCTAAGGCGCCCTGGTTGATCAGTGGACCCATGCCGATGTCTTCATTTTGCATTGGGTCGCCAACGGTTACGGCAGCCATCTTGTCGGCTAACTTCTTAGTAAATTCAGCCGCAACGTCTTCTTGAACGTAAACCCGTTCACAGTTGTTGCAAAGTTGCCCGTTGTTGTCGACACGGGAGTCGATGATGGATTGGACAGCCAAGTCGATGTCGGCGTCCTTGCAGACGATGGCAGGTGCTTTCCCACCTAATTCCAAAGAAACCTTGGCCATGTGGGTTGCAGCAGCTTCCATGACCCGCTTCCCAGAGTTGACGGAACCGGTCAAGCTGATAATGCCAATCTTCTTGTTACGTGATAATTCGTCACCAATGACGGAGCCGGGACCGGTGATGATGTTGACAACACCCTTAGGAATCCCAACTTTTTCAACAATTTTAGCAAATTCCAAGCCTAAGTTTGGTGTGTCGGTACTTGGCTTCATAACGATGGTGTTCCCAGTAACTAAGGCTGGACCCATCTTCCGAGCAATTAAGAAGAATGGGAAGTTCCAAGGTAAGATGCCGGCAGCGACACCAATAGGTTGTTTAGCAATCATAATATTTTCGTTTGGATTATCTGACTGGAGAATTTCGCCTTCGTAGGTCCGTGATGCGCTGGCCATGTAGTCGAAGTAGTCGGCAGAGAACAGAATTTCAGTGGTAGCCAAGCCCTTGACCTTACCTTGTTCTTCTTGGAGCATGGCGATCAGGTGAGCGGAGTCCTTCCGAATTTCTGTGGCAACGTCGTGCAGATACTGGCCACGGGTTGCGGCAGGAACTTTCTTCCAGGACTTCTGTGCTTCGTAGGCAGCGTCAATGGCTTCCCGGCATTCGTCTAGTGTTGCGCTAGGAACAGTGGAAATCGGTTCCCCAGTTGCGGGATTGAGCACGGTAATTAAATTACCGGATGATGAATCCTTAAACTCACCGTTGATGTACATTTGATAGTGTTTTAATGCAACTGAACTCTTAGACATAACTATAAGACTCCCTTCAACATCATCAAGACGGACTAACTTGACCCCAAAGAACACGCTGAGGTGATGGAACTAGCGTCACCCGGTACATCAAACGGCTAGGCAATACGTTGCGGAACTATCCCTCAACTTCAGTTATAACGCGTTTTGGGAAAGAATGTGAGTTTTTTCACAAATAGTTTTGTTTCAGGAAGGTGGGAGTTCGATGAAACCTTGCTGCGCGTAGGTCTTGGTAGTTTGTAAGGTTAGTTTATTAAGTCATTATGTGAAAGTAGTTTCTTTCTGGTGTAATCTTCCGATAGGAACAGGTGACTGGTTTGTCTTGGAGAAATTCCTGTTCCAATGTATTGAAGTCTATCTGAAATTTGAATGATTTTTGAGTTTGCTTTAGCAATAGTGTTGCTGAAAAATTTTACGCCGTCATGAATGGACAAGCTCCAAGCTTGAGAACTTCTGTAGCCACGTAACCATAATGGCCTCATTTCAGCTGGAAATTAAGCCTGTTTTCAATCAATGGATAGTAGATTTCTTAATAACGATTTTCACATTTTGTAAAAGCAATATTTATTTAATAATATTAACGGTTTACCTGTTGACAATGCTTTTTTGATTCGGTACTCTATTTCTAGTAGCTATCAAACTAAGAGTACAGATATGAGGCGAACGTTATAAAAAACATGTATTATGATTCTAATAATTTCCTTTATTTTCCGTATTGGAATGTTTTTTCTCCAATATAGTTTTCAATAATTGTTCGGGAGTGTCATTGTTAGTCGGCTTGTTCATGTTGCTAGTATCGGCGACAGTCGTCTTGGAAACAGCCAGGTTCTTTCCAATTCAAAATTTTTTCAATAAAGCATTAGGATGATTTTTAGAAACGCAATTAGGAAACACAGCATGAATCAAGATGCTGAATTGCTGTTTCTTTTAACTTTGGTGGTATCCTCCGTTGGGCTACTTTGTATGAGAGGAGTGAAAAGAAAATGAATAATAGAAAAGTTGATATGGATCGGCTTTCCCGCATTTCTAAGGTTTCAAATGGGAAGATGGAAGCTAATACTGCTTGGACAATTCCTGTTACTGAGTTTACGTTTACATTTGTAGCAACGGCAATTGCCGTTGCTACAATAACAAGAAAAAGAAACATCACAAGTAGAATATGGTACATCACGAGGCCGGAGGTATATCCCTACATTCAGCTTTAACTTTCTATTTTTTGTTTTCAATAAGTATGTTAATGAAAGAAATAGGTGCAGTGGCAAGATTTACCTTTATTCGAGATGTGAGGAAAAGTTCGTATTGGTCGGGAATCATTTGGCCCTTTTCCGTGATTGTGCTGATTTCAGTCTTCTTCCTGGAACCGCTATATGGTGATTCAAAAGGAATGGTTGTTGATTTTAAAGGTGCTGAAGTGATTCTAGCGGTGAGTGTTATCACGATTGGATTGGTATTTTCACCGATAATGGGTAGTGAATCAGAGAAGGACCGTTCGTCAAAGGTGAGTGACTTATTGTGGTCAATGAGTGGTCCGCGTACGCAATTAATTGGCAGATTCTTGGGAGTGATATTGCTGATGATATTTAGTATGTCACTCTATATTCTGTTTTTTTTCATCCTAAACGAATATAGCGCTTGGTTGCGAGACGCATTTAAAGCGTTTGAACCAGTGACTGGTGTTATTGGTGCCTGTCTATTGTTGCAAGCCACTCTCTGGATACTAGTTTTGTCAGCAAATATTGGTATGCTTGTAAAGAATAAAAGCCATTTGTCACAAGCAATTTCAGTGATTCCGGCATATACCATAATTTGTAGTGTTGTCAACGCACAACTGAGCGGGGAATCCCAGTGGGGGAATCTGATCAAAAAGATGGTTTGGGGGTTGCCAGTCTTATCACAGTTGTTTGAGTTTCATAGGGTATTGATTCACGTTGATTCAATGCTAATGGTTCTCTTGTCAGTGATTGTCCAATTTGCGCTATGGTTGGTCTATTCGTGGTTTGTTTTAAGATTATACAGTAAGTACTCATAAGCTGATATCGGAGGGGATATTATTTCAAATGGAGGGAAATCCAATATAGCTCAAATGATTGTTATAGCAAGGCATGAAACCTATAATCAGGTGACGTCGATATCTTATTGGACAATAATAATTTGGCCGTTATTGTTTACATCAATTTTTGATAGATATGAAGGTGCTGATTTTAATATCGATAGTCTCTCAAGTTTTGAAGTAGAGAAACTATGGGGAAATGTTTTGCCAGGCTTCATATTTATGGTGTGCCTATCTTATGTATCAATTATTGCCAGCTCCGTGGCTACTGACAAAACTAGCAAGTTAGGTGAAATACTAATAGTTATGGTGGACGCTAAAGAACAGTTGTTCGGTAAGATTATGAGCATATACTTGTTGCTAGGCGGGCAGATGCTGATATATCTTTTGTTCTTCAAGATTTATGGAGAATCGACAGGTAGTAGATTCTTGATAGAATTATTTGCAAAAACGCCAAGTTGGCTTTTAGTATATGTTGTTTTGGATACAATTGTTGCGATTTTTATTTCCTTAATCTGGACGACTGAATTTGCCTCTTACATCAATGATGAGAGCCAAATACCAGCCGCTATCATTCCTGTGATGCTACTAATCGGCACAGGGGCGGTCGTAGCAATTTTCTTTAATAGTCCGGTGTATTTTTCGTCAGGAATCTCTACTATGAGGGTGTATATAAACGTGATTTTAGTAGTTCCACCAATTGGATCATTACTATTTCCGACACTATTAGCAGAAAAGAGTGTGACGTATTGGGAAGCTCTACTGAACCTAGTATTGGAGTTGCTCATTACGACTGCAATCTTTCGGAAAAGTGTCAAACAGTATCGTGAGGGAATGTTGTCTAAGAAAATCGGAAGTCCCATGTTCAGGGCATTTTCAATGAATTCTAGGGAGAAATATAAATGATGAGCAAAGTTAGATGCTCTTGTACGAGTGTTTACAGGGATTTGCCGAAGAACACGATTAGGATGATCAGGTAAGAATAGTCGAAAAATATTCAGTGGGAGGGAAGATTATGCTTGAATTGAATAGCGTTCGAAAGAGATTTAAACGGTTTGCAGCGGTTGAAAATCTTTCTTTCAAGGTAAAAGAAGGCGAAATTGTAAGTTTAATTGGTCAAAATGGGGCAGGAAAATCGACAACTTTCCACATGATTTTAGACTTTTTTCAACCAGATAAAGGGCAGATTCTTTGGGACAGTCAGGTAATGGATTGGCGGTTCAGAAGGAAAATTGGCTATATGCCGGAAGAGCGTGGGTTATACCAAAAAGAATCCATTAAAGAGCAACTTATATTTTTTGCCGCTCTTCATGGTATGAAGAAACGAGAGGCAGAAAAAATACTGATGTATTGGATGGAGAAACTGAATGTTGTTGGGAAGCCATCAGATAAGGTTGAGTCCTTATCTAAAGGCAATGCTCAAAAGATTCAGCTGATTGCGTGTTTGATGTTTAGTCCCAAGCTATTGATATTGGATGAACCATTTTCAGGGTTGGATCCAGTTAATGCGGACCTTCTGATTGAGGCAATTTTGGAAGCGAAAGCAAGAGGGACAATGATCATATTTTCCACGCATAATATGGTTAATGTCGAAAAATTAGCCGATTATATTATCATGCTAAGTCATGGAGAAACGGTTTTACAAGGGTACGTTGACGACGTTTACAAAGAATTTGGGCGACTAAGCGTTGAAGTAGAAGGTTATTCTGATATTTCTAAACTTAAAACGCTGCCGGGCATTGAAAGACTAAATCAAGACAATAACGGTCCAATCCACATAAGACTTCAGAGTGAGTCTGACGGAAAGTTATTGTTTAATAAAGTCACCAGCGAGGGTTACCTACCAGTCTTTAATCAACATTACCCTAGCCTGGAAGAAATCTTCAAGTATGAAGTTGAAGTGAATCGGTGATGACGCTGTTTTAGTGGTTACTGTTTGAAGCTCATTGAGTATGTTAAACTTGATCGTTAAATTTAGAGAATTTAGGATAATAAAAGGTGCGACATAGAAGGTGTCCAGCTAATCGCCGGATTGCTTCTATGTCGCACCTTTTTCTGTACTAATAGAAATCTCTAAAATCGCAATAGACCGCCAGCCAAGCGTACCAACCAGTGCACTTCACCCAACGTAACTTACTCCTGCAAAAACTCCGGATGGGTCTCCAAGAAGCTTTTCGCCGCGGGATGTTCCTTGAGGAAGGCTTGGAGGCTTGCGGGGTCACGGGTGGCGGCTCTGAGTGCCGTGAACTCGGACGTCTTTTGCTCGCCCGCCGGGTACAAGGTTTCCGTTTGGTTGCGGTCGGTCACGGCCTGGATGTACGCCTGAGCCACATTTTCCGGCTGCATGGCTTCACTGGTGCCCGAGATGCCCTGCACGGTGATCAAACCCACGTAAACGGCTGTGTCTGCCAGACTATCGGCCAGTGAATAACAGTAGCTGCGCAGCGCCGCCTTGGTCAGGGAGAGCGTCGTGGTCGCCTGGACGGGATGCAACGCCGCGCCACCCCCGGTAATCAGGATGTTGCGGGGGACGGTGGTATCGGCGAGGTCCAGGAACTGGCGGGTTGCGCGAATGGCCCCCAAGACGTTGCTGTCAAAGGCCTGGTCGATCCGCTCAGTTGGCGTCTCGCGGGGCTGGTCCAACGTGGTATTAGCCACGTTATAGACGAAGGTCTCGGGGATGCCAAAGTGTTGCACGACCTGCCGAAAGAGGTCGGCGGTCGATTGAGAATTGGTGGCGTCAGCGACGAGCCAATCTGCACTGATGTCTGCGGCGCGGAGTTGCGTGGTCATCCGCTGTAGCGCGTCCTCGTGCCGAGCGGCCAGGACCACGTGCTTCCCTTGTTGCCCGAAAGCTTGTGCAATCGCGAAGCCAAATCCTGATCCTGCGCCTAAAATGACGACCGTTTCTGTCATAGTAAAGCCTCCAGTTCTCGTATGGGTTACCAGTCAAACTCAGGGAATCCCGTCGCTGGAAACGAAAAAAATGACGGTCACCCTGAGTGAAAGCCTGTGATGTGATACCACGCTGTGCCGCCAGAACGAACGCACAACGTGGCACCAGTATACGCTTTTTCCGTGGCCCACTGCGAGTGATTTCGCTTATAAATATTCTTATCGTAAAACTACTTTAATGGCTGGGTCCGTACAGGTTGAGCACCACAACGCCGATGACGACAAGGGCGATGCCCAGAACGCTGGCCAGGTTGAGTGATTCGTGCCACAGGACCAGTGAGAGGGCCGTGGTGATCACGATGCCGACCCCCGCCCAGATAGCGTAGGCCACGTTGAGGTCGATGAATTTCATCGCCAACGATAGGAAGAAAAAGCATAAGCCATACGCCACCAACGCGCCAACCGACGGCCAGAATCGCGAGAAGCCGGCCGCCGCCTTGAGTAGATTTGTCCCAATCAATTCGCCAATAATGGCAGTTCCTAAGTAGATGTACGGCATCCGCCACGCCCCCTTGTGTTTCGTGTGAATCCTCTTTGCTCATCTAGTCTACCAGTTTTTGGCGACGGTGGACGATTGAGAAATGAAATTTGTAATCTGACCGGCAAAACGGACCTGAGCGGGTGAGGGCTCGGGTCCGTTTTTATAAAATTAGTGATAGTTAGGCCAGCTGTCACGTCACCAGTTAGTGGAAAGAACGGGAGTCTGGTTTTGGGTTTCAGATTCAGTTTGGTGGGCAACGGCGGGGCTTATTTCAGCTGTTCATTGGTGATTGCTTCAATATCAGCCTTAGCAATCTTCGCCATGTGTTTCTTCAGGTGGGTCACGTCGCGCTTGTTCGTGATGAAACCGGATTCGACCAGGCTGTAGTCGATGCCCCGGCGGCGGAGCACGTTACAGTTCCGCAGGTTGGTTCGGAAGCTGTAGCCGTTGTAAGCGCGGTTCAGGCCAACGTATTTCTTGATGACCTTGGCCAGGCGTTTGTCACGGGCCGTGGGGTGCTTCTTGTGGATGATGACGTGGCCCCCGTGACCGGCCGGCGCGTCCAAGTGGAACATGATGACGGTCGTGTGCTTGTTGATGTTGTAAGAGCCCTGGTGATGGTAGAGCGTGTCGCTGACCAGGTTGCGCTTGGGATTGTAGAAGGTGATCGTGCTGTGGGTGACTTCCTTGGCGTACTTGCGGAGCTGGGGCAACATGTATTGCCGTAAAAAATGGGCTTCGGTGGTGCCGTTACCGCGGGCGCCAGGATCGCCGGCCCCGTGGCCCATGACGATGAGGTAATGTTTCTTCGGCGTCGTTTGCTTCACCGTTTTAGCCGTCTTGGCTGCTGTTGTGGTTGTCGTGGTCTTGGCGGAAGCTGGGGTGATGCTGAACGCCAAGGGTAGTAAGAGTAGGGCCGTGACGAGGCCTAGTTGCCATTTTCGCATATGTAAAGTCGCTCCTTATTTTTATCGTATCGTTCGGCGGCTATTTCGCTACTGAACGGTCTTAAGCATACGCTAAATGGCATGGAAAATGTAGGGGACATTTAAAAGAAAAGGAATTATACAAGACGGAATTCACAAAAAACAGCGGAGTAGACGGGAAGAATACCTTATGGGTGTAAGGCCGAATACAGTTTTAAGAGCCGTACACCTTTGGTACGCTATAAAGGCAAAAAACATTATAGCGAGGAGAATGGCCAATGGCAATGCGGGTTGATTTACTGCAAGAATCGTACGCCCAATTGTATGAATTAGTGGGTGAAGAGTTAACCGAAAAAATATATGAAATGTATCGGGGACGGCAAATTTCATTTCCCATGCGCTTGTACAACCGCGATAAGGTGGCTGAACAAATTGTGGAGGAATACGATGGCCACAATCTCGCCGAGCTCACCAAGAAGTATGAATACTCCCAGCGGTGGATTCGCCAGATTATTCAGAAGCACCGGGAAGAGCAATAGGAAAAGACGTTTGGACAAGTGCCCAAGCGTCTTTTTTTGACGACAGCATTAGCGATGGCCGTTCATACCAGATACACTGAACGGTAGTGGTTCTGAAGGGGCATCCATTGGAGTAGCTGACTGGTTCGGGAGCCAATGTTAGTAGCGGGCCTGCATCTGTGCCAGCTCGTTCCGGACGTCGGCGACAAAGGTGCTGGGCGACTGGACCTGAACCATGGCGCCTTGGCTGAGTAGCCACATCTTGGCGCCACGGTCAAAGGTGGTGGCTTCAATCAAGGCGGCATCCTCGTCAGGGTAACGGGCAATGACTTTGGCCGTAGGAAAGCGATCCAAGGCGGCCTCCACGATGCCCCAGAATTTAAAGCGAACCGTCATTTTATTTCCCGGCTGCATGTAGTGGACCAGCCGGCGCATTTCGCCATCCTCAAACCGTTCTGCTCGGGTGCGCGTGATGGGCTGCTGATTGGTGACCTGGATGTGGCGAATCCGGTCGACACGGTAGAAGAGGTTGTTTTGGTACTTGGCGTTGTAGGCCACCACGTAAAAGTAGTATTCCGAAAAGATAATGGCTTCGGGGAGAATCGTGCGGGTCACAATTTCACGGTGTTGGCGCTGATAGGTGATGGTCAGCGTTTGTCGTTGGCTGATGAAGCGACTGAGTTCCCAGACACTGTTCAGGAGCGGCTGCCCGTGATGGACGGGCTGGTAGTAAAAACGTTCATTTTTGATGATGGGTTGAATCTCAGCCTGGTCAGTGGCGGGGATGAGTTGGAGCAGGCCATCAATAGTTTGGGTCATTTCAACCGTGGTCAACGACCGGCTGGCCAACACAATCTTGATGAGCAAGAGGATGGCTTGCTTGGAGACGGTGGCTTGGGTGGTTTCAAGCTGGTAGCCGCCGGATTGACGGTGATAGGTTAGTTGATAAAATAAGCGCTGGTCCGTGATGAACTGGCGAATCTGACTGAAGTCCCGTTGAATCATGCGGGGACTGACGTGAAAGCGTTCGGCCATTTCTGATTTCTGTACCAGGTGATGCGTTAGTAGTAATTGAAAAATAATAAGTTGACGGTAGGCGGCATTCATTTGGCGGCCTCCTTTTTTTGTAGGTGGACATATTTTGTCTAGTTGTCATTGTAAACTCAAGTCATTCAGTTAGCAATGGAGGAATCGACATGGATGAAATGCAGAACTGGCACGAGCAGTATCGGGAGTTGGCCAGAGTTATCGGGCCCGGTGCCACGAAAAAGTTGTGCGCCTACTTTGGTGGTTCACAGATCAGTTTTCCCAAGCGCTTGTGGGACCAGCAAAAAGAGGCCGTGGTCATTCGGGAAGAATATCAAAGGGGGATGAGCGTGGTGGCGCTAGCGCGAAAGCACAATTACGCCAGTCGCAGCATTCGCCGAATCTTGGCAAGACCTCAGGCGTAGTGCCTGGCAACTTGCCGGTGGGGTGTACGGCCAACGCCATTTTAGCTAGCATTGAACGTTTGCTACTCTGTGGAGTGTAGAAATCAGTGAAGGAGGAATTTTAAATGAAAATGCAAGTCGATTTATTACAGGATACGTATGCTCAGCTGGTGGAATTAGTGGGTGAAGACCTGACGGAGAAGATTTTTCAGCTGTATCGCGGTCAGCAGGTGTCGTTTCCCATGCGCCTCTACGCCCGGGACAAGGTGGCGGAGCAAATCCGGATTGAATACAATGGCCACAACATCGCTGATCTGACGCGGAAATATGACTATTCTCAGCGTTGGGTGCGGCAGATGATTCAGTTGGGGCGGGAGAAGTGAGGGGGCATAAAATTACGAAACTTATATTGAGTAAACAATTTTTTTAATGCTAGAATAGCTCGCTTGGCAGTAATATAATTAAAGAGTATAGCTTGCAAGGGAGACGACTCTTTGAGCTAGAGACAGATGAATTCGAGGAAGTGACAAGAATGGAATTAATCATAATAATTGCAATCGTTGTGATTGCTGCAACTGTAGGAAAGAAATACTGGAAGTGGATTATCGGAGTGCCGGTAGCATTGCTCGTATTTGGTATGTTTGGGAATCATCCTATAATCATTTTGATTTTAGTTGCTACTATTGGAATTCTAATCTATTCGAATAGTGAAACTGTTAAATCGAAAAGAATGGAAAGGCGATTTAACGCCTGGATCAAGCAAAATTCTGAAAGCAATTATACTTATGATGGCATTGCTGAAAGAATGGAGGGGCTTGGAAGAGCGTTGCCTTTTTCAGGAGATGAGGTTCCTTTTGGTCGGGCTGAGTACTTTGCGTCTTCGTTTGAGAATATATTCGGGAACGGAGATATCGTATACGGATACTATCCAATTCGGAGTTCAATTGATTCGGAATTACGTGAATATGGAATTGTTGTGACTAACCGTGGTATTGGGATTGCGACACAAGTTCTCTCGAAGGATACCAAAGATAAAGAGTCCCGATTCGTTGTCGACAGTGTTGAACTTTTATTTTCTGGTATGTGGTTTGTTACCTATGATGAAGAAAAGCAGACTATAACGATTTGCTCAGGGTTAAAAGAAGCAAAAATAAAGTTAGAGGAGTATCCACTTCTCAATTACGGCCTGTTAGTTGCCAATACGGATAGACTAATAAAGGCGGGATTTACACGTGACTTATATACCGGATTGATTGATGAAAAGTTCAATCAGAGTTTAGATAATGATTTGGCTAACCTTGAGGCTGACGAACAGGATGGGGACGATAATCGCAAGGCTATGTTTGATGAGTATAGTCATGTAGCTGAGAAAAATCTGAACGCCAGTGCTGATGCTAGCGCTATTAATACAGGTTCTCGTGCGCAAGCAGGGGGTACTTCGGCCAGAAATTTACATAACATTCAAATCAATCAAATGGTAAATGGACGCCAAGGTCATGGTGTCGCGGCAGAATATGCTAATTCAGTGTTAGATGGTGGTTTTTTAACGAATAGTGGATTACGAGGTCAGGACAATGCTAAGCACGGACCAGACCGGCTAAGCTTTGGCAAAAAGGTACAAGTCAAAACGTCTATTAGGCTAGATAGTAATGGCCAATATGCCGGGAAAAATAGTGCTGACAGCATTAAGTTGGCATTCAAAGATGGAAATACGCAAAAAATGGGGAAATATCAATATGGAGAAATGCCTACGGAGGTTCCAAAAGACCAGTACCGTAGCTCTATTGAGTACATGAGAAAACAAATTGAAAAGGGAAATGTTGAAGGACATACAGATCCCAACGATGCCTCAAAGTTAGTCAAGTGTGGCCTTTTCGAGGGGGACCGCTATGCTAGAATCGTGAAGGCAGGAACCATTGAATCCCTCACGGTAGATTCCTTAAATGCCGTGGAACAATCATTACCAACGATTGGAATTACATTTATAATGACTTATGCTTCTGCAAGATGGCAGGGAGCTGAAAAGAAAGATGCTGCAAAAATTGCTGGGGGTTCGGCAATCTCTGCGGGCGTCATGTCAGCGGGGGCTATTTTGTTTTCTAGTCAAGCCGCAAAGTCTAAAATCGGTCAAAAATTGGTAAGCTCCGGATTGGCTAAAAGCATAGGCCTGAAACAGGGGGCTGAAGATATTGGAAAGTACGCCGGTAATATTATAACCGTGGCGATAACCTTTGGACCTTTAACTGTTGATGCTCTTCGGGGACGAATCTCAACGAAACAATTATTTAAAGGATCTGTTTTGGGTAGCGTTTCTATAGCAGTTGGTCTTGTTTCCGGTCCGGCGGGAATAATTACGGCACCAGTCGCTGGATACTTTACCAAAAAGGTTTTGGATATTTTTGTCGAAGATGATGCCAAAGAAATGTATCAAGTGTTTAAAGAAGAATTCTTAGATGTGGTCATGGTGTCCGGACTTACTCACGAAGAATTCCAAGAGATTTTAAAAATGACCTTCCAGAACAAGAAGCTTGGTTCGTGGTTAAAGGATATGTTTGCTGCTAATGATTCGCGGAACTTTGCAAGAAACATTTTAGTGAGTGAGGCAGTTTCAGATATTCTCAGCAAACGTGAAAAAATTACGAATGAAGAAGTTATCGACGCCTATGCAACGGCTAAGAATGACTATGTATCGGCTTAATGAAATTTTGTATATCCAGATTGTGTTGCTAATTTTGTCATAGCTAAGAAAAACTACGCTGTATTTTTTCTTTGGCTATACGTTAAACAGCTATAGGAGGCCCTAAAACATGACACCCGAATCCCAAGTCCAAGCCATCATCACCGCCAACCCTGAGCTGATGCACATCCTGGAACTCATCCGCGACTGCCACCTCAAGCAGGGAGCGCTGGCGGCCGGTAGTATTCGCAATACGGTTTGGCAGGTGCTGAGCGGGCAGCCGGTGGCACTCCTCAGCGACATTGACGTGGTATTCTTCGACCCCGAGCGGCCGGCCAGTGATGACCTGAAGATTTACGCACACCTGACCGAGCTGGCGCCACAGTACCAGTGGCAAGTGAAAAATGAGGTCTATATGGCCCACTACAATTTCCCAGACGCGCCCGAGTTCACGTCCGTGGCCGACGCCATTGGCCACTTCATCGAGGTGCCCACCTGCATTGGCGCCTACCTGGACGAGGACGGAGAGACGGTTCGGCTGATTGCACCCCATGGTGTGGCCGACCTGGTTCATTTTCGCTGTCGACCGATTCCCTTTTACCAGCAGGACGCCCAACACCTGGCCCTCTTTCGTCAGCGCATGGCGGCGAAGCAGTGGCAGAAGACCTGGCCACGGCTGGTCGTGTCGGAGAGTTAAAGCTGCGGGTGGGGGATGAAACTGGGCGGTTGACGTTTCGTTGTCTTTGAAATTTGTGGAGACTACTCAATAGTTTAAAGACCCCCGATCCGCTATCGTTAGACATAAAATTTAGCAGGATAAATGATCAGTTGTATACGGATGGCTGGTCATTTTTGACTACCCAATTCCTTGCAATCCCCGCCCCACGCGGTATCGTAGAGGCAAAGCACAACGAAAGGAAGCTTCCAAATGAAAAAGACAGCGACACTCTACCAACACGGAACGCTGGCGTTGCTGGTGCCCGGATTATTGGCCGGCACGCTGACGATGACCGAACTATTGCGGCACGGGGACACCGGCATCGGTACCGGGGAAGGGCTCGACGGGGAGCTGATTATTCTTGACGGTCACCCGTACCAGGTCAATGCCCATGGCGACGTTTGCGAGGTTCCCGGGGACTTTACCCTGCCCTTTGCCAACGTCCACTACGCCGACTACCAGCCGTTGATGACGGTGCTGGGCGCCAGTCAGGCCGACCTCAACCAGCAGATTCGCGCGCTGGCTCAGCTGGACAACGCCTTCTTCTCCGTCAAGGTGACCGGTCTGTTCACGGCCATTCGCACCCGGGCCGTCGCCAAGTCGGAACCGCCGTACCAAACGTTGGCGCAGGCCGCCCAGCAGCAACGGGTGTTCTCACGCGGTGAAGTCACCGGGACGCTGATTGGCTACTACGCACCGGAACTCTATGACGGCATCGCGGTTGCCGGATTCCACGACCACTTTCTAGCGGATGATCACTCGTTTGGCGGCCACTTGCTCGACTTTGAAAGTGTCGACGGTGAAGTGAGCGTTCAGCCCTTTGCCACGCTGGAGCAGCACCTGCCCGTGGACGACCAGGCGTACCGGCAACATGATTTTGGAGCGGATGATATTACCGGCGATGTGCACCGGGCAGAGCGGTGAGTCGGGATGGAAAATTGGCGATATACCGGCCGTCGTTGATTTGACAGGGAGTTGTGAAAAAAATAAAATCAGCCCGATCGCCTTCATACGACCCAGGCTGATTATTTTTTCGTTGGCATGTCTAACCAAAAAGTTAACGCGTCAAATCCTAAATTAAAGACAATGAACCAAAAAACGATTGCTGGTGTGATGTGTTTGAAATTTAGCAGGATGGCTAAAACGGACAGGATAAAAATAATAATAAACTGTGGCCAACTACTGGTTAAAAATTTCCTCAGTAATTTATTGTGGTGGGATCGTTTGAGGATAAGATGTCTGAGCGATAGGCCAACGACCATTGCGATTATGGCCGGCCAAAAGGGAAAAATGGCGTGAAACATGGGCAGCACCTTCAATCGTTTTAGGCAATTGCTCCTGAATGCATTCAGAGGTCACCGACGAATTTAAGTTGGTTGGTTCTACCAGCTTGAATAGATAATAGTCCTAAAACAGGCACACATCAACAAGTTTATCGTATAAATATAATTGTAAATAGACCATCTGAGATTTTTTGCGGGGATAGACCAGATATCTTTTACTAGGGCAGGTTGACTGTCAATTTTTATTGGGTAATCTAACCCTGCCAAAAAGGCAGCTGTCACCATTAGCCAAACAGCATTTCGCAAAGTTTCTAAGTAAACTAAAACCAGCTCCAACCGCCATTTACGGCGATTGGGGCTGGTTATTTTTTCGTTGGCGTGGGACCACTGAAAAATAAAAAACGTCCCCGACTACTTGGTGGTAGCGGCGACGTTTAGTTGATTAATCTTCGATTGATTTCGTTTCTAAAGTTTCGGCTGGGGCAGTCCGCTTCTGCACGGCACCCAGGATGGCGCGGGCGATGGGCCCAACGATCAACAGCTGTAGTGGCAAGGCCATGAACAGGTTGAAAATCCAGGTGTGCAGGTAAGTGAGGAAGACGTTGCCGCCAAAGTTTTGGGTGACCACCATGCCAAACAGCGACATCAGCGTGACCATCCCGGCCACCATCATCACGGAAATGGTGAGGGCAATCCGAATTTGTTTCTTCTTCATGTAATCATTAATAATGAAGTGGAAGAAGATGTATTTAACGCCGGGGCCGATGATCCCCAAGTCGCAAATAGCGGCGACGATGAGGGCCAGTGGGTAGCCAACCAAGACTTCACGAATGAAGTGGTTGGAGAACCCGTCGGCTAAAGCGATGTTGTAACCAGCCATGACCAAGACCATCAGGCCCGCCATCACAGCAGTGAAAAGTAATTCTTCTTTGAAATTTTTAGGCATTGTGTTGCTCCTCGTTTAAATTTCCCACGAGATGCTAGCGTACCACAAAATTTCGATTCGTGTAAGGATTATTTGTGATGACTTAGTTGATAACAGTGGTGATACAGAGTGAAAAGCCATGAAAACACACTTGCTAACCGTTTTCAGGATTAGTAAGCGTGCTTTGAAATAAATTACTCAAATAAATCGCTATGCGTTCCGATACCCAGGAATACCGTTATTCGTTCATCGTCATAGTATACGAGCAAATGATTACCATTGTGGCCATCTAAATGCAATTCTAGTACCTTTATTGTTGCATGATTATTTAGACCAAAATCCCGTTTTAGTCGCTGAATCAGGCTTTTAGGGACGTGAAGAGGATGCACGTAGAAGTATTCAGGTAGCGGATTGCGTTCTTCAAATGAATCAAGGATGTAACGCCACGCTGAGCGATTTTTCCCATCAAATGGTAAGTTACCTTCAAAGATTGGTTGCCATCGGGAACTTTTACGAACCTTTTTGTATTGTCGTTTAAAGTTTGCGGTAAAGTACACTTTGTGGGTCATGAGTTTAGTGCGCGTTCAAATTCATCGACGGTACCACCTTCTAAAGGGGTACCACCTTCCAGAGAATCCGCAAATTGTCCGATTGATTCGATCACTTGATGATTGGGTAAGGCGAAATCATCTGGTAGACCATTTTCAGCTGCTTGGGTCAGGATGATACGCATGTACTCAGATAGTGTCAAGCCGGATTTTTCAATGTTAGCCTGAGCCTTTAGCTTGATATCGTGGCGAATACGGGTGTTTACCCGGTCATTTTCGATTGCATTTGGTTTCATTAGTCTCACCTCTTGAAATCAGTGTACACCAATAGTCGTACATACGGAAACGATTCGCTCATGTTCAAACTGAGTCTACGGGAAAAAGCGGTTGGCACTGGGTGCGAAGACAGGCAGCTAGGCCAGCTGCTATCAATTTCGTCATTTCCCGCGTAAAAATTCGAACTCCCTATAGTCGCTGACAAAGCTGTCAGCGGCTATTTTTAAGGTAAGCAGACACTAGATGACCGCCAGTAAGCGTTACGACTTGAAAACCTGTACGTACAACGCTATCTCAGTCTTAGCGGAAGTACATAGCCATTCCCACCACCTAAGTCCGTGAAGGAACGACCGCATTCTGCAAGGTAAACCACATTACCCCCGAACCGCGAAATTTAGTAGGATTATCCTGTATTCATGGTTTCATAACTAAATAGTTAACCAATCAGGAGGGATTCACAGTGCACAAAGTTAAGTACATATTGAGCGGCTTCTTCGCGCTCGGCTTAATGGTTACGGGATTTGCGGCCCAACCAGTCACTGCCCAAGCTAGCAGTAGTGCGGACAAAGTCGTTTATAACAAGGCTTATAAGAAGACCAAGACGCTGTATCACACCAAGTACAGCTTCTACAAGAATCTTTATAAGACGGGGATGAAGCGTTCGGCGTCGGCTAAATACGACTACGAACACAACTTCAAGGTTACCCGGATTGCTAAGAACGGGCATGGCGTTTTCTACAAGACAAACCAAGGGTGGATTCGTCAGGATGCCTTTTACAAGTGGGTCCGTTATACCAACAAAATGAATTACACGATGAAGGTTAACAAGAGCCACATTTTGCTCTACAACAAGCCTAAGGGGTTGAAGGATGCCAAGGTGATAGGGAGTACCAGTACCAAGCAACTCGTCGGTCATTGGTACCACGTGGACAAGCGGGTGGAATTGAACACCACGCCATCGAAGTCCGGGTACTACCGCATCAACGTCGGCGACAAGAATTACTGGATCCGGGCCAAGTACATGACCATGGATCAAAAGGCTCTCAAGGGAAACATCAAGAAGGTTGAAAAGGCCATCAAGACGGGTTCCGCATTGGTCGGGCAATCCAAGTACCTCTGGGGTGGCGGCCGGACGAGCTCCAGCATCGCGGCACGGCGGTTTGACTGCTCGTCCTTCATCCACTGGATCTACGCCAAGTCAGGCGTGCGCTTAGGACCTGCATCCAGCTGCACGACTTACACGCTGATTCACATGGGCCGGAAAATTAAGGCCAAGGACATGAAACGTGGCGACATTTTCTTCTTCAACGACAAGTCCGAAGGGGCTAATTGTCACGTCGCCATTTACATGGGCAACAAGGTCTTCCTGCACGATTCACCAAGTTCAGATACTGGTGGCGTCGGGATCTCCAGCTTGAACGATAGCCACTGGAAGAGCCGGTTCAACGGGAATGTTCGCCGGTTAGTGGGTTAACTGAATGCGTTTTTGAGAAAGTCGTTGCCGGTGGGTGACGGCTTTTTTTGGTTATTAACAGGCTAGTTGTCGTTGGTAACTGCATTTGAGAGTTGGAGCGAAGCCTAACGCTTGTAAAATAGCGGGATTCATAGATACTTGTGTTAACCGGTTGAAAGGGGTGGCTGGATTGATAATCAAAGCGCGTAAGGTAGGCAAATCGACGGTTTTAACGGTACCCAGTGACATGGTGACGGCTGCTGAATATGAAGTCTGTGAGGGGCAGGATGGACAAATCATTTACATCCCTACAACACCGAATCCATTTTTAGATCCGGTGTTTGTAGCCACACATGATTTTTCACAAAAGGAAGCTTTTGCTGGACGTATGATTGGTAACGAGACTCCTGGATGTGGGGCCAACTCAGGGTGTTAGGACTTTTTGGCGACTAATTTCTGCGCGAAGTTCACCTGTTGTTTCAAATTTGAAGATGTTACGAAAATAAAATCCCAAGTATCTTCTTTACTGCGTCTCATGGTAAAATGAAATTGGAAAAGGAGAACCGTTGTGTTCACCTCACTACCATCCGTTCGCCGACGAATGGTAGTTTTTGTTTTAAAAGACAACTTAATATAGAACAACAAATGGATCACCTTTCTAAATGCAGAAGGGTGGTCCATTTAAGCTATCTCAGACCAGTTTGCCATTTGCTGGTGATTTATTAAAAGGGCCAAAAGGTTGAAACTTAAATTGTCGACGTAGCTCGTTAGCTAGTAGGGACATAACGCTGGATATTGGCAACACGGTCTAAATCTACCGCTTATCGTTCGCTAAATTTAGGTCGGAGCGCTGTGGGTAGGACGCGTTTGGAGACTGCCGGTTTTGGACAGGCTTCAAACCGAGCCGGAGGACCGCCCCTCAGGCCGCAGGCGGTCCTCACAGCAGACGGAATCTCTGGCAGCCGCAGGTGGTAATTAACCACTAGTTTGTGAATTGAATCTGTGTTAGCTGGTTTGGACTTCAAGCTTTAGAAAAAAGGGCCTGAGACCAGCAAAAATCGCCAGTCTCAGGCCCTCAACACACAATCCAAAATAAGTTATACCAGTTAGCCCATTTGGTCCTCAGGCTCGCTCTTATCCGTGTTGTCGTGGTCCTTACCGTCTTTGTCCTCTTCCTTTTCCGGGAAGAACTTGAACATGACCTTGTTAAAGTAGTCCGACGCGTAGCCAATCACGAAGATTCCCATGAACATGGATGCCAGCAGTTCAAAGCAGAACATTGGCCAGCTCTTGATCGTGATGTTGGAGATGATCAGCATGGTCGTCCCCCAAGTAATCAGCCAAGCCGGAACTTCCGTGAACGGCAGGATGGTCCCTTGCAAGAAGAGGGCCAGGAAGGTGAGAATCCCAAACATAATCGAGGAGGCCACCAAGCCGGAAATCCAGGACACGTGCAAGAGTGAGAACGCCAGCAGACCCCAGATCAGGCCCAGGCAGAAGCTCAACATAATATTCCAAATTTTATCCTTCGGGAAACCGGCCCCAAAGAAGTAGGACACGGCAATGAAGGCCGCCGCCCCCATCCAGAGTGAAAAGCCCGTCATGATTAAGCTGTAAACGATGGTGAAGCCACCGACCCCAATGGAGTCGAACCAAACTTTTTTACTAATTTTCATGAGTGTAATCCCCTTTGCTAGTTAGCGCTTCCATTTCTACATAAATTACAGTGTAACTAATTACGTAGAACGGCGCAAGGACTTTAAGTAAAACGTTTAAACCCAAAATGAGGCTGGCACCCAAACTTAACGTTTTGGCCCAGCCTCATTCGGGGTTCGTCACGCCCCGCGTTCAATCATTTTCTTAATCCCCCGGCAAGCAGGCGTGACACGCTTTAATTTTTAGAAATGCGTCAAGCGTGGTGATTCAATCTTAATGTCTTCTGGGTTGCCTTCCCGACCAGGCTTCATCACAACTTCACCAGTTGAGATAGCGCCAACCGGGCAGACCAGGTTGCACAGGTGACAGCCGACACATTTGTCGATATCAACTGTTGGGCGGCGAGCTTCTTCATTCCATTGGATAGCTTGGTGCGCGCCATCGAAGCAGGAAATGTAGCAACGGCCACAACCGATACATTTGTCCCAGTCAATCTTAGGGTAAACTTTGTAGTCCCGGTTCAGAGAGTCAACGGGCACGATGCTCTTGTTGGCAGCGCCGATGATTTCTGACAGGTGGTCAATGCCTTGTTCTTCCATGTAGTGCATCAGGCCGTTCTTCATGTCTTCGACAATCCGGTAGCCGTATTGCATAACGGAGGTGGTAACTTGCAAGGTCGTTGCCCCTAACAGCAGGAATTCAGCGGCGTCTTGCCAAGTTTCAATCCCACCGATCCCAGAGATTGGCAGTTGTTCCATGCCGGCAGCTTCCCGTAATTGTTGGATGAAGCGCAGGGCGATGGGTTTAACAGCTTTCCCGGAGAAACCGGAGATGGAGCCCTTGCCGTCAACCGTTGGTAAGGCCGTCTTGCGGTCGATGTCTAAGTTGGCGATAGACTTGACCGTGTTGATCGTGGCGATCCCGTTAGCACCACCGTCCATGCTGGCTTTAGCAGCAGGAACCATGTCGGTGATGTTAGGTGTCATTTTAGCTAAGATTGGTAAATCAGTTCCGCGACGAACGGCGGCACAGTACTTCTTAACTAATTCGGGGTTGGTCCCAACGTCAGAACCCATGTCGTGGGAGGTCATCTGTGGGCAAGAGAGGTTCATTTCAATCATGTCAGCCTTGGCTTCGGTGACTAATTGGGCCAGTTCTTCCCAGTCTTGTTCGTTGGTCCCCATGATGGAGGCGATGATGATCTTGGTTGGGTAGTTTTCCTTTAACTTCTTTAAGTCATGCAGGTTTTCTTCCAGGGAATGTTCGGCAATTTGTTCCATGTTCTTGAACCCAACGAATGGGGTGCCTTCCTTGGTTAATTCGTCAAACCGGGGAGAAACTTCGTCAACTTTGAAATGCTTAGGTCCGATGGTCTTGAAGGCAACGCCGGCCCAGCCTTCATCAAAGGCTTTCGCACACATTTCGTAACAGTTGTCTACTGGTGAAGAAGATAGTAGGAACGGATTCTCAAAATGTACGCCTAAGAAATCTACGGATAAGTCTTTTTTAATCATTATTCGTTACCTCCTACCAAATCGGCTGCTGGGGTTTCACCCATAACCATTTTATCAATTTGTTCAGCGACTTCTTTACCCTTACGAACGGCCCAAACAACGGTCTTGTCGCCTTGAGCGATGTCACCAGTGACGAAGACTTTGGCATCGGCAGTCCCGTAACCAGCGTAAGGAACTTCTTCGTTCTTGTTAATGGTGATGCCCAGGTTAGCGGCGTTCACGCGTTGACCGATGGCGAGGATGATCTTGTTAGACTTGATGGTCATTTCGCTATCAATGTGACGGTGCTTGAAGGTGACTTCATTGCCGTTCACAGCGGTTGGCACGTAGCCGTCGACGATGGTAACGCCGGCTTCACGGGTACCCTTGAGTTCCTTCTTGGAAGCTCTGAATTCGTCAAATTCTTCGTAAGCCATGTCGGTCACGTTCTTCACGTCTAAGCGACGTAAGGTAGTTGCAACATCCATCGCAACGTCCCCACCACCGATAACAACGGCGTTTTCAGGTAAGTCGGTGATGTTCCCCTTGGCTTCTTTGACACGAGCCAAGAACCCAACGGCCGTTTCAACGTTGGCGTTGTCAGCGAACATAGGAAGGACTTTACTTTCGCTAGCACCAACGGCAACGACAACGGCGTCATTGTTCGCCTTTAAGTCGGCCATCATGATGTCTTCGCCAACCGTGGTGTTGTAGTGCACGTTGGCACCCAAGTTCACGATCCGCTTGATTTCGTATTCCACGATATCGTTTGGTAAACGGTATTCTGGAATCCCGTAGGTTAAGTAACCGCCGGCCTTTTCGTTCTTTTCGTAAATGTCTACGGCGTAACCCTTGGTCAGCATGGTGGTGGCAACTTGCAAGCCAGCAGGGCCGCTACCAACGATGGCGATGTGGTGGCCGTTAGACTTGCCTTGCTTCAAGATGTCCATCTTGGCAGCTTGTTCGAAGTCGGTGACGTAACGTTGAATCCCACCAATATCGATTGGGCAGTCAATGCCAGTCCGGGAGCAGGCCAGTTCACAGTACTTTTCCGTTGGGCAAACGCGGGCACAGATGGCACCCAAGGCGTTGTTTTCACGGATGGTTTCGGCAGCACCCTTGACGTTGTTGAAGCGCACGCTACGGATGAAGCGCGCTGGATCAGTGTCGGCAGGGCAGGCCTTGGAACAAGGTGCATCGTGGCAGAGTAAGCAACGAGCGGCTTCTTCCATCACGGTCGTCATAGTGTATCCTGGGGCTTCTGTTTCGTATTTTTTAGTCATGCTGATACCCTCACTATCTTTTTTGATTTGGTTGATTGCTATAATGATGAGGCGCGTGGCAGTTGGTATGAGTCTGGTTATGTACCTTGTAATTTCTTTCACGTGCCTTGAACACTTAGAGAATAGCATGGCAAGGGGGTCGCGGTAAAAAATTCCTGGAAATTCTGGCGGATATTCGCGATTGAAAGCGGTTTTTATATACTTTTGTATGTAAAAAAATCACCTACCATTTGGCATAATTAAGGGTTTTGCCTAATATTTTGGTTGGCGTAAATGCCGAGAAAGCTTGCATTATCAGTGATTGCGGTGAATTCTGGTGTTGGGGCGAAAGTTTTCCATGTTATTTTGGCATAAAATACTGGCGGCATTTTATTCCCGCCTTTATGCGCCATTTCCCCACGGCTGGCATAATTTGGTTTGAGGCGGGGGGGTGCGTTGTCAGCGCCTACCGGGCGACAAAAAATGGGTCGGAACGCTGTGGGCAGGACGGTCGAAGCCTGAGAAGCGGTCTTCAACCTCGCTTTGAACCTCCCAGCCCGAGTTTCAAAGACGCCATTTACTGAGAAAGGCACTCAGTAAATCCCACGGCTGAACCCATTTTTTGGCGCCCTCCCGGCTGATGTTGGTGGGGCCTCAAACCAAACAATGCCGCTGACACTGTGTGGTTGGGGTTGTGGGTGAGATTTCGTTCCCGGCGGCGGCTTCAAGCTGCCCTGCTGTGGGGCACGGCTCCAGCCTGGGAGGCGGTCTTACGCCTCTGGTCACTCACTGTTGTGGTTGGAACTTTCGACTGGGTTATGCCGCTTTTGAAAGTGGTCGGGTGGTGTCCGTGAGTGTTGGGATTGCGGCGGCTGGTACCGTTTGGCTGGCTATTTTCGTGAAACGTGATTTAATTGGGAGTAACGTGATTACTCAAGGAAGTCGGTGGCAGTCTTGTCTGATGAAATTCATTTGTTGGTGACCCTGAATGCGGGCTATTTGGCGCCGCTGAAAGTGATGTTGTATTCGGTGCACGCCAATAATCCGGGGGAGCGCATCCACTTGTGGCTGGTGCATGCCAGTCTGACGGCGGCCGAGGTGGCTAGCGTGCGGCAGTTGACCGCGGCCTTTGGTTGGGAGCTGAGCGCAGAACGGGTGACGACGGACTTTATGGCTGGTGTGCCGTTGATCAAGCGGTATCCGCCGGAGATGTACTTTCGTTTGTTGAGCGGGCAAATTTTACCGCCAACGGTGAAGCGCGTCATCTATTTGGACCCGGATTTATTGGTGATCAATTCGTTGCGACCACTCTGGACGTTAGACTTAGACGGGCACATGTTGGCGGCGGCCGTTCATCGCGGTGTGACCAAGCTGGTGGACAGCGTGAATCACTTGCGGTTGGGCACGACGACCAGTTATTTTAACTCCGGCGTGCTGGTGATTGACCTGGTTCAGGCCCGCGCCAAGATTACCCGCAGCGACATCACCCAAGCGATTGAGCAGCATGAAAGCGAGCTTATTTTACCGGATCAGGACATTCTCAACTTCCTGTATGGGTTAGAGATTTTAGAAATCCCGGAGGAAATCTGGAACTACGACACGCGCAAATATTTGGTTTACCAAACGCGCAGCCTGAACCAGCACGACATTCACTGGGTGATGGCCAACACGGCGATCCTGCATTATTGTGGAACGCCCAAGCCGTGGGTTCCTGGCAGCGACAGTAAGTTTACCGGCTTGTTTCTGCATTATCAGCAACAGGTGCACCGGCTGACGGCAGCGTTGGGCCAGGCGCCAGCTGAATTTTAACAAAAAATGATTGCGAACCCGTTGGCTGGGTTGGCAATCATTTTTTATGTTTTGGGGGAGGAAAACTAGTTTAGGTAGGCGTGAGAATAGGTTGCGCACGCCTAACCCACGTGCTTCTCAGCCTGATGCTTTTTCATCTGTTGCTTGGCCGGACAATCGTAATCGCACGCCGGGCAACTGCCTTGGCTGGATTTTTTCAAATGCCGGTAAAGCACGAACCCGGCGCCACCGATGATGGCAATGACAATAACACTATTAATAATGACTGACATAGAGAGCGCTCCTTTTAGATGAACAGCGACCCGACCTGGAAGATGAGTAGCGCGACCAGGTAGGCAATCACGGTGCTGGAGACGACCGAGTACAGTGCCCATTTTTTCGAGTTGGTTTCCGCTTTGATGGCGGCCAACGTTGCAAAGCAGGGCGCGTAGATCAGGATGAAGACCAGTAGCGCGTAGGCGGACAATGGGGTGAAGAGGGAACTGAAGGTGGCGATGAGGCCGGTCTGACCACTTAAATGAAAGAGGACGATCATGCTGGAACTGATGACTTCCTTAGCTAAAATACCGGTCATCAGCGCACTGATCGTTTGCCACGAGGTGATGCCGATCGGTTCAAAGACGGGCAGGACGAAGCGGCCAATCATGGCGGAGAAACTGGCGTCGATGTTGGTCACGATGCCGGTTGGGCCTAAGTTGGACAGCAGCCAGATAAGGACCGTGCCGCCGAAAATGACGGTACCGGCCTTGCGAATGAACCCCTTGCCCTTTTCCCAGGTGCCCATGGCGATGATGTCCGGCCGTGGCATGTGGTATTTAGGCAATTCGATGATGAAGACGGAGTTCTCTTTAATTTTAAATACCCACTGATAGATTTTGGCCATCAACAGCGCCATCGCAATCCCCAAGAAGTACAGGGAGAGCACGATCAGCGCTTGGTCCCGTTTAAAGAAAGCGGCGACGAACAAGCCGTAGATGGGCAGGCGCGCCGAGCAACTCATGAACGGCGAAATCAGCGTGGTGACCAGCCGTTCCTTGGGTTGTTCGATTGTCCGGGCAGCCATGATACCGGTTACATTGCAGCCAAAACCGATGATTAACGGGATAAAGGCTTTCCCGTTGAGGCCGATCAGTTGCATCAAACGGTCGGTCACTAGCGCGGCGCGGGCCATGTAGCCGGAATCTTCCAGAATGGAGATGCAGGCGAAGAGCACGAAGATTTGTGGGATAAAGGTTAGGACCCCACCGACGCCGGCGATGATGCCGTCCACAATTAAGGATTTCAGAAACGGAATGGCACCGACGCTGGTCAGCAGGTGACTGACCGTGGTCGAGAGCGGGCCGGAAATGAAGCCGTCCAAGACGTCCGACAGTGGGGTGCCGATCCAGTCAAAGGATAATTTGAACATTAACAGGAATATACCCACGAAAATGGGCAGGCCGAAGAGGGGATGGGTCACGATCCGGTCGATTTTGGCCGTCAAGTTATCGTTGGAGACCTCGTGCAGGTACTTAGTGGTCGCCGTCAGCGTTTCGTCAATGAAGGCCAGTCGCGTTTGGAAAATTTGTTCTTCAAAGTCCGCGTCGTCGTAGGCCTGTTGCTGAGCGAGAAGCGGCGTCAGTTGGTGCTTGGTGGCGTAGCGCCGGACGATTTGATTGCGGTTCATGTACTGAATCGCCAGCCAATTGGCAAACGTCGGCGTCAGGTTGAAGTCGGTGACCAGCTGATGTTTGGCCGTGTCGATGGCGGCCTGAACGGCGGCCGGGTAGGCGAGGTGCAGGGGCGCGGTCGTCGCGGGTGGCGTGGCTAGCAGTTCCTGACGCAGCTGATCCAAGCCGGATTTTTTTCGCGCGTTGGTGGCGCGAACCTGGCACCCCAGTCGTTTCGCCAGTTCGGCAAAGTCGTAGCTGATGCCGTTAGCCTTGAGGTCGTCAATCATGTTGAGGGCCAAGACGACCGGCCGGCCAAACTCCAGGAGCTCGATGGACAGGAGCAGGTTGCGTTTCAGCTGGCTGGCGTTGGTCACGTTTAAAATCATGTCGGGCGAGTCGTTCAACAGGTAATTGCAGGCGACGGCTTCGTCCTTGGTAATGGGCGTGAGGGAGTAGATGCCGGGCAGGTCGACCACCACCATTTCCGAGTGGCGAATCCGGCCCAGCTTCTTTTCAACGGTTACCCCTTCCCAATTACCAACGTAGGCATATTTATCGGTCAACTCGTTAAATAGCGTGGTCTTGCCAGTATTTGGATTTCCTAAGAGGGCAACGGTTGTCATGCTATTGCCCCCCTAAGAGTGAACGGAAAACGACGTAGCGAATCCCAATCTTCTGCTGGTCAAATTCGACGATGACCGGGCCGTGAAACGGATATTGGCGGAGTACGGTCAGCTGGCTGCCGGGATGAATCCCAAGATTATGTAGTCGGTGAGCGGTCTGGCCGTCAAGGGTCGCCATCTGTGCGACGGTGACGCTTGGGTAGGCTGAATCTGAATAGCGTAGTTGCATTTTCATCAGGCCTTTCAAATTAAGTAAGTGTTCTGGTTAAGTAGTGTGTTGGTTTCGCCTCCGGCCGGGTGAAAATGAGACCGGATCGCGGTGGGCGAGCGCCCGGAGCCGAAAGGCAATCTCCCACGGCTTGCGGCTAACGTTGTGTTAGCCCGTGCTGGATTTGGTTGGGGTGGTGGTCGTTGGCCGGACTGGTAGTTACGTTGTGGTGCTTGGCGACCGAGTAGATGATATGAAGTCGTTCGGTCGGCTGCAGGCCAGTCAATTGTCCGTGTGACTCGTTGCTAAGCTAAAGTCATGATTGCTAAGTTATGAAGCGTAGGACGGCCAGCCAATGGAGTGGTCAGCGGCCAATCAGGTGAAAGAACCGGCTTGGTGGCGGGCCAAACAAGTCTTAGCCGGAGGGCTGGTGAAAATGAGCTCAGCCGTGGGAATTGCCTTAGTGGCGTGAGCCGCTTAGGCAATTGCTATCTTTGAGACGCGTTTCATAGCGGCTCAAAGTAAGCGCGGAGACCGCCCTTTGGCTCCGGGCGTGCGCCCACAGCGTTCCGGCTCAGTTTTCACCAGCCCGGAGGCGATGGAGAAGACTACGTTTTGAACCAACACTAACAAGCGGTTATTTCAATTGATGGGTCTAGCTTACCATGTAAGCACTTTCACATATATTAGGGAAATGCCTAATATTATTCCAGGAATATTCTGCCTATAATAATGTCAAGCGCTTACAAAGAGCGGTTTAAAGCGGAATTACTTGGAATATGGATTTGCACACATTTTGGAATATGCGGGCATAATTTGTGAAAACCGCACAAAATTGTGATGGCAACGCCACACCAGTGAATTTCATAACTAACGGAGGTTGATGGATAATGGCAACACTAGAAATTAAAGACTTACACGTTGAAGTGACCGATGAAGAAAATCAAACGGCTAAGGAAATCTTAAAAGGGGTTAACCTGACCATGAAGACCGGCGAAATCCACGCCATCATGGGGCCTAACGGTACCGGGAAATCAACGTTGTCCCAGACCATCATGGGCCAGCCATCTTACCACGTTACGCAGGGTGATATTCTCTTGAATGGCGAAAGCATCGTTGACATGCCAGTCGATGAGCGCGCCCGCAAAGGCCTGTTCCTCGCGATGCAATACCCCGCTGAAATCCAAGGGGTGACCAACGCTGAATTCTTACGGGCAGCCGTGAACGCACGCCGCGCCAAGGATGACCAGATCTCGGTCATGGATTTCTTAAAAATGTTAGATAAGAACTTAGACATTCTGGACATGAGTGAAAGCATGACGGAACGTTACTTAAACGAAGGCTTCTCGGGTGGGGAAAAGAAACGGAACGAAATCCTCCAACTCTTGATGATTCAACCGTCATTTGCCCTGCTGGATGAAATCGATTCTGGCTTGGACATTGATGCCTTGAAGGTTGTGTCCAAAGGCGTTAACGCCATGCGTGGCGACAATTTTGGTTCGATGATCATCACCCACTACCAACGCCTGTTGAACTACATCGTGCCCGACGTGGTCCACATCATGATGGGTGGCCGAATCGTCAAGACTGGGGATGCCTCACTGGCCAAGCGGCTGGAAAAAGAAGGCTACGCTGGTTTACGGGACGATCTGGACATTGACGTGGCACTCGTGGATGAAAATTAGGGGGTGGCAAGATTGGATACCATGCAAACGCAAACAGAAGCTGCAGCAGCGGTCCAAACAGCTGCCCAGCAGCATCACGAACCAACTTGGTTGATTAACAAGCGCTTGACGGCCTTGGATCAGATGGCAGACCTACCCATGCCATTAGTCCAACGCTTCAAGTACCGGGACTGGGAACTCATGCCTGGCGAACTCCAGTGGAAAGCGTCCCAAAGTGACCTGACCGACGTGGCCACGAGTTCCGTGCAAATTGTCCAGATTGGTCAGACGACCGTCCGGGTGAATTTGCCAGAAGAATTACAACAACAGGGTGTGGTCTTAACCGATTTCTTCACGGCGGTCAAGGACTACCCGGACCTGGTCCAAGCAGCCTTTATGACCAAAGCGATGCAGGCCAATGAAAACCGCCTAGCCAGTTACCACACGGCTTACCTGAACGCTGGGGTCTTCCTCTACGTGCCGAACAACGTGGTCATCAGTGAACCGATTGATATTCAGTTGATTCAAGATAACACGTTGGATCAAGCACTGAACTCCCACGTGTTGATTGTGGCGGGTCGCAACGCCGAAGTGGCCGTTAGCGAGCGCCTGACTACGGTCGGGGACAACGCCAACCTGGCTAACTGTTTAATGGAAGTGGTTGCGGGTGAAAATAGCCACGTGACCATTGCCACGCTGGATGAGTTGGGACCAAAGACCATGGCCTACGTGGAACGCCGGGCTTTCGCTGAAGACAACGCCACGGTTAACTGGGCAGTCGGCTTCATGAACGAAGGCGATACGATTGGTAACTTTGATACCGAACTGAACGGTGTCGGGTCACGCGCGGACGCCAAGGTGATTGCGATTACCGATCACGACCAGCGGATGGGTGTGAACACCAAGATTACCAATCGCGGCAAGCATACTAATGGGAATATTCTTCAGCGCGGGGTCATCCTCGAAGACTCAGAACTGGTTTACAACGGGATCGGCGACATCATCCACGGGGCTTCCGGTTCAGAATCCGAACAGGAAAACCGCCTACTGATGATGTCCAGCAACGCTCACGGGAATGCCAACCCGATTCTGTTGATCAACGAAAACGACGTCATGGCCGGCCACGCTGCGAGTGTTGGCCAGGTCGACGAGCAACAACTCTACTACTTGATGAGTCGGGGCCTTCGGCGAGAAGCCGCGGAACGTTTGGTTATTCGGGGCTTCCTAGGGGCCGTGTTGAGCGCGATTCCTGCGAAAGCCGTTCGGAGTCAGTTGATCGATGTCATCGAAAGGAAACTTGAAAATGGCCGCTAAAAATTTGGATTTACGTCAAGATTTTCCGATTTTAAATCAAAAAGTTAATGATGAACAACTGGTCTATTTGGATAATGCCGCTACGGCCCAACGGCCAACGGCGGTGACCGACAGTCTGGTTCATTTCTACCAGACCGATAACGCCAACGTTCACCGGGGCGTCCACACTTTGGCCGAACGGGCGACCGAGGACTACGAAAATGCGCGGCGCAAGGTCCAACGGTTCATCAACGCCGCCGAACCCGAAGAAGTGATTTTCACCAAGGGAACCACGGATGGCTTGAACCTGGTGGCCAGCACCTATGGCGAGGCCAATATTCAGGCTGGCGATGAGATTGTGATTTCCATTATGGAACATCACAGCAATCTGATTCCTTGGCAACAGTTGGCCATCAAGAAGCACGCGACCTTAAAGTACATTGGCTTGACGGCTGATGGTGAACTCGACATGGCCGACGCAGCTGAAAAGATTACCGACAAGACCAAGATCGTGGCGATTGCCCACGCCAGCAACGTTATGGGCGTGATCAATCCGTTGGCGGAATTGGCCAAATTGGCCCACCAACATGGCGCTATCATCGTCGGCGACGGGGCCCAAGCCGTTCCCCATTTGGCCGTCGACGTGCAGGCCTTGGACGTGGATTTCTACGCGTTCTCGGGGCACAAGATGATGGGACCCACTGGAATTGGTGCACTGTATGGCAAACGGGCGTTGCTCGAAGCCATGCCACCGTACCAATTTGGTGGCGAAATGATCGACTTCGTTCACGAACAGGACAGTACCTGGGCACAGCTTCCCTATAAATTTGAGGCCGGCACGCAAAACATCGCCGGCGCCGTGGGACTGGGCACCGCTGTGGACTACTTAACCAATGTGGGCATGGCTAACGTCGAAGCGCACGAGCAAGCAATTGTCGATTACTTATTACCGAAATTAGTGGCGGACCCAGACCTCGAAGTCTATGGGCCCCACGATCCCGCCAAACATACCGGTGTGATTGCCTTTAACGTGAAGGGCATTCACCCCCACGATATTGCGACGGCACTCGACATGGAGGGGGTCGCCGTTCGGGCGGGCCACCACTGTGCCCAACCGTTAATGACGTACCTCGGGTTGGTTGCGACCGCCCGCGCTAGCTTTTATCTTTACAATACCCAGCAGGACGCTGACCGATTGTTAGTCGCCCTGGCCGAAACAAAGGAGTTCTTCAACCATGGGGCTGTCAAAGCTTAATAGTTTGTACCGGGAAGTCATCCTGGATCATGCGGATCACCCGCGGCACAAACACGATTTAGAAAACAGTACGAATATGATTACCTTAAAAAATCCCACTTGTGGGGACGTGATTAACCTGTCCATTGCAATGGATGATCAGGACAAGATCGCGGACATCGGCTTCAGTGGGGATGGCTGCACGATCAGTCAGTCGTCCGCCAGCATGATGACCGATGCCGTCATGGGCAAGGATAAAGAAACCGCCTTGCGAATGGCCAAGACCTTTTCCGACATGGTCATGGGAACGGAACACCCCCAAGCAGACCTCGACGAATTGGGTGACGCTGCCATTTTATCCAGTATCATGAGTTTTCCGGCCCGCATCAAGTGTGCAACCTTAGCTTGGTGGGCCTTACAACGGGCCTTACTTGAAGAAGACGCGCCCACAGATGAGGAGGAAGCATAATGTCAGACATGCCAGAAGAAGTGGTCAAAGACAAGGACTATGAATTCGGATTCCACGATGATATTGAACCCGCCTATTCTACGGGCCGGGGCCTGACCGAACAGACCGTCCGTGAAATTTCCGCGGCCAAGAAGGAACCCCAGTGGATGCTGGATTACCGCTTGAACGCTTACGAAATTTACAAGAAAATGCCGATGCCGAAGTACGGTCCAGATTTATCCGGCTTAGACTTGAAGGATATGTTGTACTACCAAAAGATGACCGACAAGAAGTACCGGGACTGGGACGATGTACCCGCTGATCTGAAGAAGACTTTCGATCGGTTAGGCGTGCCAGAAGCCGAACGGCAATACTTAGCGGGTTCCTCCGCACAGTACGAATCAGAAGTGGTCTACCACAACATGCGTGACGACTTCGCCAAGCTCGGCATCATCTTTACCGATACGGATACCGCATTGCGGGAATACCCCGAATTGTTTAAGAAGTGGTTTGGCAAATTGGTCCAACCGGCCGACAACAAGTTTGCCGCTTTGAACGCCGCCGTATGGTCTGGGGGCTCCTTCATCTACGTGCCAGCTGGCGTGGAAACCAAGACGCCAATCCAATCCTACTTCCGGCTGAATTCGGAAAACTCCGGTCAGTTTGAACGGACCTTGATCATCGTTGAACCAGGTGCCCGCGTGGATTACGTGGAAGGCTGTACCGCACCGAACTACTCGTCGGATAGCCTGCACGCCGCCGTGGTTGAGGTTAACGTGGAAAAGGACGCTTATTGCCGTTACACCACGATTCAGAACTGGTCGAACAACGTGTACAGTTTGGAAACGAAGCGGGCCGCCGCTGCCGAGAACGCCACGATGGAATGGGTCGACGGTAACTTAGGCTCGAAGGTCACCATGAAATACCCGTCCGTTTACCTGAACGGTGAGGGTGCTCGCGGAACCATGCTGTCGATTGCCGTTGCCAGCAACAATATTCACCAGGACTCCGGTGCTCGGATGATTCACAACGCCAAGAACACGTCGAGTACCATCGTGTCCAAGTCGATTTCTAAGACCGGGGGCTCAACCGATTACCGCGGGACGGTACGGTTTGGCCGCCACTCCGATGGGTCGAAGGCGCACGTGGAATGTGACACGATCATCATGGATGACCAGTCTTCGTCGGATACGATTCCGTATAACGAAATTTCTAACGCCAACGTTTCTATGGAACACGAAGCCAAGGTCTCGAAGATTTCAGAGGAACAATTGTACTACTTGATGAGTCGGGGAATTTCAGAAGCCAAGGCAACCGAAATGATTGTCATGGGCTTCGTGGAACCCTTCACCAAGCAGTTACCGATGGAATATGCGGTTGAATTGAACCGGTTGATTAGTTTTGAAATGGAAGGGTCAATCGGCTAGGCCGGACCCGGGAGCGAAGAGGAGGTTCATCACAGATGGATGAGACAAAACAATTGTCGCCAGCCGAGATCATGGTCATGAAGGCCTTGGAAATGGTGATTGATCCAGAACTGGGCATCGACTTGGTTAACCTAGGCTTAATCTATGGCGTGCACGTTGATGGCGATACTTGTCGGGTCGACATGACGTTGACCACGATGGGCTGTCCGTTGAGCAATGCGTTGGACGCGGCCATTATTCAAGTGGTGACAGCCGTTGAAGGTATTGAACACTGCGACATTAAGTTGATTTGGGAACCGGCGTGGAACATGGGCATGATGTCCCGCTACGCCAAGGTAGCTTTAGGCATTCATGAATAGGGTGAGTTAAAATGAATATTGGCATCTTTGTGGCTCGCCGGAAGGCCCTCAAAATCTCACAGGTCAAGCTGTGTACGGGAATCTGCACCCAGGCGACGCTCAGTAAATTTGAAAATAATAATCGCGTGCCGTCATTGTCGATTCTCAGCAAACTTTGCGTACGCTTAGGGCTTACGGTGGACGATCTCTACCAGGAAAGTGCGACGACTGCGGTGCAGCTGCGGCACGACCTAGACAATATTGAAAAGGAACTGATGATGGAGAATTATCAGTGCGTTTTGAAACGGCTGGAAAAGTTCAAGCCCAACCAAATTGATGAGATCAACGTGAAGATGCAGTTCTGTTACTTGCGGGGATGCGTGAACGCGCTGATCAACCAGCAACCGGACAAGATTTTGTTTGACTTCGCGCAGATCCTAAACGATTTGGATGAGCGCCACCAAACGATTTTTACTCAGTTGGCCTTCCTGGGATCAGGCATCATGTACGCGCGTCACCAGGAGACCCAGCAAGCGGAGTTCTACTTTGAGAAGGTCTACCAGCACATCAAGGCCTATCACCCGGACGACCATCTGGATGAACCCAACCGTTACTACCTGCGCATGCTGACGCTGATTTTCTTCACCGCGGAGTTCTATGCGGGGCAAGAAAAGTACCGGCTGAGCAATCAACTGGTGGATACGGGCGTGCAGCTGTGTTCCGATGAGCGGGTGACGTATTACCTGCCACGCTTGAAGTTTCTGGCAACGCAGAATGCAGTCAATCAGGGCAAGCAACCAGCCACGATTCAACGGCTGATGGACGAGACGTTGGCGTTTACCCGGATCAATCAGAATGAAGTTATTGAAGTGAAGTTGGCCGCTTTGAAGTGTCAGTTCAATCGACAGTTGGCTGAGAATAAATAGATTAGACAACTAATGGAGTGGGTATCGCAGAATGCGGCCCGCTCCTTTTTATACGGATTAATCCGTCACGGTGACGATTGTATTGCCAGTAAGGAATATTATAATGTAATTAATGGGTGCTCTATACCAAATTGAAACAAATGATTTCAGGGGATGTTATCAAGTGTGGTATTGGAAAAATAAGGAGTTCATGTGGCTTGCAGGTTTGTGCATGGGTGCTGGGTTGGTAGCGGGGATGTCATTTTCACCAGTTGTGCCGGCACGAGCGGCTACACAGGTTTCTACGGCGACGAAGACCAGTGCCGCGACAACGTTATCTGATGCAGAGTTTGAGAAAGAGATAACTGATCCGGTGAGTGCTGATCAACCAATTAAGGATGTTTTTAAGGATCCAAAGTTGGCTCAGATTGTCGCAGATGGGTTACATGCAGGGGATTTTCAAGGCGTGGACACGAATTTACAAACATTGATGGATGCGTACAAAGGTCAAGAATATAATACGCAATTCAGTGTTGTGCCTAGTTCAGACCAGACGCCTGGCACGGCGACCGTTTCAAATTGGACGGGATTAAGCGCACTGGCAGATTTCTTTGAAGTCATTGAAGTTGATGATCAACCAGACTTTAATACGAAGGCTACTGAGTTAGTCAAAGAGGTGGGACATGCCAATGCTGATTTGTCGCTGACGTTTAATGGAGATGACATGACGACAACCGGATTTAATCAATTAATTGACCTGACTAAATTGGGATTTGGCCTGCAGCAGTTGGGGGTCAAGGACAATCAGATTACGGACTTTTCAGCGATTGATAGGCTACCCAATAGTGGCTTGAATGCCCCTATTACGGGCATAAGAGAGAGCGGATCTGTAGAAGAATCCTCAGCCTTAATGGTTCACAATAGTAGCGTTGTGATTAAGGGTGGTGTTCCGGGTGCGGAGCTTTTGCCCAAGGCTGTGATCAATCGTGAGAATGACCGAGTTGGGCTTTTTCGGCTAGAGACACCGGCACAAACTGCTGATTACTTGCAGAATGCAACCGAGGATAATTTGAAGCGAATGCCTGAGGGGAATGTTGCTTCACCAGTGACATTTGCTAAGCTCAACGCATTAAACCAAGTCGACTTTAACAATCACGATTGGCAAAACGTTTATCCCTGGGCCCATGCACAATTCGCAAACGGTGCTGATTTGTCAGACCTTGCGCCAGAAGATATTTTCAATCTGTGTCAGACGAGCGTTCAGAATATTCCAAACAATGTTCAGTCGTTGACGATTCGCTCGGAGTGGGCGAACGGCTTCTCACAAGGCTATCCAATTAGCACCTTAGTGAAGATTCCTTTGACTCGTGAGAGTAGCCAGAGTCATGCGTCAATCGCTACCAGTAGCGGTGACAAAGCTGCAGCGCAAAGTAGTGTTGCTTCGCAATCTGTTGGGCCCAAGATTGCGAAAAAGGGGCAGGCAGTCTATGCGTTAAAGAAGGTCGGGTTGTACCGCCAGCCGACGTTTACACAGCGGAGTCGGCAAAACTTTTATCCCCGGGAGTCGCGTATCCACCGGCCACAATTTGTTGTCACCGGGTACGCCCGTTCTAAGCAGGGCCGGCTACGTTACCAGGTTCGTGATGTTAACCATCACTCGGTAACGTTCAATCATCGGGGCTATCTAACGGCGAGAACAGCCTATGTGGTGCCAACGTATTATCAACGTGCACCGAAGCGGATTCGAATCATCAATCCCAAGGGGATTAGCGCTTACCAGAAAGTTAATTTGACCCGCCGGCTTAAGCACTATCGTAAGGGGCAAGTTCTGCGAGTCAAAAGGCTCGTTAACTATCATTTGACCATGCGTTTGGTTTTAACAAATGGGCGCTACATTACGGCTAATAAAACCCTGGTAAAGGTTCGTTAGCCGCCATAAAATCAGCTAGTGTAAGCGGACTTTTCAATTAGAAGAGTCTGCTTTTTTAGACCGAAGTTGGAAAGATTGTTCGGAAACTGAAAACGCTTTACGAGTGATATGTTATACTACAACTATAGTAGGTATGCCGCTAAATGATTGTGACCATGACCAATCAATGGCGGCTAATATCATTTAGAGAATGAACCAGAAATAGGACAGGAGGATGGGCTTTGACTGAGAACGACAAGTGGATCACGCGTTACTTTGAGAATGCCCCCGTTGCCATTATTTTATTTCAGGAAGATGAGATGCTAGCGTGTAATCGGGCAGCGCGGTGTTTAAAAAAACAGCTACACTTTGATCCGCATTATTTATATGAAATTGCCCAAGCAGCGGTCGACCAGCAGGGGAATCTTGCGACGGATTGCCCAAGCTGTGCGATTGCCAAGCAAGTCCGTGAGGTCGTCGTCCCCGTTTTGTCAGCTGAAGACGACTCCATTGATGCGGGCTACATGATGTTTTACAAGGCCTTGGATCTGCGGCAACACATCACCTCCTTAACGTTGAAAAGCTGTGGGACCCTCAATCGGGGCCTACGTTTGGCGCAAAACGAAGAAATCAGTCGCTACGTGGTTAGAGCTAATGAAGAGGACCGCCACCAAATTTCGGCAGACCTCCACGACAACATCGCGCAGGGACTCTATTTTGCCATGACTGGAGTCCAACGATTGGCCAACTGTGACCTGAGTTCAGACGAACGGCAGACACAAGCGGCCGCGATTACCCAGCAATTACAGGAGACGCTGGCCGAGGTCAAGAACATGGCGCTAGAGGTCCGGCCATCTGTCATGGACGACTTCGGCTTGTTTGCGGCCCTACGAGCGTTGGCGACGCGGCTACAGGCCACCACTGGCATCGATATTTCCGTCAGTGGTAATGCCCAGCCGGCGTGCCTGTCTGAAGCTATTCAAAGCGCCATGTACCGGGTGGCACAAGAGGCTATCAATAACGCCGTGAAGCACGCCAACGCTAGTGAAATCATGTTACTGTTAGTCGAACACAATCACTTTATCACGCTCCAAATCATTGACGATGGGGATGGTTTTAATGTGGCTGAACATTCCCAATTTAACGGCCATTCGTTGGGCTTGAGCGATATGAATGAACGGATCAAGTCCTTGAGTGGTATCTTTCATCTGGATTCGACACCGGGCGTGGGGACCACGGTATCGGTGAAGTTTCCAGTTTGTATGAGTAAGGGGAGTCTTCAAAATGTATAAAGTCTTAGTAGCCGACGACCACGCGATTGTGCGGTCGGGACTGAAAGCAATTGTGGATGACCAACCGGATTATCAAGTCGTTGCCGAAGCGGCCAACGGCAACGATACGTTTGTCCGTGCCGGTCAGGGTGACATTGACATGATTATTATGGATTTGAGCATGCCGCCGGGTGAAAGTGGCTTGGTGACGACGAAGCGGATTCACAATCAGTATCCGAAAATTTGGATTATCATTCTATCAATGCACGGTGAGGAAGACTACGTGGATCAGGCCATTAAGAATGGGGCCGCGGGTTACGTGTTGAAGAGCTCACCGGATAGCGAGATTATTAACGCCATCACCACGGTGGTGCACGGCCGCCATTATGTGGATGAGAACGTGATTCTATTGAAGGCGGACATCAAGAATATTCTAACGGACGTGGATAAGACCAATCTGTGGGGCCACAGCCCGTTGTCTAAACGGGAACGAGAAGTCATGCCTTTGGTGGCGTTGGGTTACTCCAATAAGGAAGTTGCCGCCAAGCTAAACATTACGACCAAGACGGTGGAAGCTCATAAGGCCAGTATTATGCGGAAGCTGGATTTGACGTCCCACGTGGATCTGGTGCGGTACGCGATTCATCATCAGTTAATTGAATTCTAGTGACAATCAGTGCGCCAGCTTTTCTCTGAATGAGGGAAAGGCTGGCTTTTTTGCGCGCCAATTTATTGAAAAAGTAATCGTTTATCCGGCAACCATTTCTGCCAGTTGGGTCAGTATAGCAGATTATCTTTCGCTTAGGGGGTCCGTTAAGCAACAACCTGGTTATGGGCTTAGTGGTCCATTGGGGGTGCCAAATGCAAACGCTGAATTGCCGGCATTTACATTTGTGAAGGGGCATCATCGCGTGGGACCTTTACCAAAAAAATACAAGAAAACAACGATACTTATAAGCGAGCTTGGTATGCTACTCCCGGAAACGTGAATATGACTTGGTCAAGCATGGCAGGAGGTAACCATGAAGCATACGTGGATCAAAGCAATCAGTCTTATCGGTGTCGGCTTGATGTTGGCGGGGAGCGGGATTCCCACTGGTTTTGCGGCAATTCAGGCGGCCGCACCCGTTGTTGAGCAGGAGGCGGAGGATTGGAAGAGCGGCAAGGGACCGGTCGTGATTCCCAACCTGAAGGATCAGTCCAACGAGGCCGATTTAGCCTTGTACAAGATTCCCCTGGAGAAGACGAAAAATACGCGGGACATTGGCGGGTACCAAACGGCGGATGGCTACTGGCAGATTCGCTCGCACAGCTTGATTCGGTCGGCCGCGCTGAGCAATTTGAATAGCGCAGATATCAAGACGCTGGCCAACGACTACCAGGTGCGGTCAATCGTGGATTTCCGGACGCCTGGCCAGATTGAAAAGGCCAAGGATAAGGTGATTCCGGGCGCCACCAATACGGAAATTTCCGTGCTGGGGCCGCACGCCTATACGGATGGTATCGACGGTGATGGTGATTTCTACAACCAGCGCTTGAATTTCGGCTACTCCGCCGTGATGGGGTATCGAAAATTTTTGAACATGCTGCTGACCAATCCGAGTGGGTCCACACTATACCATTGTTCCTCCGGCAAGGATCGGACCGGGATTGCGACGGTCTTGATCATGGCCATTTTAGGTGTTCCTAAGCAGGATATCGTCAATGATTTCATGCTCTCGCAGTACACCCAACGGACCGTCAAAATTGAATGGATCTCGCGCTACTACTTTGAAATTGAACGGAACTATGGTTCGATTCACCAGTACATTTCGCAAGTTATCGGCTTCTCACCGGCGCAACAGGAGCGGCTCAAGGCCAAGTATCTAATTTCGACTGATGGCAAAAACACGCCGTACCCGGGAACGACCACGCCGGGCAATCCTAATCCCAATCCCAACCCCAACCCCAACCCCAACCCCAACCCCACGCCGACGCCCAGTCAGCCGGACCCGGAGCCAGACGTGACGGGAGAAACCACGTCGCCCGAACCAACGCCGGAGGTCACGGGGATGGCGACCAAGTCGTGAAAAAGAAGGCCAAGGTTAAAATCCTGTCGACCAAGAAGCGGCAGACAAAATTTGTTTATCAGTTGAAAGGTAAAAAGAAATGGTTCAAGAATGCGGGACTGTCAAAGGCGTTTGGCACGGGTAAGACGCCGAAAAAATCTGCCAAGAAGTGGCGCATCGTTAAGTCTGAACGGGTGAAAATCAGCGGGCATAAGCAGACTTATTATCAGGTCCAGGATCGAAAGGGCCACAAGGCTTGGCTGCTGAAGGCGTATGTCGTTAAGGCCGCGTAACGAAAAGCACGCTCAGGCTGATTGGCCCAAGCGTGCTTCTATTTATAAGTCGACTAATAAAGAAATAGCGTGAAATCAATGCGACCGGTGCCGTCCGTCAGATTGCCACTGAGGTGCGCGGCCACGCAGTAAGTCGTGGCGTGATTGGCCACCATTGCCTGTTCAATGGTTGAGACAATTTTGACGCCCAGTTGGCCCTTGCCCGTGGTTTCTAGCGTGGCATCGTGGCCCTTGGGATCGATCCAAGTTGCCAAATTGGTTACTGCTGGCAAATGAGCCACGGTAATCTTGTCGGCGTCCAGGTTCTTGATGCGAACAAGCTTGATGACGTCTGCCATGGCCATTTGGTCGGGCGTGAGATCATGTGACCAGTAGTAATCATACATCATGTCCAGGTGATTATTATTTTCATAACCGTCACTTTGGAGCTTGTTCATGATGAAAAGGTCCAGCTTGTTTTGATCGTCGGACCCCAAGGCGGGCGTTAAGTGCAAGCCATCCGTGGCTAACTGCTGGTAGCGGTAGGTCCCCGATTTCAGGAAGCCATGCCAAATCCAACCGGCTGTCCGGTGATTCTTACTGACAACGTAGTAGTAGCGGGCCGCATGGGTGCCGTGTTTCAGCAGAGCTGATTTTTGGGCGACCCAGGTGGTGTGCGGGTAGTACTTGGTATTATGTAATTTATAAGTGTGCTGCTGATTCCACAGGTAGTGGGTCTTGGTATCACGGTTGTGATAGGATTTCGGCTGCCATAACGTGTAGGAATCGGTTGCGACATACTGGCTGGCCCGGGCCGGCGTGGGTAAGGCCAAGAGACTGGCTAGAACTAGAATAGTTAAGATAACGCTCTTTTTCAACATAGAATCCCCTCCGGCCTTTAGTATAGCAGACCAGCATTGATTGTGGGGAACAATCAAATTAAGGATCAATCAGTCCAGCGTATTATGAGTTGCAATTTATTTTTAGACCCGGTATAGTCGGGGTTAACTGAAAAAGACACTAGGGGTGCCAATCGGCTGAGATGGACGTGTGCCAATCCCTTTGAACCTGTTGAGTTAACGCTCGCGTAGGAAAGTGTGCGGTCTGCTGGAAATGCCAGGGGAGCCGCCGTCGTGGGGGACGGGGACTTTTTTGGTAATTTGATGCAGGAGTGTGACAAGATGTCTAAGAAAGTGTATCCGATGACGCTGACCGCCATGTTAGTGGCATTAGCCGTTATTGGCGGCAGTGTGTTTTCCTTTTCCATTGGGGTGGCCAAGGTGGCACCCATGCAACATTTGATTGACGTGGTCTCTGGCGTGTTATTGGGCCCGTGGTGGGCGTTGGCCCAGGCATTTTTAACCTCGGTGATCCGCAATATCATGGGCACGGGGACGGTATTGGCCTTTCCCGGGAGCATGATTGGGGCCTTTCTCAGCGGTTGGTTATTTCAACGAACGGGGAAGCTCTTAGCCGGCGTCTGTGGCGAGTTGCTGGGCTCCGGGGTCATTGGCGCGTTTGTGGCCTATCCGGTCGCAGCATGGCTGATGGGGACCACTGGTGCCGTCTGGCTGTTCTTGCCCAGCTTCTTTATGAGCGCCCTGGTTGGGGTAATTTTGGGCTACGCCATCCTGAAGAGCATGTGGTCGACCGTGATTGCGCCACGATTGGGGAAGCTGCAGGGGAAATAAGTGGGTAGCGGCGATTGATTTGAGTCTAAAAAAGAACCCTGACAGATTGTCACGGCTCTTCGTTTGCTCACTTTTTTGAAAGTTGCGCACTAAATTTGGACTTGAATTGTAAGCTGTAGGTGTGACCGGCGTGCGCCTTAAACGACTTACCAGCCTTACGTGTCCCGTATTTCTGAAGCTGCAACGTTTTCCCCTGACGCTGAATCTTCGTGTAGGACCAGGTCTTATCAAGACTGTCGTACGCTCGCAACCGGTATTGTTTGCCAACTTTCTGGTAGGCCAGCCGGTTGCCACCATAGTCGTGTGTTCCGTAATCATACATCACGTACAGCCACTTGGGCGTCAGAATCATGGCGTTGTTGGTAATTTCAGTATCATTGCCAATATGCCGTACCCGCTGCTTGGCGTACCAAGCACCGCGAATGGCTTTGGGCGTGCCCGTCGTCCATTTCACGGCTTTGGCCTGGGCCGTAGTCGACCAGCCAAGCCCGGTTATAAGGCCAACCGTTACGATAGTCCCCGTGATAAATTTGTTCATCATAAAATCCCCTCCGATAGCAATAGTATACCAAATTTCACGCGTCAAGGTGACCCTAAGGCAAGCAGGTGTGGCCTTTTCTCCGTAAAAGTTCTACACTTTTAGCAGGAGGTTTTGTCACGTGAAAGAACAAGCAACGTTATCTAAAAAGACCATTTTACTAATGGCAGTCGTGACGGGGGTCATTGTGGCCAACCTGAATTTCATTCAACCAATTGAAAACTTGATTGCGGCGGATTTTAATTTGTCGAAGGCCGTCGTGGGGATGTTGGCGATGGTCACCCAGTTGGGGTACGCCTTTGGGCTACTGCTCATCGTGCCCCTGGGAGACATCTTTGACCGCTACCACTTGATTCAATTCATGATGATTTTATCTATTATTTCCTTGTTATTGGCGCACTGGGCTCCGAACGCCGGCGTCTTTGCCGTGGCCACGGGTCTGGTGGGCATCACCTCGGTGGCGCCGCAGATTATCATCCCGTATGCGGGGTATTTGGCGCCGGGCCTGCAACGGGGGAAAGTGCTGGGGATCGTGTTGAGCGGGCTACTGACGGGGATTCTGCTATCCCGGTCCTTTAGTGGCCTGCTGGGCAGTATCATGCCCTGGCAAGACATCTACCTCGTTGCGGCGGCTATTGATTTGGTATTCCTGGTCGTCGTCCACTTTTACTTGCCGCATGACGAACGCGGTCACCAGGATCTGTCTTATTGGCCGGTTATTCGGACGTTACCGCACTTATTTGCCAGCCAAAAGCCCTTGCGTGGTGCGGCCATCAACGGCTTTTGCCTGTTTGGTATGTCAAATGTCTTGTGGTCGACGCTGGCCTTTTATTTGGCGGCCCAGTACCATCTCGGCAGTAGTGTTGCCGGATTGCTGGGACTCCTGGGGATTGCCGGTGTTCTGGCGGCGCCCCTGATTGGGACCTTGGTGGATCAACGGTCGCCGCGACTGACAGTGGGGCTGGGGATGGTCTTTTCCGGCGTTGCTTTTGGTCTGTTCTGGCTGATTGGCCACTGGATGTTGGGCTTGATTATCGGTATCGTTCTACTCGACTTGGGTACACAATTCAGTCAGGTCTCCTGTCAGGCAATTGTGCAGTCGTTGAATCGCCAGCAGAGTAGCCGGAACAATTCCGTTTTCATGTTCAGCTACTTTTTAGGTGGTTCAATTGGGACGTTGTCCGCGACCTGGGCCTGGAGTCATGCCGGGTGGACTGGCGTTTGTGGCGTGGCCGTGGTCTTTCTGGTCATTGCCGTGGCGGGCCACTTGCTGATTGGCGAACCCGAAAAGTTGGTGACGGATTAGCGCGTTTACTAATAAAAATAATGATGGAATCCCGTTTGCGTCTGAACGGGGCTCTTTTTTTGATTGAAAGTTGACACGGTGTCACCTACGTGCTAAACTGCTGTTTATAGATAAGTGACACGATGTCACTATTAGCTTGAAAGGAGCTTATCACCATGCCTTCCACCACTTTTGAAAATCTAAATCCTGAAAAGAAGGACCGCGTCATGGCGGCCTTACTAACGGAGTTTTCCAATCACGGACTTGCCGATGCCCAAGTCGCACGGATCGTGACCGCGGCCGGCATTGCGCGCGGCGCCTTTTACAAATATTTCGATGACCTGACCGATGCCTACCAAACGCTATACCACTCGGCGATGGCTGCGATTCACCGTGACGTTGAGACCGCGCCAACCGGGACATTTGCGCCCCAAGCGTACTACGACGCCGTGGTGGCCTTCGTTGATCACTTTACGGACAGTGAATATGACCAATTGATTCAGCGCCACTATCGTGAGAATGAAAGTCTCTTGCCGGAGATGCCAGTTCCCGTACAATTACCGGCTGCGGATTGGTCCGCCATGGTTTTGAGCCATGCGACTATTAAAGAAATTATGTTACGGCCAGCCAACCGGGACGCGGCGTTAACGCGGTTCCAGCAAGCCTTACAGCTACTGGCAGAATAGGAGGAACCCCCATGTTTTTAGCCTTAAAAGAGATTCGCCACGAGAAGCTGCGTTACGGCCTCATCGTGGGGATGGTCGTGTTGGTCAGTTACCTGGTCTTTGTCCTGAGTGGCTTGGCTTATGGCCTGGCACAACAGAACACCCAAGCCATTTCGAGTTGGGACGCGCAAAAAATTGCGGTGACCAGCGATGCCAACGATAGCTTGTCGCAGTCGTTGATCACGAAGCAAACGGCCCAACAGATGACCCTGACCAAGGATGAGGCCTATATCGGCCAGGCCGGTGTCGTGGCCAAAGCCAAGGGCCAGCCGAAGTTATCCGCCCAATTCTTGGGAATTAACGCTAGCCAATTTATCTACCAAAAATTAAGCGTGACGAGTGGGCACAAGCCGACCGCCGCCAACCAGATTCTGGTGGACGATAGCTTTAAGGACAACGGTTACCACCTCGGCGACAAGGTGAGTCTCGGCGCCACCAGCGGTAAGTATCAGATTGTCGGTTTCACCCACAATGCCAAAATGAGTGTGGCGCCCGTCATCTACGGTACGCTGGGCACATGGCGGACATTGAGTCACGTCACCAGTGACTTTAAGGCTGGCGGAATCGTTTCGACCCGATCTAATTTCACCGCTAAAAATAGTGCGTTGAAGACCCTCACCATGAATCAATTCATTAATAAGTTACCCGGCTATTCCGCCCAGAACACGACGTTTACCTTCATGATTGCCTTTCTAATGGTGATCGCGATGGTCGTGATTGCCGTTTTCCTGTACATTTTGACCATGCAAAAGTTGCCAAACTATGCGGTATTGCGGGCGCAAGGAATTCCAGCGAAGGTGCTGGTTTCAACGACCATCAGCCAAGCGCTCCTGCTGGTTGTCGGGGGCCTGATTATTGGGGCCGCGCTGACTGCGGCGACGGTGTTCGCGTTACCCGCCGGCCTACCGATGAGCTTTAATTTACCATTATTAGCCGGCGTCACCGGAGGGATTCTCCTGACTGGCGTCGTGGGCGCGTTGATTCCTGTTCGGATTATTTTGCACGTTGACCCCGTCAGCGTGATTGGAGGTTAAACCATGCCAGCATTGACTTTAGAACACGTAAATAAAAAATTTGGCCACGCAACCAACGAGGTGACCGTCCTGACTGATGTCAACTTTGAAGCCGAAGCGGGGCAGGTCAGTCTGGTGATTGGTCCTTCTGGTTCCGGGAAGAGCACGTTTTTAACGATTGCCGGTGGGATTCAAACGCCAACTGCCGGTGAAGTCCGGGTAGAAAATCAATCGCTAGATCAGCTGGCGGGGAAAGCCCGGGACGCCATGCGGTTAAACAAGATTGGTTTTATCCTGCAAGCTTACAACTTGATTCCCTATCTGTCAGTCAAGGATCAATTTGCCTTGGTCGACCGGGTGAAGCCACAGGGGAACCTGACGCCGGCCGAATTGGCGAAGCTGCTGGACCAACTCGGCATTGCCAACCTGACAAACCAGTACCCGGGCGAGTTATCTGGCGGTCAAACGCAACGGGTCGCCATTGCTCGGGCGCTCTACCAGAATCCGGACATCATCCTCGCCGACGAACCCACCGCGGCACTCGACAGTGATCGGGTCAAGGTGGTCGGTCAGCTGCTCCACGACTTGGCCAAGCAACACCATAAAGCCATCGTGGTCGTGACCCATGATCTGCGACTACAGGAATTTGCCGATAAGACCTACGCCATCATGGACGGCAAAATGACGTTGGCTTAAAAATATTTTTATAAAATTTCGCACTAAGTTTGTGCACCAATGTGCGAGATTGGTCTACACCACACAAAAGGACTGCCTAACTGGCAGCCCTTTTTCTAAGGCTTTAGATGCGGATTTGGTATAGAGCAATTCCGACTAAGATTAGAACTAGCTGTGCCTTTTTCACCCTTGAGTAAGCGTTTACAACTCGCTAAACGCGTGTTATCGTAGATTTGCTGATTATTTATGAAGGGTGAGGAAAGTTAACATGAATCGACATTTAAGTACATTTTTCATTTTCACGTTCGGTGCGCTGGGCGGCCTCTTGTTTGGCTTTGATACGGGGATTATTTCCGGGGCCTCGCCACTGATCGAAAGTAATTTTAATTTGGACATCGCGCAGACGGGATTCATTACGTCATCCGTGCTGATTGGGTCATCCGTCGGGGCGCTGGGCGTGGGTCCGTTGGCTGACAAATACGGGCGGAAACACCTGCTGATTTTGGCCGCCATCCTGTTTCTTTTGGGATCGTCGTTATCCATGGTCGCCGTGGGCTTCTGGTCCATGGTCATCGCACGGATTATTTTAGGCCTGGCGGTTGGGTCTGCTTCTGCACTGACGCCAGCCTACCTGGCCGAATTGGCTCCCGCCGAACGCCGGGGCTCACTGGGGACGTTATTCCAGTTGATGATCACCTTGGGAATTTTACTGGCCTACGTGTCTAACCTGGGCTTCTTGCACCACAACCTGTTGGGTATGCGCGACTGGCGTTGGATGTTGGGATCTGCCTTGATTCCAGCGGCCTTATTGTTGATTGGTGGTCTGTTATTACCCGAATCTCCGCGGTTCTTGGCGGAAAAGGGGCATACCGACCAGGCTTTAAGTGTTCTGAAAATGTTACGGAAGAATACGGCCGATGATCCTGAAAAGGAATTGGCCGAGATTGAAACCGTTGCCCATCAACCAAAGGGTGGCGTCAAGGAACTGTTCACAATTGCGCGACCAGCCGTGATCGTTGCGGTCGGCATCATGTTGCTGCAACAGTTGGTCGGGATCAACTCCGTCATTTACTTCCTGCCACAAGTCTTTATCAAGGGCTTTGGCTTCCAGGAAAGCAGTGCCATCTGGATTTCAGTTGGGATTGGGATCGTCAACTTCCTGGTCACCGTTCTGGCAACGTTTATCATGGATAAATTCAACCGGAAGACGTTCTTGATGTTTGGTTCGATCGTCATGGCCGTTTCACTGGGAATTCTTGCGGTGATGAACTTCACTATGGATATTCACACCACGGCCGTCCCAACCATGATTCTGATTGCCATCTACATCTTCGGGTTCGCCATTTCTTGGGGTCCCATTGCCTGGGTCACGATTGGTGAAATCTTCCCACTGAGTGTTCGGGGAATCGGGTCATCCATTGGGTCCGCGGCCAACTGGATTGGGAACTTCTTGGTTTCCCAATTCTTCCTGGTCATGCTGAGTTACTTCCACAACAACGTCGGTGGGCCATTCGCCGTCTTCGCTGTGTTTGCCGTGTTGTCCATGTTCTTCGTCCACTACTTGGTTCCCGAAACACGGGGCAAGTCATTGGAAGAAATTGAAATGGCCTTGCGCCACAAGGATCAGCAATCTGAGATGTCAGGCAAGTAAGCCACAATTAACTTAATTTAATCGCCAAAAAAGGCCGCGGAATTTTCAAAATTCTGCGACCTTTTCTTATCTCATACCGAGAGCTTACGGGTTACTTAGCAAGCCTAACGGCGTGTTTCGTGTAGACAACGTGCAGGCCCTTGGGCAGACCCTTGACGTGGGTAAACTTGCCGGCGTGGTGCTTGTAAGTCAGCAGGGAGGTGCCGTTCTTCCACTTGCCGCCAGTCAACCGCAGTGTACCGGCTAATTTAGCGGACTTGTTGATGGTTACTTTGGTATCCTTGGCGAGCTTCAGTTGGCCCCGCTTGGTCTGTTGGTAAGTCCCTTTGACGGTGACCTTTTGGTTGGTCAATTGCAGGGTACCACCTTGAACGGTGACTTTACCTTGGCCAGCGGCCGTGTTCGAAGTCAATTGCAAGGTGCCACCCTTAACGGTGGTGCCACCGCTAAAGGTGTTCTTGCCGCTTAATTGGAGCAGGCCGGTGCCGGACTTAACCAGGGAACCCTTCCCGCCAATGTCATTGCGCCAGTTATCCTTAGCCGCAAATTGGCCCTTCTTGGCATCCATGTTGACCTTAACGGTATCGTTAAATTGGCCGTAACCGTTGGCAGCGGAGAAGAGGTCTAGGCGACCCCAGCCTTCAGCGTCGTCCATCACGGGATAACCAGAAGGCATCCCCGTGGTGAAGAGCACGTCACGCCGTTGTGTGTCCGTCAGGTATGGTAAACGCGTTGCCAGCAGGACTTCCGCCCCCTTAGGTACTCGGACGGCTTGATGGGTATCGCCAATTTGGTTGAAGCCGTAAGTCATGCGGTAGCGCCAGTCAGCCCGGTTCTTTTGGTAGTCGCCAAATTGATCTTGGGCCGTGGCATCACTGCTCTGAAGGAGGGCGGATGAATGGGCGTTACTGTAAGCTTCGGTCATCAAAGCTTGGTTGGCAGGATCGTTTAAGGCTGCAGCGGCCATGGCGGTACCGACCATCCGGCCACCCATGGTTGCTAACGGCGTGTGCCGACCAGCCAGGACCCGGTCGTAGCCAATTTCAGAGGAACGGGTCAACAGTTGTTGGTAACGTTCTGGGACCAGGTAAGCCAGCGTCATCCCCGTTTCAAAGCCAGCCGTGGTGTGGCCGCTAGGGAAATCGTAATCATCCGCGGGTGCTGCGGCCATGACCTTTGCCAGGGCTGGCACCACTTTGACTTCACTACTTTGACGGTAAGGACGCAGGTATTTAACCACGTGCTTGACCACCCCGGTTGCGGTGAAAGGCTGGTAGGAAGTCGTATTCATTAACTTAACCATTGGCCCCAGCTTAGAGGTTGGTGAGGCCCATTGGGTCTTGCTCCACGGGGTGTTCACGGGATCGGGAGTCGTGGGCATCGACATGTAATCCGTCTTAGCGTCGGCGTTCTTGATAAATGCGGATGAGTAGGGGCCCAGGCCATCGATCAGATTATAACGAAGGTCTCGCCAGTCAGTTAAATAGGAACGTTCCGTTTCAGCGTAGCTTCGAGTCTGAGTGACCTTCGCTGCCTTATCAATGTTTTCTTTTAAGAGGGGTGCGTTCAAGGTCTGACCGTTAGACCAGTACTTAGAAAATTCTGACATCTCGCCCACGACCGGATTATTTTGCACCGTGGTGTTGCCCTCAACATTTTGTTTATATGTATCCTGAAAATAACCGTAGGCCCCTTTGTGTGGGGCTAAAGCTGCGGTGCTGCTGGCCTGAGCGACGTTGGTCACCATGGGTAACGTGACGGCCATTAATGAAATGATGGCAACTCGCTTCGTCCAAGTGTGCTGTCTGTTTTTCATAAAATTCCTACCTTTCAATTTCTGGGGGAGTGATTTGTTAGTACTCACCCATCATAACGGACGAAGAGCCGGTTGTCAGTAGGGTTAATCGAATCGATACAGCATTCACACGAAACCTGTACGTGGTGTTCGTATTTACCTCTGCCAAGAATTGGATAAATATATTTATATTTGGCGGAAATAGCGCGTAAAACAGCCAGTTTGAGCGGGTGGCATGCTACACTAAGGGTATCAGTTCACAAGGAGGCGACACGATGGCTAAAAAGGAGCTGCGGTTTGAGGTTGACTCACCTCAGACGAAGGGCGCCACGACCGTGCAGATTATCACGGATAAGGAGACCGGCGTGCAGTACCTGCTGGGAATGTACGCGACGCTGGGCTCGGGGATGACGGTGCTTGTCGATGCCGAGGGTAAACCACTTTTGAAAAAGGACGCTGACCATTAATATGTTCATTGAATTTCCCTTTGAAGGGTTCATTTTTCCAGATAAATATGGGATCAATCAGTCCAAAGACAAATTGATTGACGGGATTAATCTCTGTTCCTTGCCGTTTCAAGTGACCAACCTGGCGGCCACCACGCAGACCGTTGCGTTTAGTCTGATCGACTACGATGCGATTCCCGTCGTTGGCTACCCGTGGATTCACTGGTTGGGCGCCAACGTTCCCGTGGAGCGGCGGCTGGGCAATCGGGTAGTCATCCCCGCCGATGCCAGTCGGCAAAGTGCTTTTCTCCAAGGAACCAACAGTATGGCCAACATCATTGACCAGATTAACAAGCCGGCTGACTTCGCCTACGACCTGACCCAACACTACACGGGTCCCCGGCCACGGCAGGGCGCGCACAACTATCGGTTGGACGTTTACGGTCTGAAATCGACGTTGCCACTTCAACCGGGATTTGGCTATAACCAGTTTCTGGAGGCCTTGGACACCGGGCTAGTTGAACAGGCCCACGCCTATTTGACTTACGCGCCGAAAAATTAGGGCCAGCTCGAATCAGGAATCAGGGCTCCGCTAAATTTTAAAATCCACGCTAAAAAGACATCGCGGTCATGGTTAATGACGACGGTGTCTTTTTGCTGGGTGGGTTATTTTTCGTTTGAATCCGAACCTTCTTCGTCAGCGTTGCTCGTTAGCGCCTCCTGGCGTGCGTCCTCTTCAGGATTTTTGTACAGCGGTATCGACAAGGCACTCATCTGGTGGAAGACTTCATCCTGCGTTGCTAAGTAGAGCGCACGTGGCGCCGTGACCCAGGTGGCATCTCGTCCCAGATACAAGAACCAGCGGACAAAGGCCAACATTTTTTGATCGTCGGTGGGATCTAAGTAGCATTCCAGCTTGGCCGTCTGCTGAAAGGAATCCAAGAACTGCAGCGGGGCCGTGGGGTGCGGGTGTTGCCGAAATTGTTGCAGCGCACTGCCCTTTAAGTTGATTACGACGTTGGGTTCGGGTGTGGCCGCTTTAATGGCGGCAGTGATCGTCGCGGGATCCAGTGTGTGTTCCTGGCTGACCGGGATAATTTTCTGAACAGCGGTGACCGCAATTTCCTGCAACCGCTGATTGGTGAGGTCCCAGGCATCCAAATACCACGCATCCTGCCGGCTGAACACGTGGCGGATCCAGACGGTGATGGTGGTCGATTCCGCTAGCTGAAGTTTTAGTTGGCGGTTGGCCAGGCAGGCGTTTAAAATCGTCTTGAGCATGGCTGGCGCGTGGTCCGTCAGTTCCGTTAGCTTGGTGTTGGCCCGGTTGGTGTGGCTAAAGACTAATAATTCCTGCAGCGTTAGCAGGTCGTCCTGTTGCGTCTGCGAGGCGATGGCCAACAATTTTTCCGTCAACGTGTTGCGATTTTGGAGATAAGGGAGCTGCGTGTTGAGCGTCGCCAGAAAGCTGACGAACAGGGCTTTCAGTTCCTCGCTGTTAAATTGCACCGCGGGGAGCAGTTGGTTTTGCATCACGGCGTAACCGCCTTCACGGCCCACCGTCGCCGTCAGCGGCATGCCCAACTCCTGGATGCTATTGAGGTCGCGAATGGCCGTACTCCGCGACACGTGAAACTGCGCCATCAGTTCCGCAATCGTAAAAAATTGGCGGTTATTAATGTAGCGCATCATGGTATTAACGCGAGCTGTTCTTGTCATATTTTTCCTTCCTAACAGTGTCAGTTTTTGGTACTATTACTTTCTATAATGAGTCTAACATCTAAAGGAGGCCACGACAACATGGCAAATTATACAATTGAAACAAAACCCGCATTTACCGTTTTAGGATTAGACACGATTTTAACAGGCAACTTCCCAGAAATGGGCCAGCAGAAGGCTGATTTCTGGCAAAAGGTCAACGCTGACCACGCACTCGACAACTTGGCCGGCATCAACGATTACCCCTTTGCCGTCAACGAAGCCATCAACGGCGAGTTCCACTACTACGCCGGCCGGCAAGTAGCAGCGGACACGAACGCCGCTGAAGGCCAACGCCTGATTGAATTTCCAGCGGGCAAATATTTGGTAATCACCGGTGCCGCAGCCGACCAAATGGGCTTGTACAACGCCCTCGAAGGTCCGGCGTTCGGCGAAATTTTACCGCAACTGAGCGACTACGCCTACGTGGGTGGCCCCAACACTTCTTACATGACGGGCAGCGACGACGCTGGCGTGCACGGCGAAATGCTGGTGCCGTTGGTGGCGAAATAGGCTGAAATTTAGCTAGCGTTAGCCAATCGCCTGCGGCTGCTGGAGATTCCGGCGTCTGTGGGGACCACCTGCGGCCTGAGAAGCGGTCCTCCGGTTCGGTTTGAAGCCTGATAAAAACCATCAGTCTCCAAACACGTCCCACGGTGTAGGCCGAGTAAACCGCTCAGCCAACGCCGTCGTCACAGCTACCTGCATCTCCAGCTGCCTCCGGCTACGATTGATTCTTAACCACTAAATTGAAGCAGATTTCCATCCTAATTCTAGTTGTCCAGCTTAGTTTGGTAAGTGGACTGGCGAGAACAGCTACTACGGGGCCTTGAAACGACGTAACAAATATCGCCCACCTAAATTTCTAGGATCATCATTTTAACGAATCGTTAGTGCAGCTGGCTGACGATTTTTTAGTATAATGGACCTAACCAACAACGAGGAGGGCTTTCCATGAAACATGAATGGCGCAAGGCAGAAAAGGACTGGTACCTGCCCAAGCAACCCACGATTTTGACGTTACCAGCGCTCAATTTTATCACCGTCGAGGGGCTGGGCGATCCCAATCAGCCGGACTTTAGCGACCACATTGCGGCCCTGTATCCGGTGGCCTACCAACTCCGAATGGCGCTGAAGCGGGGCGAGCTGGGTGTGCCTTACGAGTACACGGTCTATCCGCTCGAAGGGGTCTGGACCACGACGGACGGCTCGCGAGGTGAAAACCTAAACAAGGCGGCGCTGAAATACAAAATCATGTTGCGCCAACCAGACCAATTGACGGCGACGGACTTTGCGCAGGCCTTAGCCACAGTACAGGCGAAAAAGACCAATCCCTATTTCGACCAGCTGACCTGGGAAACCTACGCGGAGGGGCAAGTCCTACAGACAATACATCAAGGTCCATTTGACACGGAACCGGCCACTTTTGCCAAACTGCAGGCGGTCCTGGCTGAGAAAAATTTTCAGGTCATCCCCACCATGGGCGACTACTGGCACCGCGAAATCTACCTGACCGATACCCGTCGAACCGCACCGGAGAAGGCGAAAACGGTGTTGCGGTACCGGGTCCAATCGAACGGGTGAGTTAGGTAGTCACGAAAATTTAGAGACTGAAAACAGGGCCACGACGGTTGTCGCGACCCTGCTTTTGCGTGCTTGACTTTATAGTGTGAAATCAGCTAAGCGCCCTCTGCCACACGCTGCTTATCCCGAATCGTGAACGTGACGGCCACAACAATCACCATGACCACCAGCCCCAGGCCCAGCGCCAGTTGCGTGCCCAATTGCGTTTGGGCAACGGCGCTACTGGCGGGTCGGAGTTGGCCGCCAATTGCTAATAGGGCGGCCATAATGGCGGTTCCCAGCGAGCCGGCGTACTGTTGGAGCGTGTTGAAGGCCGCGTTGCCGTCACCCAATTGTGGGCGGGGTAGCTGTTGCAGGCCAAAGGTTAAGAGGTTGTTGAACATGAAGCTGAAACCCATTTGAAACAGAATGAATAAGCCGATAATCAAAGGAACCGATAAATGATTGGCCACGAAGACAAATAAACCCATCGTCAACAGTAAGCAGCCGGCCCCCAACCGTAAGGGCAAACGCACGCCACGGCGGTCCATGGTTTTACCGGCCACGGGTGAGAGCACCGCTGACGTCAAGCTCCCGGCCAAGAGCATCAGGCCCGAGACCATGGCGTTTTTCCCCAGCACTAATTGCGCAAAGTTGGGCAACAGGAAGGTTAAGCCAATTTGGACAAACTGAATCAAAAAATACAGCAGGAGCGCCTTACTGAAGGCGGCTTGCTTGAAAATGCTGAGCTGGAGCAACGGAGCGGCACTGCGGTTGGCCAGCCAGATGAACAGGCCGAGCGCCACGCAGGCTGCCAGGAAGAGACCGTAGAAGCCGGGGGCCGCAAAGCCAGCGCTACCGGCATTGTTGACAGCTAACGTGGCCAGACCCAGGGCAGCGACAATCACCAGAAACTGGCCGATTGGGAAGCGTTGCCGGTGCGTGTCGCCCGTAGCCGTCAGGTGTTTGGCCGCGACCCACCAGGAAATCAGACCGATGGGGAGGGTTAACCAGAAAATTAAGCGCCAGCTAAACAATTGCGTCATTAAGCCACCATAGGTCGGACCCAGTGACGGTGCCAATGCAATCAGCATGCCGGCGGTCCCGGTGAAGCGTCCTTGTTGGGCAAATGGCACCTGATGCATGATCAAAGAAAAGACTAGGGGCATGGCAAAGCCGGTCCCGACGGCCTGAATGATTCGGCCACAGAGGAGCACCAGCAGGGAAGGCGCCAGTGCGCAGAGCACGCCGCCGACCAGAAAGGCTGTCCCACCAATGCCAATGATGGTTCGGGGGTGGAAGCGCCCCTGGATGAACGCCGTCACGGCCATGGTTGCGGCGACCGCCAGCAGATAGGCCGTCGTGACCCATTGCACGGCGTTGAGCGAAGCTGAGAATTGGTGCATGAGCGTGGGAAACGTCACGTTCATGGACGTTTCCACCAGGACCCCACAGAAGGCGAGCCCGGCCGTCCCGAAGATGGCGAATTTAGTTGCGGATGGTATTGCGTTTGAAGCCATAAAATAAAACCTCCATTAGTCAGGAAAAAGTACGATTTACGACGAAATCATACTTTTCCTGGGTAACGGAGGTCGTTCCAGGATGTACAAGTATTGTTGTTTTTGATCGTTATTTTCCTGACGTGATACCTTCAGTATACCCCGAAAATTCAGGATATTTCAAACGTTATTTTAGCCACTGGAGCACTTCGTCCAGCGTTTGGACCATGTGAACCGGGCGGGCCGTCGCGGTTGGTTGGGCATTTTCCCGGTTGACCCAGATGGATGGCCAGGTCAGTTCGTTGGCGGGAACGATGTCGCTGGCGTACCCCTGAGCGATGTGCCAGTGGTTCTCGGGGGTGAGGCCGTAGTGGGTGGTCACGGCGTTGAAGAAGGTGTGGTCGGGCTTGTAAGCGTGCACGTCCTCGGCGGTCCAAACGTCAAACGGTACCTCAAGTGCGGCGGCGTTGGCGGGGATGATGTCCCAACTGGAATTGGACATCATGATCAGGTGGTAACCGCGGTCCCGCAACGTTTTCAAGGTCGGAATCACTTCGGGAAATGGCTTGAGAGCGCGGTGAGCTAGTAACACTTCCGGATAGTAGCGTTCAAATTGATGCTGCAGGTCAAACTGGTAGTCCAAATGAATGAGGTTGTTGCGCGTCAGGAGGTCGTAGTCCAGGTAGGGATGCATGTTGTTGCGGTCGTCCTGGTAGGCGATGAAACGTTGGCGGGCCAGGGTGGCGTCGACGCCGATCTCGTGCGCGATCCGCATGATTTCGGCGTAGGTGCCCTCTTCGCGGAGGAGTGTGCCGTAACAGTCAAAGGTGAGAAATTTAGTCATCAAAATAACTTCCTTTACGAGTAGTTAAGCCGCGTAAGCAAAAAACCACCTGTAGAGGTGGTTTTTGCGTGGCTGTAATGCACAATCAATCAATTTTTAGGGATGACCACGAGGGGGTAACCAGGTGGCCATCGTATTTTCCAGCCGGTTAGGTGGTTAGCGCTAACCGGCAAGCAGATCAGTACCGTACGCACGTCACAGACGAGACAGCGGGGGGCTGTTGGGTTTGCGGGCGTGGCTCAAAGGCAAGGTGGCTGTCGGGACTGGCCGGCAGGGCTTGGGTTTGGGGGTACTGGTCGAGAACGCGTAGAGCCAGCGGGGGGGACGACTTCTTTGAGATTTTTGGGACTGGTTAGGTTCCTCGAAGCTTCAGATTAGTTGAGCCCGTTTGGTTGGTTCTACACGTTTCTGTTCCGGAGGCTTGCGGCTTCCGAAACGTGCTCCGAGAGCCAGCTCCTTCCGCTTAACACCGTAACGAAAATCTCCCAGAAACGGGGAGATTCCCGTTACGCCGTTAATGCTCGGGAGCTTAACGGCTCTCTCCGCACTCTACTTTGCATCGTAAGCTGCTTGGAAAATCTTGATAATATCTTCTTTAGTCCCAACACGTGGGTTAGAGAAGGCGTTCCCATCCTTCAAGGCGTTTTCAGCCATCAGTTCAAAGTCTTCTGGCTTTGCACCGATTTCCTTGATGGACTTAGGAATACCAACGTCTTCTGACATTTGCTTCATGGCCTTGATGGACAATTCAGCAGCGTCACGCGTTGACAAACCATCAGTGTTTTCGCCCATGATTTCAGCTAATTCAGCGAAACGTTCTGGGCAAGCAATGATGTTGTATTCTTCAACGTAAGGCAGGAGTAAGGCACAGCAAACACCATGAGGCGCGTCGTATTGACCACCCAATTGGTGAGCCATGGCATGAACGTAACCTAAGTTAGCGTTGTTGAAGGCCATCCCGGCTAACATTTCAGCTTCGACCATCTTGGTCCGAGCTTCAAGGTTGTGGCCGTTAGCAACGGCTTCACGTAAGGAAGTTTCAATTAACTTGATGGCTTCGATACATTGTGAGTCGGTGATTGGGTTGTGGTCAACGGAAACGTAAGGTTCGATGGATTGAACGAAGGCGTCCATCCCAGTAGCGGCGGTTAAGCCCTTAGGAACATCGAGCATCAAAGTAGGGTCGTTGTATGAAACCAACGGAATGTTCCGCCATGAAACAACGACGAACTTCAAATGGGTTTCTTCGTTCGTGATAACGGCGTGACGAGTCAATTCTGAACCCGTCCCAGCAGTCGTGTTAACGGCGATCAGTGGTGGCAAAGCCTTGTCGAGCGTTTCGATCCCAGCTAACTTGGTGATGTCATCACCGTTAGTCAAGATAATGCCGGCACCTTTACCAGTATCATGAGCAGAACCCCCACCAACAGTGATGATGGAGTCAGCGCCTGATTCTTCGTAAAGTTTCTTAACTTCTTTGATGTTGCGAATCTTAGGGTTCGGTTCAACGTTGTTGTATACAACGTAGTCAACACCAGCAGCCTTTAAAGAATCCAAGGTCTGTTCAACCGCACCGTTTTCCATTCCTTCGAGGAACTTATCCGTTACGATGACGGGCTTCTTCATCCCTAACATCTTTGCACGGTCACCAATCTTGCTAATTACGCCAGGGCCAAAGAAATTGACACTGGGCATAAGAAAGTCATAACTACGTTCAGCCATTATACAAATGCCTTCTTTCGGAAGTTTTGAAAATCATTGGTACCAATTTCACAAAGCAATTATAACCAAAATATTTACAGTTTGCAACCGGTTTCGGTAAAAGGTTCGTTAGTTGTCTGAGAAAACCTGAGTGTATCGCCGGTTTAACGGTATTCACTCTGCCCAAAGAAAATTTATTTATCGCTTACAAAAATGGAAACGGGTTAATGAAAGAGTAAACAAATAGGTCTCATTTGCAAGTGATTTTTCGACTAGAGCACGTGCTTCACGAGGTTTCAGCGGACCGTGAACCCCCTAACGCAATTTACGGGTTCTGGGAGTAGGAATGGGTTAATCAAGTGGCTGAAAAATGGCTATAATGGAGTTAATAAGTGGATAAGAAGGATTGGTGTATGAAAGAATTGAATGCGCATCGCAAACAGGAACAAGCTGAGTGGCAGGCACGCCAACAAGCCGAGCTGGCCAAGCTCCATGGCGCCCAGCATCATTTGTATCTCAACGTGGGGGCCTACCTGTTTATTTCGGTGATTGAATTTTATTTAGCCATTATTGGGCACTCGCAAACGTTGCGGGCCGACGCGCTGAACAATTTGTCCGGGATTATTTCGTCGGTTTTGTTATTAATCGGTATCTACATCGCCCGCGATATCCACGACGATGATCTGATGGGCCAACCGTTGCCGGAAGACTACAGCCACAGTGGCCAGCGCCTCCAGCTGACGCGTTTTCATTACGAAACGGTGTTCACCATGATTACGGGAATCGTGATGATTGCGATTGCGGCGAGCGTCATCTACGGTGGTATCAAAAGCCTGTTGAATCCGGCTGAACAGGAAGTTCCGCAACCCATCACGTTGTTGGGAGCGGGCATCGCGGCCGTGGTCATGCTGGGCGTCTGGTGGCTCAACAAGCGGGCCGGTCGGAAATTGAAAAACGCCGCGTTGACGGCCGCCGCGCAGGATAGTCTGAGTGATGCCGTCACCAGTCTGGGGACCATGGTAGCGATTGGTGGCGCCCTGGCCTTTAAACTCAGTTGGCTAGATGGCGTGGCCAGTATCTTGGTCGGGATTTTCATTCTGACGGCGGGCATCAAGATTTTTCGGGTAAGCAGCCTGAACCTGGCCGATTACTTTGATCCGCAGGTGGAAGAACAATTTCGGCAAATGGCCGCCAGTTTCACCGGTGTCAAACGGGTGGAGGACCTCAAGGCCCACTACAACGGCAACGTGGTCACGGTCGACATGGTGATTGCGGTTGACGCCCATATGGAAGTGCAAGACAGTTATCGCCTGGGCGAGGAAATTGAAGCTGCCATGCGCCGGGAATTCGGGGTCGTGGACACCAACGTGATGGCGGTGCCGGCTGAGGAGTAGGCGAAGCGAACGGTAGTTAATTAAACTTGTAGTATAAAAAGGAGACACAATTATTAGTTGTGCCTCCTTTTGTTATCAATATCTAGTTATTATTCAATTCAGTAGTGGCTTTAAAACTTATTAAACAATGTTTAAGTAGCCAAGTATACATTCGAAAGTCTTTATTAGTTACTAATTAATAATTCAGTGATTCGTTCCCGCAACGCCCCGTCGCGCTCGGCATCATACTCATACTGGTCGGCGAACCAATGGTCTGGTGAATAAAGCCAGACCGGTTTGACACGACGCTCCGCGGGTTCGGTGGCGTAACGGGGAAAGACGTGGGCGTGCAGAAACTGATCGGTATTGCCCAGAATATCATAGTTGATGCGTTCACAGCTAGTTGCCTGCAGGACGGCATCGCCCAACACTCGCATGCTTTGAAGAAAGGCGGTACTTTCGGCTAGGGTTAAGTCGTTTAGTGCGGCGACGTTTCGCTTGGGTAGCAGGATTGCGTAGCCGGGGAGAAATTGGGTGTCGCCATAAACTGCGAAGCCACCAGGCAAGGTTGCCATGACCATCGGGTTGGTGCCATCGATTGCCGCTTGAATCCGATTGTCTCGCCAAGAACTCATCGCGTGACCTCCCCGGCAAAGAAGGGTTCCGTGATGGTCAACGTTTTGGCGTCGCAGTCGAGTTTGGCAGTTAAGCCATACGGCAGCGCGGTCCGCGGGTAGGCGTGGCCGAAGTTTAAATTGGTCATGAGTGGTACGGCGAGGTCCCGGGTCACGTCCAGCAGGGCGCGGCAGTAGTCGTCGTAGTAGACTTCGTTTTGTGGCTTCCCGGTGATAATGGCCTTGACGTTGCCGAGGATGCCCGCCTGCTTCAAGTTTTGGAGCATGGTTCGGTAGGCTGCCGGGGTTGGCTTTTCCTCACTAGTTTCAAGGAAAAGAATCTTCCCCCGCCACTCTGCTGGACTGGGAAGCAGACCGTATTTTCTGGCAATGACGGGCTCGTCGGGGTAGCGCGTGTCCGTCAACAGGCTATTTAGACTGTCAATGCAACCGCCCAGCAGACGACCGGTAACCTGGCCGTGACCGCGGAGGACTTGATAGCCGCGGGTTTCGGGATGACTGATTCGCGGCGTGTCGAGGGCATCCTTTGAGAAGTCATCGCGTTCCTCGTACCAAATGGGGCTACTGGCAATTGGCGTGGTTGCGGTATTTTCTAGGTAGTGTTCGAGGGTACGTTTGGTATAGGGGAGTAGGTCTGTGGCCAACTCGGCTAGGTCGTTGATGACGTTGGGGCCATAGTAGGTGGTGAGCCCCAACCGGTATAGCATCAAGTGGTCAACGGTCGTGTCGGAAAAGCCGGTAAACAGCTTGGGATGAGTTTTAATGGCCGTCACAAACTCGGGATCGTTAAGGAGGTAGGGCGCCAGACGAAAGGTGTCGATGCCGCCGATGGCACAGAAAATCCCTTTAATGGCGGGATCGGTGAACGCCGTTTTCAAATCGGCTGCGCGCGCTTCTGGGTGGGCGGCGAGGAAGTCTTGGCCCTTCAAGGCGTTGGGCATCATGACGGGCGTTAGGCCCAGGTCGTTGATCCGGGCCAGTCCCCGTTGCAGTTCGTGTGCGGCAAAGGGTTCTCCGAGAACCCCGCTGGAAAGGCTGACAATGGCAACGGCATCGCCGGTATGTAGTGCAGGTGGTTTTTGCATGTAAGGACCTCCCAATTATTAAATTGCTTACATTGTACGCTTCTGGCGGGTGGGGTCAATCGTTATCTGGCGGCGTGATTGCGTCCGTTTGCGTTTTGAAATTAAAGCCCTCGAAGAGTGACGGCAGTTCTGGCAAACGCAATCCAAAAGAACGGCGGCCATTATCTGCTGGGATAACGGTCGTCGTTCTGGTTAATTTAATAGAATAACGCTAACTTACTTACTTTGATTATACAACCAGTCGCGCACGGCGGGAACCGTGTAGCCGTGGTCAAACGAGGCCATGTGCTCCATCGTTTGACTCGAGCCGGTCAGCACGGAACCGGTCTTCCAAGTCACAAAGTTGTGGTCCTTGTTTTGTGAAATGGCCTTGTTGGCCGCCGTATTGAGCTTGCTGGCACTCCAGGTGGCGTTCCACGTGGCGTCGGTATAACTAATATTGTTTTTCTTGAAGCTGTTGATTAGGCTGGTCTGACCGGACGTCGCTTCCGAATCACCACCAGCGACAATGTAGAAGAATTTTTGCTTGCGCAGGGCCTTCAGCTGGCTGACGTCCCATTGCCCGGAAACATAGAGGCTAGCCGCAAACAGGTTCGGGTGCGTGGCGTTCAGGTAGAGCATGGTCATGCAGCCCATGGATTGGCCGGTCGCGTACAGGCGTTTGTTATCAATGCTGTACTTTTTCTGCAGTGAAGCCAAGAGGTCGAGGTAAGTGTTGACCTGCGACTTGACGACGCTGGACCCGGATTGGCCCATGCCGCCGGACACGGTTGACTTCTTAAAAGCGGGAACCAGGACAAAGCTGGTGTGCTTCTTCTGTTCGGCCTTGGTGGCCCAGATAACTCCGCCGTAGCCTTGAGTTAACGCGGATTTGGTGCTCTTACCCACGATGCTGTCGTCATGGATGAAGGTGATTAATGGGTAAGATTTGTTCTTGTTATAATTGTCGGGTACGTAGAGGTTATAGGCCAATTTCACGCCAGTCTTGGGATCCGTGTAGGTCAGCTGAATGTACTTGGATTCAACCTGTTTCAACACGGTCTTCAAGGCCGGTGTGGCGGCCGCGTCGTTGGTGTCGGTCTTGGTGACGGAACTGGACGTGGCACTGCTGCTGGATGAAGATGAGCTCTTGGAGCTGGTAGAACTTGATTTACCACAAGCGACCAACGTTCCGGCTAGCACAAACGCTGCCAGGAGTAGGCCAATTTTTTTGACATGCTGCATGGGGAATCCTCCTAAATGGTATGAATGGTTGCAATCCGTTCACGATTAATGTAGCACACTTTCCTTAAACAAAGAAGAAAGCGCACTCACAATTTTATCGGTTGCTGGCGGGACTTCCTTCAACGAGATAACCGTAGTTTAACCGGAACGCAGCGGTCAAACTAGTGGCGCCCCTTAAGGAGCTTCTTTGAATTTTTCAGAATTGATGGTTACCAAAAGGTGCCTACTCCCCAAAAGTAGCGGTTAGGCGTACAATGGACGAAAAGTCTGGGAGGTCATCACGTGAAAAAGTCATATACCAATGGGGTCGAGGCAACGCTAGGAATTATCAGTGGTAAATGGAAGCCGCAACTGTTGTGCCACTTAGGCAATCGGCCGCAAAGAACGTGTGATCTCCGCCAAAAATTACCGACGATTTCGCAAAAGGTGTTAACGCAACAACTACGAGAACTGGAGGGGGATGGCATCATTACCCGCCATATTTCCGGGGACCGCGCGCCCTTTAAGGTGACCTATGAACTGACGGATCTGGGCCGTTCGCTGGGTGAAATTCTGGTGCAGATGTCCCTCTGGGGTGAGCATCGCGCCAGTCAGGTACCGGACATGGAGATTGTCGATGGCCACGGCGGTTTCAGCCGATTATTAGAAAATTAATTGGGAGGTACTTTTAAGTGCCTTCTTTTTTTCTGGTCTGAGAGCAGTTATGCTAGGTTTCGTTGAGGAGGTGGCAAATTGGAGCCGACAATTCGGGGATTACACACGACCCAAACCGTGGTTACGCACCCCGCGCAGTGGCAAGTCTTACTGGTGTTGTCCCGGGGCCCACAAGGGGTTATTGGGTTGTGGCGTCAGACCTGTGGACAACATTGGTGGTGCGTGTGCCGGGGCCTCTGGCAACTCCAACGCCACCAATTCGTGACGTTTCATTGGCGCCAACGGCAGTGGCAACTAACGCCGACCGGTGAAACGCTGCGCCCCATTTTAAATGCTATTCAAACTTGTACCGCAAATCAGAAAGGTGGAAAAACACATGACTTATAATTTTCAACAGGACTACGCATTTCGCAATGGTATCACGCTAAAGAACCGGATGGTCATGTCACCAACGACCACCATGTCCAGTTTTTACGACGGCCACGTGACCAACGATGAGATTGACTTTTACAGTGCGCGGGCTGGTGGCGTCGGCATGATCATCGGCGAAGTCGCCAACGTGATTCCTGGTGGTAAGGGCTTTGAAGGTGAACTGTCAATCGCTGACGACACCGACATCGAGGGCCTCAGCCGCTTGGCTAGCGCCATGAAGCGTAACGGCACCAAGGCCGTGCTGCAGATTTTCCACGCCGGGCGAAAGTCCAATGACAGCATCCTACGCGGCGCCCAACCGGTTAGTGCTAGCGCCGTCAAAGCAGCCTTTCCAGCGGACTCACAGACACCACGGGAAATGACCGCGGCTGAAATTGACGACCTGATTGTGGCGTTTGGTGAAGCCACCCGGCGGGCCATCGCAGCCGGCTTTGACGGTGTGGAGCTTCATGGGGCCAACACCTACCTGCTTCAACAGTTCTTCTCCCCGAACTCTAACCGGCGGACGGACAAGTGGGGCGGCGACCGGGACGCGCGGATGGCCTTTGCCAAAGCCGTGATTGCCAGCGTTCACGGGGCGATTGACACCTACGCGGACCGGCCGTTCCTGTTTGGCTACCGCATCTCGCCTGAAGAAATTGAAACGCCAGGAATCCGGCTGGCTGACAGTCTGGCTTTCGTCGACATGCTGGGCGATTCCGTCGTGGATTACCTGCACATGTCCATGGGTTCAGCTCAGCGGACGTCCTTGAACGACAAGAGTGACCACGAGCCAATTATGAAGAAATTTGTTGCCCAATTAGCTGGGCGCAAGCCATTGATTGGCGTGGGCTCCGTTGAGACGCCGGCTGACGCGGAGGCCGTGTTGGCCATGGGTGCCGACCTGGTCGCAATGGGCCGGGAAATGATTCGCGAACCTCAGTGGATGGAAAAGGTGGTAGACGGGGATGAAGCCAGCATCCGTTACCAACTCTCGCCATCTGAAATGACCGAGTTGAAGATCCCAGTTGCCATGCAATACTACCTAAAGGGAGCCTTCTACTCCGTCATGCACTTCACCACGGATCCCGCCGTTGCGGCTGATTACCAAAACGAAGCGGCACCGATGGAAGGTTTTGAGAAGAAAATGTAAGCGGACCGGTTATTAGTTTCGCGAATAGAAATAGCTTGTATCGTGCAACTAGTTTCCGCCAAGTAAAAACGGGTATGTTCTTCCGAAGTTAGTGGAAGAGCATACCCGTTTTGTCTCTGTTTTAGAGAAATTTTTAGTTAAAACTGACACTATTAAGCGCTTAGGTAGGCGTGGATTTAGTCCTCAACTGTCAGTGTCTCCGCGGTTAAGCGCGCCTGCAACTGCTGGTCGTATTCACGGGCACTGGGCAGGAGGTACATGGCCAATCCACAAAGCAGGGAGCCAACGCCGCCAATGATGAAGAGTTTTTCCACCCCAATGGCATCGGCTAGGGGTCCCGCGAAGATTAAGCCGACGGGACCGGCCACACTGGTCAGTGAATTTAGCACGCCCAAGACCCGGCCCAGTTGCTCGGCAGGAAAACTCTGCTGAATCATGGCCATCAAAAGGGTGCTGTAGAACGGCGTCACGGCCCCGGCGAAGATGTTGAGGATGACAAACCAGATGAAGCCGGTTTGGTTGCCAGGGAGAAAGCCGCTGCCGCCAAAGGTCACGCCCATGGCAATCGTTGCCCAGAAGATGGGTTTCATTCGGTCGCGCCAATTGCCAAAGATACTGATAATCGCGCCGCCGCCCAGCATCCCCACGGAGTAGATGACTTCGATCAGGCCGGCCTGACCCACCGTGCCGTGGAAGTAGCCCATGGTCATCAGGGGATATAGGCTGGCAGCGGGCATGAACATCAGCGTGAAGGTCGCGCCAATCATGGTGATTGCCCAGAGGCCGCGGGTGTTGCGGAGCTTGGCCAGTCCAAATTTGGCATCGGCTAGGATGTGCACGCGCTCGTCGATGACGGGATGTTCCGGAATCATGACGAAGGTCAGGAGGCTAATCCCAATGATGGCGCCGAGAACGTCGACTAGGATTAAGAAATTCATGGGAACGATTGCAAATAGGAACGCGCCCAGTGCTGGCGAGATGATCATGTTGGCCGACTGGACCATCCCTAGCTGACCATTGATGCGGGTCAGCTCGTCGGCGGGCACCATCGTCGGTAGGATGGACTGGATGGTGGGCATCTGAAAGGTTTGTGCGATGGACCGAACCAGGAGCGAGATGAAGATCAGCCATAAGGGAAAGGTCGCCTGAAGCGTTCCCACAACGGAGAGAATAATGGCAAAGAGCGCGGCAACCACGTCGGGCACAATCAACAGCGCCTTCTTGTTGAGGCGGTCGACAAAGGGACCAACGAACGGGCTCAGAAGGACCATGGGTAACATGCCCAACAGCGTCGCCAGACTAAGGACGGTGGCCGAGCCGGTCTGCTTGGTCAGATACCAGATGATGGCGTATTGTACGACCATGCTGGTGATCCCTGAGAGAAATTGGCTGGTTAAAAATAAATAAATATTGCGCCGCCAGTGCGGCAGGATTGCGGTTTCCACGGGTCAGCCCCCCTATTTATAAAAATTATGATAACTACTTCACAGGCTGTTAATATTAGCATATTAGTAAAGGGGGTACAAGAAAACGGCCTCGCAAAAAAAGACGGCTGCAGGTCGCTGGTGCTGGCCTTCAGTCGTCTCATTTAGTGATCCCGTAAGCAAGGCTGCGAGACTGTGGTTAATGCTAGTGGGAGCCGGTCAAGTTTAAGCCGTTTGGTCAGCGGTCGTGTCGCGCAGGTTCGACGGCACAAAACTATCGGGTTCGTGGTTTTTCATGATTTCTGCGTAGTGGTCGACCTTGAAGTTGATGGTCGACAGGTGATTTTGCAAGTCGGAGATTTCACTCAGTGTCCGCTCCTGTTGGGCTTGCATCATTTCGTAACGCTCGGGAACAGTGGAGTCGCCCTCTTGAACCAGGTCCAGGTAGTGTTGAATGCGCTCGACGGGCATCCCCGTGGCACGCAGGCAAACAATGATGTTCAACCATTCCAGGTCCACGTCGTTAAACACGCGGTTGTTATTCTCATCCCTTTGGACGAAGGGTAACATACCGTGATCGTGGTAGTAGCGGATGCTGTAGGTTGAAATGCCCATCTTCTGGGCGACTTCATGAATGGTATAAGACATGGGGGTCCCTCCTTAAAGGGTTAGCGTTCGACTAACTGTAAGTGATGTCTCTCATCATACCCGTCCGTCGCGATTCATGCAAGGATTAATGTCCTGAAACTTTTTAGACGAAAGGGTTGCCTTCAAGTAGGTCGAAGGGGGTACACTCAATGAGAATCAAGAGGAGGTGTGTTCACGTGAAACAGTTTAACGTACAAGTGGCGGGACAGGATTTCGTCCCGTTATTGGCGTGGTCGGCTGACCCCAGCGTTAGTGCGGCAGCCTTGTTGGCCCCGGAACCGCGGGACTTGTTGTTGCTGGATGAGGCCGTCGACCAGATGGCCATCGTCCCCCAGGTGAGTCTGGAAACGTTGCTCGAACGTTTGGGCGATTCGGTTTATGGCCGGTTGGGGGCCCAGGTCGCCGCGGCTAATCCAACGGGAGAAGACGGGGCAATCACGCCGAGCACCTACCTCCTGTTGGACTTGGCCCAGGTGAGCCACGCGACGGTGCTGGCGACGACGGGTGCACTGGTGGGCCTCTTGGTCACGCAAATGAAGGGCGTGGCCGCCACGAAACAGGTGCTCGCCGGGATTTCCAGTCAGGCACAGTGTTGGCTACAACAGGCCGGCGTCACGGCGCACCAACTCCTGTTGCCACAGGGTGTGACGGTTCTGCGCCAATTATTGCAGCAGTTATTAACGCAAAATGAACAGAGTGACGCCTACGTACCGGCCGGGTGTGACACCCATGCGGGTCAATTGGCGCAAGAAGCCGTGGCGCTGGCGCAGGGCAACTTAACGGCACTGCGATTGCCGGCCTCCTGGCGGTTATTGCGGGTGGCGGGATTGGAAAAACACCTTAAACGATCAGAATGACGAATTAGTTGTGTGGCCTGATGAATAGTGGGTCACACTTTTTTAGTGCCTAAATCATACACGAAAGTAATTAGTAAAATTATAATAAATGTTCGTGAAAATATCAGAAAAAGATAGACTTTCACCAGAACATCTCGTATGCTAATAGAGAAAACGAATAATCAAATGACATACGAGAGGAACTAGCGACAATGCATTGGCTGGCGGACGTGTTAGCGGCAATTGGTGTGGTATTGAATGGTATTCCCCAAGGCATCATGGCGATGTCCCTGGGGTTCGCCGTTTTTCCGACAATGTTTTCATTTATTTTCGCCTCAGCCGTGAACGGGGCATTTGGCACCGTGGCACCGTTGTCGTTTCAGGCTGAATCCCTGGCGTTGACGGGAAATCTCGGGCGTGACTTGCGGGAACGGACGTCGATCATCCTCGGGGGTTCTGTGGTGATGCTACTGATCGGGGTGACGGGGACGCTGACCAAAATCGTTGCGGTGCTGGGAAACAGCATCATGGCGGGGATGATGGCCGGTGTCGGTCTGATGTTGGCCAAAATTGCGTTTGGGTTGGCGAAAAAAGAACGGCTCACCGGCTGGCTATCGGTCGGACTGGCCGTGCTCACGTACCTGCTGACGAAGGACTTAGTCTGGACCATTGTCTTGTCGGTGGTCGGGTCTAGCTTGGCGGCCGTGTTCATCACCCATTATCGGGCTGAACTGCCAGCCCACGTGACGGCCCGCCGCTTCGTCTTTACCAAGCCGACGATTAATCCGCGCGTGATTCGTGGTGCGCTGAGTCTGGCTTGCTTAAACATCGGCGCCAACATTTCGTACGGGTTGATTACTGGTGAGATGACAGGAATCAAGCCGAATCCGGTTAATTTAAATCTGTTGACCATCACGCAATCGTTGGCAGATATGGGGACGAGTCTCTTAGGTGGGGCGCCAGTCGAGGCGATTATCTCGGCCACGGCCAGTGCCCCAGAACCCGTCGTGGCCGGCATCATGATGATGCTGATCATGGCGGTCATTCTGGCCGTGGGCTGGTTGCCCAAGCTGGGGAAATACGTCCCCAGTGCGTCGATTGCGGGTTTCTTGTTCATTTTGGGTACCGTCGTTATCTTTCCGGCCGACGCCGCAACCGCTCTGCAGGGGAAGGATGCGACCGTGGCGGCAATCACCTTAGTGGTGACCGCCGTGGCCGATCCGTTTGCAGGCCTGTTGACGGGTGGCCTATTGAAATTTGCGTTACCACTCTTGGGATTGGGGGTCTAACTCATGTTAAAGACGTTTGAATTGAAAATTGGACCGGTGACCCGGCAGTTACCGATCGTCCCGATTAGCGAAGACTTAGCCATTGCATCGTTCGTGTTATTGGGGGATGCCGAGTTAACGGATTATGCGGCAGAGGAACTGGCAAAATTAGTACCGAAAAAGTTTGACTACTTTGTCACGTTGGAAAGTAAGGGCATTCCGTTAGCACAAGAACTAAGTCGCCTAACGGATCACCCGCAGTTTGTGGTTTTACGCAAGGCAGCCAAGGACTACATGCGTGCTCCGCTAAGGGTTCCCGTGACGGCGATCACTACCAGTGCGCCGCAAGAATTGGTGCTAGATGGGACTGACGCGGATCGACTCGTCGCTAAGAAGGTCGTCATTGTCGACGACGTCATCAGTAGCGGTGGCTCATTAACCGCCGCACAAGAGCTACTAGAGCGAGCAGGCGCCACCATTGTGGGGCAAATGGCCATTTTGGCAGAAGGGGCGGCGGTTGACCGCTCAGATATTCAGTATCTGGCGGAGCTCCCCCTGTTTCCCCTGGAATCGTAAGCCAGATAAAAGCACCCCGATGATCAACGCTCACAGTCGTCAGTCATTCGGGGTGCTTTCGGTTATTCTTGATGTCAATCGAAGGGGTTATTTGAAGCGGTAAACTTTGGTTTCGTAAGGCCGGAGCGTGGTTCCCTGATCGTCAGAATAGTTGCCGATGAGTTCTTCGCTGGCGTTAGCCTGGTCGTAGTCACGGGTCACTGTTTGGTCGGTGAAGTTACTGATGACCAGTAACGTTTGGCCTTGGTAGTGCCGCTTGTAGGCAAAGACTTGGTCATCGTCGGCGTCGAGTTCTTCATAGGACCCGTGGACAATCAGGTCGCTGTCATGCCGCAGTGCAATCAGGCGCCGGTAGTAGTTGAACACGGAGTTGTCATCGTCGACTTCGGCGGCTGCGTTGATGTCGGTGTAGTTCGGGTTCAACGCGAACCACGGCTTCGCAGCGGAGAAGCCCGCGTTCTTGGACGTATCCCATTGCATTGGTGTCCGGGCATTATCCCGGGACATGTGCGAGAGGTATTTCAACATCGTTGGTTGGTCAATAATCTTTTCGTCGTCAACGAGTTGCCGGTAAGCATTCAGACTTTCAAGGTCCTCGTACTGGTCAAGCGTGGTGTAGTGAACGTTGGTTTCACCCAACTCTTCCCCTTCGTAAACGTAAGGGGTTCCCTGCAGCATGTGCAACGTGGTTCCCAACATCTTAGCGGATAACTCCCGGTAAGCCGGGGTATCGTTCCCAAAGCGAGAAACGGCCCGTGGTTGGTCGTGGTTGTTCCAGTAAAGACTGTTCCAACCCTTGCCGTCTAAAGCTTTTTGCCAGCGGGACAGGGCACCCTTTAATTCGGTCAGTTTGACCGGGGCGTCGTTCCACTTGCCTAAACGTTTGTCGGGGTTAGCGGATAAGCCAACGTGCTGGAACTGGAAGACCATGTTCAGTTCATTGGCATCGAAACCGGTGTAGTTGAGCGCGTCTTCAGGTGTTGAGCCAGGCATTTCACCCACGGTCATCACGTCGTAGTGGGACAAGACTTCGTCGTTCATTTCTCGCAGGTAGTCGTTGAGCTTCGGGCCATCGGAGACCAGGGGTTCAACGTTGCCGTACTGGGCACCAGGTGCTTGTGGGGCGTCAGGGAAGTCGGCTGGCTTGGAAATTAAGTTGATAACATCCATCCGGAAGCCGTCGACACCTTTGTCCAGCCAGAACTTCATGAGGCCCCAAATTTCTTGGCGGACCTTAGGATTTTCCCAGTTCAAGTCGGGTTGACCAGGGGCAAAGAGGTGCAGGTAATACTGACCCCGCTTAGGTTCAAAGGTCCAAGTCGACCCACTGAAGTAAGAACCCCAGTTGTTAGGCGCATGACCATCGACGGGGTCGCGCCAAATGTAGTAGTCCGAATAAGGATTGTCCTTGGATTGGCGGCTTTGTTTAAACCACTCGTGTTGATCGGAAGTGTGGTTGACCACTAAGTCCATTAAGATCTTTAAGTCTTGGTGGTGCGCACTGGCCAGCATTTTATCGAAGTCGGCCATGGTGCCGTAAACGTCTTGGATGTTGCGGTAGTCACTGATGTCGTAACCGTTGTCGGTATCGGGAGACTTGTAAATCGGGTTGAGCCAGATGACGTCGGCCCCCAATTTCTTAATGTAAGGGAGTCGTTGGGTCAGACCTGGGAGGTCCCCAATCCCATCGTTGTTACTGTCCTGGTAACTCCGGGGGTAGACTTGATAGACGACGGCATTTTTCCACCATTGCTTTGACATAAAATAAAACCTCCTAATAGATTAACTAATGCTAGTTTACAGAATTTGCAGATAATTTGGGATGAATAACACTCACAGCCACGGCACCTAATAAGAAGGAAATGCCGGCGATGACTAACATACCGGGCATTGATTGACCGATAGCTGGGAAAATTGCGAAGCTGGCCAGAGACGCGATGATTTGTGGTAAGCAGATCCCACAGTTGAAGAGTCCCAGGTAGGCCCCTTCGTTTTCCCCGTTGAGGGATTCCGTGAAGAGGGACATGGCCTGCGTTTGCATGGTTAAGTAGCAGATACCGATCAAGCAGAAAGGTAAGACTAACAGCCATTGTGAGTGGATGAAGTAGATCCAGATCATACCCAGGCCACCCATCACCAGGCTGATGCGGAACCAGAATTTCCGTTGGCTCGGCTTGGTGTGGGAAAGAACGGCAAAGCCCCAAACAACGGCGGCCAAGGACTGGATGCAGGAGAGAATCCCGAACCAGTTACCGGCAGCCTGGTAGCCAGCAGAAGCGGCGTTGGCGGTGTGCCAAACGTTGTCGGCGATGGCCCCGGTCCCGTAAGTCCAGAGATATTGAATCGCAAACCAGTCGAACAACTGGACGAAGGAAATTTCCCAGAAGGCGCGTGGTGCCGTCTTGACGAGGTGCCAGAGACTTGCGGTCTTTTGCTTGGTTTCCGCCTTAACGTGGTGGAAACGGTTATACGTTTCGGGATCGTATTCTTTCACTGAAATAATTGTGTAGATGGACGTTAACAAGAGAATTCCGGCACCAATGTAGAAGGCTAACCGCACGGATAAAGGGACGGTCCCTTTGGCAGCGACGTTGGAAACCCCAAACCAGGTCAACAGGAACGGGAAGATAGTGGCCAACACGCCACCCAAGTTCGAGTAGGACTGTTGCCAAGACCAGGCCAAATCTTTTTGGTCTTCGTTGACCATGTCACCAATGATCATCTTGAACGGTTGCATGCAGACGTTAGATGACAGGTCCATGAATAGAATGGCGACGGCCCCAAACATCAAGGCGGCGATGGACGCGTAACCGAAGCCAAACGATCCAGCGTTTGGTAACAGAATCATGACCAGAGCGGCGATGGGCGCCCCAATCATCAGGTAAGGCATCCGCCGACCGAAGCGATTCCAGGTGATATCGGAGTATTTCCCAATCAAGGGTTGAACGACCATTCCGGCCAACGGTGGCAATAGGAAGAAGAACCCCAGCTTCGTGGGATCAGCGCCAATCGTTTGGAAGATCCGGCCCATTTGCGAGGACTGCAGGGAGAAGGCCATGTTGACCCCGAAGAAGCCGAAGGTCATGGCGAAGATGGTCTTCAAGGGTAATTTTGGTAGTGAGTTTTCACTGGCGGTCGTGGTTGCGGTCGTCGGGGCTTGCTCACTTTCTAAGGCTGTGTTTTGAGCCATTGTGATTCCTCCTTAAAAAATGAAAATTCTATAATTGCTATCACGAATTCAATGAATCAAGTAACCGCTTACAAATTGAATTCTAGCACTTTACACAAACGTTTACAATGGCTTAAAACAAGAAAAGCAAACGTTTGTGTAGAACTGGCCATTTCCTGGCATTTGGCTTTGTTATTTCGCACGGTTAACGGTAGAATAAGACCTGAAGACGAAATGATGTGAAAGCGAGGTGGCCGTGATGGCTGCGACGATTAAGGATATTGCGAAATTGGCGGGGGTCTCAACGGCCACCGTTTCTCGGGTGCTGGCGAACAAGTCGGCATTCTTCAGTGCGGCCACGGCCACGAAGGTGCAGGATGCCGCCACTAGCCTGGGGTATCAGAAGAATACGGCGGCAGCGGAACTGGTGACGCACCACAGCCACGTGATTGCGGCCGTGGTCAATTCGACCAAGACTAATTTTGCCAATCAGATTATTGAAGGTATCCAAGAAGAAGCGCACCGGCATGACTTGAACGTGATCATTTTGTATGCCGGGGATGCCGATCCCGAGCAACAGCGACGTGCGCTGATGACCGTGATCGAACGGCCGGTGATGGGCATTCTCCTTCTGTCAGTTGACCTGGCGGCGGAGAACTTAACGTTGTTGCAGAACGCCCAAATCCCGTACTGCTTTCTCTCGATTTCCTTTGATGGCGAGCAGTTGCCCTACATCACGTCAGATGACTGGCAGGTGGGGTACCAAGCCACACAGGCGTTGCTCAATCAGGGCCACCGCAAAATTGGGCTAGCCGGAGTCGACCGGGACTTTCATACCGGCCGTCAACGGGTGTTGGGTTATACGCAAGCGTTGCGGGATGCTGGAATTACGCCGCAGGCCGAGTGGATTCAGCTGGGAAATTACAGTTACGCTGCCGGCCAGACGGCGATGCGGGCGTACGGTGGCCAGACAGAGTTGACCGCCATTGTTGGTGCCAGTGACATGGCCGCCATTGGCGTGATGAACCAGGCTCGTGACCTAGGTTTGTTGGTGCCCGCGGATCTATCCATCGTGGCCATTGATGGTACGGAACTCTGTAGCCTGGTGCAGCCACAACTCACGAGTGTGTCACAAAACTTTTACGAAATGGGTATCGCGGGGGTCCAACAACTGCGGTCGACCGAAAGCTTGCCACAGAAGATTACGCCAATTAAGTTGGTATCCCGGCAGAGCGTGCGGATGGTGACGCCCAAGTAAGGGGCAAGAATATAGAATAAACTAGGCGTGAGTAGAAAAAAATCTACGCACGCCTTTTTCGTGTTTTCACAAGCAAAATCGTTACGCAACCTACAAATTGTGTATGTTAGTGAATTGGCTTCTTATCAGTGCGTGCCGTTGATATTTTTGACGAACCAAAAACATCTTGTATTATTAACGCGCTTGGACTATCTTTAAATTAGTTAGTTGAAACAACTATTTCGAGGAGAAAGCAGGGGAATAATGTGGAAATAAGACAATGGTTACTGGCGAGTATGGCCCTGATAGCCGGGAGCGTTGCGATTAGTATTTCTGCGCAGGCGGATACGTTACCTGAAGACTATCAAGGGAACTGGTACGGCTATATCAGTTCTGAAAAGGTTCACCAGCAGCGTCATTATTATGTGGGCCAGGTAACTTTGACTGGTGATCAAGTGGCGTATGACTATTTTTACACCGGGAACAAGCAATTGAAGAAGCTTCAGTGGAAGTGGGGAGCAAGTGCGTTAGCAACCTATAAAGCTAAGACAGACAAGCAGAACCGACAGAATTACCGGATTTATACGCCAGTTTATTCTGACGAGGTTTTAGCACGCGTTCGACTGACGGTTACTAAGCTTAATGGCAAGAAGATCCAAGCACTGGTTCTACATACGGATGATGAAGACTTATATCTCTTTAAAAAACCAACTCGCAGTCATGCTTGGGGTTTTGAACATGAAGATGAGCTGTATATTTATTACTGAGTAGGATGGGGATGAGAACAATGAAAAGTGGCAAAAATTTATTATTGGGATTAGGCAGTCTGATTTTTGCATTACTGTTAATTGGGCCGAGAGCACAAGCTAATGCTAAGCTACCTAAGGCCTATCAAGGAACTTGGTACGGTTATGCTTATGCCAATCGGGTAAATCATGTAAAAACGTATTACGTTATTCAGTTAAAGATAACGAACAACCAGTTAGATTACAATTTTCTGAAAACGACCAAGCCAGATCTTAGCGGTTTAGTATGGCAGTGGGGCGAGCGGACTCGAGTCACCTACAGCAAGAATTACCGTAAACATAAACAACTTGGTTACCATTTTGATGCATCAGCTTTTAATTCATTAGACGTTAACAAAATGCAGTTGTCTCAAGTCAAGGTTGCTGGTCAGAATGAAACTCGGCTAAAGTTCTGGGGTGGCGGTGGTTTCCCAGTTTCAGCGTTTCGGCAGCCCGTCAATTCTGGCGATTGGGCTTGGGGCGATGATTATGAGGACATGATTCCAACAGATGAATAGGAGCGGAACTTATTGTGGAAAGGTTTAACGCCACTAATAGTTGTTTTAATCCTAGTGATAACAAGAAATCTGATTATTTAGAACACGACCCAGACAGCGATGTTGCCTAGGTCGTGTGCGTGGGGAAAAAGTGCCTGACACAGGGGGTTAGTATATGCATAAATTTGTCAAAGGCTGCCTGTTGATGCTGGCCAGTTTCAGTTTCTTTGCGGTCGTTGGCACCACCACTGGCCAAGCCGCCAGCAAGACTGTCGCTCTACCCAAGAGCTACCGCGGTACCTGGTATGCTTACTTAGTAACGGACCGAACCCATCATGTGAAATATTACTACACGTATCAATTGCGGATGACTGATCGGTTGCAGACGACGAAGTATGGCATCAGTTCTCACACCAATTTATCACACGCAACAACGCAAGCGACCACTAAGATTGGCGTCACGTATCAGCGAACGGTTTCCAAGAAAAACCGGGTGAGTTATCGCGTCCGGATGTTGCGGGATCAAACTTCTTTAGGCAAGTATTGGCTCACCACGGTTAAGGTTCAGGGAAAACCCACAACGGCATTGGCCTGGGATGATGAGGATGGGGACGATGTTGTGTATGCCTTTCGTAAATTGCAACGCACCCATTGCTGGAACACTTTCTACTTCTAAGGCGGCCACTAGAGCCTATTTTTGGGACGTCGGGAATTAATTAACACAGCCACGCGACGCCTGAAAGTAGGTGCTTGCGTGGGAAAATCATGACTTGGAGGAGTTAAGATGAATAAATTGATTAAAGGGTGCCTACTGGTGCTGGCCAGTTTCAGCTTCTTTGCGGTCGTTGGCACCACCACTGGTCAAGCCGCCAGCAAGACCGTTGCGCTACCCAAGAGTTATCGGGGAACCTGGTATCTTTACGGTGGCGTTTCGATGGATAGTGCCAATAAGCTACCGGTTTTCACGGTCGTTCGATTAAAGTTACAGTCGAAAAAGCTGAATCTCGGCGTCTATACCACCAATACGCCGGATCTCAAATCGCAGGCTTGGCAGTTGAGTATTGCCTCGCCGGTGACCTATACTAAGAGGATTAAGAAGGGGCATCCTGCAGTTTATCGGGTCCTTCCCCGGTCGATGGAAGGCGAGTCGCTTGCGATTCTAGGCAAGACCAAGGTGAAGGTCAAGGTCTTGAATAAGCGGGTTAAAGCGTTGCGCATCAACCTCGATGGTGACCTGGTTTACGCATTCCGCCGGCCGTTACAGAGTCATGCGATGGACACGTTGTTGGATTAATTTGGAGAGGAGAGTCACCACTCATGAAAAAAGTAATCACCAGTCTGGCCGTCTTACTAGCCAGTGTTAGTCTAGCCGGCCTCAGCGACACCGCGACCGCCCACGCCGCCAGTCAACCCAGCAAGTCGGCGACGTTGACCAAGAGCTACCGCGGGACCTGGTACGTGTATGACGGCTCTTTCAAGGAAGCTGGTTCGCCGCGCCTCTATAGCGTGGAGAAGCTCCAGTTTGCCAGCCATCATTTAAAAGTGACGCAATATCTCAGCAAGAATTCAGCGCTCACGGGCCGTACTGAGCGGCTCTCAGCAAACTTCCAAATGCGTTATCAGAAGCGGTCGGGCGGCTACGTGATGTGGACGAACAAGCAAAAAGTGGGGACGCTGAAGCGGGCGAAGGCCAAGGTTCATGGAAAATCCATGACCGCTTTGAAGGTGACTATGCAGGGAACGAAACTAACGGCCTTTCGCCGGGCCGTGGCCAGTCATGCCGTTGGCTTTTACCAACTTAGTTAACGAATCACTCAAAAATAGGTTCCAACCGATGCGCACTTCAAACGCCGGTTGGAACCTATTTCTACTATAGTAAAGACATTTACTGAAGCGACAGGGTGCTGGCTGATGGGGCCTGCCAACCGCACGCCAAGGGGGCAGCGTGTTGCGTTGGACTAAGGTTACGCGTATTTATTTTGCAATATAAGTTGTCTTGAAGTCGTAAGGCACACCAGCTGGGTTGTAGTTGATGTTCTTGACGTTCTTCCGCAACAGTTGTGACTTAGCGGCCTGGTACAGTGGAATCGTGCCTTGATCGTTCATCAGAACCTTTTCGGCAGCAACCAGCTTGCTCCAACGCTTTGAGGCTTGGTTCCCATCCTTGTTTTCGGATTCATCGAGCAGCTTGTCGTATTGCTTGTTGGACCAGCTGGAAGTGTTGTAGCTCGAGTTGGATTCGTAAACGTCCAGGAAGTTGATTGGGTCAGCGAAAACGGATTGCCAGCCACTCAGCGTCAAATCATAATTCTTGTTATGTTGGCGCGTGATCAGTTGCACGTAAGGAATCGTATTGATGGAGACCTTAACGTTGGGCAGCTTTTGCAGCGAACTCTGGAGGAATTCGGCCGTTTGCTTGCTGGCGTCGGTGTCGGAAACCAACAGGGACACGTTGAGCGATTTCTTACCGGTCTGCTTCAGCCCTTTAGCGAGAAGCTTCTTGGCCTCAGTCAAATTGTAGGAAACGGCGGATTTCACTTCAGCTTCACTGTCAAAGCCTTCGCCCGTCTTGGGGTTGTTGCCCATGCCGGCTGGCACGTAACCCTTGGAAACGGTCGAGCCATCTTGCAGGACGTCATCGACCAGTTGCTTGCGGTTGATGGCCAGGGAGAAGGCCTTCCGCACGTTCACGTTCTTGAAGGCGGGCACCGTCTTTTCGTTGAGACTCAGCCGTTGGGTCCCGGTTGGGAGGCGTTTAACAAAGTTTTCGTTATTCTTGTTGTTCTTGACCTGTTGGCCGTCGAGTAACGTCTCGTCGGTCTTTTTTGCATTAAATAAGTTATAACTGGTCGTCGTGCTCTTGGTCACGACCTCGTTGATCTTGGTGAGGTGGACGGCCTTCTTATCCCAGTAAGTCTGGTTCTTGGCGAGCGTCCAGGTGGTGCTCGTGCCGTTCCACTTGCTCAGACGGAAGGGCCCGTTGTAGACGGTCGTGCTCGAGCTGGTCCCGTACTTCTTGCCGTATTTTTGCACGGCGTTTTGGTTGACCGGGTAGAAGAGGGGCCAGGCCAGTAGCTTCTTGAAGTAGGAAACGGGTTTGGTCAGCTGGACCGTCAGCTTGTATTTGCCATCGGCCTTGATGCCCAGGGAACTGAGTGACTTCTTGCCGTTGTTGATGGCCTCGGCGTTCTTGACTTGGAAGAAGTAGAAGGCATCCTGTGACGCGGTCTTGGGGTTCACGGTCCGTTGCCAGGAATAAACGAAATCCTTGGCCGTGACCTCGTCGCCGTTGGACCACTTGACGCCCTTGCGGAGGTTAAACGTGTAGGTCTTGCCGCCGTTGGTCACGCTGGTCTTGGTGGTCAGCGCGTTGGCGGGGGTGCCCTTACTGTTGAGGCGGTAGAGGCCCTCTTGCGTGTTCTGGAGCACGGTGAAGCTCAACGTGTCCGTGGCTTGGGCGATATCGTTGGTCGCTAGCTCGGAAGACTCCGTCCAGTTGAGAACCTGCTTGTCCGCATACTTACTACTGCCATTGCTACCGCTGGTGCTGGCCTGACTGCCACACCCGGCTAAGGTTAAGAGGCTCAAAGCCGCCACCGTTAAAATCGTTCCCTTTTTCTTCATCCCAATGCATCTCCTCAAAATAAAATCGTCCCTATGTAATTAAACATAAGGACGATTTCACTCGCGGTACCACCTTGATTTATGGGGGACTCACATCCACCATCTCCGTAACTTCTGTTGCCAAAAGTCGGAAGCGGTAACGGGCTTCAAATCGAACAATCAGCTTCCACCAATTGTTAGCTACCAGGCTCATCTTCGCTGCTCCGTTGTAAGCCACCTTTTCAGCTACCGGTGGTCTCTGAACTTAGCGGGAACGGCTACTCTTCCTGGTGATGCGTTCGTGTTTTCTAATATGGCTCTAATAATAGCGAGCTGCGGTGAGTTTGTCAACAGGGAAAGTTGAATTTGTTTAAAGGCTTGGTGGCGGGGATGCGGGGTACTTATAGGAGGAGATGGGATTGGGCGGTGGAAAATATAATTATTTTTATCATGGAATTCACATTTTGGAAATGGGTGATTGTTTTGGGTTTTTATGCAGGGTAAAACGTGGTACTTGGATATGATTAATTTGATTTGCGGTTCAAAAATGTGTGCGCCCCTCAACCTCATTTTGTGAAACAAGTAACTGGTTAGACCACCGCTTACATAACTTACATTAATTGCAAAACTTTCGCTATGTATATTACTGAGCAAGATGGCAGTAAACTAAGGTCATCAATTGGAAAACATACGGAGGCGACACCATGAGCGTGTTAAAAGCAGTTGAGTCAACTTTCACGAATGCAGCAATTATTAGTTCCATCACATCGACGATTTTCATTATCTTACTGGGATTCTTCCTTCGGCGACGGGGGACGTTCGGCGCAAACTTTGGGAAGGTTTTGACCAAAGTCGCATTGACGGTTGCCATTCCTGCCTTGGCATTCAATTCATTCATGCAACCCATGGATGGCGATGCCTTCAAGCAAGGAATGGGTGTCTTGGTCTGGGGGATTGTGATTTATATTCTTTTGATTCTGGTCACGCCGTTTCTCTACCAGCGTTACGTTAAGGGAGAACGTGAAGTTTTAGCAATCTTAACGACGTTTGGTTCGACCACATTTTTCGGGATTCCCATTGTGGGTGCAGTCTATGGCGCCAAAGGGGTTATGTACAGTTCCATCTTCAACATTGGCTATCGAATCTTCCTGTACTCGTATGCCTACATCAAGATGTCTGGCTTGAAAATGGAAGCCAAAAACATTAAGAAGATGTTTGCCAACCCAATTGTTATCGCTACTTTCTTGGGGCTCTTCATGTGGTTAGCCCAACACATGGTGCCACAAATGACGGTGACCACGGCAGTCAATGGTGTTCAAACGACTGGCTTGTCAACCGTTGCTTTTTACCGAATTGACCAAACCGCGTTGTGGCTCTACAAGCCGCTCTCTTACCTGGCAAATCTCTCATCACCACTAGCCTGGTTGGCCATTGGTGTGACCCTGGGTTCAATCTCATTCAAGGATGCTGCTAAGGACAAGACGCCATGGTATTACGCCTTGAACAAAGTTGTTATGGTACCCTTATTGAACCTGGTCATTCTCTGGTTGCTGAACGTCACGGGAATCTTGCCACTCAGCTTTGTCGCCGTGGCGACGGTCGTGGTTATGATGGCAACACCAACGGCTTCGGTTGCATCGGCGTATGCGATTAGCTTTGATAGAGAAGCGGTTATGTCCTCCAATGCCGCTTTCATCTCGACCATCTGTGCGGTTGTGATGATGCCGATTTGGATCGCCGTCTTGCAGGTAATCAGTGGCCTTGGAATCTTCAAATAAGAAAAAGGATGGCAGATAAAAATGACAAAAATCACAGCATATGGGGTCCGTCCCATTGAGAAACCTTACTTTGACAAACTGAATAAATATAACTTTGAGATGACGTACGTTGAGGACCTGCTGACGCACGACAATGTCGAAGCTGCTAAGGGGACTGACGCCGTTTTAGTTCGCGGAAATTGTGTGGTTGATCGACAGAACTTGGAAAAATTTGCCGCCTGGGGCATTAAGCGCGTGTTCACCCGCTCCGTTGGTTACAACCATATGGACTTACAGAGTGCGGCTGAGTTAGGCATCCAAATGGCCCGCGTGCCAGGCTACTCACCCTATGCGGTGGCTGAACTGGCATTTACGCTAGGAATGACATTATTCCGTCACGTCAATCTCGGTATCAGTCAAACGCGCCAGGGCAACTTCACCATCTCACCAGCTATGTTTAGCAAAGAAATTCATACGGCTACGGTCGGCATTGTGGGGATCGGCCGTATCGGCTATACCGAAGCCAAGCTGTACAAAGCCTTGGGGGCCAAGATTGTGGCCTACGATCCATATCCGTCAGATGCCGCGAAGGACTTAGCAGAGATGGGAACGCTAGAGGACGTGCTACAACAAAGTGACATTGTCTCCATTCACGTGCCCTACTTCCCGGGCAAAAATGAGGACCTCGTGGATGCCAGTTTTATTGGTAAAATGAAGCCGGGTGCCGTGCTAATTAATACGGCGCGTGGCGAACTGGCTAACGTGGACGCCATTCTAAACGGCCTGGACACCGACCAAATTAGTGGTTATGGGGCCGACGTCGTGGATGACGAGGTTAATATCATTGGAAAATCATTTGATACCGAAGCAGCGATTCCCGATGCCGGCGTTCGGCGGTTAGTAGCTGCTAACCCGAAAGTCTTGATTACGCCACACGTGGGGTCATACACGGAACCGGCGTTGGAAGACATGATCAGTATCAGTTATGATAATTTTAATGAAGCACTGACCACGGGCACGACGAAAAACGAAATTAAAGCTAAATAAAACAGTAGACCCGTCTTAAATTGTGTTGGCAATTCGAGACGGGTCTATTGTTTTCGGTAGGCTGAATCACGTATGATTAAGGACGAGGTGGCGCACATGGCATTTTTCAAGAGACATATACCATTTTGGGTGATTGTGATTGCCGTTATGACGGTGACAATTGGTCTTTCCGTGGCAACAACAACCGTCCTAATTCAGCGAGATACCGTTGCTGAAAGTAAGCAGACGACACAACACCGGATCCTGCGGGTAGCGCGGGCTACGGCCAAAATGCCGGAAGTCAAGGCGGTGATTCAACAATCTAATCAGGGTTCCAATCAGAATCTACAGAAATTTTCCAGAAGTCTGGTTAAACGGGATGATGTCGATTTCATTGTTATTTTGAATCATAACTTAATCCGGCTTTCTCATCCGAAAAATAGTGGGGTCGGTCACCATTTTAGTTCGCTCAAGGATCCAGTTCCGGCACTTTACGGGCATGTTCACTACTCGCAAGAGCCGGGAATATTAGGCCCGGAATACCGGGTGTTTTATCCCGTCTATCGTGGTAAAAGCGTTGTTGGCGTCGTTTGCGTGGGGATGACGCAAAAAAACATACGTGATCAGATAGCCAAACGCACGCGGCCCATTTGGATTGGGGGCCTCGTCGGCATCATTACCGGCGCGATATTAGCATTCTTATTGGGGATGTATCTTCGCTACATTTTGCTGGGGATGACCCCCAAAGAAATCGCGGAGCGAACGGCACGACAGACACTGATTGATGATTCATTGCCAGAAGGTATTGTGGCGATTAACAACCATGGAATTGTGATTTCGGCCAATCAAGTGGCGGTTGATCTCTTTGGAACTGAGCTGGCCGTTAATAAAAAGCTTCCGGCAAACCTGCAGACGATGCTGTTTCCTGGTGAGGTTGCCGCGAACACTGACAATGGTTCGGAAATAGAGTTTCAGGATAAACAATTATTGCTCTCAACCAATAGTCTGAAAGTTCGGGAACGCCAGATTGGTCAAGTCGTCTTAATTCGAGATATGTCGGAGATCTCCGGCCTACTGAATAAATTAACCGGAACGGAGCATTACGTTTCTTCACTGCGGGCCCAGACGCATGAGTTTATGAATCAGCTACAGGTGATCAATGGCCTCCTGGAGTTAGAAGACTACCCTGAGGTGACAAAATTTATTCAGCAGATCACGGATACCTATCATCAGGACGTGGGTTACATCTCGGATAAAATTAAGTGGCCGGCAATGGTGGGTTTGCTCCTTGGGAAAAGCAAAGAAGCTAAGGAACAACAGATTTCGTTTGAAATTACGGCGGATTCGTACGTGCCACAGCTGTTGCTGGAGAGTCACGTGGAAGTCTTATTGTTGCGGATTGTCTCCAACCTGTTAGATAATGCTTTAACAGCGTTTGACAACATGAGTCCTGAAAATAAAGTCAGTTTGCAGCTGCAATTTCAAGCGGAGACTGCCAAATTAAAGATTAGCGTTGCCGATAATGGTCACGGAATTTCGCCGGCGGTACGGAAGAAAATGTTTGAGCAGGGATTTTCGACCAAAGGAGATAATCGGGGTTACGGGATGACCTTGATTCGTTCAGCGGTTGACGAACTGAAAGGCAAGCTAACGGTTGCAGACAATCATCCCAAGGGAAGCCGACTGACGGCAGTGGTCGAAGTGAAGGAGATAACAGTATGAAGATCTTAATCGTAGAAGATGATCCGATGGTCCGCATGATTAATCATAGATTTCTAGAGCGAATCGCTGAATTGAAGGATGCAACGGTGACGGAAAGTGAGAGTGCTGTTGCGGCCCTAGATTTACCTGATCTGGCGGATTACGAGCTGGTTCTGTTAGATATGTATTTGCCGCAGATTAACGGGACCCAGTTTCTCAGTGAATTAGTGCAACGACAACTTCATCCGCAAGTGATCATGATGACGGCTGCCAATGACCAGCAAACGTTGAAGGAAGCCGTGAATTACGGCGTTTTGGATTTCCTAATCAAGCCTTTTTCCTTTGACCGCTTTCAAAAGGCGATTGATAAGTACCTGAAGATGATGGTCGTTGATCATAAAACGACGGTGTCGCAAACGGATTTGGATAGCCTATTTTTAGGGGACGTGACGGCCGTGCAAAGTGGCGGTCGCAAGGCGTTGCCTAAAGGCTTGTCACGCTTGTCGCTCCGAAAAATTGTGGCAGCCCTACAAGAGTTTCCCGCGACGTTTGCCAACCAAGAAGTCGCTGATCATACCGGTTTATCACGAGTCTCCACGAAGAAGTACCTGGATTTCTTGGCTGAAATTGACTATCTTAACTCAGAAATTGTTTACCAGAAGAGTGGCCGACCGCTGACCAAATTTGCCATTAATCAGCAACAAGTGCAAGTTATTCACGACTATTTGTAGCCACAAAAAAACGGAACGCCAACCAAGGGCCAGCGTTCCGTTTTGCATCTCACAATAAATTTACCCCGCGCAGTAAGGCACCGGTTTACTATAATAATACCCCTGTGCGATCTCCGCGTTGTACTGCTGCGCCAAGGCCACGTCGCTTTGATCTTCGATGCCCTCCAGCGTGAAGCCCAGCTGGTACATGTCGGCAATCTTGCGCCAGGCGTTTAAGCTCGGCAGCAATTCCTTTTGCCGGTGCTGCAGGCGAAAGTTCTGCATGGCAAATTTAATACTGTCCATAAACGGCAGCACGTCTTGGATGGCCGGGCACCACGGGTTATCCGTGCCGACGTCATCCAGACTCAATTTGATGTCAAACGAGCGGTACAACGGCACGTAGCGGTGGAGTTCTTCCAGGTTAGGCGCCTCCGTCAGTTCAATGATTAGGTTTAAATTTTTAATGGATTTCTTCAGGTGAATCAGGTGGCCGATCGTTTCGCGGTCCGTGAATTGCGCCCGGTTCAGATTAAATGAAATCTCGGGATTGTCCTTGTGATCCTTTAAAATGTTCGTGATCTCTTGGTAGGACAGTGAGACTTGCTGGTCCATTGGGAGCGCCGTGAAATCGGTCGGCGTGACCCAGTAGTCGTGATGATATGAACGTAGTAATAATTCATAACCAGCTAATTTTTGCGTGACCGCGTTGACTTGCGGCTGGACGAAAAAGCGATACATTTTAAAAGAAAATCCCCTTTCCAAAAATTGCGGGTGATAAAGTCATACTGAGTATTATACCGCATCCCGCAATTGATTTATAGCCGTAATGGTGCACGACTTTAGTAATTTGTCACCCCACTTTGGCAGGGTCGTCCGCTAAGTGAACGGTTGACCTAGGCAAAAGGGTAACACTTGTGACTTTAGTCCGCCAGATTCAGTTCGTAAGCGTGACGGAGATTGTCACCGGGCTCGTCCACGTGAATCTCGCCGCGGTACTGGTAACCCAGGCTGGTCGCAATCGCCTGCATCCGCTGGTTCATGGCGTGCGTGTCGATCCGGAAGTTACGGACACCCTGCTGGTAGGCCTGACTAATCAGGTTAGAGAAGAAGAAATGGCTCAGGTGCTGGCCAGCAAAGTCGGCGCTCAAGGCAATCCGATGAATCGTGGCGTACGGGGCGGTCGTGTTTTGCCAACCGCTCCCATCAATTTCGTGATAATTGGGGTCGTCACCGACCACCTGGGCCGCGGTCCCGGCCACTTGACCATCAATCATCAACAGCCAGCTCTGTTGGGCCATAATATCGCGTCTAATAGCCGCTTCGTCCGGGTAGCCATCTTGCCACTGGGGACTGCCATCGGCCTTCAACAGGGCCTTAGCGTTGGCAATAATTGGCATGATGGCTGGCACGTCAGCCGCCGTTGCGCGTTTCAAATAAATTAAACTCATTGTTCGTCCTCCATTGTTTCTCTTATAAATTCTAGAATACCACTTGTCAGAAAAAATGCGTAACAAAAAACGAGTCTGGTATTCTCCAGACTCGCGGTGTGTCTCCCAATCTCTGTTGCTGACACACGCTTTTAACTATTATAGAGCGATTGAATATCATTCATGATGGAGCCACCAACAACACTCCCAATGATGAGGCTGAAGATGAAGAGGGCCACCACCAGTGACAGTTCCGCCAACAGCACCGTGTAGAACTTATCCATGCGCGCCTGATCGACGTCATCAACAATGATGAAGATAAACGCAGCATTTAGAATCAGGTTCGCGGGAATCATAAAGATCATCAGAATCGTCAGGCTGGAAAAGTTACCGGAACCGGTGATCAAGCCCAGCAGGAAGGTGATCAGGTTGAAAATCATGAGCAGGTTGGTGGTGCCGGCAAACTGGTTCGTGAAGTCCCAGAAGTTTAGCGGCAGATTGGTCATGACTCGCCGGAATGCGTAGGCAATGCCCACGTAGATGGCGAGGATGAATACGATGATCAGGAACAGAATCAGCCCAGTCTTGAACAGCACCCCATTCAGGTTGAGGTAGCTGGCAAACTGCGTGCTGTCGTCAAAGGAACTCATCATCCTGTTGGCCAGGTTGATGGCCTTTTGCCCCAGCAACATAAACGTGAGGACCAGCAGCAGGGCTTCCACCAGCAGGGAGATCAGGCCAAAGAAGCGGTGCGCGTCGACCCGGGGTTGGCTGGGGTGCCGCAGGGTTTCTAAGTACCAGCTAAAATAATTGCCAGAGAATTTCTGAAATTTATTTGGGCCACTCGGTGCCGCCGTTGGTTCCGGCTGTGCTTGTGGTTGTGGCTGGGAAGCCGCCGCTTGAGCAGCTGGCCGGTCGGGTTCATTGGGCGTCGTCGGTTCAGTCGTGGCGCCTAAAGCGTACCCACATTTCGGGCAAAACTTGGCGTCAGGTTTTAATTCATTTCCACAGTGGGGACAAAATCTGGTTTGGTTAGTCATCTAAATTCTCCTTGGTTTAAGCGTCTTCGTGGCGGTCGTCGGTCTTCACAGCGTGACCGTATTTCACAATTTCATAGCTCTGCGAGGAACTATCGTTGCCGGCAGGCTGAATCGTGGCGGTGTACTGGAAGTCTTGCACGTGGTCGTAATCGTAATCACTCAGGCTGAAGTCATATTCCACGGTAAACGTGACTTCGCTGGTTCCATTTGGTCCGGGCTTAACGCCATCGACGTTGGTAGAAATGTCCACGCCGTCCAGATCATCGTTGTGGTAGTAGCCCTGAGCCATCTTTTTCAGATCATTAAAGTATTCATTGCTCTCGCCATTGGCAAAGAAGTCCGCCATGGCATCTCCGTCGTCATCCGTGGCCTCATCCATGTCACCACTGTTGGACAGGCTCTCCGCCGCCGTAAAGACGTTCGACACCAGGTCATCGGCGTCGCTTTCAGAAATCATGTCCTTAAAGTCCAGGTTGACGTAGCTTTGGTCATCGTTCTTGGTCAGCTTCGTCGTGGGCGTGGTGGCTTTGCCGGCGCTCGAGGTGTACGCAGCATAGACGGCCATGTCAGACGTCCACGGCTCATTCTTGATTTGGTAAGTTCCGGAAGAGTTGGTGGTGCCGAGCTTCTTGCCGTTCAGGTAAACGTCGGCTCCCGGCACAGTGTCTAGTTCCACTGAAATAGTGGTCAGTTCCAAGTCATACGTCTTACTACTAGTAATGTGATAATCGCTACTGTTGGTCAGGTTGTGCCCGCCAATTTTCCCTTTCGATTGCAGGTGGTATTCCCCGGGCACCATGGCGCTCAGCTTCTTCGTGAAGTCGTCGGTCGTGGCCGTGGCGATTTTCTGGTTATCTAGAGTGATCACGTTACCGGTATGGTTGGTGGTCACCGTGGGGTAGACCGGGCTCACGCTGATTTGGTACTTCGGGAAGAACAGTAAGTGGTGACCACTCTGCTCGTAAACGAAGTTGCCATCCGAACTCCGCCCGCCGTTGGCCAGGTCGGCCTTCAGCGTGTTCAAGTCCTTGGCGTGGTCGCTGTAGTAACGATTGATCGGCAACAATTTCGACTTACTCAGCGTCAGATCACTGCTGGCACTGGTAAAGTCGGCGGTCAGGTGCTTGCCGCTCTTGATGTCGTTGATGGTCCGGTCCAGTGTGGCCGCTCGGGAGTAGTGGTTACTGCCCCAAACGAAGAAGCCAATCAGGGCAACGACCACAACACCGGCGCTCCACCAGATGGTTTTCTTTTTCTTGGACCAGGGTTGGCGAGGTTGCCGTGCCGGCCGTTGAGGTGTGGTCCGTTGGCGGCTGGCTGGTGCCGGTTGTGAGGCTTGTTGCGTTTTTTGGGATTGGTCAGAAGCCGCTTGGCCACTGGTTTCCTGCGCCGTCTGCAGGTTGTACCCACAGTTTTGACAGAAGGTGTCCGTCACCGCCACGGGTTGCCCACAGTTGGGACAAAAGTTGGTGTTACCGCCGCCGGGCTGATCATTGGCGGGGGCTGCTAATTTCGTAAAATGCATGATTGAATCCTCCAGTAATTAATGTTGCGTATCGACAATTAAAGCTTCACCGTACAGGCAGAGTTGACTGGGCTGCATCGGTTCCGGCTGAATGGTGACCCGCGTCACGCCGTCGTAGCCCTTGGCCAGTAGCAGCGCGTAAACGTGTTTCATCAAATCTTCCCAGGCGGCCTTCGCCCCAGCTTGCGGGGTCACGTCGCTCTCGGCAAACATCAGACCCGCGGAACGGTAGCCTGCGGGGATGGTTTGGTCCGCCGTGATTTTAAAATTCTTGGTCTGGGCCACTTCATCCGGCGTTAGTTCCAGGTCGAACAGGGGAAACGTCTGGTCGGCTGCGTGGGGAATTAGCGCGTACTCGTCGGCGGTCGTCAGGGTGGTGCCACATTTCAAACAGAAGTTAGCGTCCGCGGCGTTCTGGTTGCCGCACTTGGAACAGATCCGGTAGTAGGTTTGTTTCATGGGACTCATCCTTTCCTAATCGTCGACGTCAACGGTTTCAAATTTGCCATCGGCGGAATTATATTCAGCTAAAATATCGTGGATATCATCGTAGCGATACGTGCCTTCGTGATCACCGGAATCGTTGTCGTACAGCTTGATTTCGGTCACGTGGGCGGCCGGTGAGGACTCGGTGTAGGTGTAATCGTCTTCGTCGATGTCGTCGGCGTCGCTCAGTTCGTCCATGGCCGTTTGAGCTTCGACGGACAGGTCATCATAGCTGTCGCCGGAATCCGTGTCGCTACTGTCGTCGTCATCGTCGCTGTTGGTCGTATTGTCCTCGACCTTGCCGCCGGTTGCGTCGGTGACGGTCGACTCGTCTTCGTTGTCGTTGGTGACGTCGTGGCCCTTTTTGGTGCTGGTCACAATCAGGTCGATCGACTTATTCACGGCGTTGCTGGCGACTAAATTGGCGCTCACGCTGGCCTTAGACTGACTGCCGGACAGCTTAAACGTGTAGTGACCGGGAAACAGCGGGCCCGCCTTGTAGGTGTAGTGGTCGTTCTTCGAGGTGACCAGCGCCTTGCCGTTGGCCATCAAGGTGGCGTTGGCGACGTTGGTCGTCAGCACGGGATGCATGGTGGTCACCCGCAATTTGTAAATTGGAAAGATCAGGAAACTGTGGCCGGCCGTCTCCAGCGTAAACGTGTGGTCGCGGGTCTCACCGGACTTTTGCAGGTCGGCCTTCATGGCCTTAACGTAGTTCGGATGTTGCCGCGCGTACGTTAACAGCAGCTGTACCGTGTCACCGGTGATCTTTAAATTAGGATTGTCGCTAACCAATTTTTTGGCGAAATCGTTACTCTGGTTTTCGGTAATGTCGTCGGTCATCGTGGCAATCTGTTTCTCCTTGCCAGCCTGTTTGTTGTAAAAGGAGCCGGCTAGGACGATCACGACAATCACAGCGACGGCGAGGATGCACCAGACACCGCGGGTGAACCACTTCGACCGGTGTTTGCCAGGCTTGGGTGCCTTACCGTGGTGGCGTGAACGATGGGGCTTCGTGGCCGTCGCCTGTGCTGGGGCGGTCCGCAGGTCAAAGCCACAATGTTCACAGAAAATACTATCGGCAGCCACGGATTGGTGGCAGTTTGGACAAGTTTTCAATTGTGTTCCTCCTCAGGCGTAGCGTGCAGGGGACGAAAAAAGGCTGGCATTCGCGTTTCTTGAAGCTCTCCGCGTTAGCTCAGCCCATTAGATTAAGCGACGTTTGATTATGTATGTCCTGAACAGACGATCACGAAAATACTTACTACCCAACACGCTACTAAAATATTAAGTTTTTGCTACGTTTACTATTATACGCTAATAGTAGTTCAGTGGAAGGCCTGTTTTCACAAATTAGTTGACATTGGTCATGTTGACGGCTAGAGTAAGCGTATTGTAAAATGACTAGTGGTCAATTTTGAAGGAGGTCCCTAATGAGTAATACCTTGTCCACTGCACAGAAGGATACCAAAGCCCAGCACATCGCGACCGCCGCGGGGGAACTCTTCACCCAGCAGGCATTCGCCGACATCTCCGTCGCCGACATTGCCCAGCGCGCTGGCGTGGCAAAGGGGACCCTGTTTAACTACTACCACACCAAGGAAAATATCTTCATGACGTTACTCTTAAACGGCTATCAGCGATATTTTGTGACGCTAAGCGCGACATTCCGTGACGATCCCGTGCACACCGCCCAACAGCTCAAGGAACGCTTGCTGGCAGAGACTAGCCATCTGATTGCCGACCACGCCACTTTGGTACGGCTCAACGCGCTGCGGGGCCCCGTGCTGGAACCGCACGCCGACCGGGAACAAACCTTGGCCGGTCGCCAAGCCCTGTACGCCGCGAACCTGGCATTAGGGCAGACACTAGCGACGCAATTGCCCGGTCTCAGCGTGACCGCGGCGAGTCACCTCTTCGTGAGCCAAAGCGCCATCATAAGTGGTCTCATGAACCTCACGGGGTTGGACCGCTTCAACCGTACCGCCCTTGAGACGGACTTTCCCGCCTTTCAAGTTAACTTAGAAACCGAGGCCCGCCAAACGTTTGGCTACTACCTCGACGGCATCCTTCAGGAGGAACTTCATGCAAATTCAAAACGTTCGTAACTTTGCCATCATTGCCCACATCGACCACGGTAAATCAACGCTGGCCGACCGCATCATGGAACAGACCAAAACCGTGTCCGACCGCGAAAGCCAAGCGCAACTACTCGACGATTTGGCCGTGGAACAGGCCCACGGGGTCACCGTTAAATCCCGAACCGTCCGTAATTATTACCAGGCTGATGACGGCCAGGAGTACACCTATAATTTTATTGATACCCCGGGACACGTCGATTTCACCTACGAGGTATCTAAGAGTCTGGCCGCCAGTGACGGCGCGCTGTTACTGGTCGACGCGACCCAGGGCGTTCAGGCGCAGACTGTCGCTAACTTACGGTTAGCTCAGGAGAACCATCTGACCGTGATCCCGGTTATCAACAAGATTGATGCGGCCGCCGCTGACGTTGACCGGACCGCCGAACAGATTCGTGCGCTCGCCCCAGAGTTTGCTGACGTGACCATGCTTAAGATTTCCGCCAAGACGGGGCTGGGCGTGCACGACGTCATGGAAGCCATCCACACCACGATTCCGGCGCCGACTGGTGATGCTCAGCAGCCACTCAAGGCGCTGGTTTTTGACTCGCAGTATGACGCCTTCAAGGGCATCATCGCCTACGTCCGGCTGATGGACGGACAATTAAAGCCGAACGATAAGCTGAAATTAATGGCGACCGAGCAACCGGTAACTGCCAACGAAATCGGCATCTTTGCCCCGCAACGGGTGGCGGCCAAACAGCTCGTGGCGGGCGACGTGGGCTACGTGGTGACCGGCCTGAAGGACCCACAAGCACTGCGTGTCGGGGATACGTTGACCAGTGTAGCAACACCCACGGCGACCGCTTTGCCCGGTTACCAGCCGTCCCAGTCGATGGTCTTCGCGGGCTTCTATCCGCAAGGAGATCACTACCACGACCTCCAATTGGCCGTGGAAAAATTGGCGTTGAACGACGCGTCATTTCACTACCGACCAGAGAGCTCCGATGCGCTGGGTGCCGGCTTCCGTTGCGGGTTCTTAGGCATTTTCCATTTACAAATCATCCGCGAACGCCTGCATGACGAGTACGGCCTCGACGTCTTAACCACGGCGCCCAACGTGACCTACCGCGTGCATGTGAAAAATGTGGATGAACCCCTCATCGTTGACAATCCAATCAAGTTCCCCGATTACAGCCAAATTGATTACGTGGAGGAACCGCTGGCGATTGCGACCATCACCACGACCAGTGAAAGCCTGAGCGACGTGATGAAGCTAGCGACCCAGCACAAGGGTGAACTCCAGGACATGCGCAACCAGGGGGACTTGGTGGTCCTCGACTACCAGTTGCCGTTCGCGGAAATTGCGTACGACTTCTTCAACGCCCTGAAGTCGGTTTCTCACGGCTACGCGACGCTGACGACCGAGTTGGCGGGCTACGACATCGCCGACGTGGTCAAGGTGGAAGTCCACGTGAATTACGCCAGAGTCGATGCCCTGTCGTTCGTGGTTCACAGAGAAGACGCGCCGCAGATGGCCCAGGAGCTGGTGCACAAATTAAAGTTCGTGATTCCCCGCAAACTGAACCCCATGCCGGTCCAATCGGTGGTGGAGGGGAAAGCACTGGCCAGAGTTGACGTGCCACCGTTACGTAAGAACGCCGCGGCCAACGGTGAAAAACGCAGCACATCCAAGAAGCAAGCCCTGCTCCGCCGCCAAAGCGTGAACAAGCGCCAGGCAGCCCATAGTGACATTGAGTTGCCGCAGGAGGTTTTCAACGCGGTGTTGGATTTGGAAAAGTAGACTGGAACAAGTGAAACGCAATTGAGAAAAGGTCAAAAGATAAGCCTGGCGCATGATTCGGATTGAATCGGCGGCAGGCTTTTTAGATGGTGGAACGGTTGGGGATGATGATTGGTGTAATGGAAAAGGTATCAAAACTTTTGGAACGTGTTGCTGAAACAGAGAAATGTGTCGATAGATTAATGTTGTGTCAGCTATTGAAGAGTTCGGCTAAATTTTTTTGAGCTAATGTAAGTGGTACATCCAATCTTAATAGGAGAAAAGCCACATCGTCTTTGACGGGCTAACGCTGTGTAAGCCGCAGGGATGGTGAAAATAGGCTTAGCCGTGGGAATCCACTTGACGGCAGGAGGCCGTCAAGTGGATTGGTAGCCTTGAGACGCGCACCTCAGGGGCTCAAAACTAAGTCTGAAGACCGCACTACGGCTTCAGACGTCCGCCCACAGCGAACCAGTCCAAACGACTGAACACAAACAGAGAAACGCACGCCGTCTTTGATGGGTTAACGCTGTGTCAACCGCAAGGATGGTGAAAATAGGCTAAGCCGTGGGAATCCGCTTGGCGGCAGGAGGCCGTCAAGTGGATTGGTAGCCTTGAGACGCGCACCTCAGCGGCTCAAAGCTAAGTCTGAAGACCGCACTACGGCTTCAGACGTCCGCCCACAGCGAACCAGTCCAAACGACTGAACACAAACAGAGAAAAACACGCCGTCTTTGACGGGCTAACGCTGTGTAAGCCGCAGGGATGGTGAAAATAGGCTAAGCCGTGGGAATCCACTTGACGGCAAGGGCCGTCAAGTGGATTGGTAGTTTTGAGACGCGCACCTCAGCGGCTCGAAACTAAGTCTGAAGACCGCGCTCCGGCTTCAGACGTCCGCCCACAGCGCTCCAGTCCTATTTTCACCATCCCGGAGGCGACCCCTCACCGCGAAAGCCCGTCAAAGTAAGACTGGGTGGCGGCGAGCATGTCGGCGGTCTGCTGGTTCAACAGCGGTGGCAACGCATCCAACGGAAAGTATTTCAGATCCAGCGTTTCATCCGTGGCGGTATCCAAAGTATGCCCGCCAACTGGCTTCGCCAGGTACAACTGCGAAATCACCTGGGTCACGTCGCCATTGGGATACTCGGTGAATCCTTGATCAAAAATGCCCAGCGATTTCAAAATCTCAACGTCCAGGCCAGCGTCCTCCTTGTATTCCCGAACCATGGCCGTGGCAAAGGTTTCACCGTATTCCAGATAGCCACCGGGCAGGCTCCAGTTGTGGGTGTCGGTCCGCAGGTTGAGCAGGACCTCGTGCTGGTCGTTGGCAACGATGCCAGCCGATGCGTTTAGAATTAAGGGCTTGTGGCCCACCAAGCTGCGGATTTCTTTAATATAATTTGCCATTAGTCTATGACCTACTTTCCCGAAGATTTGCCTTCAGTATACCGCAAATGCATGGCGAATTTTACCACAACGGATTCGGTAATAGGCTGGATAAGTTACCCAATATAAGGACTGCATTTCAGAACGGTTTCGGGTATACTGAAAGTGCAATTAATCATTTCTACCGAGGAGGATTCACATGATTAAGCGAAAAATGTTAGCGCTATCACTTTCGGCGGTGGCAGTCCTGAGTTTGGCGGCCTGTTCCAGCAGTCAGTCGACCAGCAAAAAGACGACCAGCGCGCCCAGTGGTAAGCTGAGCAACGTTAGCTACAGTAGTCACAAGGCCAGTTATTATCGCGGGGGAACCAGTTACAGCGGTAAGGTGCGGAGCCTGAAGCTGAATACCAGCAAGTACACGACCAAGACGATTACCGTTAATAAAAAGAAGATCAAGGTGCGCTGCTACACGAATCTGGTGTACGTCAGCAAGCCCGTCAGTACCAAATATCAAAGTATGAATATCTACGTGCCGGAAAAATACTTCCATAATAAAAAGATTAACGGCTACACGAAGTCGACCGCACCCATTTTCATGCCCAACAATATTGGCGGGTACATGGCTGGAACGGCCGGAACATTAACGGCGAGCGCCATGGGCGGTGGTGGCGGTGCGCCATCCGGGACCAAGTCGTCCAGCAAGCCTACGGGCAAGGCACCAACCACCTCTGGCAAGTCCAGTTCCAGTAGCACGAGCTTGAACGCGAACGGTGGTGCTTCCAGTACCAGTGCCACACAAGCCGCGTTGGCCAAGGGGTACGTGGTGGCCGCACCGGGTGCGCGGGGCCGCGATACCAAGCAGAATGGCAAATACACCGGGAAGGCACCGTCCGCAATCGTGGATTTGAAGGCCGCCGTTCGGTATTTGAAATTTAACAAATCCCGCTTGGCTGGGAATACCAATAAGATTATCTCCGATGGGACCAGTGCCGGGGGTGCTATGTCCGCCTTGCTGGGATCGACCGGGAACAGTGCCGGTTACAAGCCATACCTGAAGGCAATCGGTGCCGCCAACACCAGTGACAACATCTTCGCGTCGTTCGTGTTTGCGCCAATCACCAACCTGGATAACGCCAACACGGCCTACGAATGGGAATTTAGCGGTGTCAACAGTATCAGTGGTGCCAGCATGACGCCGGGCGCGTCCAGCAGTCAGACCACGTTGACCAGCAAGCAAAAGAAGCTGTCCAAGCAATTGCAGAGCGACTTTGTCAGCTACGTCAACAAGTCCGGCATCAAGGCCAATGGTCAGACGCTGAAACTCAACAGTGACGGCACCGGTTCATTTGCCACCCTGATTAAAAAACAAATTATGAATTCCGCTCAGACCGCGCTGGATAAGGGCACGACCATCAAGGCGTCCAAGTACCCGTGGTTGACCATCAAGAGTGGCAAGGTCACCAACGTTGATTTGACCAAGTACTTCAAGTCGGTGGGCCGTTCCAAGACGCCACCAGCCTTCGATGCGCTGGATGTTAGCCAAGCTGAAAACATTGAGTTTGGGGACAGCACCACGAATGCTAAGCATTTCACCAAGTTCAGCCAAACCCACAACACCAAGAGTGGGGCGACCACGGCTGACAGCAGTATTATCAAATTAATGAACCCAATGGATTACATCGGGCAGAAGTCGACCGCCACCACGGCCAAGCATTTCTGGATTCGTTACGGTGAGACCGACAGCAACACTTCCGTTGCCGTGCCAACCTTACTGGCGCAGAAATTGAAGAATGCTGGGGTCGACGTGAACTACCACGTGCAGTGGAACACCGGTCACGCGGGCGATTACGACATGACCAACATGTTCAAATGGGTCGACAGTATCGCCAAGTAAATTTGAAACAAGCACTCCGCAGGGAAAATCAGCGGGGTGTTTTTTTAGGTTTAACTACCCTTGAAGGGTATAATAGCTCTGAGGTGATTGCGATGAGTCAAACTGCTCAGAATATTAAATTCATCCGCCAACACTATGGTATCAGTCAACAGCGGTTGGCGGCGTTACTCAGCGTTTCCGTGCGAACCGTCCAGCATTGGGAACAGGCGGATTACACGCCCAGCGGTCCGGCGGTAAAATTAATTCAACTTTTGGCAAAAAATGACGCGGTTTTTACGGAGTTAACTAGTATAGAGGAGGATGATCAAATTATGTATTTAGAACACGATGACCAAGCTTTGACGATTATGGGGGTGCCGTTCAGTACCGAAGAGACTTACCGGGCAACCTTGGACGCTACTATCAGTAACATGTACGAGGGGTTTGAACCAACGGTGGCGGATATTGAGTTGGCGCGTGAAGCCGACGATTTGGGCCGCCCATTGACTGGGGAAGAGGTTCTAGCCAAGATCAATGCTAGAAATTCGGTGCCCAACAAGTGAAAAACTGGGAGGATTATTTACTGACGAATGGCACGCTCAAGAACAAGTTGGGGATTACGGATGCTGAGAAGCTACACACGATTGAATACAACTTTAGCGCGATTCAACAAAAATTCATCCGGCAGAATGATTACGTTTTACCCGATGGCTATCAGTTAACTGGTAAGGACGTTGGCGAATTGCGAAAAATTAATGCCGTTTTGTTAGGTGACATCTACGATTGGGCCGGCCATTACCGGGAAGTCGACTTCAGCAAAACTACCGGCAATCAGGTCACACATTTCCATCCGGTCATGCTGTTTGGCAATGCCGAGTGGGACATCCAGCGCCAGTTAACGGCCTTTGTTAGCGTGGCTGCCGATAAGGACATCGTCGCAGCCGCGTTGGGTGAGCTGGTCACGGAGATGAATATGTTTCACCCCTTTCGCGAGGGCAACGGCCGGACGCTGCGGGTTTTCACGGAGGTGTTGGCCCGGGAGAAAGGGTTTCAGCTGGACTTCACCCAGGAGCATCAGGAGGCCTACATGGCGGCCAGTATCGCCGATGATGCCAAACTGATGGCTGGCGTGTTCCAGCAGATCTTGCATGCTAAAGCCAACTGAAAGCATGTCATCATAGCCAGTAAAAAGGTGTTAACCCCGGGACTTTCCCCGACTGGTTAACACCTTTTTCAACTACTTATTTACGCGGTGATAATCCGCATCGAAATACTTACCAGCACGAATATCATCTGGCAAACTAGGATAAGGCGCTTCACTGATCACGTCTTCATTGTTTTGGCCAGCGTCGCCAATGTAAGTGATCTTGGCAAATTCAGGGACGACCAGCTTGGGATACGTGGCGTACTTTTCCCGGGCGGCTTCCATCACGTCGATGTGCTCATTTTGATAAGTGACCGTGATCTCTGGGTGATCTTGGACCCACTTCGGGAAGAAAATCGTGCCGTTAACCTTGTTCTCATTGGGCAGGAAGTCCAGCGCCACGTCCGTTCCGGTTGGTTCCGTCCAGGCGACCTTGTAGATGCCAGCCGTCAGCATGACGATGTTGGCTTCCTGGTCCGTGACCCAACGGCCAGCGACCATGCCGCCGTGAATCCGGTAGTCAACGGTGTGGTCGTTCTTCGCGTACCACTCGTATTCCCAGCCGTTGTCGTAGGTGTAAATAAAATGGGTTCCCAGGAAGTCATCGAGGGTTTTAAATGTCTTAGTCATATGAAAATCTCCTTCTATTCTGCGTCAGAAACATGTAATTAAATACATGTTTTAATTTACGTGATTATCATAACGACTTCGACCGCACTTGTCAACAATTTTCCTTGAAGTTTTGGGTGGGAACTGGTTCAATTAAGACAGGACAAGGCGTTTGGCCCGAATGAACGGGCACGGCTTAACGCACGGAAGGAGGCTGATGATTATCGGTCAGCGAAATCGGCTACAATATATTATTTTAGGCCTACTGAACCAACGGCCACAGACGGGCTACGACCTGGCGAAGGCCTTTGAAAATGAAATCGGTGAATTCTGGCAGGCACAGCACAGCCAAATTTACCCGATGTTAAAGCGGTTGGAAACGGCTGGCGACATCACCCACGAAGATACGATTACCGGGGAAAAGCTGGCGAAGAAGCAGTACTCACTCACGCCGGCGGGACACGAGAAATTGGTGACCTGGGTTGGCGAACCGTCACCGGAACTGTCGGCGACCAAGGATGAATTTATTTTAAAATTGTACTTCATTAAAAGGTCTGATGATCCGCGACTTCAGCCCATGTTGCAGGAGCAAGCCGTCTTGCATCGTGCCCAGCTGGCCCACTTACAGCAACGCCGGGAAACGGTCTTTCCGGACCAGGCGGCCATCGATGGCGCGTACGGTCACTACCTGATTTTGGACCATGCGATTGGGCGGGAGCAGTACTACGTGGACTGGTTGACGAAATTTTTGGGGTAGGTGGGTCGTTGAACTTGACGGAATGAATTTAAACTTCCAAGAACTCATGAAATCGGTAGAAATGGAAGTATACTTCCAAAAATTGTAAAATTTGTAGCAATAGAGGTATAAGGAATCCCCGTGGTCAACATCGTTGATTGGTTATTAGCAGACGCATAAAACAAGGCAAGGGTGAACCGGCTTAACTGGTGGCTCACCCTTTTAAGTTGACCATTAATCAGGTTCTGCACAGGGCCATTGCAAGTCACATTTGTTATAAATTTAAAAATAATGCGTTATAAATATTTAAATAACACTTCGAATGATTAATACATAAAATTTACAAGAACCTTGCGGAAACTTTACGTGGGCTTGGTAAAGTTAACTTACTCAGAAAGGGGATTACATTTATATGAAAATTCGTGCCGTTTTAGCTTCAATCAGTTGTTCTTTAATTTTGCTCGGGGTCACCGCTGCACCTGCTCAAGCAGCAACCACCCCAACGGATGCGGACTTGCAACCTGCCATTTCTAAGAAGGTCAACGCACCCATTAAGCTCGCGGGTGCTGAAAACATGCGGGACATGGGCGGTTACAAGACTAAGACCGGCCAACGCGTGAAGAAGGACCGGTTACTGCGGAGCGATTCGCTGGACAAACTGACGAAGGCTGACACGAAAAAGTTAGCTAAGAAATACCACGTGACGGAAGTCTTTGATTTACGGACCAAGTCCCAAATCACTGAAAAGCCAGACGTGAAGATTGCTGGTGCCAAGTACTTAGGGTCTTCAATCTTAGGAACGAAGTCTAACTACGACAACGATGACGAGGGCATGTACCGCGATATGGCCAACAAGCCAGCCGCTAAGAAGAGCTACCATAAATTATTGGTCGCTGCTGCCAAAAACAAGAAGGGCGCTCTCTTATTCCACTGTTCCCACGGAATGGACCGGACGGGGACTTCCGCAGCCATCCTCTACACCATCTTGGGCGTTAGCAAGCAAGACATCCAACGCGATTACTTATTATCCAACACGCAACTGAACGTGACATGGGCCAAGCCAGCACTGCTGAACTTGTTCTACAGCCAAGTGAAGGATCAATATGGTTCCATGAACAATTACATCAAGAAGGGCTTGAAGATCACACCAGCCCAAATCAAGCAAATCAAAGCTAACTACCTGACGAAGGCCTAAGCCGTACGTTACTTGAGCACAACTTAAATGACTGATTAAACAGCCGTATCCCGCTACACGTTAAGGGATACGGCTGTTTTGTGTCCGTAACTAAAGAAAGTCGTTGGTATAACCCGCCACGTGGTAGGGATATAATGTCAAAAATTTGGTTCACTCACGTCTACGTAGATAGTGACCAATTATCGTGGACAAAAGTTACCAAGTCAGCGATGGTTACATCAATTTCATGGTACAGAACAATCATAACTGGAGGAGGACAGAGATGGAGTCAGCTGTGTCGACGGTGTTAGCTGGGCACCAGCTTACAGCGTGGGACGCGTTTGGAGCCTGACGATTTTTGTCAGGCTTCAAACCGAGCCGGAGGACCGTCCCTCAGGCCGCAGGCGGTCCCCACAGCAGACGGAATCTCTGGCAGCCGCAGGTGGCAATTAACCACTAATTTTGTGGATCGGCCCCGGTAAGGCGCTGGCTTCGCCCAGCTGACTTAGACCAAATTCACTTGGTTAAAACGAATAACTAATTAAGGCCCCCAACTACTGATTCTGGACAACATCGCGTATGATAGGGTCGATAGCAATGGTTGGTTAGTCAATTCTGGCTAACTAAACGGGATAAATCGATAGGAGGTTGGAAAAGGTAAGTCGCCGGTCATAATTTAGGATTACTGCTAAGGGCCTTAACCGATATGATGTACTTGTAAGCGGTTACAGATATTAGTTGATGGCTAAATTCTTTGGGGGAGGTAAAGCATCATGAGTAAAGCGCAATTATGGAAACAGCGGTTCTTCTACGGGTCAACCGACCTGGCGGGGAACCTGATTTGGCAAATTGTTGGGTTGTATCTATTATTCTATTACACCACGGTTATGGGGATCTCGCCCGCCTTCGTGGGGACCTTGTTCTTCGTTGTCCGGATCATTGATGCCTTTGATGGCGTTGTTTATGGCTTCTTGATTGACCACACGCATTCTAAATACGGGAAGGCGCGGCCATACTTCTTATGGTTTGGGATTCCACTGGGGATTCTGACCATGCTGCTGTTCTTCAACCCGTCATTCGGGGGAAACAAGACTTTCCAGCTTGCTTGGATTTCCCTGGTTTACACGTTGTTTAGTTTAGTTTATTCCGGTGCCAACACGCCCATCACGGCGATCCTGCCAAGTTTGACCAAGGATCCTGCCGAACGGACCAACTTGGCCAGTGCCCGGATGGTAATGACCAACATTGGGACCGCTATTATCGGTGCCATTTCCTTACCGATGGTTGCGAAATTAGGTGGTAAGAACGCTGAAAAGGGCTGGATGATTTGGGGGATCTTTATTGGGATCGCCATCATCGTGCTGTTCTTGGGTGCCTTCGCCAACTTACGTGAACAAGATGATATCGTAGATGACTCCGCCGACGCGCCAGAAATTAAGGGGCACCTCTCCATTGGTGAATCCTTAAAGGGTGCCGTCAAGAACAAGCCTTGGGTCATCCTGAGTCTGAGCTTCATTCTGTTACAAACGTTCTGGGTTATCCGGATGCAGACCGCCGTCTACTATCTGACCTACGTTTACCAGCGAGCAGACCTGGTTGGGGCATTCAACGGCCTGGTTATCGTGGCCGTTATCGGGAACATTTCCATTCCATTCCTTAGTAAGTTTATGAAACACAGAAACGTTATGCTCCTGTCGATGATCACGTTTGCCATTGGTGAAGCGATTATGAGTTTCAAGAGTATTCCGTTACTGTTTGCCGGCAACGTCATCGCGCTGGTTGCCATGGGGGCAGCGTTCTCCATCTCCTTCGTGATGATTGCTGACACGGTTGAGTACGCCCGTTCCGAAATGCACATTGACGAACCCGGCATTCTCTCCTCCGTTCCCATGGTTGGGGCGAAGTTGGGCATGGGCTTCGGTGGCTTGGTTTCTGGTTGGTTGCTGACCTGGGGTGGTTTCCAAGCCACTGCCAAGATTCAAGGCGCCAAGGCGCTTACCGCCATCAGTACCAGCTTTGTCTGGTTACCAGTCATTTTGGCCTTGCTGATTCTGGTCATCCTGTTCTTCGGTTACCAGTTGGATGAAGATGAAATTGCCTCCGCTAAGGCCGCGAAGGAAGACGCAGACAAAATAAATGAAAACGCTTAATTTAACATTCGGCCAGCCGGCTTATCCGGTTGCCGTGACGTTCTACCAACCGGCCGCCATCGCTGACTTTAACCAGCCACCGCGGCGGCCGTTGGTGATTCTACTGCCAGGTGGCGGTTATCGGTTTCACAGCGACCGGGAAAATGAAATCGTGGCCGTGCAATACCTGGCCCAGGGATACGCGGTCGCCAGCGTCACCTACCAACTGATTGGCCAAAAGCCGGTCTACCCAACCGCTTTGTATCAGTTGGCAAACGTGGTCGCTGAATTTCACCGGCACGCGGAGCAGTACGAAATTGACGCGACCCACATTTTACTGGTCGGGTTCTCCGCTGGCGGGCAACTCGCGGCATTGTATACGGATCTGTGGGCGCAACTGGCCGGAACGTTGCGGTTTGCCAGCCAGGATTGTGCCGTGTGGGCGGCAACCCTGGCCTATCCGGTGATTGGGTTGCGGTTGGGCTGGCCTAACGATGCTGCCGAACAGCAGCGAATCGCCGGAACGTGGCGCTTGACCGAGGCCGACCAGCTGGTGACGGCCCAGAATCCACCGGCCTTCGTTTGGACAACGGCGACCGATGAGCTGGTACCGCCTGCCAATGCCGAATGTTACGTGCAGGCGTTACGCAAATTGGGGGTGCCGGTACGATTTCATTTGTATCCGCGCGGTCCGCACGCGTTGAGCCTGGCGCGTGACGTGACGGCGTTTGCGGCGGGTCACACCCACGATGCCATCTTTGGCCAGCAGTACATTCGGCCGGACGTTGCCGGTTGGTTTGCGGAGCAGTTGCGCTGGCTTCACCGGATCTGGTGAGTGCGGATTGAAAAAGTTTTAAAAGTCGTTAGTTACCCGTTTACACCGGTTTCATTTGGTGGTAAAACGTAGCCGAACGTTAATTTTAAGTGTCAGTGAATTAGCGCATTTACCCGGACGGACGGGGATTCGTCTGGTAAACCAGGACTGCGGAACGGGCGCTCAACGATAACTAATCGAGAGTAATGGTTATTTATTTTGAGAGGGGTAATCATCATGTTGAATGATACGACAACCAAGCAGTCTTTGGGGTACAACGACGAGTTGCAACGGCTACAGCAAATGCGGGTTACGAGCGTGGAAGACGGCGTCACCAGCTGGATCAAGGAGCGTGATCCGATCCACACGTTTGAGCCGCTAGTCTGGGAAACCGTTGCTGAAATCGAGGAGAATCCGCAGCTGCCAACTGATTTGTTTAGCCTGCGTCAGGGGACGGAAACCTCGGGCCAACGGGACTTGACCAACGTTGAGATGAAGGTGGAAATGCAACAGATTGTGTCGATGAATCGGCGGGTCCGGGTGATTCGGATTGCGCGGATGGACCATTTGACCGCGGACAAGGCGTTGATTTACTTTCACGGGGGTGCCTATTACGGCGGCACACCCGAAGATGTCCTGCTGGCACTGAAGTTCGTGGCGGAACAAGCCAACTGCGTCGTTTATAATGTGGATTACGCGTTAGCGCCGGAACAAGCCTATCCCGCGGGTATCTTGGATGGCTTGGCGGTGGTCGCGGCCATGACGCAGAGTTACCAACAGATTTCACTCGGGGGCGACTCCGCTGGGGGCTCGATTGCCTTGGCCGTCAGCCAGCTCTGCAAGTCGATGGGCATCTGCACGATTGCCAGCCACATGCTGTTCTACCCAACGCTGATTCAGGGCTCCGATTTAAATGGCCCGCTGTGGGATGACCGCAGCATTCCGGTGGTTGCAGAGCAACGAGATGCGCTGCACCGCAGTTACCAGCTGTTTGAGCAGTTGGACACGATTATGAGTGGCTATTACGTGGCAGATCAGCCGGTAGACTTAACGGCGCCACTCCTGTCACCACTGCTGGCAGATCCAGCAATGTTCAACCGGGTTACGGTCCTGGTCGGCGAGTACGATCCGTTCCGGCTCCAGGATGAGGCCTTTATCCGCAAGGTCGGGCAGGCCAACGATGACGCCAACTACTTCCGTTACGGCGGTATCAGCCACGCTTTCCTGAACTTTACTGGGAACGTGCCGGCGGTGGAGGACGCTTTGGCTACGGCAGCGCGTTTGATTTAAAGACTAAACTGGTTGTTGCGGTTGCCACCGCCTCCGGGATGGTGAAAATGGGATCGGATCGCTGTGGGCGGGCGCCTGAAGCCATAGGGCGGTCTTCAGGCTTACTTTGAGCCTCGGCTTCCCGAGTCTCAAAGGTACCAATTATCTAAGTAGCCAAAAGCGCTACTAAGATAATTCCCACGGCTTGACCCATTTTCACCATCCCTGCGGCTGACACTGGGTTTAGCTTTAAATCAGTGGCTTCGATTAAAAAGTTGTTGTCTGAAAGGTTTGCAGTGTGGGATTACCATCTAGCGCCAGGCACATAGCAATAGCATACGGCGGCGTCAGAACCTGACGCAATGAAGTACCATCTATCAACCAGTTGTACGCATAGCAGTTAATAAAGAGTAAGTATGGGGGAGATAACTTTGACATTACGTGATTATCACTTAACTTTACACGACGTGGCTGATCACCAGCCGGAATACCTGGAAACGGTGTTCTCACTGGCTAACGGCCACTTCGGCGTCCGGGCTAACGACCCGATTACCGGCAACCCCATTAGTGGGACGCTAATTAATGGATTTTATGAGACCGCTCCCATCACCTATGGGGAGGCGGGAATCGGTTACGCCACGAACCACCAAACGATTTTAAATTTACCAGACTTCCGGCACATCCACGTGGCGACGGCGTCTGGGCACGACTTCACCAACAGTGAACGGACGGCGGTTGATCTGGATTTGACCACTGGGGCGCTGATCGAACACTACACGCTGCAAACGCTGCAGGGCGAAACGATTACCATGAGTTTGAAATCAGCGATTGGCCAAACGCAAACGGAATTCTGGGCTGCTAGTTATGGCTTTACCGCGGGCAATTATGCCGGGAGTCTAGTCGTCAGCAAGGCCGTTGCGGTGCCGGCCGAGGCCGAAGCAATTGCCTCTGCTGACCCCCGGAAGACGCGGATGGCGGGCTTGCCGATTTGTGAAACCGAGTTCGTGGGGCGCAACCTCCAACGGTATCACGTGAAGACGCGGAAGACCAAGCAGGCGGTCACGATTTACATGGGGATGTTGACGGAGGGCGCCAGTCTGTTGCGGCAGACGGTCGACTTGAGTGATCACGACGCGCACAGCCTGGCTTACGAGGCCTACGTCGGTGAAATTGGTCAGCAGAATACGATCGATCCGGCCGCACCGTTTATGGCCAACTCATTTTCAGCTATCTTGGCGGACAGCCGGGACTTTTGGCAGGATGTTTGGCAACGTAGTGAGGTCACGGTTAGCGGCAATGACGAGCTGAATTTGGCGATTCACTACAACGTTTTCCAGTTGAATCAGGCAGCCGGTCGAGATGGGCGGACGAACATTGCGGCGAAGGGGCTCAGCGGGTCCGACTACGAAGGCCACTACTTCTGGGATACCGAAATGTACATGTTGCCGTACTTCATTTACACCAACCAGCAGATGGCGCGCCAACTCCTGTTGTACCGCTATCAAACGCTGCCGAAAGCCCGGCAACGTGCGCGGGCCATGGGGGTTTCGGCGGGGGCACTCTTCGCTTGGCGGACCATCAACGGTGAAGAGGCCTCGGCCTACTACCCGGCCGGCACGGCGCAGTACCACATCGACGCTGACGTGGCTTACGCGGTCGGCAAGTATTACGAAATTACCCGAGACATCGACTTCATCAAACAGTGTGGCTTTGAAATGGTTTTGGAAACGGCTCACTTCTGGGAAGCGTTCGGCTCCTGGCATCAAGAGGGTACTGAAAACCGGTTTGAATTTCACACGGTGACCGGACCCGATGAATATACCGCGCTGGTCAATAATAATTACTACACCAACCGGTTAGCGAAGCATAACTTTGAATTGGTCATCTATTTGGCCAAGGAAATTTTAAAGACTGACCCGCACGGCTTGGAGAAGTTTGGCTTGGGTTCCACCGACCTGGATGTCTTTGAAAATTTGGCGGAACACGTGTACCTGCCGTATAGCAAGGAACTCCGGATCAACGAGCAGGATGACAGCTTCTTGAGCAAGCCACGGTGGCCGGTAGAACGGTCGACGCCGGATAACTTCCCGTTGCTGCTGCACTACCACCCATTGACGATTTACCGTTACCAGGTGGCCAAGCAGGCCGATACGTTGTTGGCGGATTATCTGTTCCCGGAGGACTTATCAGAGGACCAATTGAAACGGGAATACCACTACTACGAAGGCGTGACGACCCACGATTCCTCACTGTCGCGGTCAATCTTTAGTATTTTGGCGGCACGGATGGGCGACACGGAAAAGGCTTATAAGTACTTCATGGATACGGCCCAGATGGATCTGGTCAACCTGCAAAAGAACACGGCGGACGGCCTGCATTTGGCCAACTTAGGTGGCAGCTGGTTGGCGCTGGTAGCCGGCTTCTCAGGCTTCTACGTCCAAGACGAGGTCGTCCACTTCTACAATCATTTACCAGCAGAAATTAACCGGCTAACTTACAGAATGAAGATTGCCGCGAGCGTGCTAGAAATAGACTTAACGGCAACCTCAACCAACGTAACGGTCATCAGCGGCCCCATTCCAACGTATGGGGTGAGCGTGAATGGACATTTGATTTCATTGGAGAAGGTAAGTTAGAGTGCGGAGCGGGGCGGTTAGGTCCTGAGCATTAGGGAGCAACAGAGCTTCTGTCCGACAGAGTCGGGCAGGAGTTCTGTTGCTTTCTAAGCGCAGGGACCTGCCCCGCGTAGCACGTTTCGGAGGCCGCCAGGACCGATATTGTTCCGTGTAGAACCAGTCAAACGGGCTAAAGCAAGGTAGGCATAAAGGGAAGGACCCTGGGCTTGGGTCCTTTTCTTTATGTTGTTAAGCGGAACCAGTTGCCCCGCGTAGCACGTTTCGGAGGCCGCATATTTCCGAGTTGTTCCGTGTAGAACCAATCAAACGGTCTAGAGCAAGGTAGTCAGAAGGGAAAGTTTACTGCCCGGGTTTGGGTCATTGCTGAGCCGGGGTTAAGCGCAGGGACCTGCCCCGCGTAGCACGTTTCAGAGGCTACATATTTCCGAGTTGTTCCGCGTAGAACTAATCAAACGGTCTAAAGCAAGATAGTCAGAAGGGAAAGTCGGGCAGGAGTTCTGGGGCTTTCTAAGCGCAGGGACCTGCCCCGCGTAGCGCGTTTCAGAGTCCTTGGTCTTTTTAAGCAGTAAATAGCCAAGTGGGGTGTATTTTTTCCTGTGGTTCACCACGCTGGTGATAGAAAGCATTTACCGGATCATCAAACACTTACAGAAAAATAGGCAGTAAAATAGACCAGGTCACTGCAAAATCAAGTGATCTGGTTTATTTTGGCAAAAAAGGTCAGCGCCAAATGCTGATACATCTACTCCAGCTGCCTGAATCGAAAATGTTGGGATTGATGCTAGCGGTACTTTACATGGTGGTTCTCTTCGCAAAATGCAAAAGAATACCGCTGGCAACAAGGAGGAAACATTAGGACGAGAATATTCAAATTAAGTATAATTTGGGACGAACTAACCAGGCTACTTATATATAATCGTTATTAAAAAATAATCGTTGTCTTACCAACAACTTTATGATAAGTTGTTACATGTAAGCGCTTGCTAAAACGATTAACCTCAAATGGCTAATCCGGCTATTTTAGTGACAGCGTTTAACATTTTATACATATATGGAGGAGATTCATGATGAAGTTCGGTAAGCAAGTTCTCGGCGTCTTAGCAGTTACGGTTGGGGCCGTTGCCATGGTTGGTGGCACCACGACCGCCCAAGCCAAGAAGAAAACGACGACCAAGCCAGTTACCATTTACTTAACACGTCACGGTGAAACCACGGGGAACGTGATGGGCCGAGTTCAAGGTTGGAGCGATTTTCCACTGACTAAGAACGGGACCAAAGTGGCTAACGACCTCGGTCGCGGTTTGAAGGGCAAGACGTTCAAAGCTGCCTACGCTGGGAACCTGACCCGCCAACAAGTCACCGCTAAGCATGTCCTGAGTTACTCTGGTAATAAGAAGGTCACAGTCAACGTTTCCAAGTACCTGCGTGAAGGTGGCTACGGTAGCTTTGAAGGCGACAGTATCGCTACCGACAACGCCTTGATTGCTGGCGTTTACGGCTTCAAGAACGGTGACGAAATGATGGCCAAGCAAGGTAAGAATTACTGGACGAAACTCCAAGACGCTTACTACAAGCTGGACAAGAAGAACAGCCAAGGGACGAAACTGGTCAAGGCTGACCGTGCCGAAAGCTCCAAGCAAGTTGAAACGCGGATGGCTAAGGAATTGAAGACCATCGCCAAGAACACCAAGAAACGTGGCGGTGGTAACGTGCTGGTTGTGAGTTCTGGGATGTCCATCAACGAATACCTCTCAACCATGACTAAGAAGTACAAGGGAACGCCATTGAAGAACGTTTCCGTAACCAAGTTAGTTTACAAGAACGGTAAGCTCAGCGTTTCTGGGAATATCGGTTCAATGACTTACGCTGACAAGGGCGCTAAGTTAGCTAAATAGTGAAACAAGAAGCACGTCGACGGTGGTTGGCGTGTTTTTCTTTGCAAAAAAATTTGGCTAACCGAACAGTAACTCGCCTGAATCCAGGAAGGTCGCGTATAATGGGGGTATTCTAATTGCCGAGGTGACCGTCATGCCAGTCTTCTATCATTTAATTACGCGCCAAGCCGTCCATGAACGCCAGGTTTTTGATTTCTCCAAGGGCCAAGCGAACTGGCAGGGGAAATTTTTTCTGGAACGCGGCGAGCAGTTGCCCCTGGATGCCCTGTTGAAAACGCCCCGGTTAACGCTCACGCCGGCACAGACGACCCAGCTACGGAACGACCGTGACCGCCAAAAACACGCGCTTCGTGAAACCATTTTGGAAATGGTGCGGTTGCGCGATCACCCGAATTACCCGTCGCGATTAGCGTGCTTGTACGCAGCCAGTAGCTATGATCAGGCGCTGACCTGGCGGAACCTGTTTGAAAAGGAAGGCCGTCACGTCTTGCAGCTGGTGCAGGTGGCCACGAACGGGCCCACTTTTTCAGGGGATGCCACGCTCTTGCCCGCAACGGATGGAACAGCTGTCAGCATGAAGCTGAAAGCCGCGGAACATTACTGGAACACGCCGACACCCACCCAACAGCTCAGTGAGGTTTTGCTGGGGGGCCGAGTTGTGGTGGAACGGATCGTTCGGACATTTTGATTCAGATTAGCCAGCTGGTTAGCGCAAAGTGACCGGCTTTTTTTATAACTATTTTTATCCCACTTATGGCTGATTTATTATAGAATTTATCAACAGAAAGTTATTGCAAAATGGCACCCTTTCCTTTAGAGTGGTGATAGTTAATCGTGAACAGCTTTTACGAGTTATCGAGGAGGAGAACGGGATGCAATACATAAAACACTTAATCATTGTTGGGGTTGCCATGATGGCCTGGGGAGGCCTGACATCACTGACGAGCGCCAATGCCGCAACGTGGTATCAAGGCACACCCAAAGCTTTACGGGGACTGTACCAGTCAACGGCACCGCAGAACAATTCGGCGGCAGGGTTCCCCCCAGTCATTGAAATAACGGCGAAGACCTTTTCACTGGGCGTTTCAAATAATCCGGAACAACTAGTTAAACGGGTGAAATACCGTAAATCTCATGGGGTCTACTATCTGAAGGGCCACGTGGAGCATCGGGGCTGGGTTAAGGCCCGCAATGTCCGGTTTGGTCTTAAGAAGAAAAACCACACGCTGGTCTTCGTGCATACCAAGCAGTTCCTTTATGAGCCCGGCGAGAAGTTTAAACGGACGACGCATGTGACGAGTTATTAAGCGCGTTTACGCAAAAAAAGCTTAAGTGACCGAGATACGGCCACGTTAAAGCTGATTTTGACAATCGATTAAAGGGTAACCGCCAGTTAAACTAAATCTTTCCGGTGGTCCAGGATTTCTTGCACGAAGTACTGACTGGCAATTGGCAAGCTCCGACGGTCTTTGAAGCCGAGCGCTAACTTGCGAGATAGTCCGGGAGACAGGGAGCGGATGGCGATATTGAAGTTGGTGCGCCGCAGGACCAGCTTGGGCAAGATACTTACGCCCAGGCCGGCCTCGACCATGGTCATGATCCCGTAGTCGTCGTGCAGGCGGTACTTGACCTGAGGGGCTAAATTTTCGGCTGCGAATGCGCGGAGGGGTTCGTTGAATTGGCCCTCTTCTAAGAGAATGAAGGGTTCCGGGCAAAGCGCTGACAGGGTTAGCTTTTCCTGGCGAGCGAGGGGATGGCCTGCTGGTAAAATGGCGACTAACTCATCGTCCTTCACCGGGATGGTTTGCAGACCCGTGATGGCAGCGGGTGAAGTGAACCCAAAGTCGACCACGTCTGTTTTGATCCAATTTTGAATGGAATTGTAATCACCCTGGTAAAAGACAAAGTCAATGTGTGGGTACCGTTGCTGAAAGTCTTTGATTAGGCCAGGGAGCCAGTGGCAGGTGATACTGGAGACGGTGCCGACGCGAATCACACCGGTATCGAGGCCTTTGATCTCCGTTGCCTTTTCGGTTATCTGTTGGTACTGCCGGACGGTACGTTGAATCAAGGGGTAGAGCTGTTGACCTTCGTGGGTGAGGTGAATGTCATGGCGTGAGCGATTGAGCAACGTCACACCGAATTCAGTTTCCAGCGAAGTGATCATTTGGCTAATGGCAGACTGCGTGTATCCCAACGCGGTAGCGGCCTCAGTGAAGCTGCCTAGCTCAAGGATTTTCTGAAGCGCGAGGAAACGGTTCATGACTATCAGGGCTCCTAATGGATTGATTTGAAAGATTAATTGTACTTATCGAATGCCGTTAGTATATACTAATCTCAGAAAAAATTCAGGAGGCACTACCCATGACCCTTACCATTACCCCTGCCCAGCCGCAGGATTTAACTCAGATTATGACCATCGAAAATGCCGGGTTCTCACCCGACGAGGCGGCCAGTGACGCCAGCATGGCCGAACGGATTCAGCTGATTTCGGATACCTTTTTGGTTGCCAAAGAGGGCGCCGAAGTGTTGGGTTACGTGGTCGGACCGGCATTTGACCAACGGTACTTGACCGATGCACTCTTTGATCAGTCCACGCCCAACAACGCCACGGACGCCTACCAAACCATCCTGAGCCTAGCCGTGAGCCCCGCCCACCAAAAGGAAGGCCTGGGGAGCCAACTACTGACTGCGTTGGCGCAGGTGGCCCGCCAGCAACACCGGCAGGCCATTACCTTAACCTGTCTCAAACGACTGGTGTCCTTCTACGAACGCAACAGGTACCGCAACGAGGGTGTGTCCGCCTCAGCACATGCCGGTGAGACCTGGTACAACCTGGTGTTACCGTTAGCTGATTAGTTTCAAGCCCATCGTGGCGGAGAGAATCACAATCACCCAGAGAATCTTGCGCCAATCCTTGGATTCGTGGAAGAAGAGCATCCCCGTGATGACGCCACCAGCCGCACCAATCCCGGTCCAAACGGCATAGGCGGTGCCCATTGGTAGGGTGTTTAGCGCCAGTTCCAGGCCGCCGAAGCTAAAGGTGAAGGCCAAAATCATCATGGCCCACAGCCACCATTTGCGGGCATGCAACGCCCAGTTCATGAAGGTCACACCCAGCATTTCACTGAGGCCTGCAAAGATTAAATAGAGCCACGCCATAATTAGTGGCCTCCTTTCGTGGTGACCTGTAAGCCACCGATGCCGACTAGTAACAGGGCAATCAGCCCAATCTTAGCCAGACTGACCGGTTCACCAAACGCGAGCATACCCACGCTGGTGGTCCCTAGAGTGCCCAGTCCCACGAAGACGGCGTAGGCGGTACCCGCCGGGATGTGCCGACTGGCGCGAATGAGAAAGTAAAAGCTCAAGTAGACGGCAATCCCCGTCAAAAGCCACTCCCAAGGCGTCGTGGCGTGCTTAAAGCCGACGACCCAACTGACTTCAAAGACCGCGCCTAAAAGCACGGTGATCCAATGTTTCCACATGATGAAAATCCTCCTTAAACAGAAAAAGCCTGAGAAATTCTGTCAATTGTTGACAAAATCTCCCAGGCTTTTTCCCTTCCGTGTCTGCGGCCGTAGCCCCAGGTTCTCTCTCGGACCAGACCCAATTGGCGGAACCCTAGAGAACAAAAGTATTCTGTTGGTTTGCTATGGCGCTAGTGTAGCACGTTTGGTTAGTGGGGGTCAACCGTGAATTGCCTGACGGAGGGTGGGCGCAGGCGCGGTGAAAATTACTGATGAAATCAAATGTAAGCGGATACAGAAAGCGGCTGATTGACGGCTAATTTGTGAATAAGTGACAAATTTCACGAAAAATGAAATCGATTGTATTTCAGGCAGACCGTGATTTTTCGCTATTTTCTGAAAATTCCGACTGTGAAAATCGCTTAAATTTCGCCCAGGCAGTTGCTATACTGAAAACGATTTAAAAATGGCTGTAGCAGTCAGGATAACTTAGATAAAACGGTGCCGCGGGTCACGGCCCCCGGAGTAAATATGGAGGTAGCAATTATGCAACTCGGAAGTATTGAAGCAGGGGGAACCAAGTTTGTTTGTGCAATCGGTAACGAGGATTACCAAACGAAGGACAAGGTGCGGATTCCCACCACCACCCCAGAAGAAACCTTAAGCAAAACCATCGCGTACTTTAAACAGTTTCCGGATCTAAAGTCCATTGCCATTTCCTCCTTTGGACCCATCGAACTGCGGCGCAACTCGCCGAAGTACGGCTACATCACCAACACCCCTAAGCAAGGCTGGGCCAACACGGATTTCGTTGGCCGGCTGAAGCAGGAGCTTGACGTTCCCATGTACTGGACGTCCGACGTCAACGGCTCCGCTTATGGTGAATACGTGATGTCCACGCTGTTCAACGAAAACATTAACTCGTTAGTCTACTTCACGATTGGGACCGGTGTGGGTGCCGGTGCCATCATTAACGGGAATTTCGTTGGTAGTCTGGGCCACCCTGAAATGGGGCACGTGCGGTTGAAGCGGCATCCTGATGATTTAAACTTTGCCGGGATTTGCCCGTTTCACGGGGATTGCTTAGAGGGCTTGGTCAGTGGGCCCACGTTCGACGCGCGGCTGGGGAAACCCGGCAAGGACGTGCCCTTGACCGATCACGTGTGGGACATCATGGCTTACTACGTTGCGCAAGCAGCCTTACAAGTCACCCTCATGATGCGGCCTGACAAAATCGTCTTTGGTGGCGGGGTTGTCAGCGAGGCCTTTCTGGCCATGGTGCGGAACGAATTTGCTAAGCTATTGAATGATTATGTTGATGTTGGCAAGCTCACGGATTACATCGTGATGCCCGCCGTCAAAGACAATGGTTCAGCCACGCTAGGCGACTTTGCCTTAGCTTTGAACGAATACAACAAGTGAGAGAGGGAGAAATTTATTATGAAAGCCTTAGTTTTAACTGGAACCAAGAAGATGGAGATCCAAGACCTTGCCACACCAGAGGTTAAGCCCAACGAAGTGTTGGTCAACACCGCCTACGCTGGTATCTGTGGGACTGACCGTGCCTTGTACGCTGGCCTTCCCGGTTCAGCCGACGCCGTACCACCCATCGTGTTGGGCCACGAAAACTCCGGAATCGTTGCCGCTATCGGTAGTGACGTGACTAACGTAAAAGTTGGCGACCGCGTGACCGTTGACCCCAACATCTACTGTGGGCAATGTGAATACTGCCGGACCGACCGTCCTGAACTCTGTGACAACCTGTCCGCCGTTGGGGTGACCCGCGATGGTGGTTTAGCAGAATCCTTCACCGCACCTTCATCCGTCGTCTATCCCATTCCTGACAACGTGTCCCTGAAGGCCGCTGCCACCACGGAACCCATTTCATGTGCCGTTCACGGGATGACTTTGTTAAACGTCAAGCCTTATCAAAAGGCCTTGGTCATCGGTGATGGTTTCATGGGGCAATTATTCGTCCAATTATTACAAGCTTACGGCGTTCACCAAGTTGATTTTGCCGGGATCGTCGATGAAAAATTAGCCTTCAACAAGGAAAAATTTGGCGTTGTCAACACCTTCAACACCACGCGGGACAGCATTCCAGCCGACTACGACGTTGTGATTGAAGCCGTGGGGTTACCCCAAACGCAGGAACAAGCTGTGGAAGCCACGAAGAAGGGCGCCCAAGTCTTGATGTTTGGTGTGGGTAAGCCTAACCAGACGTTCTCCATGAACACCTACGAAGTTTACCAAAAGCAATTGAAAATCCAAGGGGCATTTATCAACCCCTACGCCTTCGAAGACGGGATTGCACTCTTATCCAGCGGCCAATTGGACGTTGAATCCCTGATCAGTCACGAAGTTAGTTTGGAACAAGTGGAAGACGTCCTGAACGGAAAAGTTGCCGGTGTCAGCAAGGCTGTCGTGAAAGTTAACGACTAGTAAAGGTAAGGGATTATTGTGAAAGTTGAAGCAGCAAGCGATTTGCATACGGATGCCGACGTGACGGTCAGTAATCAGCGGACGATTTCCATGTCCAAGGCGATTGCCTACTTTGCCCTGTCGCTGGTCATCAACTCGGCCGGTAACGTGTTAACGTTGGTCACGAGCGCCAAGATTCACCCGTCCTTCTTGGGGGCGGCGTACTGGTCCGCAGCCGAAGCCAATTTGGGAACGGCCTTTCACTGGAATTTGTTTTGGGCATTCCTGATCATGGGCTTCTTAACGGCCGTGTTAAACGCCGTGTTGATTCGGCATTGGGACTGGAAGCGGATTGCTGGGAATATGATTTTTATGGTACCGTTCTCCGCGTTGATTCAAGTGTTCGAGGACTTCTTTGATGGCAAATACCCGGCGTTGTTTGCGGGACTGCCGGAAGCCCGGAGCACGGGGATGATTGTGCTCTACATCGCGCTCAACTTCTTGGGGGTGGCGTTCATTGCGGTCGCCATTTCCATCTATCAGCGGGTCAACCTGGTCTTGCATCCGGCTGATGATTTGATGCAGATTTTACGGTTCCGGTATTTCAAGGGGCAGGCGGCCAAAGCGATGTGGGCGTCTTACATTCCACCAACCATCATGGCCATTCTGGCGCTAGTCATCACCCGGCAGTTCACCAACTTTGGGGTCGGCACAATCTTTGCATTCCTGGCACAAGGTGGGATTACGGGAATCGCAGACAAGGTGATTTTTCCAAAATTGACCCACCAGGCCGTTGACGTTGGACAAAAGATTGAATAGGAGTTAATCAAAATGGCAATTCAAGATTTTATTACGGGCATTCAACACGTGGGGATTCCCACGGCAGATTTAGACAAGACCATGGCGTTCTACGAATCATTGGGGTTTGAACGTGCAGGGCTATTTCCAAACGGGGAGAACCGCTGTGCCTTCATGCGCTTCGGCAACCTGACGATTGAAACGTGGGAAGGCGATCCAACCAACCCAACGGCGGGCGCCATCAACCACATTTCACTGAACACAACCAACGTGGACCAGGCCTTCGCCGCAGCCAAAGAGCAGGGGTTAGACCTGGTCAACGAAGAGGTCCAATCAATCCCATCGTTCTGGGATAAGGGAATTCGGTTCTTTAATATCTTGGGGCCAAACCACGAGACGGTGGAGTTTTGTGAGATCTTGAGGTAGAGTGCGGAGCGGGGCGCCTAACTGGCGAGCATTAACGGCGCTAAGTGAAGGCCCCCGGGCTTGGGGGCTTTGCTTAGCGTTGTTAAGCGGAACCAGTTGCCCCGCGTAGCACGTTTCAGAGGCTGCCAGGGCCGAGGATGGTATTCGTGGAGAATAAGTCAAACGGGCTAAAGCAGTCTTAGCTGTGTTAAGCGCAGGAGTCTGGCTCTCGTAGCACGTTTCAGAGGCCGCCAGGGTCGAGGCTAGTATCCGTGGAGAACAAGCTTAACGGACTAAGCCAGTATGGAATTAATGGTAAGTCCAACCCTGGGCTTGGGGTATTACTGAACCGGGGTCAACCCGGAGTTGAGGCTAATTGCTTAACCCAGTCTAAAATCAAAGAAAACAACACTGCCTTTGGGCTGTTTTCTCAACTGGGTTAAACCAAGCCAAACCCAAAGCCAAAAGCGTTAGATTTGCACGCAAGGGGGAGCCAAAAATCTAACGTACCAACTAAAGTCGACACCACCTGTCCCCAAAACCTGCCAGGCCCAGCCAGCGCCGGACCAGAGCAAGTCCGCCGCACAAAATGGCCACCTGGCAGTCAAGTGGAACAGGTTAGCAATGATCAGCTGATTTAACATTTGTCGAACCACATCACAGCACCTCATCAATGCCAAAAGTTCCGGCCCGGAGCAGTCGCGAAGGGCCGCTAAGGTTCACGAATAATCAGCGGAATTGGGTCACCCCATGTGAGGGTGGCTCATTTTTTGATAGAAGAACAGCGTGTTCAAATGCTAGGCGGCATTGTCTAAACTAAGCTCACTGTTTTGGTGCTAAATTAGTAAAATTAGGTGACTATTTGATGGGCAAAACGAAAGCCTGTTTAGGCAGAGGTAATGGTTTGTTATCGAAGTTGCATACCGCTAGAATTAAGACATCAGAGGAGGTTCGCGAGCATGGCAAGAAAGAAATCCATCTCGGTGCTGTCGTTTCTAAAGCTATTTAGTCGACTCACCTATTTTTCAAGGAACATTGTGCACGTACAGCCGATTAAAAATCAATCAGAGAAGCAGAGCATTGATGGTGATTGGGAAAAAGTGAACGCTGATTTGGCACGAGGATTAGAGGATTACCGGCGCAGCAAAAATCACAAGTCATCCTAAAGACATACGAAAAGGGCTATCCCGGCACACAGCCAAAACAGGATAGCCCTTTGCATTTCACATACGGTATACTGGGAACATACCAAGGAGCTGAAACGAAATGAATACACCCAGAATCCCACTAGAAACGCTGGAACAACGCGATTTCATGTCCATTAAGCAGGACGAGGACCATCTGCTGGCCCAAGCGGAACTGAAACAAGAAACCATCATGGAACAGATCTTGGAACACCCGCTCATTGATCAGTCGACCCTGACCAGTATGACCTTCATTGGCGACAGCTTTAGCCGGCTGGAACTAACGGATGTCATCCTGAAAAATTGTACGCTGGCGAATTGCGATTTTGAAGGGGCTAGTGTGTTTCGGGTGACCCTAGAGAATTGCAAATTAGTCGGGACCACGTTTGATCATGCCGTCCTCAAAGAGGTGACGTTCCAGGATTGTGACCTCTCACTGACCAATTTCAATGAGGCGAAGATGAGCGACGTTGACCTCGTTGGCAGCAAAATGGCGGAACTCAATTGCATGGGCAGCACGCTTAAAAAGTTCCACGTGATTGACTGCAATCTCAACGAAGCCGATTTCGCCGATACCCCGCTGAAACAGATCGACCTCAGCACTTGCCAATTCGACAGCCTCCGCGTCACGGAACGTGAACTCCGGGGCTGTCGCCTGAACGAGACCCAGGCCGCTTACTTTGCCCAACAATTTCTGGGCGTCGACCTAGCGTGAAATGGTCGTGGTGGACAACCGAATTTCCCGGGGCAACAGGTCGGGGTCTTCAATCTTAGCCACCAAGCGGTCAATGGCCGTCTGGCCCAGTTCACCAATCGGTTGGCGGGCCGTCACGATGGGCTGGGGTAAAAAGTCAAACCAATCCTGATCGTCGAAGCCCCCTAGTTGGAGCTGGGGAAGCTGGAGGTCCGGTAATTTGCGCAAGACCTCTTCCATAATCGTGTTGTCGGCCACAAATAAGCCATCACATTTTTGATTCACGAGTAGTTGCCGGGTCATCTGCTGGACGTTGCTGTTGTCCGTGCGCGCGGTGGCTTCAATGGCGGCCTCGGGTTCCATGCCCGCCGCGGTCAGTGCGCGTTGGTAGCCCGTCAACCGTTCGTGGGCGGTAAAGGAGACCGCGCTATTAATAATCCCGACGCGGTGCGCACCCTGATCAATCAGGCGAGCCACGATTGCCTGGGCGCCCTGGACGTTGTCGACCAATACCCGATCGTAAGGCGTTTCCTGCGTGGCGGGTGGCATCCGGTCAACGAAAACGGCCGGCGTCGTGCTTAAAATGGCGGCGTAATCGGTGGGGCCACCGGCGCTGGTAATGATAATGCCATCGACCTGTTTTTCCAATAAAAGGTTGAGTGCGCTGGCTTCCTTGGCCAAGTTTTCGTCCGTGTTGACCAGCACCACGTCGTAGCCCACCCGGGAGGCGGCGTCTTCAATGGCCCGGCTTAGGTGGGTGAAGAACGCATTGAGAATGTCGGGGATGATGACACCCAACGTGTGTGTTTGCTGGACGCGAATGCTGCGCGCAAGGCCGTTCGGGTGATAGCCTAGATTGCGCGCGATGTTTTGAATTTTCTGGCGGGTATCGCGCTTGACCCGGGGATTGTCGCTGAGCGCGCGCGAAACCGTAGCGACCGAGACCCCAGCCGCCTTGGCCACATCTTTAATGGTGATTTTTCCTGTCAAATGGGTCACCTCATTCTTGGTTGTTCCAGTTGGAACGGGTGGAACACGGCCGTTGAAACGCCAGTGAGAAAAACCACTGAACACGACAACTAGGTTGCACCACCAACCAATGGAACACCCTATCTACGGTAATGTTAGCGGTTTACTGCCGGGGACGCAACCGTTCTTATGTTAAAAAAATTAAAAAAAGACTTGCGTTCCACCCCCATTTGATGATAAAATTTATTCCTGTTGGGTCAGTAATGACTTAATTCTTGGGCTATAGCCAAGCGGTAAGGCAACAGGTTTTGATCCTGTCATGCGCTGGTTCGATCCCAGCTAGCCCAATTAGAAGTATGTGGATTCTCGTCGATTGCGTAGGCAATGGCGAGAATTTTTTTAGTCTCGGTAGAAAGCGCTCTCATTTTCGTTTAGAATAAAGGTATCACTTAGAAATAGGAGCTGAAACCATGACAAAAATTATCTTAGACTGCGACCCCGGCCACGACGACGCCCTCGCCATGATGCTGGCAATCGCCAACCCCGAGATTGACCTGTTGGCCGTCACCACGTCAGCCGGCAACCAGACGCCAGAGAAGACGTTGAACAACGCGATGCGCTTACTGACACTGATGCACCACCAAGAGATTCCGGTCGCTGGGGGCAACCGCACGCCTCTCCTGAAGCCACTGGAAACGGCCGGCAACGTTCACGGCAAGAGCGGGCTGGATGGCGCCGAACTGCCCGACCCAGATTTCAAAGTTCAGGATTTAACGGCAATTGAACTGATGGCCCAAACGTTGCGGAACAGCGCGACGCCCGTCACCATGGTCGTCACCGGGCCAATGACCAATCTGGCGCTGTTCCTGCGCGTCTATCCGGAATTAAAGAGCAAGATTGATCGCATCGTCTTCATGGGCGGCGCCATGGGGCTGGGCAATTGGACGCCGTCGGTCGAATTCAACATTTACGTGGACCCGGAAGCGGCTAAAATCGTGCTCAACGCCGGTATTCCGCTGACAATGGCGCCTTTAAACGTGACCCACAAGGCGCAGATCCTCAAGCCAGAAATTGCCGCGGTTGGTCAAATCGACAATCCGGTTGCGCACGCCTTTTACGGCCTCTTGAACTTCTTTGAACTGTACCACGAGAATCCTAAATGGGGCTTTAAAGGCGCGCCACTGCACGACCCGTGTACGGTTGCCTGGCTGTTGCATCCCGAGATGTTCCAGAGTGAACTGATGAACGTGGATGTTGAAACACAAGGCGAACTGGTTCGCGGTGAAACGGTTTGTGATTACTACGAATTGACCGGCAAGCCCAAGAACACCCAGGTGCTTTTAGACCTGGACCGGGAAGCGTTTATTCAGCTGATTTTGACCTCTTTAGAAACATTTAAATAGCCGCGAAAGTCCTTGTCCCACCTACCATGGTTAATCATTGGGGGTGGGATTTTGTTGTGCCCTTGGAAATTCTTAAACAATTTCATTTATACTGAAAAGACGAATTTTTACGTAGAGGTGAACACATTGAGACAGAAGGCTTTTCGAGCTCGTGACGAGCTATTGTTGGGGAGTGGATTGACCGTGATTGCCGGGGCGCTCGACGCGTACGCTTACCTGGAACACGGGGCGGTCTTTGCCGGTTTGCAGGCGGGAAACTTGGTTCTCTTGGGCATCAACTTTGGCCAGCTGCAACTGGCGGAAATGGGGCGCTACTTAACGGCGTTGCTGGCATTTGTCATTGGAATTGGACTGAGCAGAGGCCTTCAGCGCTACCTAGAAAAACGCCAGCGAGACAATCAAAATGTGGGGCTCTGGGCAACGTTTGGTCTCCTGATCATCGTGCTAGCAACAACCGGCGTGGTCCCAGACTGGGTAGCGACCGCGCTGTTGTCCCTGACGGCGGCAGTGGAACTCCAGTTGTTCCAGGAGACAATGGGCCTGGAAACGGTCCTAAGCGTCACGGCAACCCTGCTAAATGGAACCCGGCTAAAGGACCGAGAAGCCCGTCAAAAAGCCTTAGACGCGCTAACAACGGTCGGCAGCTTCGTCCTAGGCGCAGTCCTAGTGGCGGCCTTCAGTAAGCTGCTGGCGGGCTACACGGTACTGGTGCCAATCCTGGTAGTGGCCGGCCTCATTTTCTGGCAATACGAGCAAAATCACCGGCGTAAGTGGAAGCATTAGGACTTGAAGTAATTAGATAGGAGCACCCCAGAGAACGGTTATCATTAGTTCTCTGGGGTATTTTAGGATGATGCACTTAATATGCAATCGGTTTCCACCCATTACCAGTTCTGCACGACTTATCGGTATTAGATATACTTCCCTCAGGAGTAATAGAGAAAAGAATAATTACGATACATTATGGGGAATGAAGTCTATCCGAGACTTGAATGATTTTTGAGCTATTTTTTTGCAATCACGTTGCTAAAAGTTTTTGCGTCGTCATGAATGACAAATTCCGATTTTGAGATCTTTCCTAGCTATGTAACGATAATGTCCTCGTCTTGGCTGAGCATTAAGTCTGCTTTTCAATTCATAGATAGTGGATTTCTTAATAACAGTCTCTAAGTTTTCAATCAGCATCACTGTGACGATGGATCTCCTATCTACGATTAGACGGAAAATTTAATGATTTCGTAATGGTAATATTTATTTAATAATATTAACGTTTTACCTATTGACAAGGTTTTCTTGGTTCGGTATTCTATTTCTTATAGCTGTCAATCCCAAAATACAGATTTGAGGTGAATGCTATAGAAAAAAAGTTTATGTATTTATGTACCATGATTCTAACGATTTTCTTTATTTTCCGTATTGGCAGGTTTTTCTCCAATATGATTTTCAGCAATGATTCGGGAGTATCAGTGCTGATCAGCTTGTTCATATTATTAGTATCGGCGATAGCCATCTTTGAGACAACTAGATTTTTTCTAATTAAGATTTTTTCAAAAAAGCATAAGGGAGAATAGTCCATGAAGAAAAAGTTAATGTTGTCAGTACTCGTATTAGGAGTTTTGGCAACCAGCGTGGTTCCAAGCGTTGCAAATGCAGCAGAAGTAGGAGCACCTGATTAAAATCAGGAAGTACTGACAAGAGGTATACCTGTGTGGGCAAAAGTAGCATGGAAGATTACCAAGAAAGTTAGCAATGGCCTTTACAATATCTCTCCGGAGATAACCACGAGTAAATACGGTGTAACAACTTCACCTGGCTCTATCGAATTTAATGGGAAAAAGTATGGCACATCAGCGTCGCACGATATCCAATCCGCCTCTACGAAGCATTCGGTGGCTTTCTACGCGATGGCTAATGCCTTTCTTTGGGGAACCAACTATTCTTTAATCGTTATCAATCCGCATGGCAATAAGACAATCAATACAAGCGTTAAGCCAGGTGTTTATCGTGGATTTAAATTTGGTCTTACTGGGAAATACGTGGCTCATTTTATTTTAAATAACAAAGTCAAGATGGCACCGTATATCGCTTATCGGAATGATGATGCGAATAGCGGTCTCGGTACTCATGGCTTAATTAATGGTTTTCATGGTCATTATGACCGTCCACAACTTGATTCTGAGGTTAATGGTGGTCAAAGTGCCTTTACAACTGGGTATGGTGATCTTAATCGTCCGTCATGGCGTGATAAGTTTACGATGCCTAGTTCAGAACACATCTCAGTTGCAGATTTAGTTACTGAGGTACAAGATGGTGAACAACCTGTATTCTCAACAAAACATTACTTGGCGGGGGACATGATTCATATTAAGGACACTGTGGATCAAGTCATTTATAATGCTGAAATAAATGAAACCAGTTTAACCTTTGCAAGTGGCACTAAAGATAGTACACCAATGCGTTATCATGGTGATTTGCGTTTTAAATTGAAGTCGGGTGATGAATTTGCACAAGATATGAGTGTTGAACAACTTGGAGATAATCCTGAGTTCCGTTTGCCCGACTACTTGAAAGTACCTTGTAGATCACGATAGTCATGCACCAGAATATAAAGTATTAGCTATGCATGCCAGTGATAAAGAGGATAAAACAATCTGATTTTTTTCTGATAAGTTCCTGAATTATTCATCGCAAGCTAGAAAGTCTCAACTGGCCCTTTACGGCTCCGAGATTTTCTAGCTTTTTGGTTGAACCCATCGGGTACGACCAAAAAAGGTTAAAAAAACCTCCCCAGTCATGAGTGTTCACAAGGAAAATTCAAGTGAGGCATCAGTACGATGCTACCGCAAACGTCAGCCGGAAAGGCAATCAAAATGGATTCAGCCGTGGGATTTTCTGAGTACAGGTCTCAGAAAATAGTGCCTTTGAGGCTCAAAGCAAGGTTAGAGACCGTTCTGTGGCTCTGACCATCCTTCCCCAAATTAAAGACAAAATAAAAACCACCTCAAATCCAAGTGAAATGGATTCGAAAGTGGTTCATGAATGATTCAACGTTCAGTTTCCATCGACCTAAGCTAATTGGTGCCATAACGTAGTCGGAGGAGGTCAGGGGGTGCTGTACTGTGAAAGTGGCGTTAGACCGGTGCTCTGCCGGCCTTACACCACGGGCCGTGTTGGAAGACTCACGATTTGGGTAAAGGAACAGAATGTGTAAACAAAAACACCCATAACCTTAAAGTACAGTCATGAGTGTTCACAAGTAAAATTCAAGTGAGGCATCAGTACGATGCTACCGCAAATGTCAGCCGGAAAGGCAATCAAAATGGGCTCAGCCGTGGGATTTTCTGAATGGACTTTTCAGAAAATGGTGTCTTTGAGACTCGGTTCATGAGGCTCAAGGCAAGGTTAGAGACCGCTTTTTGGCTCTGACCGTCCTTCCCAAAATTAAAGACAAAATAAAAAACCACTATCAAACCCAAGTGAAATGGATTCGATAGTGGTTCATGAATGACACAACGTTCAGTCTCCATCGGCCTAAGCTAATTGTTGCCATAACGTAGTCGGAGGAGGTCAGGGGGTGCTGTACTGTGAAAGTGGCGTTAGACCGGTGCTCTGCCGGCCTTACACCACGGGTCGCGTTGGAAGACTCACGATTTAGGTGAGGCTTTCAACCGCCGCTAGAGACCGTCCTTTGGCTCTAGCGGGTTGCCCCACAGTTCGGCACCCCCTGACAGCCGCAGGCGAAGTGGTACAACCAATTAGCGTGTAGCGTCGAACTGGTAGCTGGAGCTGTAGAATGGCACGCGGTAGGCCCGGTAAGCATAAGCCTTAGCCGCCGCACTCTTCATCGTCACGTTAAAGACCTGCTTGCCAGACTTGGTCACTTCAATCACGTTACTTTCGGTCCCGTTATTCTTGTACCCAAAGTCAATCAGGGTATTGCCGTTGGCTTCGCGTTCGGCGTAACCGATCACGTAGGTGAAGTTGGTCTTGCCTAAGGATTTACCGTAGGACCAGGTCGACTTAATCGTCATGTTCTTCTGGTTCACGTGGTATTCAACGGCCTGTGAGTACTTGCCAGAGGTGCTCTTATTCCCGTTGGTAACAGAAATGTTGTTGTCGTACAGCAGGAAGTTTTCGCTGTTGGCAGAGTTACTGCCGCCGTTGTTCAGGAGGTACAACCCGTGTTGGCCACCGGTAACAACCGTGCCCTTATCCGCCTTCAACAGGTACTTGCGGTACGCTTTAGGCCAAGTGGATTTCTTCTTACCGGAGTAGATCCACTTGATGTGGTTGGTCTTATAATCCAGCTTCATGATCATGTCTTGGTTCCGGCTAGAAATGACGATCGACTTGTCATTCTTGTCGTAGTCCACGGCGTTTTGATGGAGCCAGTCAATCTTCCCGTCGGCACCCTTCGCAAATTTCTTGTACATCGACGCCGGCAATAATTTCTTCATGTCGATGACCTTCACGATTTTCCCGGTCTTGTGGGAAACCTCAATCATGGTGTCTTCCTTGTACTTGGACCCGTCGGAAACGGTGGCCAGGAAGTTGTGGTTGGGCAGCTCAACGAGATCATGGTGAATGACGGTCGTCTCGGTATTGGCCTTAGCCGCAGCCTTGCTGACACTGGCGCTATCGGAGCTGCTGGTGTTAGAGGCAAAACTGTATTCTTTATAAACGCGGCCGAGATAATCGGTTTCAATTAAATCGTTATAAACGTCGGAGTTCACGTCGGTCTTCGACAGCATCATGATGTGGCCACCCGTCCACTGTTCAATCGTGTGTTGAGAGTAGTCGGTGCTGTACCAACGCACGGCGCCGTCAGCGTCGATGGCGAAGGGTTCCTTGGTCGTTCGGTTCATGATGGTCAGCTTGTTCTTGCCAATTTCCATCTTGGACTTGTTGACGTTCTTGGTGGTAATGGTGGCGTCCTTAATGTAGGTTGGCAGGGCACCAGTCTTCATTTTCAACGTCTTGGTCGTGGTCTTGCCAGCCTTGGTGGTGGCCGTGATCTTCACCGTGTTGGTGTAAGCCGCGTACAGCCCAACGACTGGGACCTGGTGGGTCGTGGTGTAACCCCCCTTAACGGTGTTGGTGATTGACGTTTTGTCCGTCTTGCCGACCACCGTGTAGCTAATTTTTTCAGCCGTACTGCTCTTAAATGTGACCAGGGCAGTCAGCGGCGAGGTCTTGTACGGATTTACTTTGACGTACGGGCTGGTCAGCGTGTATTTACTATTCTCCGCTGCCGCCTTGTAAGTTGCGGTCAAACTTTTCTGACTGTCTTGACGGGTCGTGATGATCTTGGTGTCCAGGTTCTTTTTGATCTGAGCCGTCGAGAGGACTGCCTTGTTGTTCTTAATGGCGTAACTCGATGCGGCGCTCTTTGATGAGGAACAACCGGCTAAGCCGACTGTCAGAATCGCCAGGGAGGCAACGGCAAGCGTTACGACCCGGGGGTGTTTGAATTGCAAATGAGCCATCTCCTTCTAAAATATGTCAAAAAAGGGGGGACTGGTCATTTAGACCAATCGCCCCCAATCGTTATGTAACACTTACAATATACGCCAGATATAAATTTGTTATGTAAATAAATTCCGAACTTTGTGTGAACATCCTGTGAATACCGTCAATTTTACTCGGGGAAAATCCCATTAGAACGGGCTTGATTGACAAAAATTGCCACCTGCGGCTGCCAGAGATTCCGGCGTCTATGGGGACCGCCTGCGGCCTGAGGGGCGGTCCTCCGGCTCGGTTTGAAGCCTGGCATAAACCGTCAGTCTCCAAACGCGTCCCACGCTGTAAGCTGAGAAATCTCAGCTAACACCGTCGACACAGCTGCCTCCATCTCTGGCCTCCTCCGGTTACGATTGTTTTTCACCGTGACATTGGTATGTACATCGCTGGATTGACGGCGTTCGTCCGCGATAATTGGCCACAGTCTATGTAGGCGTGAGTGAGCCAAATTTAGGCTCAGCCGTGGGATTTGGTCCGCCGACTTTACGTTGCCGAAACGTGTGTCAGATGGCAACTGACTCCGCTTAACAGGGTCTCTGTCAAATCGTATTGGTGGAGATTTTGAACGGCACATTCACTTCGGTGAATGTGCTTTTTGTTTACTCAT
>NZ_RHNN01000011.1 GCF_003946245.1 Levilactobacillus cerevisiae
GAAAGCGTTACCCGAATGTAAATTACATTCGGGTAACGCTTTAAATAGTTTTGGGTATTTTTTCAGCAGTCCCGCCTTTTGTCGCACGTTTCAACAATATAGCATCGGAGATACAGCGTGAGTCTGGGGGGTATCCCAGACTATGTGAATTGGCAAGGTCGCAAATGTTTCATGTGAAACACTGGCAAAAATTCCCCTTGCATTGCGCCTGCGTTTTGCGCTAAACTAGTCACTAACTTAATAAACGATCGGAAGACTTAACAGTTAGATAAGGTGCTCGCGGAGCATCGGAGGGTTGCGGCCAGATAAGATGATTCAGTGATCTTATCTGGCCTTTTTTGTCTTTCGGGAAGGAAGTGCACATGCAAAAAACGTATTGGACACGTAACTTTATTCTGATTTTACTGGGGAACGCGCTGTTATTCATGGTGTACAACATGCAGGTGCCCGTGCTACCGCTATATGGCAAGCATTTGGGCCTGTCACCGGCGCAAATCGGCATCTTTGTGGGCGCCATCATGTTTGCCTCACTGGTGACCCGGCTGTTTATTCCCTGGTTCTCTGCCAAATTCAGTAAGCGTGGCCTGTTAATCGGCGGTATTCTCCTGTATCTGGTGGCGTCGGTCGGCTACCCGCTGCTGAGTGGCTTCGGGTTGTTGGTCCTGTTGCGGCTGTTTAACGGTCTGGGGCACGGCTTGACGACGACCTACTTCGCCACCTCGGCCGCCGCGGAACTCCCGATGGGTAAAATTGGCGAGGGGATGGGCTACTTCGGTATCGGGACGATGGTGACGGCTTCCTTGGCGCCACTGCTGGCCCTGGGTGTGGTTCACCGTTATGGATTTACGGCCTTTTTCCTGACCTGCGTCCTGACGCTCTTTGCGGCCATGTTGACGATTGTAGGGACGCGCCGGGTGACCGCGCCCACGCCCAAATCGCCAACGAGCGCGCCGGTCTTTGACGCCCAATTCTTACCACAGTGTGGATTGGTCTTTGTCCTCGGCATCCTGATGAGTGGCGTCATGACCTTCACGCCAATCTACGCGCAGCTCCGGCACCTGACCGGCATCTCCGGTTTCTTCTTCGTGGCGGCGATTGCTGGCGTGGTGATTCGACCCATCGTTGGCCGGACGTTTGACCGCCGGGGTCCTCGGCTACTCCTGCTGGTGAGCACGGTGCTCCTGACGATTGGGATGGTGCTGATTGCTCTGGTCGACCGCAACTGGGTCCTACTGACGGCGGGCGTCTTCTATGGGGTGGCCGATGGGGCCATTTACCCGACGCTAGAGGCTTGGATCTTCAAGGTAACGACGCTGGCCAACCGCGATACGGCGACGGGGATGTTTCTAAACGCCTATGACCTGGGCATGGGGCTCGGCGCCGTCATCCTCGGCTGGGTCGTGGAAGCCGTGGCCTACCAGGGGATGTTCTGGGTGTTAACGGCAGTTTCCATCGTATACATTGGCGTGGCACTGGCGTTGAGCCGGGGCACGCGGTCGTTAGGCGTTGATTAAGAATAAGAAATGACAGACAGTCGACCCACTATTTGGGGGGTCGGCTGTTTTTTGATTCAAGCGATAAGGGTTCGTTTGAAAAGTTTCCGAATAAAATGGTATTTCGCTAAAATAAAAAGTATAATGAAACCAGACAGAGGCCCAAATTAGTAACACTAGGAATTACTAATGCGGGCTCAGCACATTGTCAGTGCGGTTACCCGGGCGACTAGGCGTAGGGACGCGGCGTGTGCGTAGTTTTTGATTGGACGAAAGCAACGACCAACGGGCCCAAAATAGGTTACGCTGTTAACGGGATTCTAAGTAAAGAACCCGTAAATTTCGCCAGGTCGGGGAACCAGCCAGCAAGTGGTCGATACCTAACAGACTTTCAGTCAAGCACAGTTAAATGGACCAGAATCCAGTTACCCAGAGCCATATTTTTGTGCTGGGGCAACCGGTAAATCAAGGGAGACGATGGGATGACGCGTCAAAAATTTAGTCGACTACTCGTTATGGTTTTGATGTTGTTCGTCACGGTGGAGATTTATATTGGAAATCAGCGGTCAACGGTGGTTGCGCAGGCCGCAACGCCCAGCGCGGATATCGTCAATGTTTTTGGCATCAATCTGAGTACTGGCTTTACCCTGCAGCCACAGGATGAGTACACGTACGTGGGCAACACGAAGACGCTGACGGCTAGCGTTGGGCATGATGTGTTGACTGCATATAATATCCTCTATCAGGATTCCTATCAGTGGTATCAATCCAGTGACGGGGGGACCACCTGGAAATCCGTGAGCAACGCAACTGCGTCCGCGACCACGACTGGTATCACGGGAGCCACGACAGCCGCGTTAAAGATTACGCCGGCTACTGCGGGTACCGTTTATTACCAGTTGTGTGACCAGTATGGACTGAGTCTCCTCCTTAGCCCACAATACTACACCCGTGTTGCCGCCGTCACGACTGTCGCCTCGGCCATCAATGCCACTAGCCTAAAGGTTTCGACGGACGATAACTACTTATATAGTAATCAAACGAACGCGACCACTACGTTTGTTCACGGCACGCCGGCGCCGGCTGACGCAACGGGTGATGTGACTTGGACCAGCAGCGACACTAGCCTGGCCACGGTCGATAAGACCACCGGGCAAGTCACAGCCAACACCGCTAGCAAATCGGGGACCGTGACCATTACCGGGACGCTGACCAACGCTGACGGCTCGACCGAGGTTGGGACCGTCGACATTAAAGTCGGTGGCGGACTGGATGATCAAACGGTAAATAGCGGCAAGACGGCAACATTTACCGTGCAAGGAACTGCCGATCAGACGCCGACGTCGGTGGTCTGGCACAAGGTGACGACCAGCGGCACGGATAGCGTGGTGAATTCCGGCACCAGCCTGAACTACACCACGGCGGACACGACCGCGGCTGACGACGGCTCGAAATACTATGCGGTCGTCACGATGACGGTGGACGGGCAAACGGAAATGCTGACCACGAATAAGGCGACCCTCAACGTCAACGTTGACCACACCCCCGCCGTCAGTATCACCAGCAAAATCGTTGACCTTACCGACAACACGGGCAACACCGACACCTCGCTGAATAACGTGGTGAACGGCGACAACGCTGAGATCACGGGAACAATCACGGACGCCAATCCGGATTCGAGTCTGAAGTCCGGGACGTTCCTGATTAAACTGCCCAGCAATGCCCAGAACACGTCCGTGACGATTGACGGTGCAAGTGCTAATTACATGCCAACGACCGTTGGTAGTGACATCTACCTAGTTGTTCAGTCGCGCATCAGTTTTAGCAGTTTGCAAACGCACTCGTTTAAGGTCGATTTTCAATCAACTGAAACGACTAACCTGTCCCTGACGACGAACGCCGAGCTCCGGGGCTACGATGCCGCGACCAGTGATAACTTGATTGACACCTATGCGGGGCCAGACCTCACCATCAACGCGACGGACGGTGGCGTGAGCGCGAAGGCTGGGGATGTCACGTTTGGCTCGCTTTCCTACGCCAACGTCGACGAAGAAATCGCTGGTCAAGTCAGTGGTGGCGGTGATTTGTTGGCAGTGACCGACAATCGGCGGACCAAGACGGGCACGACCGTTTCGCTGCGGCAGGCCACGCCATTTACCGACGGCACCCACACGTTGGACGCCACGCTGAGCTACAATAATGGCAGTACGTTGACCGCTTTAACCAGCACCAACCAAGCGGTCTTGTACGCGGGTCCGGGAATGACGCTCGCATCATTGAACGCCAACCAGGGTCAGCAGTTAGAGCTGAAACTAGCCACCCAGGCCATTTATCCGGGCAGCTACACGTCCACGCTGGACTGGACGATCACCACGGCACCGTCATAAGGATGGGCACCGAGCGAAACTGATAAATAGGATAGTTAAACAGGGCGCAGACAATTTCTTTTCCAAATTGTCTGCGCCTTTTCTGAACCGTTTGGCACCGCCAAACGAGCTGACAGATTGTCACGCCAGCTCAAGCCGCCGGCGTCCGACCCACTGCGCTCCAACTTAAAGCGACCGCACAGCCAGCCAAGCACCACGACTCCCGATTGACCGGTAGACTTGTCAACCAGGCCGTATCCCAGTCAGGTTACTGGCCAAACGGCGTACGATGGCCCCGAACATGGTGCAACCTTGGGAGGCAATGACATGGGAAAATTTGAAGACGATATTGTTAACACACAGTTTCCGGATACGATTGGGAAATGGTTCACGGCTTACCTGGCGAGTGACGCCTGGCAGAAGCGCGCCAGAGACGTTGCGGCGCCGCAGTTAAGGGAGGCCTTGAGCTGGCTGGCCTTTTACGGCGACAGCGAGTTCGGTCAAGCGCCAACGGACTGGACGGCGGAAGCGCTCGAGACGCTGTTGACGGACACCTTGGTGGCACGCGCGAATTTTACCGCCATGGACTACTGGCATATCGTGCCGGCACTGTATGATTTCTTCACGTTCGTGGGGGAACAAAAGTGGTTGCCGGTCGAGCGGGTCAAGCTTTACCAACAGACGATTATCGCTGCGGCACCAACGATGGTCACGCGGGCCGACGATCCTGATAACTTCGCGGCGGATAAATTTCTGACGGCGCACTTGATTGCGGCAGACGTGGATCCCGACAATGAAGGTGCCGTCGCCATGTTTGTGGTGAAATCAGAACTGGCGATTTTAAATAAGATCTTTCCAGACGATGCCCCAGCCGATGACGCGGTAACCCCCAAGGCAGAGGGCGTGAAACAGACCGCGGCGATTCTTGATGATCCCGCCATGGCGCCCGAACTCCTGATGCTGTTTGATCCGGACCGGGATGAAGCCTTCTTGCGGGCGAACCACCGGCAAACGCTAGGCGCACAGACTTGGCAACGCCAGACAGCTCGGCTGGTGCACCACCGCGCCGTGATTACCGGTGTACGGCTCTGGCTCACGCGCGACGCGTACCCGGTGGCGTCGTGGGCCTCATCACAAGAGGTCTACGAGGCCGTCATCTTGGTGATGGACTCACTGTACCAGCAACGGTTAGAAACGCCAGAGATGTGGACGGCCGCGTCCTGGCGGCTGTGGGGCAGTTTCTGTCGCCAAACGGAACTGATAGACGGCCAGGCCGCGTTAGTGACGGACGTCAGCCTGCTGGACATGCTGGCGGATCAAGGTGTCGTGACGCCAGAGCAGGCGGCGACGTTTGCTGCGGCGTTCCGGGAAGGTTAAATGACTAGCAACATAAAACGGGCAGTGACCCACGACTGCCCGTTTTGTGTTGTCACGAGTTGCTCAGGGCTGTACAGCCAGCGTCTGATGTTTAAGTACCAATAACTAATAACTAAGAATCAACTATTGAGCGCAGCTATTATTAATAACAGCTTGTTCAATTACAATTATTAATATCAGTTAAAGCTTAATTTTAAAAACAGCCACCAACGTTTTCCCAAACGACCGTTACCACCGCACTTAATTTCAGCAACCAGCGTTACCAGGTGCATTCTCCCGGCGGTTACGGTAAGATTGGCTTAAAGACTTTTGACAAGAGTGGGACAAGCGACGGTAAAGCCTCACCGACAGTTAAAAAAGGAGTAATCACTTATGAAACACATCGTAGCGGGAATTGTTGCCCACGTTGATGCCGGCAAGACCACGCTATCGGAAGCGTTGTTGTACCAGTCCGGCGCGATGCGGCAACTGGGCAGAGTCGACAACGGAGACGCCTTCTTGGACCCCGACGACCTCGAAAAACAACGCGGCATCACCATTTTCTCTCACCAGGCCAGCCTGACACACGACGACCTGCACCTCACCCTGCTGGACACCCCGGGGCACGTGGACTTCGCCTCACAAACGGAACAGGTACTCAGCGTTCTGGACTACGCCATCCTGGTGGTCTCGGCGACTGACGGCATTCAGGGCTACACGCGCACCCTGTGGCGGCTACTCGACCACTACCACGTGCCGACGTTTATCTTCATTAATAAAATGGATGCCGTGACCGCCGACCGGGAGCGGGTGTTGACCCAATTGCAGGAGACCTTATCCGCGGGTTGCGTGGCGTTTGCGGGTACCAGTTTGCCAGCGGCCGCGACCGAAGACGTGGCCATGCAAGACGACGCGGTCTTAGCGGACTATCTCGACAGCGGCACGCTCAGCGATGACGCAGTCCGGACCATGATTCAGCGGCGGCAGGTCTTCCCATGTTTCTTCGGGGCGGCTTTAAAATTAGACGGGGTGGCCGACTTCTTGGCGGGCCTGGCCTATTGGACGCAGGCCACCACCTATCCCGCTGATTTCGGCGCGCAGGTCTTCAAGATTTCTCATGACCAGGACGAACGCCTGACTTGGGTCCGGGTGACCGGGGGCGTGCTGGCGAACAAGGCTGTCATTTTAGATGAGCAGAAGGTCAATCAGTTGCGGGTCTACAACGGCGCCAAGTTTAAAATTGTGCCGTCCGTGGCCGCCGGTGAGGTCTGTGCCATTCCCAACCTGACGGGGACGCACCCCGGGCAGGGCTTGGGTCAACAGGTGGCCGGGCGCGCACCGGAAATCCAGCCGGTGTTGACGTACACGGTCGATCCGCGGGACAACGACGTCCATCACTGTCTGACGGTGCTCCAAGAACTCGAGGACGAGGACCCGCAACTCCACGTGACGTGGTCCAGCCACCTGCAGGAGATTCGCGTGCAGATCATGGGTAACGTCCAGCTGGAAATCTTGCAGCAGATGTTGCACGACCGCTTCCAGTTGGATTTGGGATTTGGTGAGGGCAGCATCCTCTATAAGGAAACGATTCAACAGCCAGTCGAGGGTGTTGGCCATTTCGAGCCGCTCCGGCACTACGCGGAGGTCCACTTGCTCTTGGAACCGGCACCGCGGGGGAGCGGCCTGACGTTTGCGGCCGATTGCGCCCTGGAGATCCTGGGGAAAAATTGGCAACACCAAGTCCTGACGAACCTGCAGGCCAAGGAACAGTTGGGCGTGCTCACCGGTTCACCACTAACGGATGTCAAAATCACGTTGGTGATCGGCCGCGCTAGCATCGTCCACTCGGTCGGCGGCGATTTCCGGGAAGCAACCGGGCGCGCCGTCCGCCAAGGCCTGATGATGTTGCGCGAACAGGACGCCTGCCAGTTACTGGAGCCCTGGTACCAGTTCCGGTTAGAAATTGGCCAGGACCAGGTCGGCCGCGCCATGAACGATATCCAGCGCATGCACGGCAGTTTTGAAACGCCTGACGGGACCACGAGTGCCAGTGGGATGGTCGTTTTGACCGGGACCGCGCCCGTGGCCGAGATGCAGGACTATTCGCAGGAGGTTCAGGCCTACACCCACGGTCAGGGTCAGCTGGAATGTCTGGTCGATGGCTACCGGCCGTGTCACAACGCAGCGGAAGTCGTGGCGGCGCAGGATTACGCGCCGGTCGCGGATTTACCCAACACGCCGGATTCCGTGTTCTGTGCCCATGGTGCCGGCTATCCCGTCCCGTGGGATGCGGTGCCGGGGATGGCGCACGTGGATTACGCCTACTCGGCCGCGGATTTAGCCACGCTGGAAAGCTCACTTAACCAGTGATTGACGGTTAGTGGCCGCCGGTGGTAAGCTGAGCACAACTAAAAATATCGGAGGAATTGCCAGATGTCAGTCGTTCAATAGGCGTTACGCAGGTTGCTAAAAAAGTGGTTAAATACCGCTGTCTTTAGTGTGCCCGTAACGGTTTGAACGGCAAAACTGACATCTGCGCCTCCTCATGAATGAACCAGGGGTGCAGTGGAGACTGCGCCTTTTTTGGTCGCCAAGAGTCGTGTCAGTTCGTTCAAGCCTTGGGGGTGCCGTCACCAACGAAAGGAATTGGCAGAATTGAAAATTGATTTAAAAACGTACGGCCTGACTGACCAAATTGACCAGCTCGCCGCAACCCAGCCGGAACTGACACTGGCCCGGGTCACCGGTAAATTGCGGCACGACCTCAGCGTGGAAACGGACTTCCCGGCGGTAGGCGACTGGGTCTTAACGACGCTGGCTCCCGACCACCAACTGGCACTGATCCAAACGGTGCTTCCCCGCCAAAGTGTGCTGGAACGTGCGGCCGTGGGCAAGACGGGCGCTGGCCAGATTATCGCGGCTAACGTGGATACCATCTTCATTTGCATGTCGCTCAACGCCAATTTTAACCCGCACCGCATCGAGCGTTACCTAACCATGGCCTGGGACAGTGGCGCCGTGCCGGTCGTGGTCCTGACTAAAGCGGACCTGTGTGCCGACGTCCCCGCCAAGCTGGCAGCATTGGCGGACGTCACGCTGGGCGTGGACGTGTTGACGTGCTCCGCGCAAACGGGGGACGGCCTTGCCGCCCTGAAGGATTACGTGACGGGGAACCAGACCGTTTCGTTCATTGGGTCATCTGGCGTGGGTAAGTCCACGCTGATCAATGGCTTGTTGGGACACGCTGCCCTGGTCACCAAGGAAATCAGAGCGGACGACGATAAGGGCCGCCACACCACGACGAGCCGTGAACTCTTGCGTTTGCCGGCAGGCGGCGTGGTGATTGACACCCCGGGGATGCGCGAGCTCCAGGTTCAGGGTGGCGACCTCACCAAGGCCTTCGCCGATGTGACGGCGCTGGCCGTGCATTGTAAATTTCGCAACTGTACCCACCACACGGAACCGGGTTGTGCGGTCCAGGCGGCGATTGTGGCGGGAACCTTGGCGGCGGAACGTCTGACCAGCTACCGAAAACTCCAGGTCGAACTGAGTTACAGCGACATGAATGCCCGGGAGCGCGAGGACGCCAAGATTCAACGCTTCTTCGGCAGTAAGAAGAAAATGAAGCAGGCCAGAAGTCACATGCAACAGATTCGCCGGCGTTAATGTTCCACGTGGAACAGTGGGTGATGCGTGATTGTGATCGAATTTTAGAGATACAAAAACCGCTCTACAATAGGATGTAGAACGGTTTTTTGTGTTGGTTAAGCGGGAGGTTGGTTGAGACAGGTCAATGGGGATACTGCCAGTTGCAATGGTACTTTTAATAAAGATGTGGAAGGCCTCATCTGGGGTTAACCCGATGCGGGTAAGGACAGCCTCGAAGGCCTTCTTCTCTTTGGTGGCTATTCTGAAATGGACTTCGCTAGTCATAGCAATCACCTCAGCCATTACGGGACCACGTGGGACCATAATGGACAAGCGTTTAGCAAAGGTTGGCATTGGTCTAATGGCTCTCTCGCACTGGTATCCGCCAATTGCCTATTTTAAGCGATTGACGAGGGATTGTAGGGACTCTTACGGTATCCGTGACTTATTTGCGGAATCAGCTGTATCAAATCGAATGAGGAATGAAAAATCAGCAAGGATGTAGACTAGATTTTTGTGTCGGATAGTTCGTCCCAGCCCAACGATCACCCCTCAGCGCGCCGGATCACATCGCGGCAAGCCCGCACCAACGCCTCGCCGTCTGGCATTGGCTGATGGAACAGCAAGTCCTTGCCCGGGTCGCGGGGCTTCACCTGGTTGACGCCGTATGCCACGCTATTGGCGGGAACGTCCTTGGTGATGATTGCGCCGGCTCCGATGACGGTGTTCTCGCCGATAATGATGGGACCCAGCACCTTGGCACCGTCCGCAATCTTCACGTTGGCGCCAATCACGGGATTGCCCAGGTGCTCCCAGGCCTGCGTCCGGCGGTTAAAGGCCATGTTCGAGCCAATCGTCACGTTTTGAAAGATAATCACGTTGGCGCCGAGCTTGGATGCAATCACCGTACAGCCGCGGGCGTGGTGGGCGAAGCGGACACTGGGGTCGATTTCAACACAATTGATTTCGCAGTTGTAGCGGGCCTCCAATTCTGTCGCGGCGGTTTGGCGTTCGGCGGCAGTGGGGGCAAAACAATTTTGGTGGTACAGGGTTTCGAATGCTGACATGGCAGTCAGTCCTTTCTTAGTCAAATGTGACCAGCACGCGGCCGCGACTGTGGTGGTCGCACGCGTAGTGTTGGGCGGCGATGGTGTCACGAACGGCAAAGGTCCGGTCAATGGGGGCATGGAGGTCGCCGGTAGCCAGGTCGCCGATAAATTGGCGGTAGTCCGCGGGGGTAAAGCTTTCGTGAACAAATTTGAGCGGCAACGTGGCCTGGGTCAGGGCAATTGAGACGATTTCATAATCAGTCAGGTGAGCGGTCAGCGTGTTCAGGAGGGGCTCGCTCCCGGCAATGTCGATGACTAACGTGTCAGTCGTGAGTGGCGGGAGGTCGGCCGCCGTGACGGCCGGGTAGTCGGGGCACTGGGCCTGAAAATACGCCTGACTCGCCGGGGAGACAATGGGCCAAATGTGCTTGTCCTGGGGCTGTAACAGTTGCAGCAGGTAGAGGCCGATGACCGAATTGGCACCGGTCACGACCACGTTGGTGGCGGTGCTGGCAGTAATTTCTCGTTGGAGAACGTGGGCCGTTCCGGGTCCTGCGGTCAGGGCGGCGGCACTGGTGTCAGTAACGGCCGCGGGCAGTGGGAAGATGAAGTCGGGGTTCTCGGATAGCAGGTAGGCGCTGTAGGAGCCGCTGGGCTGCATGACCAGTACGCGCTGGTGTAGTAACGCGGGATTCCGGTTAGCGCCAACCGCAACGACCTGGCCGGTACCACCGACGCCGATGATGCGGGGGAGCTGGGCGGCTTGTTCAGCCGTGGCGTGCGGATTGGCTTCCCGTTTCCAATCGGTTGGGACGACGGGTAGCACGTGCATTTTGATGAGCACCCCGTTGGGCGTCAGGGCGGGAACGGGGATGTCGGCAGTGGTGAGCGCGTCGATCCCGTTGAAACTAGTTTGCATGATTGCGAGCATTGAAAATCTCCTTTTGTGGTTGTTATGTTTCTATGGAAACAATCATAGCACGTTTTGTTTCCTTGTCAACAAAAAAGACGGATTACGTCGTTATGGGCGCATCTGTCTAAAGATTTGTTATTTGGTTAAGCCCAAGAACGACTAAGGCGGACAGCCAGGTTACCAGTACTTGGCACGTGTGAACACTACGATTCGATGGTCTTATCCCGCGAAATTTGCTGATCCAAAAACTGATTGTACGCGTTCAGAAAGGCCAACGTCTGTTGGAGCTGTTCGGGGTCTGCCTGCTCAAAGACGGGGGCGTCACGCTGGTTGAACTGCTGGTGGAGACGAGCGTGGGTGGCGCGAACGGCCTCGCCCTTTGACGTTAAGCGGAAGTAAACTTCCTTTTGATTGTCCGGATTTTGGTAGCGGCTAATCAGGTCGCGAGTGATGAGGCGCCGGGTCATCTTGCTAACAGCGCCCCGAGTCACGTACAGGCCGTTCGCAATCGCCGTGACGTTGGCGTCTTGGTGGCCGCCAATAAAGGCAATCGTGTGGACCTCTGCGGGTTTGAAATCGGCCAATTGTTCGGCTAAGACCGCATGATCCAGCCAGTTGATTTTGTCCAAGAGGGTGCTGAGACTGTCGAGAAATGCTTGTTGCTGTTCCATAGGGACCTCCACGTGTTTTTTCTTAGCTTAGCAGATAATTGTTTCTGCTTCAACAATCTGTCACGATTTCAAATAAGGTAGGAGGTTGGCCAACACGATTTGGAAACCGGCCGGCAACAGGTGGGCGCCATCAAAGGTCAATTCCGCCCGTAAGTCGCCGTGGTCGTCTGTCAGGCCGGCGTTCGCGTTAATGTAAGCTTCACCGTGTTTGGCGGCGAGGGCTTGAACCTGGGTATCGGCCGCAACCAGGGCAGCGTTGGACCGGTAGCGGTAGAGCTGGGTGTGCTCGCCTTTTTCCTCGCCAAAGTCAGCGGTCGTGTTCAGGGGATAGTACGCCATCAGGTAGACGGTGGTGGCGGGCAGTTGCGCGTGAATCTGCGTTAAAATTTGATCGTAGTTAGCCAGAAAGGTTGCGGTCGGCACGTTGAAGCCGATGTCGTTGGAGCCAATGTTGATGAAAATCTTGCTGGGCTGCAGGTCGAAAACGAGTGGGTCCATGTGGGCCAGCAGGTCGGCCGTGGTGGTGGCTCGCACGCCGCGGTTGTAAATGTGCTTGCTGAGGCCGAGGTCCTGTTCGGCCTGGAACTTTTCGATGGGGAAGATTTCCATCAGAGAGGAGCCGACAAAGAGAATTTGGCCGGGCGTGACGGTGCGATTCTGCTGGTCGTAGCTGGCCCGTAACTGGTCTTGAAAGTCGCGAATCCGGGGGTCTAAGTTGGTGAGTTGTTTTGTTTGGTCAGTCATGGTGAACGTCTCCTTTTACCGTATAGTTAGATTATCTAACAGTTAGGGAGTCTACACCTGAGGTAAAAAATTGTCAATCAGTTAGGTAAACTAACTGTATTTTCACCTAACACTTTGGTAAACTAAGACCGAGGTGATTCAAATGACAACGACTAACGGTAGCGCCATCAGTACCCTGATTCGCGAAATTTTTGTGGCGGAACAGGCCCAGATTGCGGCGGGCCTGCACCGGCAGGAACCCGTCACTCCCCAGCAAGCGGTTGTGTTGCAGCTGATTGATCAGCGGCCAGGGTTGATTCAAAAGGATATCGTCGCGCTCATGCAGCGGCGGGCGGCCACGGTGTCGACCTTTTTGAAAAAGTTAGAGACGGCCGGTTACATTACCCGGCAGATTCCCGAGGACAATACGCGCAACAAGCAATTATTCTTAACGAACCGGGGACAGGCGGTGGTGGCCGCGTTTCAGACGACCCGCACTGACGTGTACCAGCGACTCGCGGCGAATTTGAGTGCGACCCAACAGGCGGAATTGGTGACGCTATTGACGACGGCGAAGGCCGGATTGGAGGACTAGCATGACTGTTCAAGAAGGCTTTATGCCATTTGGCAAGTATCAAACGTACTACCGGGTCGTGGGCGACCTAACTTCCGGGCAAACGCCGCTGCTCCTGCTGCACGGCGGGCCGGGTTCCACGCACAACTACTTTGAAGCTTTTGACGAGTTGACGGCACGGACCGGACGTCCCGTGGTGATGTACGACCAATTGGGCTGTGGCCGGTCATCCATGCCGACCGATCCCAGTTTGTGGCGGGCGGAAACGTGGGTGGCGGAGCTCAAGGCTCTGCGTAACTATTTGGGATTGACGCGCGTACACTTGCTGGGGCAATCCTGGGGTGGCATGCTGGCCATCATTTACCTGTGTGACCACCAACCGGCAGGAATCCAGAGTGTCATTTTGGCCAGCACACTGTCGTCCGCGAAACTTTGGCAACAGGAACAGGCGCGCATGATTCGCTTCATGGCACCCGCAGATCAGGCGGCGATTGCTCAGGCGGAGGCAAGTGGTGACTTCACGGCGCCGGCCTATTTGGCAGCCAATGACCGCTACATGTTGGCGCACGCGGCGGGGCCCGTGACAGCGGACTCCCCGAAGTTCTTGCGACGTGCCAAACGGCAGGGAACGGCGGCCTACAACGTGGCCTGGGGGCCGAACGAATATTTTCCCACGGGAACCCTCCAGGATTACGATTACACGGAAAAATTGGCGCGAATCACGGCACCGACGTTAGTGACTAGCGGGACCAATGATTTGAGCACGCCGCTGGTGGCGAAGACGATGGTCGACCACTTGCCCCATGCAGCGTGGACGCTGTTCGCCCACAGCCGACACATGGCGTTTATTGAGGAACCGGAAGCCTATTTGGACCGGTTGACGCAGTGGCTGGCGGCGCAGGATTAGGGAACACTAGGTACTTTAGGCGCCGAAGCTCTTGACTTCCCCAGTAAGCAAACCGCTTGGGCAATGAGCTGAAGCTGAACTTTTCGCAAACCCTAACGGATGCGATTGCTGCGAAGAAATTACCCAAAAATGCACGCTGAACAAGGCATAATAAAGGCCCAGAAACGATGTGAAATCACCGTTTCTGGGCTTATCTGTGTCATTATTTTTAATTAGTTTTCGTTTACTTGACCCATCTTGCGCAGGCTTGGAATCGTCAACATGACCGTGAAACTGATAATGTAGAGCACGGACAGGAAGCCCATGACCACGGTCAACGTGTAGTGGTCCATCAAGAAGCCAATTACGACGGAGGAGAAGCCCCCGACAGCGCGACCGACGTTCACAATCACGTTGTTGGCTGTCGAGCGAATTTCAGTGGGGTAGAGGCGACTGATCACGGCGCCGTAGCCCCCAAACATCCCATTGGAGAAGAACCCAATGATGGCACCGGCGAGAATCAACGTGACCTGGTTGAACGCGAGCGTGATACTGAAAACGGCCAGGGCGGAGGCTAAGAGGAAGATACCAAATGCCCGCCGGGGACCGAAGTAGTCGAGGATGGAGCCAAACGTCATCATCCCAATACTCATGCCGACGATGGTCGCAATCATCCAAACGGAAGAGCCGGAAACCGTCAAGCCAAGCTTTTGTTGCATGATGGCTGGCAGCCAGTTCATTAAACCAAAGTAGCCGGCGATTTGTACGATGACCATGACCATTAAGGCAACGGTTTGGTAAGCCAAGCGGGGTGTCTTGAAGAGGGCCCGAATTTGGACCGGCTTCTGTTGATCCTTTGGTTCTTGCTTGGCGGCTAAGAATTCATCACTCTCACGTAAATGCCGCCGAATGAAGTAGGTTAATGCCACGGGAACGAGGCCCAGGACGAAGAGTGCTTTCCAGCCCAGCGTGGGGATAATGAAGGCCGCTGCGACTGCGGCAAGGATGGCGCCCATTTGACCGCCAATTGCCGCAATCGAGGTCATTTTGCCAATTTTGTTACGGTTGAAGCTCTCGGCAATCAGCGTGATGCCGACGCCATACTCCCCGCCGGCCCCAATCCCAGCGAGAAAGCGGAAGAAATAAATCCAGTAAATGTTACTGGCGAAACCCATGGCAGCGGTCGCGAAGGCGAAGATGAAGATGGTGTGGGAGAAGACCCGCACCCGGCCGAAGCGGTCCGCTAAAATGCCAAATAAAATCCCACCCGCGAGCATCCCGAGATTGGTGATCGATGAAATCAAGCCAGCTTGTGCACCGCTGATATGTAGATCGGCAATGATTGATGAAAGCGCAAAGGATAAAAACATAACATCCATGTTCTCCAAGGCGAATCCGGCTGAAGTTGAAGCAATCGTCCACTTCTGGTTGTTACTGAGCGCGTGGTTCTGCGTCGTGGTTTCCATATATTCAGTTCCTCCAAAATGAATGTTCACTGACATTCGTTATTTTTTCCGGTTACCCGGACGTTGGCAATAGTATGACATGTTCAAAAGGAAAAAGCAACCGTTAATCCGGATATTAAATTAATTATACGGATTCTACAATTATCGTCATATATGGAAGAAGAATGAGACGGTCGCGAAACTTGGTCAAAATTTATTTTGCCAGGTAAACCGTCTAACCTAAAATTTAGGGTTGACGGTCGGCTAGTTATCCGCTAAACTCATTACAAATAAGCTTTAACTTAGCCCTGTGAGACTAAAAAGGTGAACGGTTCGTCCCCCTAGCAAACGCTGGCAGTGGACGCAAATCCGGCTAGCCCAACACAGGTGCTAGCCGGATTTTTTTCTGGAGAAAGGAACACCCCATGCGACCAGTTATTGTGGCGTTAGACTTTGAAAATCAAACGGTAGTCGAACATTTTTTGGACCAATTTCCGGCAACGGACCAGCTGACGGTGAAGGTCGGTATGGAATTGTTTTACGCAACCGGACCCAGCATTTTACGAACATTGCGAGATCGAGGCCTGCGGATTTTTCTTGACTTGAAGCTGTACGATATTCCCCACACGGTCGAACAGGCCATGCGCCAACTGGGACGCCAGGGCGTGGCCATGGTTACGGTGCACGCGGCCGGTGGTGCCGCCATGTTAGCGGCGGCGCGACGTGGCTTGGACCAGGGTAGTCGTGAGGCGGGAGTTGCCCCGGCTAAGTTGCTGGCCATCACGCAACTGACCTCGACAACGGAAGCGCAAATGCAGGCCGAACAGCTAGTATCAGCCGATTTACCGGCAACCGTGGCCCATTTGGCCCAACTGGCTCAGGCAAACGGGGCGGACGGCGTGATTTCCTCGGCGTTAGAAGATCCGGCAATTCACGCGGCGACGTCTGCGGATTTTCTCTGTATCAATCCGGGCATTCGCTTGGCCACTGATGCGGTGGATGACCAGAAGCGGGTGGTGACCCCAGCTCGGGCCGCGGCCCTCGGTAGTAACGGCTTAGTTGTCGGCCGGTCAATTACCCGAGCGACGGATCCAGTAGCGGCGTATCAGACAGTCTTAACGGAATGGGAGCGCGGAAAATGATGACAATCACGGATAAAATAGCGGCGGACCTTTTACATATTGGGGCAGTTACCCTAGCACCCAACGACCCCTTTCTCTGGGCGAGCGGCATGCAGGCCCCCATTTACACGGATAATCGGCAGACGATTGCTTATCCAGAGGTCCGGGCGTCGATTGCGGATGGTTTAGCGGCGCTGATTCAGGACAAATACCCCACGGCGACCGTGATTGGCGGCGTGGCAACGGCGGGAATTCCGCATGCGGCGTTGGTGGCTGACCGGCTGGCATTACCCATGAACTATGTGCGCGCCAAGCCCAAGGACCACGGTCGGGGCAAGCAAATTGAGGGGCAGATCTCGCCGGACGACCAAGTTGTGTTGATTGATGATTTAATCTCAACCGGTGGAAGCGTACTGGCCGCAGCTAAAGCGGTCCAGGCGACTGGCGCCACAGTTCTAGGCGTCGTGGCCATTTTCTCCTATGAGTTGCCAGACAGTATGGTCAACTTCCGTGAAGCTGGATTGACACTGACGCCACTGACGACTTACAGTGCCTTGATTGCGGTGGCCCGTGAAGAGGGCGACATGACAGCCGCCGAGTTCGCGTCCTTGCAGCAATGGCGTGAGGATCCGTGGGCGTGGCCGGAAGCGTAATGTTTCATGTGAAACAAGTAAAATGAGTGTAAGCGAAAAGCGATTTGCCAGTTAACCGGCAAATCGCTTTTTTCGTACCTACTTAGTCAGCGGCTTTAATCAACTTCAACGGATCCTGCCACGAATGGGCGCTGGGGTTCTGCCAATCATTTTGCGCGGTGACCCAGCTCTTCTGGTTGGTAACGCCCAGGTGCAGATGACCGCTGGCCTGAGTCGCAATGACCTGCCCAACTTTAACGGTTTCACCGACTTTGACGGTATGGGTCTGTTTGCCCATCGCAAATTCTTGGTAAACAATCTGGTCGCCATCCGCGGTCTCGGTGACCACGACGTCTTTGCCCAGTCCCAGTGGATAGGCATCGGTCACGCCACGTTTCATCGGGTTGCCGACAAAGATGACCTTCCCCGCGTGAACGGCGTGAATTTTACTACCCACGCCCGCGTTGAAGTCGACCCCGTCGTGCCAAGGAGAGTCGGCGAGGTCGCGCTTACCAAATGTTGACGTGACGTACTGGCCACCGGTGTACGGCCAGCCCCATTCGGCTGGTTCGTCGGCCTTAGCTGAAGCATTGGCCGTCGTTGGCTTGAGTGCTGTCTTGGCGGCCTTCACCGCGGTACTTGCCGATTCAACGTGAAAGTATTGATACACGCGCTTGGGCTGGCTGGTTGCCTGTTCCGTCGGAGTATTGGCAATGGTGAGCGTTTCCGCTTCGGCCGTCTTGCCGATAAACAAAGGAAAACTAGAGATGACGCCCAGCAGTAAGAGGACGGGTAGTGTTCCGAGGAGTAGTTGGCGTTTTAGCCGGTTATTTAAATGACTTAATTGGTTGAAAGTGTGTTTCAGAGGCAACATCGTTTTGGGGTCCACCTTTTCACAGTAATAGAAAGATTGTACCAGTGTTTTGCGGGTAATGACATTAAAATTGTGTGACGATTTTGGGTTGGGCGGGATTTTGTAGATTTTAGGTCCGTCAGTTTGGCTGCGGATTTCGGCTAAATTGGGTGGCGGTGTGCCACTAGTAAACCGAGCTGTCGACGAACGCTAATTCTAATTAAAGACGATTTAATGTGATTTATGTTAACCAATCAATTCAATACAACAGTAAATACGATTTTAATCACGTTTTTTTGTGTTCTTCTATTAGATTTGCTAAAATGGCATTAACCGGGAAAGGTGGTTATGACAATGCTAATTGACTTCTCAATGACGAACTTTAAGTCCTTTAAAGATGAAACGACACTTTCAGCAGAAACGGGCGAACGATTGAGTCGGCTCAAGCAGACCAATACCCTGAATGAAAATGGCTATGGTCTTCTTAAGAATCTGCTTATCTTTGGGCCCAACGGTTCGGGGAAATCTAACTTACTGCTGGGTTTAAGAACAATGAAGCAAATGGTCTTGACGAACCCCACGAAGGTGACCACACAATTACCCGCACAGCCATTCGTATTAGATGAAGTGAGCGTGCATCAGCCGCTTTACTTTGCGGTGACCTTTAATTATCAGCGGACAACCTATCATTATGAATTCTCATATACCAAGTCTGCCATCGTCTCTGAGAAATTAAGTATCAAAGAGACCCGCGGAATGCGCACCTACTTTGAACGTCACCAACAAGAATTTTTGGTTTTGCCGGCCAATTTGGTGTCATTGCAAACGACGACCAAACCCAATACACTCCTCCTCTTTAACGCACAACAAGCGAATGATCACCATGCAGCAGGCGTCATGGCCTGGTTTCAGTCCGATTTATTATTTGTGGATGATGCACATTTGTCGGAGCAACTAGTGGCCATGCTTGACCAACCAATTGTGAAGGAAGAGTTCTTACAATTCTTGCACTTTGCCGACTTCAATATTGTTGATATTCAAACGCGGCAGGTTGCGACACCCCGGATACCAGATCAGTTGTTGCAACTACTCCAAGGAGGCGACGGAGAAGTCCAATTGCCTGAAACGATGCCGCAGATATTTGCGATTCATCAGAAATACAATGCGGCTGGCGAGGTTGTTGGTCAAGAGGAATTGCCATTAGCGAGCGAGTCGCAGGGGACGCAAAAGATATTTGTTATTGGCCTGTCGATTATCAATGCTCAGTTAAATGGTAACGGCAAGACACTCTTATTCGATGAATTTGATGACTCGCTACACTTTGAACTCACGAAGGCGTTGATTAAGATTTTTAATTCTAAGGCCAATAAGAATCAATTTATCCTGACCACTCAGGAACTGCAACTGTTGGATTCTGACTTGAGAACTGACCAGATTTACTTGGTGGAAAAGAATTTTCAAGGGGTAAGTGAACTAAACGCTATTTTTGATTTTAGTGATACCCGGATGACCGCTCGCCGTGACGTGAGCTTTTTGAAACGGTATATTGAAGGTCGCTTCGGTGCCATGCCAACGGTCAACGCGGATGAGATGTTACTAGCGTTAGAGGAGCTTAGTGCTGACGGTGATCGTGAATGAGCCGAAAATCACGGCAACTTAACCAGAAGAAAGTAACGGTTATTTATTGTGAAGGTGAGTCTGAAAAGGCTTATTTTGAAATGTTGTCAGCAAAATATCGTAGTGGCGCGAATGTTCATACTGAAAAGGTGCAAATCGAAACCATTGCGCAATCGCGGGGCGCGGACTTGATTGAAAAGGCAGCTCGTAAAATGGCACGGCTACCACGAAACAAACAGGTAGACCAAGCGTACGTTGTGTTTGACCGAGATAACTTAACACAATCTGATCTTGAACATTGTGGTAGGGTCGCCCGTGAGCACCAAATCAAGATTATTTTTTCCAGTATCAATTTCGAAGTTTGGATTCTCATGCACTTTGAGACAGTGTCCAAAGCATATACGGGGTCACAACTTAATCAAAGGCTATCAGGTTCTCAATATTTCAATCAAGATTATTCGAAATTTAAAGGAAGACGCTACGATCACTTTTTGTTTGATCGGGTTAACTTTGCAGTTGTTCATGGTCAAATCCTCACGAATCGCCAGGATAATTTCTGGTTAAAAAGTGATCCTTACACAAATGTGCACGAGGTATTAACAGATATCTACGGCGTCACCCAATTCTAGCCAAGAGGTCCAGCAACCGCGCCACAGTTGATGGGCCTTTTTTGAGCCGTTGAGCCCCTCAAAATCACCTCCCCACCAAACCTTACAGTTCCGGAAAGTTTGTTAAGCTTCCCTCAAGCCCTAACGTATTTTAAGTTTCAGGCGGTATAACCAAGGTAAGCAACTTTTGTTGATTAAGTAAGGGAGGACTTTCTAATGACAAATACCAAACGAAACATCACCATCGCTTTAGCAGGAACCGCCGTTGTGGGTGGCCTGATTGCGGCCCCACAGCTGTTAAACGCCAGTCAGCCAACGCCGCCGACTCAGGCCATGGCGAAGACGAAACCGAGTGGCACCAAGCCAAGTGGAACTAGTGCGCCGGGACAAACCAGCAGTAGCAGCGCGAAACTTTCTGGACAGAAGACGATTTCCAGTAGTAAAACGCTGAGCAAACAGACGATTAAATCCAGCACCGCCAACCGTTCTGCCGTCTACGTCAAGAGTGGCGGCAAGCTGACCCTCACCAACAGCAAATTGACCAAGACCGGCAGTACGACCAGCACCGACAGCAGTAATTTCTTCGGCCAAAATGCCGGCCTGTTAGTCACCAAGGGTGGTCAAGCCACCGTTTCCGGTCTGACGGAAAATACGGCCGCTACCGGGGCCAACGGGATCTTTGCGACCGGTAAAAACGCCAAAGTGACGGTCAAAAACAGTCAAATCAACACGACCAAGAGCTCGTCACGGGGCCTTGACGCCACCTATAAAGGAAAGATCACGGCAACCAACACCAACATCACGACGACCGGCAGTCACTCTGCCGCGTTGGCAACCGACCGGGGTGGCGGTACCGTCAGCCTGACTAAGGGGACACTGAAGACTGCCGGTGACGGCTCGCCCGTCATTTACTCCACGGGGAACATTTCCGCGCAGAACGTGACTGGGACCGCCACGGGTGCTGAAGCGGCCGATATTGAAGGGTCGAACAGTATTACCGTTAAAAATAGTCAGTTGACCGGTAAAAAGAATAACGGGGTGATGCTCTACCAGAGTATGTCCGGTGATTCCGAGGTCGGCACGTCCGTCTTCTCCATGACGAACGGCAGTCTGACGTCGACGGTGAAGAGCGGTTCTAAAGGGACCACCAACCACACCGGGGCGCTCTTCTACGTCACCAACACAACGGCCAAGATTAATCTGACCAACGTAAAATTGAGCAACGCCTCGAACACCCTGATCCGTTTGGCCAGCGACCGCTGGGGAACCAGTGGCAGCAATGGTGGCAAGCTGACGTTTACCGCTAAGAACCAAACGCTGAAGGGCAACATTCTGGTGGCCAAGGGCAGTACGCTGAAACTGAATCTGACCTCCGGGAGTACGTTTACCGGGGCCATCAACAGCGCCAACACCACCGGCAAGACGACGGTCACACTGAAGGGCAACAACACCTGGAACGTGACCAAGAATTCGTACGTCACGTCACTGGTCAGCACCAAGAGCGGCATTAAGCACATCAAATCAAACGGCCACAACGTATATTACGATAAGAGTAGTAGCGCTAACAAATGGCTTAACGGCAAGACGTACAGCCTGAGTGGCGGCGGAAAGTTGATTGCCAAATAGACTGATTGATTGGCGTGAGTGGCTTCAGTCAGGTTTAAAATGATTGTTGTGTGACGACGCCACCGCCAGCTTTCTTTATCGAATTGAATACCAGTGAGCTTAAGCTTTTCAACCAATGACACAAAAACACTGACCATACACCTCAGCAACGAGGGGAATGGTCAGTGTTTTTGTACGGGAAAATTATAAGCTGAGAGGACGTTTACCAAAATCAATGTAAACCGGAATCTCGGCCAGTCACAGGGCGACCAGAGAACAATGCCAAAGTGCTACCGTAACACCGAAGGCATTGGTCTGGTCGCTGTAGGCGTGAGTGAACCAAATTTAGGCTCAGCCGTGGGATTTTCCAAGTGGGGTGCTTGGAAAATGGCGACTTTGAAACGCGGGCTTGGCGGTTCAAAGCGAGGTCAAAGACCGCTCTTTGGCTTTGGCCGTCCTGCCCACAGCGTTCCAGCCTAAATTTGGCGAACGGTAAGCCGGCAGGCAAGCACCAGACCAGTACCTAAACCTCTGGGATGTCCATGGCGTTGATGCGGCCGTGCCGGCGAGCGTAGAACAGCATCGCCATCGCCGAGAATGCCAAAGCAATCCCGAAGAGCACGCCCATTTCAGGCAAGGCCGAGTTGCCAATCATCAAGGTCTCGCGGAAGCCATCGACGGCGTAACTCATGGGTAACCAGGGATGAATGGCCTTGAAGAACCCATTTGTCAGTTGCAGCGGGTAGGTCCCCGCGGAGCCGCCAAGTTGGAGCACCAGCAGGACCATTCCGAAGAAGGCCCCCGGCTTGCCCAGCACCAGGTTCAGCCAGTAGACAATGCTCATGAAGGCGCCCCCAGTTAAGAGGAGCATCATGAACGTCGCCCACGGATGAATCGGTGCGAGCCCGTCGATGCTGGCGAGCAGGCCGGTCATAAATGTGGCTTCGCCGAGGACAAAGGCACTCATGATGGACGCCTTGCCCAGCCACCAGCTCCAACCAGTCCGGGGGTATTTCCGCGGCGTGTACATGTCAAACATCAGGTTGAAGACCAGTGCCCCCACGAAGAGGGAGACGGACATCATGTACGGCGCCATCCCGGTCCCATTGTCCGGCGCATCATCGTGGTCGGTGTGGGTCGTGGTTGTCGGTTGGGCAAATTGGCGGTAGGTCAGCTGTGACGGGTGACCTACCGCCGCTTTCTTGCTGGCGGCGTTCAATGAAGTGGCCAGCTTGGCGTTGCCGGTCTGAACCGTTGCGGCGCCCGTCGTTGCTTGCCTGGCACCGGTTGCCAGTTGCTTTGCGCCACTCGTGACTTGCGTCGTGCCGTTCGTGGCCGTCTGCATGGCGGCGGTCAGCTGCGGCCCACTGGTGGCCAGGGTGGTGAGGCCGCTGGTCAGGGTCGTGGCCCCGTCAGCCAGCTTGGTAATGCCACTCTTGAGCTGGGGCGTCTTGCCGTTAAGCGTGGTCAAACCACTAGCCAGCGTGGTTGCGCCGCTGTTGAGGCTGGCATTTTTCGCGGTCAACTGTTGGGTCCCACTTGCTAGTTGCGATGTGCCACTGACGAGTTGTTGCGTCCCGGTGGTCAGTTGGGTGCCCTTAGTGCTGAGCTGCTGCGTGCCGGCGGCCAATTGCGTGGCGCCGGTCGTGAGTTGACTGACGCCGCTGGTGAGGCTGGGCGTCTTGGACGACAGCGTCTGCAGGCCCGTGTTCAGGGTGCCCAGCGCGGTATTGGCCGTTTGCAGGCTACTGGTCAAGGTCTGCGCGTTCGTGGTCAACGTGTCGACACCACTGGCCAGCTGATCTTGGGCGCTGGCCGCCGCGGTCAGGCCACTTTGGAGATCGGTCAAGGCGCTGGCACTGCTGTCGAGATCACTCAGGTCACTGCTGAGTTGCTTGGCGGCGCTCTGAACCGTGGTGAGGGCGCTACTGTCATCGGTGTCACTGACGGCTTTGAGCATGGCGGCCTTTTGGGTGGCCGTCAAATTTTGGGTGTCGGCCGCCGCGGCCACCTTGGTCTTGAGGGCCGCACTGTCGTCAGCGCTCGCCAGTGCTGTGAGCGCCGTTTGTAAAGCCGCGGCGTCACTCTTAACGGCACTGGTACTCTGCGCGCTGGTGGCCAGCTTGGCCGCGGCAGTTTTCAAAGCGGTCTGTTGCGTTTTAGACGAACTGAGGCCGGATTGAAGTTGCTTGAGGCCACTGGTCAAGGCTGCGCTCCCGGTGGCGAGTTTGGTGTAGTTGGTGGTCAGTTCCTGGCTGCCACTCGCCAGTTTGGTAACGCTGCTACCGAGTTGTTGGGTGCTGGCACCGAGCGTGCTGAGATTACTGCTGAGCTTTTGCGCACCGGTATTGGCGCTGGCCACACCGCTCACGTATTGCTGGGTGCCGGACTGGACGGTCCGACTCCCCGTGGCGACTTTGCCGGCGGCCGTATTGAGTTTGCTGGTGCCGGCGGTGTAGGCGGAAACGCCGCTGCGGAGTTGTTGGCTCCCGGTTGCGAGCTGCTGGATGCCACTGATGAGTTGATTGGATTGACTGAGTAGCTGATCAAGGCCGGTGGTGAGCTGTTGACTGCCGGCCTGGGCTTGCTTGACGCCGGTGACGTACTGGCTGAGCTTGCTGGTAATCGTGCGTTCGCCGTTGGTCAGCTTGACCGAACTGCTAGCCAGCGTGTTCAGGCCGGTCGCAATTTTTTTGTCGGCGGCGGTTAATTTTTGGCTCCCAGTGGCGAGCTTCTGACTGCCCTTGCCGGCGGTGCCGAGGCCGCTCCCCAGCTGTTTGATGCTGGTAAACATGGTCTTGGCGTAGGTCTGGGTCACTTGCGCACCAACGGATTGGGCGGCGGACTTCGCGGCCGTGGCCGTCATCTTGGACGCCGTAAAGTTATGGCCGGCGCTGGTCTGGTAGTGGAGCACCATTTTCTGCGGGTGGGTGGCCATCAGGGTCGTCGCGTCGTGGGAAAAATTGTGCGGAATTGTGATGACCATGTAGTATTTGCCGTTGGTCAAGCCTTGTTCAGCCTGGGCTTTGGTCGTGACCGGTATAAATTTCATCGCCGTGGATTTTTTTAAATTGGTGGTGAGACTCTTGCCGGCGGTCAGGCGTTTACCCTGGTAGGACACGGGTTGATCCTGATTGACGACGGCCACGGGGAGGTCGGCGAGCCTGCCGTAGGGGTCCCACATGGACTTGAGAAACGTGACGGCGTAGATTGATGGAATAAACATGATGACCACCAAGACTGCCAAAAGTAATTTATGTTTGATTAAATATCGCCATTCTGCGCGAATCATCGGCGAATCCCCCCTGTTCTGTGGTATCCTGTGAGTAAAATATGCCTCACATGTGGCTAAATAATACGCAGAAGTGTTAATCACGTCCACCACACAATGAGTTACTATGTGGATTAAGCCACACTTTCGCCACATCTGGGGTCTAACGGGAGGGATTCGATGACGGATAGACGAGTCGTCCGAACGAATCAGGCGCTGCGAGCGGCCTTTAGAAAACTGGCCCAGCAGTATCGGTTTCGCGAAATCACCGTGGCACAGTTAACCGCGGAGGCCAATATCAATCGGAAGACATTTTACTTACATTTTGACTCGATTGATGATTTGGCGGATAGTTTCACCGCGGAGATTGCGGATCAATTATTAGAATTGTTATTGCGGGAGCCGGCCAACCACGCGCCGCTGAATCATCCGGGCGTCTGGTTTGACCGGTTGAGTGCCTTCTTCGAGGAGGCGCCAACGTTCTATACGTTTATCCTGACGTCAGACGACTACAGCTTTCTCTCACGTCGGGTGAAATACCGCGTGGCAGCGGGGTTAGCGGCGGATTTTCAAAAGGACTATCAGCTGAGCGCCCTGGACGCCGAGATTGGCGTGAACTTCCTGATCGACAGCACGTTGACGCTGTTTCGGCTCTACATTACCAAGCAGCTGGGCGACCTGTCGTCAGCAGAATTTCGCCAGCGCATGGTGACGCTGAATTTGGCGGGGATGCGCGGGTTTTTGAAGTTGGCTGGAGGGAAGTAAGAGTAGGACAACAGCCAGCTGCCTGTTGTCGCACGTTTCGGCAGTAGAAATGTGGGGACACCAAAAGAGCCTGAGAAATGATTTCCGCCCAGACTTATTTTTAAAACTGGCTAAATGATTTTACGCGCTTAATGGAAAAATGCTTAAACTTTCAGTGAATTAAATGAAATAATGTGATTCTGATAAATATCATTAACGTTAGGCGGGTGAACGCGTCGGCCAGACGAGCAGCCCAAAGGCACCGTCGCTTTAAGCCCTCTTCAGCCGTACGCGCTGTTTAGCACCAAACGCCCAAAAATCTAAAAATCATCAACCACCTTATCACAGGGAAGTTGATGATTTTTGCGTCTACTTTTGATAAATAAAAACCAACTGCGTCGCCGTCGATCGGTCCGCTGCAAATGCCCAGTCGGGGTGGTCAAAGGCGGTCGCGTCGGCTGCCGTCAGTGCTTGGTGTTCGGCCAAAAAGCGGACCATTTCGCCACGGGCCATTTTGGCGAGAGTGGCCTTGGTGACCAGTTTGCCGTTGACCAGGCTGGCGAACACGATGGTGATTAGTTGGTCCGGGTTCTGCAGGTAGGGCGTGATGGCCTTTGCGTACTCCTGTGAGGCCAGATTAATGATCGGTTCCGCGCCGTCAACCAAAGCCTGGTAGAGGCGGTCGCCCCAGAAATCATACAGATTGCGAGCACCGGCGACCGGCAACTTCGCCTGCATTTCCAAGCGGTAGGGGACGATGCCGTCAAATGGCCGCAGGATCCCGTAGAAGCCCGAGAGAATCCGCAGATTGTTACGGACGTAATCCAGGGCCGGGGCGGTAAACAGGTCCGGCGCCATGTACTGGTACTGAATCCCAGAGTAGGCCAGGAGTGCGGGCGTCAACTGGCGCTGCAGGTCGAGTTGCTGGAGCCAATTGTAATTGGGTCGCGCAAGCTTGTCGCTGCAGTGCCACAACGTCTTCGCCGCGGCATAGTCCAGTTGTCGGAGCCGGGCCAGGATGGCTTGCGTCTGGTCAAGGTATTGGGGTAGGCCATCAACGCCAAAGGTATCGGTATCGACGACCATTTTCTTGGCCGGTGCGATGATGATTTTCATGGGGAACCTTCTTTCGAGTTAAGGGGTGCTTGGCGCCAAAGTGCTAGTTCCATTGTACCGACAATCGCCGGCATTACGACAGTTATTTTACCCAATTTCCCTAAAAATCGGTACAAAAAAAGCAGCCTCGCGTTCTACTCGAGACTGCATGTGGTGAGGTGCGGCGACCTTCTGAATGCTTGCGCACCGATCGCGTACCCCCACCGTGGTTTGGCACCACGAGTAGTATCGCACGTGGCTGGTGGTGAGTCAAGGAAAAATTGCTGTGGCAGATTCACGTGGTCGTTGTCCAGGCGGTAACTGACCACGTGAGCCCGCTAAATGTTTCATGTGGAACATTTGGTCAGCTTAGGCCTTGCCAATGACCTTCAGACCTGAACTCGTACCCAAGCGGGAAGCCCCGGCATCAATCATGGCTTCGGCCTCATCCTTGGAGTGCACACCGCCAGACGCCTTGACTTTGATGCGGTCGCCAACGGCCTTCTTCATCAGGACCACGTCTTTAATGCTAGCGCCACGGGTCGAGAAGCCAGTGGAGGTCTTAACGAATTCGGCGCCAGCGTCGGCCACAAGCTTGGACGCCTGCATGATTTCTTCGTCGCTCAACAGGGCCGTTTCGATGATGACCTTGGCCAACTTGTGGTTGTCGTGGGCCGCATTGATGACGGCGGTCAGGTCGGCGGTCACGGTTGCCAAATGGCCACTCTTGAATTCGCCAATGTTCATGACCACGTCAATTTCATCCACGCCGTCTTTCACGGCCTGCAAGACTTCGGCGACCTTGATGGCCGTGGTGTTCGCGCCCAGAGGAAAGCCAATCACGGTGTCGGTATTGACATCGGTATCTGCCAATTGTTGGTGCGCGTAGGCCACCCAGTACGGGTTGATCATCACGGAGCGGAAGTGGTTTTCCTTAGCCTCGGCAACGATACGGTCAATGTCGGCTTGCGTGGCCTCCGGAGCGAGTAGGGTATGGTCGATGGTACGGTTTAAATCAGTCATGTTCATGTCCTCTTTTCTGTTAGGTTCAAATCTACCCTCTTAATCTACCACGCTTTCTTACAAATGTAAAATAGAAAATATATCAAATGTAAAGTGTGGTAAAATAGGGCTATCAGTAAATTTGAGATGGAGGAAATCGCATGGCACTGTCTAAAAAACAAATTGAACGGATTTTGGCGATCAGTCGTTACTACTATCAAGACGACCTCAGCCAGCAGGAAATCGCCCAGAAGATGAACCTGTCCCGGCCGACGGTGTCCAAGTCGCTCCAACTGGCGCGGGAAAATAATATCGTCACCATCACCATTCAGGACCCCTTTGAAAATACGGCGGTCATTCGCCAGCAGCTACAGGAGAAGTATCACCTCAAGGACGTGGTGATTGCAGAGCAGGCGAACTACGATGAGCAGGGCATTTTGGAACAGTTGGGGGCCGTCACAGCAAATTACCTGGATCAAATTGTGACGGACGGCGTGACCATCGGCATCAACTGGGGCCGGACCATGGCGGCCGTGGCCAACCACCTGCATCCCAGTCACAGCCAAAACGTGCGGCTGGTGCAGCTCAAGGGGAGCGTGACCAACTCGGGCGAGGACAATTTCTCAGCAGCGATTACCCAGAAATTTAACCAGGCCTTTCACACGCAGGCGAGCCTCTTACCCTTGCCGATTATTTTCGGGGATGCCAAGGTCAAGCAGCTGGCCATGCGCGACCAGTTCATTCACCAGGTCGTTTCCCAGGGCAATGCGGCCGATATCGCGCTGTACACGGTCGGAACGACGCGACCAACCGCCATGCTCTTTCAGTCGGGCTACCTCGACGATGCGCAAATTCACCAGCTCCAGACGACGGCGGTGGGCGACGTGCTCTCCCACTACATCACGGCCGCCGGGGAGTTAGCCGTGCCGGAATTGGACCAACGAACGGTCGCCATCCCTCTGCCCCAGCTGGCGAAGAAACGCTATGCCATTTTGATTGCCGGGGGTCAGGCCAAACTCCAGCCGATTCACGCGGCATTGGTCGGCGGGCACGCCAACGTGTTGATCGTGGACCAGGCCGTCGCCAAGGCGTTGGTTGCGCTGTAGCGGCGGGCATTTGACGACCAGAAACTCTGACAATTGACGGGAGGTAGCCACATGGATCTGGCAACGACGATTTGGACGGCAGAGACGTATCAGACATTTCTAACGGAACTCGAACAGGCCGGGGGCGCCACGCTGCGGGAGCACATGGCGCGGCTGGTGCCGACCGACTATCCCATCTGGGGCCTGAAAATGCCGCAGTTGCGCGCGTTGGGGACCACGATTAGTCGCGGGGATCCGGTCGGCTTCTTGCAGGTCGCGGGCGCGGAATCCTACGAGGCGGTCATCGTGCAGGGCTTTGTGCTGAGTCGCATGAAAATCGGCTGCGCGGCCTTCACCCGGTATTGTGACGCCTATTTGACGCGGGTGGATTGCTGGGCGATGTGTGACCTGGTCGTCCACTGCCAGCAGGTGCCCAAGTTCAAGCCGGCCTTTCTCCCCACGATTCAGCGCTACCTGCAGGCGACCAACCCGTGGATCCAGCGCACGGGACTCGTTTTCCTGCTGAAATTTTATCTCACCCCAACGGACACGGCGCAGACGCTACGGTTGGCCGCGAGTGTGGACAGTGACGACTATTACGTGCAAATGGGCCAGGCGTGGCTGTTGAAGGCGGCCTTCCCTAAGAATCAAGCGGCCGTTTACCAGCTGTTGCGGGCAGTTTTACCCCTGCCAGTGGTCCAGAAAACGGTGGCGAAGATTAAAGGTTTGCGGCACACGAGCCTAACTGAGCAGGCTGAGTTGCAGGCGATTCTGGCGGAACGGCGGTTGGCTCAAAAGCGGGGATGATTGCCAGAAATGACTGACAAATTTCGTGAATCAGCTTGGAGAAAACTCTTTAACAGATCAAGTCAATTCGGTATACTAAAGAAAAAATAGTGGGGTGAGTTGCATGGCATTTCCGATTGCAATGGAAATTAAGGTTGAGTTGCAAGATCGCAAACCCAGTACGTGGCGTAAACTAGTGGTCCCAATCGGTCTGCGGTATGACCAATTGCACGTGCTGATTCAATTGTCGTTTGGTTGGCAAAATATGCATTTATATCAATTTTATACAGAAAAAGATCAGGATAGCCTGATTGTTCAGGAATTTGATCCCGAGCTGGCCGACAATCCGTTTCATCAGGTCTCGCAAAGAATTGCGGCGGAGAGCTACGTTTATCCGGACCTGGATGCGGGCCCCGTGGTCTACGAGTATGATTTTGGGGAGGACTGGCTCCACAAAATCAGTTTGGAAAAAGTGTTGACGGCCGAGGAATTGGTCCATGATGAAGTTGCGCTGCCCAGCTGTGTGCGGGGGGCGGGCCCGATTCGGCGGGAAGATTCCGGCAGTGAAAACGAAGGCAATGGTGAACGCAGGGCTGGCTACTCCAAGAAAACCATCAACGCGCAGTTAGACCGCTGGTCCGGTGCTGGCGAGCAAATGATTCTGGCGGATGACTTGGGACTTAGACCGGAGTTTTAGGAGCGGCCGCGGACTTGGCCATTGCTAAATTTATTTCCGAAAAAAACGTCCGGTCAGGAGACCAGGCGAATTGAAAAAGCAGACGTGGCGTGAGATGGCCAGGTCTGCTTTTGGTGTCTATTAAATCAGTTCATTAGGTGTTAAGAATTGCTCAGGCTACTTCACCTGGAAGCGGATCATGTTCCAAGACAGCGGCGCCAGCGTCACACTGGCCTGATGGCCCTGCGCGTTGACGGGCAACGGCCGCAGCTGCATTTTACCGTCACGGTTGTCGGCCTTCACGTCTTAGCCGGCGAACTGGGTGGCCTCGATGACGTGGTCGACCGTGAAGTCGGTCAGGTCGAGGTCAAAGTCGAGCGTGTCCGTTTGATGCTTGTTCTCGGCGAAGACCGTCATGGTGTGGCTGGCCGCGTCGTAGGTCGTGACCGTGTCGAGGTACGGAATGTCCTTGAACTCACGGGAGTTGTAGGTGGCGGACTGGCTGTGATCGACCAGCACCTCGCCTTGGCCGTGGTTGGCGACCTGCATGAACGGGTAGAAAATGGACTGCTTCCACACGCCGCCGTCCGTGTCCGTCATGATGGGCGCAATCACGTTGACCAGCTGCGCCAGGCAGGCAATCTTGACCCGGTCGGCGTTGCGCAACAGCGTCATCAATAGGCTACCCACCAAGAGGGCGTCTTCAAAGTTGTAGACGTCTTCCAGCAAATGTGGCCCCACCTGCCATGGCGTTACTTTGGTATCGGCATCGTTGGAGTGGTACCAGACGTTCCATTCGTCAAAGGACAGATTGATGGTCTTGGTCGACCGCTTGCGGGCCTTGACCGCGTCACACATGGCAACGACCCCCTTGATAAACGCATCCAGGTCGAGGTTCTTGCCCAAGAAATTGTCGAGTTCGGTCGGGTCATCGTCGTTGTAGTAGCCGTAGTAGCGGTGCAGCGACAGGTAGTCAACGTTGTCGTAACACTCATCCAGAACGGTTTCTTCCCACTCGCCAAAGGTCGGATTGTCCATGGACGAACTCCCACAGGCGACCAGCTCCAGCGAATCGTCCACGCGACGCATGGCCTTAGCCGTTTCGTTGGCCAGGTGCGCGTACTCGGTCGCGGTCTTCGCGCCAATTTCCCACGGGCCGTCCATTTCGTTGCCCAGGCACCAGGTCTTGATGGCAAATGGCTGTTCCGCGCCGTTCTGCCGGCGGAGATCACTCAAGTACGTGCCCTGAGGGAAGTTGCAGTACTCCACCAGGTCGGCGGCTTCCTGAATCCCGCGGGTGCCCAGGTTAACGGCCATGTTCGGCACGGCGTTGACCTTGTCCGCCCACTTCATGAATTCGTGGAGGCCAAACTGGTTCGTTTCCAATTCACGCCAGGCCAAATCCAAACGGACGGGCCGTTGTGACTTGGGACCGATGCCGTCTTCCCAGCGGTACTGGGACAGGAAATTGCCGCCGGGGTAGCGAATCAGGGGCACGTTGAGTTCCTTCACGGCGTCGATCACGTCGGTCCGGAACCCATCTTCGTCGGCAGTGGGGTGGCCGGGTTGGTAAACGCCGGTGTAGACGGCGCGGCCCAGCTGTTCAATGAATGAGCCGTACAGTCGCCGGTCGATTGGCGCAATCACGTCTTGGGGCTTGATTTTCGTGGAACCTTTCATAGGAATGACCTCCAAAATTAAAGTAGTGGTGAACGTTTGTGAGAACGGTTACATTTAAACGTTCATGAAATAATTAACTTAACTATAACCGACGCTAACCCGGGTGACCATTGAGAATCTCACCGAGAGTTTATAATTTTTGTCATAGCTAAAGATGAAAAACTTCGGAAGGGTGGTTAACGATGATTGTCGCTGTTAAATTAGGTGGAGGTGCCACCTGCGGCTGCCAGAGATTCCGGTTACTATGGGGACCGCCTGCGGCCTGAGGGACGGTCCTCCGGCTCGGTTTGAAGCCTGGAGGAATCGCCAGTCTCCAAACACGTCCCACGCTGTAAGCTGATTCTCAGCTAACACCGTTGTCACAGCTACCTCCGTCTCTGGCCTCCTCCGGTTGAAACGGTGTTTTACCAGTTATGTTAGTACAAAACACTATTGCGCTAGCTTTTGACGATTGGTTGTTGCCACGTTTAGTGTAGGTGTCACTAAACGTGGTAAGCTATTTTAGGCAATGCTGTCACAATGGTTTAGTGGCCGTCTGATTCTGATTAGACTTATCTATTTAGGCCATAGAAAAAGCGCCCGCGAGAATTTCGGGGCGCTTTGTTAAGCTAGCGTTTGAAAATCATCGCCCCGTACGATTCGTTCCCGGTGTAGTTGCCGGCGAGGTTCGGGGTGTGCTTGGGGATGATGTCGAAGTGGGTCTTATTGAAAATCTTAATTTTGACGGGCGCTGAAGTCTTGGCGCTGTAGTGGAGCCGACCGTAGTAGGTGGATTTCGCGTGCTTCTTCAGGCCGGTGAAGCGCCAGTGGTAGCGGAGGCTGGTCCCTTTGACGTGAATCGTGGCGTGGTTGCCTTTAAAGGTGGTCCGGTCGTGAAAGCCACCCTGGGAGCCGTCGGTCAGTCGGTACCAGGTGTGACTGCGAATCGATTTGGGCAGCGTGGTGCTGGCGTTAGCCGTGAGCGGCAGGCCAAGTGGCGCAACGGCGACGAGGGTGAGGGCGGTGATTGTGATTTTTTTGAAATTCATGCGACTTGAGCTCCTTTAGAAATTGGGATGATTTTTGACAGTATGGTACCAGCCGGTGCCCGTCAGATAAGTGGTGTAGGTCCAGACGGTATACGGTGAAGTCCCGTAACCACCGGCGTCGTTGGACGAATCGAACTCGCCGAGGGTCCAGTGCTTGTGATTGTTGAGGTATCGCCAGCTGGGTTTCACGTGGTAGACGTTGTCGCTATTGCGGGTGCCAAAGCTATACCACCCGTTGTGGTGGCGCAGGTAGTAGCGGCTGGCCGCGATGTGAGACTGGTGCCACTTCCCGTTACGGGTCGTTTTCGTCGCGATGTAGACGCTGTGTTTCGCGAAATGTAACCGCTGATACCGCCATTTGCCGCTATAGGCGTTCTGATAGGAATACCAATATTTATGGTGGCGGAGGGTCTTACTGTTGGTGTAAAGCTTGGTCTTGGCGCTAGCCGGGGTACTAGGCGCAACGGCAATCAAGCCGGTGAGGAGCGCACTCAGGGTTAGGGTCGCGTAGAACAGTTTTTTCATGATGATGAATCCCCTTTCACATGACCCCAGTATACGAGTTTGTGAAGGCGATTCAAGGGGAATTATGCACGCGTCCAGGTCATGCATTGGTCCAACTGCTGCGTCTCTGGGTCGACGACTGCCGGTTGCGCTTGGAAACCGTGCTGGCGGTAAAAGCGACTGGCGCGGGCATTGGCCGTGTAGACGTTCAGACTGAGATGGGGGTAGTCGGCCTGTAAACGGGTCATCAGGGCGTGGCCCACCCCCTGGTCACGGGAGTCGCGGGCGACGAAGATTCCGGCAATGTCTGTTCCCTGCAGACCGGCAAAGCCCAGGATGCCGCTGTCATTGCGGGCGACGTACAGCGTGGCCTGGGGGAGTTGGGTCGTAACCGTGGGCGCCATGCCTTGCCAGTAGCTGGCGGGGATGAATGGGTGGGCGTCGAGGTTGCCCTGTAGCCAAATGGCCAGCAAGCGGTCCAGTTCGGCGGGGGTGGGGGTTAAGATTTGAATTTTCATGAGAGCCTCCTAATGACCTTTAGTATACCGGGCTGGCGGGTGTTTGACCAGCAGATGTTTCACATGAAACATTGGGTGTTGGTAAGGTGACCCACCCAGGTGGGGACTATGGAGACGAGCTGGTGGCGCTTTGCTGGCGGTCGTGGTTGACTAGCCGTGAGGAGCGTGAGGATCATGGATGATAACGAAAAATTAGCGCGGATTTACGCGGCGGCGAGTGAACTATTCATTCAACCGGGGTATCACGATACCCAAATGCAGATGATTGCGCAACGGGCGCAGCTGGCGGTGGGCACGCTGTACCGGCTGTTTAGTAGCAAGGAAGCACTGTTGGATCACGTTTTCTTGACGACGTTACCCGCTGGAGATAATGCGGGGGCTATCTATCCCTTGCAGCCAGTCGACCCGCGGGAGTTGGTCCGCCGAACGGAAGCAACCTACACCGCGTGGAACCGCCAGTTGGCCACGGAGACGGCACTGTCCTTTGACGAGCGACTGACGGCGTTGTTTACCGCGTTCAAGCGCTACGGCCGCTACTTTTTGATTTTAGAGCATAATCCAACCGTTAATCCGGCCCTAACCGCGTTGTACCGGCAACAGCGGCAGGCGTTGTACCAGCAGGTGGGCGAGCTGTTGCGGCAGACCGTACCGGACCTCAAAGACCCGCAACGGCACGGGATGGTCGTCGTTGACCTCGTCTTCTGGTGGTGCGCCCACAAGCGCTACGACAGCTTTGAAACGGAAATGGCGCATGCGGATGACGAGGAGATGCTGGCGGTGGTCCGCGAGGTGCTGCACCGGTGTTATCAATGAGGCCCCTTTGTTATCTCACCGCGTAAAGCCCGCCAGATTCGGCCGAAAAAGATGCAATTTTAGCCGGCGTGATTAAACTGGGCAGTAATCGAATGAATGATCCGTTCATTCAATCCTAAGGGGGATGTCGATTATGAAATCACGCGAATGGTCGTATTTGAAGAAGCACCCAGCACTGTGGCGTATTTTATTGGGAATTCTAGTAGTGCCGTTGGTCTACGCGGCAACGTTTCTGGCCTCCGTTTGGAATCCGTACGGGGAACTCCACAACCTGCCGATGGCGGTGGTCAACCAGGACCGGTCAACCCAAACGTTGGCGTGGGGGCGCCAGGTGACGCACGAATTGACCCGCAGCAAGTCGCTGCAATTCCATGAAATGGGCGCGGCTCGTGCGCAGCGGGAATTGCGGTCGGGCAAGCTCTTCTTAGTATTAAAAATTCCAGCGAACACCTCACGCCGGTTGAGTCGGTTGGCCACGGATCCGCAACAGTTACGGGTGACTTACCAGACCAACGCCGGGCAGAGCGCCATTGCCGCTAAGATGGGCAATTCCGCGATGACCAAGCTGCAGGCAACGCTGAATCAAGCGGCCGTTCAGGGGGAGCTCCAGGCAATCCAACGGCAGACGGCGCAGGCAGGCAAGCGGGTGACCGCCACGGCGGGGCAAGTGACGCAGGTAACCCGGGCGTTGGCAGCGGGCTTGCCGGCAAGTCAGGTTGTCGTGGCCAATACGGCCATCGCTAACGGCTTGGCTCAGGGCGGCCAACAATTACGGGCGACGCAGAGTGCGCAACAGCTCAAGAACCTAGCGGCGCCCATCAAGTTGGTTCAACATGACGTGGCACCCGTACCCAACAACGGGACGGGGATGGCGCCGTACTTTATGACGATTTCGTTATTCGTTGGCTGTATCACCTTGAACATCATTTACGATGCCGGCAAACGCCACGGCAACTATCGGCGGTTCGTCAATGCCTGGTTGGATAAGATGGGCTTCCTCTGGGGGTTCGTGATGTTGGCCGCATCGGGGATGTGGCTGGGAACTTACTACATCAATGGGTTGCGGCCGTTGGAACCGGTGAAAACGTACTTGTTGAGCTTGCTGATAATCCTGGCGTTCTTCAGTCTGGTCACGTGTTTCCGCTTGTGGCTGGGACTAACGGGCGCTTGGCTGATGCTGATTTTCATGCTCTTTCAAATTGGCTGCTCGGGCGGCACGTATCCGATTCAGCTGACCAATCCGCTGTACCGCGCCGTGCACCCGTACTTGCCGATGACCATCGCCATGAATGGGCTGCACCACACCATTTCGCTGGGCGGGTCGATTAGCGGCGTTGTCGGGATCCTGGTAGGCATGATTGTCGTCTTTAGTTTGGGAACGTTGGGCTTCTTCTACTGGCACCGGCGGGATGCAGCGGTCCTGTAGCGGGGGTTGGCATCTAGAAATCAAAAACAGGTAATCATGGCAATTACTTGCGATGATTACCTGTTTTTGTGATGACAGCAAGGATTATTGTAAAATTACTGACTAACGGGCTTCCGTCATACCACCGTCGACGCCAATTGTTTGGCCGGTAATGTAATTTCCGCCGGGGGAAGCCAAGAACATGACAACTGGTGCAATATCTTTTTCTGGATCACCAAAACGGCGAAGGGGAATCTGTAATTTGGCGTCTTTAAAAGTATCAGGATTAGCTGCGAAGAAGTCCTTAGCTAATTCGGTCATGGCGTCCGGGCAAATCACGTTACAGGTAATATTGTATTCACCGTATTCATTGGCTATTTGGCGCGTGTAACCACGAATAGCTTCCTTATTTGAGCCATAAGCGGAGTTGCCGGGGTCGCCGACAACGCCACTCATGCTGGCGACATTGATAATTCTGCCGAACTTTTTAGCCTTCATATGGGGTAGGCAGGCATGCGTAAATAAATAGGTTCCGAAAGCCCCGGTGGACCAAGCCATCTTCATGTCCTCAGGCGTCGTCTCCTCGGCTGGTCGAATATCAGGTACGCGTTGTGCGTTGTTTACGAGAACGTCAACTTTACCGAACTCTTTGATGACAGCTGAAACGGTTTGATTAACATCCGTTTCCGATGAAACGTCGCACTTGATGGCGATTGCTTTTTTTCCTAAGGCCTTAATTTTTTCACTAGCCTGGGCTGCCGTTTGCTCATCGTATTCCGCAATAACCACTTGGGCGCCTGCGAGTGCGAATGATTTGGCATAGGCAAAACCGATGCCACGACCGGCACCCGTGACGATGACAACTTTATCTGTAAAATCCATCTCAAAGACCTCCTTGTATGTAATTAATTGTATTTCATTTCACAAAAGAGTAGAAGTGACCATTGGGGGTAAAAGTCTCGTTTGAAACTTTAGGGTATAATTGTCTCATGCAAAGGTGGTTGGTGAAGATGGATGAATACCAGAATAAGGCTAATTAATGCGATGCAGATGTTGCTAACAAAACACGCCATTAAAGACGTGACGGTAGAGATGATTCTCAAGCAGAGCGATATTTCAAAGGCAACATTCTATCGTTATTTTGCGGATAAATATGAATTAGCAACGGCTTATTACACGCATACGCTCTATGATGTTTTGCTGTATACGGAACCAGATTATCGATCATCAATGAACAAACTGTTGGATTTTATGAAGGATAATCAAGAATATTTTAAGCAATTGATGGTCTTGGATGCGCCGGACGACTTGGCCACGCTGCTCTTTCAAAGTAGCATGCAAACGTCTCAAAAAGTGATGGAAGAATATAAGCAGCAGCCATTATCTAAACATGAAGTCCAGGGGCTGGCTTTCTTCACGGCAGGGGCCACGCATACCATTTTACAATGGATAGACTCTGATACAGCTTTGCCAGTGGTTGAGGTGTCTGAGCTGATCTATCAATGTATCCCATCGTTTTTAAAACCCTACATCCCCTGAAAATAGCGGCTCATGAATACCGGGACTAGTTGTAAGCGGTTTCAGAGAAAATGACTAATTTCCTTGATAATCCAGTCGATAATTTTACCACCAGCACTGGGATTGTCAGGTGTGATGTATAATGAATAGGTGAGATTTTTTAGATGAGGTGAGTTTTTGAAAAAGTTAGCACCCCTGTTTGTGGGGTTAGGCGCGGTCAGCTTTGGGATTCCGGCGTCGTTATTTAAAATTGCGGCCAGTGAAGGCGTGGTCAATGGGCCGCTGCTGTTCTGGTCGTTTCTGAGCGCCGTGATCATTCTCGGTGTCATTCACTTTGCGCGGCGACAGTGGCTACGCTATCAGCACACCAACTGGAAACAGATTGGGCTGGTGATTGCGGCCGGGACGGCTTCCGGGTTCACGAATACCTTCTACATTCAGTCGTTGAAATTAATTCCGGTTGCCGCAGCCGCAGTGATGTTGATGCAGGCGGTCTGGCTGTCGGTGTTGCTGGGATCCGTTATTCACCGGCAGTGGCCGTCGCGGGTCCAGGTTCTGAGCATTGTGCTGGTCTTGATTGGCACGATCTTGGCGGCGGGACTTTTTCCGATTACGCAGGCGTTGTCGCCGTTGGGATTATTCTTCAGTTTCTTAGCAGCCTGCGCGTACGCCTGTACCATGCAGTTCACGGCCAGTCTGGGCAATAACCTGGACGCGTTGAGTAAGACGTGGCTGCTGTGTATCGGCGCGTTCCTGTTGATCTCGATTGTCTGGGGACCACAGATTGTGACGGCCAAGGTGACCGGCAATACCATCCTGTGGGGCGTGCTGATTGCCCTGTTCTCAATGGTCTTCCCGTTGGTGGCCTACTCAATTTTTATGCCGTATTTGGAACTGGGCATCGGCCCGATTCTGTCGTCACTGGAGCTACCGTCGTCGATTCTCGTGGCCTTCATTTTGCTGGGAGAAACCGTGAGCTGGCCGCAAATCATTGGGGTACTGGTGATTATCGGTGCCGTGATTTTGCCAAATGTGTGGAGCATGCAGCGGCGGGGTCAGATTGATTAAATGTTTCATGTGAAACAATGGCATACGTTTCAGTAATAGGGACTAAAAAGGGAGCCGGCGACGTTTGTCACCGGCTCCCTTTCACATGGCATTTAACACGGCTTAACGACTAACCAGACTGCTGGGAACGGCCACCAGCGTGGTGCTCCGGTGAGTGAGCACGACACTGGCGGTGGCGCCCAGAATCAGAATGGCGAGAATGATTTTCAGAATGCGTTTCATGGCGGCAGACCTTCTTTGACAGTGAGTATACCACGGAAATGGGGCGTAGGGGTCAACTAGGGTTGCCGGGTGTATGGTGCTGGGAACGTGCCGGTCGTTGAACCAATCGCGGTCGATTTAATCTGGATGGTGCCAGTTAGCGGTGATGAACTATCCGCTGACCGGGTCATTTGGTGGCACATTCTGTCTGGAAAACGACCACTGCCACCGCAATCATTTTACGGGTGTTTTTGGCCAGAAAGTTGTTGACGGCGAGAGGGTTAATCGATATAGTGAACACTACGCATAATTAATATAGACCATTAAATAATTTTCTTAATATTGGCTGGTTCGTCAGCCCGCTTCCCAGTATACTTGAGAGTGAATTTAAAGGGGGTAACACACATCGCGGTCACATTGGAACCAAAATTAAAGCAATTATTGCTGGCCAACAACCTGGGGCTCAGCCAGAGTCACCGGTTGGCGGGCTGGCATGTGCTCACGATCCTTTACCATGACGGCGCAGCTAGTGGTGCCGTCACGGATCTCAACTACCTTTTACAAAAATACAACAACGAATACTTAGAGCCAGACGAAAAGCCCATCACGGACACCGTTTTGAAACGCATTTTAGGCGTACTGGGCAACGATGCCAGCCTAGTTGAAGTCTCGCCACGCAAGGTGCGGAGCCGGATGGTGAATGGTGGTTATCACACGCATCAATCCTACGTTTATAAAATTACGAGTAGCGGAATTGAATACTTAACCATGATGCAAAAGGTGATTGACGCCGACAATACCGTGACGGCCAACATTACCCGGATTCGGGAGTACTGTGAGCTCGTCGCCAAGTTGGCCGATCCCCAGCTCTCCGCGGTCGACACGCAACTTTACAACGACTTTCAAAACATGTTGTCGGCCTACGCGGACGTCATGAAGGGGATGCACAAGCTGGACGAGGACCTGAGTGAATTGGCCAATAATTTAGCCTTCAATCACGGGGGTTCGGCGGCCAGCCAGCTGCAGAATAAGGCGATTCCGGCGTTCAAACAACTCCTGAATCAGGGACCGCGGACCCAAGCGCTGGCCAACTCGCAAAGCTTCAGTAAGCGGGTCGCCCGGAGCCAACAGGGGAGCGATGACCTGGATGCCGCCCACGCGACGGGAGACCAGGCCAAAATGCTCCTGCGGTTCCAAAATGTCCAAGACTACGCGCAGCGGCAATTAGATCGCTTGGCAGCCAGTTTCGACCCCAGTGCGACGGCGATTGACAACAGTCTGGACACCGTTTATTTACTCTTTCAAACGATTCTGAGCGCAATCCGGTTACTCAGTCAGGAATACGATCACATTCAGAGCCAAACGGTGGACGTGCAGGCACTGACCGGCCAAGTCGACAAGCTACTGACGCGGTATCAATCGTTAATTGTTCGTCAACCGATTGCTCGGCATTTGCCATACGACCGCAACGACCTGGATGACGAAACCGACCTGTTAAATGCCACCACGATGGGCCCCGTGGCCTACGCGGCGGAGACTCGCACCAGTACGGTGGCGACCGCGGCTGATAATCCACAACTCGCCACGGATGATGAAGACCTACCGGATTTACAAGACGGTCTGGCTGAATTCCAACAATTAGTCATGCAGGACGCTGATCACGGGGTGGTGGACCATGATTTAACCTTCACCTCGCAACACGCCCGCGACGAAGTCATTCGGCTGTACAGTGCCACGGGTTACGACCACTACGATAGCTTCGCGCCGTTTGGTCGTCCGGTGGCCAAGGTGACGACGCTACAGGCAACGCCCGTGCAGATTCACTGTGTGGGCGAGGCCTACACGGTGACCTTGCCCGGTACGTTTGCGGTCTGGTTTGTTAAGGAGGACGCATGAGTAATTTACGCGCCACGGAGCGCTTGATTATCAATCAATTAATGGATCACGGCATCTTCACCAGTACCATTACGCCGCAGACCACGGGAACCACCGCCGACGCTATCAACGCCTTGAAACGGACGGTCACGCAACAACGATTGAACAGCTATTTTAAAAATCTCCTGGGAGTCGTTCCCGATAACTACCAGGAAAATTTACTCTTTCTCTTCGGGGACAAACGGTTGGAACCGGAGTCCGTGCACGTCTTGTTGGCGACCATCAAGGCCGTGATTAATTTACCAGAATTGCAAAACGCCCAGAGCGACCGGGTGGTACCGACGCAAACGATTATTCGTCAGGTGCACAGCGAGGTGGTGGAGCTGGATGAAAAGGAAATTCGCCGCCGAATCACGCATTTATTTGTGGACCGCTTCGCACTGTTCGTTCCCGACATGCCCGAGCTAGGTCCCAGTGACCAAACGCAAGAGGTGGAGGACTATTGGGATATCAGTCCGGACTTTAATTACGTTGCGCAATGCCTGGTAAACCACCTGCAGGCAGGCGAGAGCGCGCAACCGACCACACCTATGCAGCGGGTCAACCGGGCGCTGTTGAACAAACGGTACTTGAGCCGCGACTCAAAGCTCTGGCCGGAACTCCTGGTGCATAAGGCAGAAATCGCGGAGCAGTGGGCCCAACTGGAGCGGTTTGAATTGGAATGTGGCGACGACTATGCGTTGCTACTGGACCGGACCCATCAGCCTAGCAAGGCCAAACCGTTTGTGGTAGCGATTGCCGTTGCCCGGTCGTTAGGGGTTGGGTTGCCGGTCGACAAATTAGTTCCCAGAATTCATTTAATTATTCGGCAGATTTTTCCGGAGGAGCAAGTGGGCATTAGCCTGGTTAAACAGGCCCTCACGGATAATGCGCTGATCACAGAGGAAAATGGGTATGTCAGTCCCACGCCGATTGCCAAACGTTTCGTGATGCGAACGGTGCTGGAACAAGACGAGCAACCAACTGAGGAGGAGAGCTAATTTGACGAAGGTACGAGAACAATTAACGCCCGCCAGCTATCATCTACGCAACTTTAACAAGTACGTGAAATTAGACATGCAGGCCGCAGAAAACGGAAACCTGACGCTGATCGGTGAAAACGCAGCGGGGAAGACCACACTAGCCAACTGTTTCTTTCCGATGCTGATTGATGGCTCAATCTCTACGCCTTCATTTAACGCGGCGAAGGGGACGGATAAGCTGGACCATACGGGAAATCCGCGGAACAGTGCCCGGGATACCCGGAACTTTGAGGGGATGTTACTCGGCTGGGGCAGTGGTGCCATGAAGGTGCGGACTGGCTACAGTTATCTGGTCCTGCGTTCGGCCAAACGCCAAGTGATTCTGGGCCTGGGCGCACATCGTGCCGTTGGGGAGAGCCGCAAGCCGACTTGGTGGTTCGTGGCAATCAGTGATCAGGTGACGGAACCCCTGACGGTAGTGACCACGGCCGCTGACGGGGCGAGCCTGACGGAAGAGGACTTCCGTCAGGCTAACGCTGGTTTGGGCAAGCAGTTACGGCTCTTCAATCAGGCGGCCAATTACCGCGAGTACGTGGCCACGCAAGTCTACGGTTTCGCGGGCGGCGAATCGCTGGGGAAACTGGCGGCCGTTTACCGGTTGCTGGCATCGCCCATTTTAACGGCCGGTAATGCCCGGTTTACGCCGATTCGTGAGGCACTGAAGAATGCGCAAGAGGGAATTGACCCGCAAATCATCCAACAGGTGGCCGATAGCCAACGCGAGGTCAACCAGACCAAGGGTGTCTTGGACCGGCTGAAACAGGCCCAGAAACGCCTACAGAAGATGAAAAAGGAGATCTTCTGGCGCAATCTGAACCACATTCGTGAAACCACGCTGGATCCCTATAGTCAGGTGCGTCACGACTACGAAAAGAAGCAGGAAGTCATCGATCAAGCGCGGCAAACGATTGTGACCGTGGACGAGCAACTTAAAATTTTGACGGAAAACCTCACGCAGAGTGCGGAAAAGTTACGCCAGTTGCGGCAAGACAAGGCCAATCAAAAGAGTATCGAGGTCTTGCGCGACCAATACCAAGCGCAGATCAAAAGCCTGACCCAACGGCTGGCAACCTATCGCGCGCAACAAAAGCAGTTGGAAAAACTCCGGACGCAACTAACCGACGTGACGGACCAACAGGCGGCGTTGCGTGCTCAGCAGCAAACGACCAATGAGCAGGAACTGCGGCCGCTGTTGACCCAGTTAGCCACGCAAGCGACGGGCCTGTCCGAATTGATGGACGTGGTCACCGAGGTGGATCCGGCTAAACTCAGCGACCAACTGATGGGCTACATTCGTCAGATGAAGAAGGTCCTGACACGCTACCAAGACGATGAACGGGCCAAGGAACGGGTCAGTCAAGATGTCCAAATCGTGGGCGAGATGCGGGGCGAACTGGATACCCGCATCGACCAACACGCCCAAGGGCCATTGCAGGGCCGGGTACGGAAGGACTTGCACCAAGATAACGCGGAGGTTCACGAGGCCGGGGCAGCTAAAATGAATACCCAGTTCCAAGAGATTTTGGCCAAGCAACAGGCCGCGTTGACCGCCCATCCCGATTTAAAAACGATTCTTGCCCAGGCAGACTTTTTAACGCGCCTGACTCAGCAGCAAAAATCTCTGGCCGATATGGTTCGCCATTTAGCCGACATGGCGCGTGAGTTAAGCCAGTTGGCCGGTCAACAGACCTTTTTCGAGCAACAGATTGCTGATGTGGTGGCGCAGGTGGAAACTGGGTTTGACGCCCAACAGGTCGAAACCGAGATCAGCGATACGCAGACGCGGCGGGATGCCCTGGTGATTGATACTCAGATCGATCAGAAAATTGGTCAAGCAGAACGTGACCAGCAACAATTCGCCGTCGAGCAACAAACCTTGAATAACCAACGGGCAAACGCGGAAGGCCGCATCAGTTCGGCACAAGATGACCGGGCCAGCCTCGAAAAACGCCTACAGCAGTTGCAGGATCAGGGACAGTTAGGCTTGCAGACGTTGGCCCCCTACGTGCCGGCTGACGCTACGTTAACCACGATTATTGAGGCGCTGGCCTTTGTGCAACAGCACAACAGTGAGGTGCGGACGAGTAGTTACGGCGATATCAGTGATTGGATTGGTCGCCTGATTCATAAGAATAATAGTGACGGCATTGACCGTAACGCTTTGGATACCATTTTTGAGGAGCGCGGTTACGCGGATTTTGCCAGCGCCATGCGGCAACAGCGGTCCGTGAATCAAAATGGCCTGAGCGTCGTGGCCTTTGATATTAATCGGGCACTCCTCTTGATGGCCACGGACGAAAGCCACGTGGAAAAAAAGTTGGCGGAGTTAACCACGGGCAATAACGTTGCCCAGGATACCTACATGGCGGCCGCCGTTCAGCGGATCACCGCGCAGTACCTCTTGATTGCCGACTACAACCGGATGTTAACGGAGGGCGTTAGTCGCGAACAGAGTATCAAGTTGAAGATTGAATTGACGCCGGCCGACGTGGAACCTAAAATCATCGAAGAAGCCTGTGACCCGCAGCTCCAGGAACGGCCCGCACTTCTAGCCGAGGTTCAGAATCGTTTGGAGAAGCTGGCCAATGACTTAACGGTGGCCGATGACGATGAACGCTTTATGGTGGCAGCGCAACAGCTCTTGGACACCCGGCAGTGGTCGGCCTTTAAGGTGCTGATCAAGCGGCGCCAGAGTGATGAGAATCACTACGAAGAGGTCGATGACAAGTTCGTTCAGTCCGGCGGCTCCGGGGCGGAAAAAGCGCAGGCAATGGTCTTACCACTGTTACTGGTACCTAAGATGGTGCTTCAGCGCGCCACCTTGAAGGACGCACCGTACCTGGTGATGTTTGATGAATTTGCTGATAAATTGGACCCGGAAACGGCAAAATCCTTTGCCAAAACCATTGCGCGCTTTGGCTTTAACTTTATCGCGACCATGCCGAGTGGTGCCCAGAACAAAATTTTGGCGGATCGCGTCGACAACGTGGCTTATGACGTGATTGCACCCAAGAACCCCAACGATGGCCGCTTCCACGTGAACGTTGTCCGGGAGGCGCTGAGTTGGGGGGATGGGCATGAGTGAGTATCAACAGCAATATGAACAGGCAACGGGCAAACGGGTGTCGGCAGCTGCCGCCAAATTGGACGGGTTGTTTGATCGGATTGCCAATGGTGAAGTTCTGCCGCCACGGGGGCAACAGGCCGTAGACCTAGGCTTAACGGCCCACAGTCTAAACGACGCCCGAGAAAATCCGGCGGTGTATGACTACTATCACTGGGTGCTGACCAATTACTTTGCGCCCCAGCAGATTCAAGAGGTGACGGCAAAGTTGATTGGCATGGCATTTACCTGTGCCAATATCTTTCAAACCGACCTACCCCAGCCAATCACGTTAAACCCCTGGCAGATCCCAGCGATGCGAACGTTTCCGCTACGCACGACGCGGGCAATCGTTGTGGAAAATAATGGCGTATTTGCCTGGCTTCTCCAGCTACACCCGGAGTGGCCGCTAATCAATCAGTCGGGAAACGACTTTAACGCGGCATACGTTGACCTCATCCAGGCCCTAGAACGACAGCACGTCCAGTTCACGTACCTCGGTGACTTAGACAGTCGGGGCATCCAGATGGCCGATCACCTCTTCAACGTCTTACGACAAACGTCAATTGAGACCTTCACCGCGCTACAGTCACCGGCCAATGTGGTGAAGTGGTTGACGCTGAACGGGAGAGTCGATGGGCAACGTACCCGCCAGCTAACGGTCCAGAATCCCGTGTTCCAAAAGGAAATGAACTCGATTAACCTACTGGGTAAATTTGTGGAACAGGAACAGTTGATTGGCGCGTACGAAACGCTGATCACAGCGTGGTTAGCGCAAAAATAAAGAGAGACCCGTTAACGATGCGTTTGCGTCGTTGACGGGTCTCTTTGGCGGACACTATTTTTTCTCAGCAGAACGGGCTGGCGCTTTGACCGTTTGACAACTTCCCAGCGTGACCAAGGCCACGGTCACAAACAAAGCGGTAAATGACGTGATGAGTTTAACCAACATAAGCGGTTCCTCCTCCGAATGGACTAGAACACTTGCTGTGAGTGTACCACGTAATTTCGGTGAGCAGGAAAGTTTCGTTTTACCCGCCAATCTAGGCCTATCCGAAACTAAATTGCCTAGAATTGGTTCACAAACTGAACGCAAGCAAAGTTAAGTTAGAACCGGTAGAATGGAAAGTAAGAAATTTATCGAGGAGGAACTACAACCATGCCAACCCTTAAGCGCGTTGATTCACTGACCTTAGACCTCTACCTGAAAGGCATCTTCACCCAGCAATTTGACCAGCATCACTTCGATTACGACGGTCAGGTGGGCGAGGTCCTGGCCATCGGCGCGTATGACGACGAACGCCTGATTGGCGGCATCCTGATGCGACGGCGCTACGACCATTTGGATATTGCCAAGCTGGCAATCGACAGGGCCTATCGGGGCAAACGGTTGGGAACGCAACTGATCCGGGCCGCCGAAAAACTAGCGCGGGACCGGCACGTCATCAACATCACGCTCTCAACTCGCAGCTATCAGGCGGTCGGCTTCTACGAAAAATGTGGGTACCAAATCTACGGGACGGTGGTCGATCTCCCGTTTGCGGGCGTCACCACCACCTACTTCGTGAAGCGCCTGACGGCAAAATAAAAAGCCCTCCACCGAGAGCTTAATCACTGACACCATCGTAGCCAATGAACGTGTAATAGGTTTGCCCGCCAATGCGGTACAGACTATCAAACGTCCCCGCTGTCCCCGTTTCCGGATTGCCGGTCGTGTGTTGGGGCTGGTGCAGATTTTTTAAAGTTAGTTTGTATTGGGCGTTGCCAGTGTGGCTAACGCGGGTGGTCTTAATTCCCGCAACGGCATGGCTAAAGTACAGCGTCCGGTTAGGGTCGTGGAAGGCCGTTTTCGTAATTTTGGCCATGCCGATGGGTTTCTGATAAAAGCCCAGACCGGCGTTGGCCTTAGCGTCATATTGTAGAACTTCTAAATAGCCATCCGGTGTGACGCGGATACTCTTACTATCGGGTTCAATTGGGCTCAGAGCCGCATCGGCGCCACCCACGTAGAGGTCGCCGTGACTGTAGCCGGGCATGTAGTCCGGAGCCTTGACCCGCTTGAACGCAGAGAGCTTGGTGGTATCCGTGATGGTTGCCTGCGGATCATACGCGCTGGCGCCGGGGTCAATCGTATAACCCGGACGGGCACTGTTAGCCAGTACCGGGTAACTTAACCGCGCCAAGAATAATTGGAGGCTGGGGACCAAGTAACTGCCCGCTTTAGTCGTAGTTAGGTTACCGGCCACCGTGATGCCAGCGGGGAGTGTGAGTTTTTGACTGATTTCGTGACCCGTTTTATAAGTTGGGTAATAAGCGACTTTGACCGTCACGGGACGGGTGGTCTGGTAGTAGGCACTCAGGTTTAAAAAGTCCGTGCTGGCCGTATAATCGCCAACCTTGACCAGGGCGCTGGGCTTCTCCGTTTGGGCGTGAGCAGCCAGTAAGCCACTACAGATGACCAGCCCAAGAGCCAACAACCCGAGGGTGTTTTTAACAAATTTTTGATAAATGGGAACCGGCTCCTTTCGAAAAATGTCTAAGGTTAAGTATACCTGAAACCGAGCTGAATTGCACCGAACTTATGTTCTTTTGGCAAACCCAGTGGGGATTCATTTAGAAAACGGGTCGCGTTAGTTCTCAGCAGTCATTACCGCGAGCCAGGGTGATGGCTTTTTTTGGCAGGCAAAACGCAGCCTTAACGTCAAGCACGCCCAACCGCTAAGCACCTGAAATAAGACATTTCCCCGCAGTTAACCCGGGTTATATTTGCCGGCAACGCCGCTAAAACCCGCGTTGACAACCAAATAGTCCGGGAAATTTTCCGTGGTGTTTGCTATGATTAAGGTGTTCATTCGGGGAGGAATGGTCATGGAAATTAGGGAACAACTTAAGCAACAGCGGGCACAACGGCACTGGTCGCAATAGGACCTGGCCGAGCGCCTACAGATCTCGCGGCAGTCCGTTTCAAAGTGGGAGCGGGGGACCGCGTTACCCAGTTTCGCCAACGTGGTCGCCATCAGTGACCTATTTGGCTTGTCAATTGATGAGCTGATTCGTGGGGACACCGAGCTCATGGACCAACTCACGGTGGCCGACGAGGAAGACGTTGGTCCGGTGGGGCGGGTCATTTACGGCGGCCTGTTTTGGGGTGTGATTGGCTTCTTGGCCACTTGGGCTTTGGGCCTGGATTACCAGGATACGGCGGCCTTGTTGCAACTACCAATTGTTTTGGTCTTTATTGCCTTACTGCTGACAATCTACGCCAACCAGTAACACCACCGGGCGCCGTTATCGCGGGCCGTGATCTGGTTGAGCATCGGCCTCATTGCGCTCATGGTCTTGCCACTGATTAGTGCGAATGTGGCAGCCATCGTTAAAGTTGTGCCGGGTGCCGCTCGGGCAGGCTGGCATGCCGGTGCTGGAAATTAACCCGGGTTATAAATTTCCCGTTCTGGTTATTTTGGCGTACACTTGATGGAAAGTCGAAAATAATTGCTTTCTATCGAAAGGAGCAGGTACTCATGGCCCACGAACGGCGGGAACAAATCATTCAAATCGTCAATCAGCAACGGAAGGTTGCGGTCACCGAACTAGCTCGGGCAACGGGGGTGTCACTGGTTACCATCCGCAAGGACCTGACTGAGTTGGAGGCGGAGGGCCTACTCATCCGGCAACATGGGGTTGCCATGATCAACAATCCCAACGACTTGAACTACCGGCTGGCTCAACACCACGCCCAGAAAACCCGCATCGCCCGGGCCGCCGCGGAGTTGGTCGCAGACAAGTCGACTATCATGATCGAGTCTGGCTCCGCGTGTGCCCTGTTAGCTGAAACGCTGGGCCAACAAGAAAAGCACGTGACCATCGTCACCAACTCGACCTACATTGCCAATTTGGCCGCCAGCTATCCGAACCTGACGCTCTTCGTTCTCGGCGGTCAGTACCAGCCCGAGTCACAGGTGACCGTGGGGGCGCTGACCAAGCAACTGCTGCAGTCCTTTCACGTGGAACAGCTCTTTGTCGGGACGGACGGCTTTGATCCCGCGGCAGGCTTCACCGGCGCCGACATCCAACGGACGGAAGTGGTTCAGGAGATGGCTCACCGTGCCGAGCAACTGATTGTCTTGACGGATGCCAGTAAGTTTAAACGGCCCAGTCTGATTCACCAGTTTTCACTGCCCGATGTCTCTACAGTTATCACGGATGATAGCGTGACGGCTGGGGTGATGATGGTGTTGCGTCATTTCAAAATAAATTTATTAATGGTCTAAGTCACTGATACCAAGTCCGCCAACGCCGACTTGGTATTTTTTTCACAATCAGGTCTTGAAAACGTTTGCAAAAGAAACTATACTTAGTTTCGTTAGAAACGTTACATAATCTTTTGCCTAATTTGAAAGGGGTTCGTGTCATGGAAAGTATTTTTGGGAGTCCCGCAACTTACGTTCAAGGAATTGGTGTCTTGTTTGATAGTGCCAAGTACATTCAGCGGTTAGGGTCGAAAGCCGTTCTGCTGGCGGATAGCGTGGTTTACGGTATCGTCGGGAACGATTACCTGGCTTACCTGAAGCAAAACGACATTGACGTGAAACAGGTGACCTTTAACGGGGAAGCCTCCGACAACGAAATCAAGCGAGTTGACGCCATCGGCAAGGAATTTGATACCGACATGATCATCGCCCTCGGTGGTGGGAAAACGCTCGACAGTGCCAAGGCGATTGCTGACGACCTGCACGTTCACGTGGCCGTTTTGCCAACGCTGGCCTCGACCGACGCGCCATGTTCACGGCTCTCCGTCCTCTACACGGATGACGGCGCCTTTGAAAAATACCGTTTCTATGACAAGAACCCTGACCTGGTACTGATCGATACCAAAGTGGTTGCCGGCGCGCCAGTTCGTTTGCTGGCTTCCGGGATCGCTGACGCCTTAGCGACCAACGTTGAAGCCAAAGCGGTGGCTAAGGGTGACAAGCAGACCATGTTGAATGGTCACCAGACCTTGGTCGGGAACGCCATCGGTTCCAAGTGTGAGGAAACCCTGTTCAAATACGGGATGGCGGCCATTGCTTCCGTGAAGGATCACGCCGTTACCAAGGCGCTCGACCACATTGTTGAGGCCAACACGTTGATGAGTGGTCTCGGCTTTGAAAGTGGTGGCCTGGCCGCTGCTCACGCCATTCACGACGGCTTGACCGCGCTGGATGGCCCCATTCACAGTCTGACGCACGGGGAAAAGGTGGCCTTCGGGACGCTGACCCAGCTGTTCCTGGAAGGTGCCGACCAAGAACGTTTTGAAAAATTCCTGAAGTTTGAGCTCGCCATTGGCATGCCAACCACCTTTAAAGATTTGAAGATTGAAGGGATCAGTGACGATGATCTCTTGAAGGTTGGGAAACAAGCCACGGCACCAGCTGACACCATGGGCCGGATGCCGTTTGAGGTGACGCCTTACGATGTGGCCCAAGCCATGAAGGGTGTCGACGCCTACAGTCGCCATTTCCAAGAAAAATAAACAGTGATTTGTGAAGGGTTCGATTAAAAGTCGAATCCTTTTTACTTGCCAACTATCGCGATAGTTAATAGCGGAAATTTTCAGCCGCACAGGGTATACTGTGGGCAGGAATCAGGTAATGTTAGCCACAACTGGTGAACAGACTATTTTTGGAGGACGAGCGCGATGCAAAAATGGGGACAAATCATGATCGTTGCCCTAACTACGGTGACGGTCGGCGGGGCAGCGGCAACAACGGCCCACGCGGCGACTTGGCACAAAGGCACGCCCAAGGCTTTACGGGGCAACTGGCAACGCAGCTACCGGGATCAAGGCACCAAGATTGTCATGCATTTCAAGGTTCAGGCGCAGACGATTCACCTGTCGCGGGTGAAATCAGCGGCGACGACCTGGACGAACCTGAGTTACCAAAAAGTTGGGAAGCACACCTACAAGTTGAAGGGTATTTACCAGAACGGCGAGTTGGTCGACAAGGACGCCCGCCTGCAAATCGTTCAGAAAAATCACAAAATTGAATTCAAAAACGCCTGGTCAAGCAAGTATGATTACCTAGGCTGGTATCACCAATCGTAGGTCGTCCATTTCAGAAATAGAGGTTGGGGGATCCGAAAAGAGCCTGGGGGAGTGTCATCCCAGACTCTTTTTCACAAGCTGCGTGCGCGGCGAGAAAAATTAAAAAGACAAACTTGTTGCTTTTAAAGTCACAACCAGTTATGATAATCTGCAACTTAGAAAATAAGAGAAGGAGATAATCAATTATGAAATACGCAATTTCTGCTGCGACCGGGCGCTTCGGTCAGCTTGTCATTCAGGACCTCCGTAAAATTGTGGATATCAGCGATATCGTTGCCATTGTCCGCGATGTCGAGAAGGCTCAACGTGTCTTGCCTGAGGACATCACCATTCGCCAAGCCGACTACACCGACGAAGCCGCCCTGCAACACGCCTTGCGTGGGATTGACCGGTTACTCTTCATCTCGTCGGTTCCCGGTGGGGAGGTCCCGCGCCAGCAGCAACACGCTAACGTGGTCCAAGCCGCGCAAAAGGCGGGCGTGGGCTTCGTTGCCTACACCAGTTTTGCCCACGCCGATACCGCTCAGTCGCCGCTGTCCAAGGACCACGTCGCCACGGAACAATTATTACGCGACAGTGGGCTCAAGGTCAGCTTCCTGCGCAACGCGTGGTATTTGGAAAATGAATTAAGCTATCTGCAGGCTGCCGCACAGGGCCAAGACGCCGTTTACGCGGCGGGCCGGGGTAAAATTAGCTTCGCCCTCGAACGTGAATACGCCGAGGCCGCTGCCCGGGTCATGACACTGGTTGCACCTAAGGCCGTGTACGAATTTGGCGGCGAACCCCGGACCTACGCGGATCTAGCCGAAACATTGAGCGCGCTGACGGGAAAGTCCTTCACCTTTAAGAGCGTGGATGACGCGACCTACCGTGCCGCCATGCAGGCAGCCGGCTTGGGGCCAGAGCTGATTGGCGTGCTAACGGCCATGCAGGATATGATGCGGGCCGGCGAGCTGGACGTCACGTCGACTGACTTGCCCGACGTGCTGGGCCGGCCGTTGTCGACGCTCCCCGATGCGCTGCATGAGGTTCTCCAGGCCCACGCTGGCGCTTAACGCGCTGGTGAAAATGAGATCGGATCGGCGCTGGCCGCCTTCTTGCCAAATTGGCTGGGGCTGGTCACCTGCGGCTTCCAGGGAGCTCCGCCTGCTATGGGGCCGGTTCCAGCCAAAGAACGGGCTTCCACCTCGACTTGAAGCCACGAAGTACGCGTGTCTCCAAGGTCGTCCCACGGAGTAGGCCGGGCAAATACCCCGACCAACACCGTCGACACAGCTGGCTCCGTCCCTGGCTTCCTCCGGTTAACGTTGCTGGGCGAATTTGACCGAGCGGAGTCACTGACACATTGCATTCAAAACGGCGCAGTCACCATCTACAGCAGATGGTTGGCTGCGCTTTTACTTGTGTGGCGTCAATTGAGGCCATTTAGTGACTCATGATTATTGGCCAAGAGCTAGTGACTACAACTAGACTGCCACGTGAAGGTGAGTCATCCAATCTAAACGGGCTAACGCCATGTAAGCCGCAGGGCTGGCGCAAATGAGCCAAGCCGTGGGAATTGCCTTAGCGGCGCACTTGGCCGGTTAGGCAATTGGTATCTTTGAGCCGCAGGCGGCTCAAAGTAAGTCTGGAGACCGCCTTTTGGCTCCAGACGGCCGCCCACAGCGGTCCGGTCTCATTTGCGCCAGCCCGGAGGCACTGCTAGCAAGCAACATTACCCGCCTTCTTCACTGGCATCTGGCCGTATCTGTTGTATAATAACCAATGTAAGCGTTTTAAAAAAGGAGGAAGACTTTTGAAAGCAGAAATTTCATGGCTGGATGATCCCCAGACCTTTCGGGTCAACCAGTTACCCGCTCACAGCGACCACCGCGGTTACGCCACGATTGCTGAAGCCGCTGCACAACAGAGTAGTCTGGTCCAAAGCCTCGATGGCACCTGGGAATTTGCCTTTGCGCAGGATCCCCAGCACCGTCCCGTGGGCTTCTATGAACCCGATTACGACCGTTCTGACTTCGATCGGTTAGCCGTTCCGGGCCACATTGAACTCGCCGGTTACGGCCAGATTCAGTACATCAACACGGCCTATCCTTGGGAGGGCAAGCATTACCGCCGGCCCGCCTACAGTATGGGCGCCGACCATCCCGAAAAAGGTATGTTCAGTACCGACCCCGAGAATACGGTCGGGGCTTACGTCAAACACTTTACGCTGAACTCCGAGTTGGAAAATCAGCGCATCAGCGTTGAATTTGATGGGGTCGAACAGGCGATGTTCCTCTGGCTAAATGGCCATTTCGTCGGTTACGCCGAAGACAGTTTCAGCCGTGCCGAGTTTGACCTGACGCCTGACCTGCAAGCTGGCGACAACGTGCTAGCCGTTGAGGTCTTTAAGCACAGCACGGCCGCCTTCCTCGAGGATCAGGACATGTTCCGCTTCTCCGGGATTTTCCGCAGCGTGCGCCTGGTTGCCAAGCCAGCGCTCCACGTCGAGGACCTGACGATTCGTGCCGGGGTCGACGATGCGTTTACCACGGGTGAGCTGAAATTAGCGCTCCAACTGTCCGCCGCCGACCAACTTACGGGTTCCGTGAACGTCAACTTGCTTGACGCCAGCGGTCAATCCGTCTGGACGACGGCCGTCACCGCCGCAGTCGACCTCAACCTCGCCACGACCGTGAACCACGTCCACCTCTGGAACCACCACGACCCGTACCTCTACCAGCTCCAAATCGAACTGCGCGACGCTGCGGGCAAACTGGTTGAAGTCGTCCCTTACCAGGTTGGTTTCCGCCGGATTGAACTGAAAAATAAAATTATGCAACTCAACGGTCAACGTCTGGTCATCAACGGCGTCAACCGCCACGAGTGGGATGCCCACCGCGGCCGGGCCGTGACCGCCGCCGACATGGCCCACGACATGCAAGTCTTTCACGACAATCACATCAACGCCGTGCGGACCTGCCACTACCCGGACCAGGACGCGTGGTACCACCTTTGCGACCATAACGGCATTTATATGATGGCCGAAAATAATTTGGAAACCCACGGCACTTGGCAAAAAATGGGGGCCGTTGAGCCCTCCTACAACGTGCCGGGCAGCCTGCCACAGTGGCAATTAGCCGTCCTCGACCGCGCCAAGAGCAACTACGAAATGTTCAAGAATCACCCCGCCGTTTTATTCTGGTCACTGGGCAACGAATCCTACGCCGGCGATGACATTGCGGCGATGGACAAGTTCTACCACGACGTTGACCCCACGCGGCTGACCCACTACGAAGGCGTTTGCCGGAACCGGGTCTATGCGGACCGCATTTCCGATATGGAAAGCATGATGTACGATCCACCGCGCGCCATCGCCGATTACCTGGAAAATGATCCCGACAAGCCGTTCGTCAACTGTGAATACATGCACGACATGGGCAACTCCATCGGGGGCATGAACAGTTACATCGACTTGATTGATAAGTACCCAATGTATCAGGGCGGCTTCATTTGGGATTACATTGACCAGGCGCTCTGGACCAAGGATGACGTGACCGGACAAGCCGTTCTCCGCTACGGTGGGGACTTTGACGACCGGCACTCCGACTACGAATTCTCCGGTGACGGCCTGCTCTTTGCCGACCGGACACCGAAGCCAGCATTACAGGAGGTGGACTACTACTATGGCCAACACGACTAAATTAAACGTGATTTACGGCGACGTGACCCTGGGGCTCAGCGGTCCCGGGTTTCACTACATTTTTGCTTACGACCGGGGCGGCCTTGAGTCGCTGGTGCGCTTTGGCAAGGAGTGGCTGTACCGGACGCCGAAACCGGCTTTCTGGCGCGCGACCACCGATAACGACCGCGGTAACGGCTTTTCGACCACTTCCGCGGCGTGGTTAGGGGCCGACATGTTTAGCACCTGCACCCAAATCGACGTGGCGGTTGATGGCCAAGCGATTCCACTGCCGATTGCGCCGGAAAATAATAAATATTCTGATCACGAAACGGCAACGACCGTGGCGATTACCTTTACCTACACCACGACGACCGTGCCTGCCACGACGGTCACGGTGCAATACGTGGTGAGCGCGGATGGCCAAATGACCGTTAACACCCACTACAACGGGGTCGCCAGCTTACCAGAGTTGCCCGTCTTGGGGTTGCGGTTCGTGATGCCAACCACGGCGACCGGCTTTGACTACCAGGGCCTTTCGGGCGAAACGTATCCCGACCGGATGGCTGGCGGCAAGCCCGGCACTTACCACGTGGCCGGCCTGCCCGTGACGCCGTACATGGTGCCCCAGGAATGCGGCATGCACATGGCCAACGACTGGGTCAAAGTGACCCGGGCGACGACGCAAAATAACGCCGACCCCGACCACCAACCGTTCAGTCTGACGGTTCGGGAAAATGGCCAACCGTTCGCCTTTAGCTGCCTGCCCTATACTCCCGAGGAATTGGAAAATGCCACGCACCTGGAAGAATTACCAGCTGCCCGTCGCACCGTCTTGACAGTTTACGGGGCAACCCGTGGTGTCGGCGGCATCGACAGTTGGGGCGCCGACGTCGAACCGCAGTACCACGTTGCGGGGGATGTCGACCACGACTTCAGCTTTGTGATTGCTGGCGTGGACTGATGGGTCACAGCTTTAGCATCTTCTATAGGTAATATTAGTTAATTAATAATACAAGACTCAAATGACTATCAATTATGATAATTGTTTGAGCCTTGTTTGTGTTCCACGGATAGATTGTAATGATGATGATTGCTAATTAAAAAAAGCACAGTTGTTTTTGATAATTAAAACACTATTTTAATAATAAACGGCAGACTGATAATTAATCTGTGCTTCAAATACGCTGGATAGCCCCAAAAGGAGAAGATAACATGAGGTGAAGCGGAAAAGACCGTCTCGACGGTCAACGTAGCTACTGAGACCAAGCTGAGAGCGGATGAAGTGGTCGGTCAGTTACCCGGGAAGTGCGTAATACCGGGCTTTTTCGTTCCCATTAAAAGGGCCGGGCAACTGTGAAAATAATCACTAACAAAAAGTAAGTAAAGATACTGGCTTTTCCCCCACACCTGGACTATGCTGTAACCTGTTAAGAGAATTTGAGGCATTTCGACCAGCATTGTTAGCCGCAATGACCATTAAGGAGCGCGAGTAATTATGACCAAAATGATTGCAGGACAAGCGTTAGTTAAGGTTTTGGAAGCCTGGGACGTGAACCACATTTATGGAATTCCCGGGGGTTCAATTAATCATACCGTAGAAGGTCTGTATTTAGAAAAGGATCAGATCGCCTATATCCAGGTCCGTCACGAAGAGGTTGGCGCACTCGCCGCCGCGGCTGACGCGAAGTTCACGGGCAAGATTGGTGTCGCCTTTGGGTCCGCGGGCCCTGGCGCCACGCACCTCTTCAACGGGCTATACGATGCCAAAATGGACCACGTGCCCATGCTGGCGCTGGTCGGCCAAGTGCCCCAGTCCGCGATGAACACGAACTATTTCCAGGAAATGGACGAGACGCCAATGTTCAGTGACGTTGCGGTCTACAACCGGACGGCCACCACGGCGGAACAGCTGCCATACGTGGTCAACCAAGCCATTCGTGAAGCTTACCGCCAAAAGGGGCCAGCCGTCGTCATCATTCCGGAAGACTTAGCGGCCACCGAAATTGATTACGAACCCGTGAAGACGCCCAACGTGGTGGCGAACACGTTTACCGAAACCATCGATTCCACTGCCGTGAGTGCCACCCTGGACTTACTGAAGGCGGCCAAGCACCCGTTGATCTATGCGGGCCGCGGCTTGCTGGGGGCACGTGACGAGCTGGTTAAATTCAGTGAGCAGTTCAACGTGCCCGTCATCAACACGGTTCCGGCGACCGGTGTGATTCCGACCGATCATCCTAACGCCATTGGCACGTTTGGTCGGCTCGGGTCCAAGTCGGGCTTTGAAGCCCTGCAACACACCGATTTGATTCTCTTCCTGGGCTCCGAATTTCCATTCGCCCAGTTCTGGCCAAAGAATATTAAAATCATTCAAGTCAACGATAATTCATTTGATATTGGTAAAATGGTGCCGGTCGACTACGCCGTGATCGGGGATGCCAAGAGTTACCTTCAGGCCATGATTGCCACGGGTGAAACGCTGCCCGCAACCGACTGGCTCAAGGCCAACCAGCAAAATAAAGCCAACTGGAATCAGTGGCTCGACCAACTTGCTGGCGACGACAGTCACGGGTTGGCGCCCGAGGCTGTGACCAAAAAGATTGCGTCAATGGTTGGTCCCAAGGATACGTACGGGGTCGATACCGGCAACGTTTCCGAATGGGCGGTCCGGGGCCTGCCGATGAATCAGCAGCAGCGCTTCGCCTTGTCCGGGTTATTTGCGACGATGGGCTATGGCCTGCCAGCCGGGTTAGCCGGGGCGTTGAGCGTGCCCGACGCCCAGTCCTGGTCGCTGTCCGGTGACGGTGGCTTCGCGATGGTCGCACCCGACATCATCACGGAAGCCCGTTACCAGTTGCCCGTCATCAACGTGGTCTTTAGTAACCGGCGTTTCGGCTTCATTTACCGCGAACAGGTCGACACCAAGCAACACCTGTACGGGGTCGATTTGACCGACGCGGACTGGGCTAAAGTTGGTGAAGGCCTTGGTGCGATTGGTTTTACGGTCACCAACAATGAAGAAGTCGAAACGGTCTTTGATCAAATCAAGGACCTGCAGGCCAAGGGCAATCGCAAGCCAATCGTGGTCAACGCCGTCATCAAAGACGACGACCCAATCGGCACGGCCTTCATGCCACTGGACGCCAAGCTCTACGGCCAAGACGCCGTGGACGCCTACGCCAAGAAAAATCACATTGATTTGACCCAACAACCTGCTTTAGGTGAGTTGTTACGGGCTAAGGGTGATAATCTTTAATTAATGGATTAGAAAAAATGCGAGCCGTTTAGGTGCTCGCATTTTTTATTGACGTGAGGATTTTGAAAATTGTTCATTGTCATTAATCTGTCGAGTGTTATTACTTGTGAGTACAGAGTAGTACGTATATACTGGTACTTACAGGAGGCGAGACCAATGGCAGCAAATAATCCACGAGTTCTCGGGGAATTTACAACTCGAAAAACGGGGAATTCATTATCATTAACTGTACCAGTGGGCTCTGGTATTTCAGAAGGCCAAAGGTACCTACTAATGATGGAGGAGGATGGTACCCTGATTTACAAAGTGCAAGATGATAATCCATGGTTGAATGGGGATTATAGTGATATTGACTTTCGGGCAGAGATGGATGACGTTGGAAATTATGGCGTTGAGCGTCCAGTAGGTAAGGAGCGGCAAGACTAATGAGTCCCAAACAGGGTGATTTAATTTTCATCGATGCTGAACCACATGTTGGTCACGAAGAGGGTGGCCACAGTCCACAAACGGGAAATATTCGGCGGCCGATGGTTGTTATTTCAAATAATGGCTATAATTTGTCGATGGGGATGGTTGTGTGCATGCCAATTACTTCAAAGATTAAGACGGATGAAAGAATTTATTCACCGATTGTGGATCATGATAGCGGTATTAGCGGTTCAATTATTACTTATCAAGTACCCAATTATGATTTCAATGCCCGACACGGTGAAATTGTTGGACACATTCATGCAAAACTATTAAATGAGCTGCTACAAAAAGTTAAAAGAATTTTTTAGTATGCGTGATGTAATTAATGAGGTAGTAAAGTCTATGTGGAAATTTCCAACCCGAGCATCTAAAAGGACTATTCCGAAATTAGCCGGTAAGATCAGTAAAATGGCGGTGAATATCCAAAGATTCCAAAGCTAACAACTACTGTGTCGCAAGATATGTGAGCGACAAGCCTCTGAATCCATTCAGGGGGAATTGACGCATACGCAGAGAAGTAATATTAACAATTCTAAGGTGTTTGGAGCTCAAAAGAAAAGAGATGTTAATTGTCGATTTTGTGACAATTAACATCTCTTACTATTTTAAATCCTATTTCCCCAGATTATTTCACCAGCCCCAGGTTAACCAACCGCTCGCCAGCGGCCAAGACGGTTTCTGCCGGGGTGTGTTGTGTCCAGCCCAGGTCGGTTTCGGCGGCCGCCGTACTGTGGTGGTAGCGCCGGTCCAGCATGGGAACCAAGGTGCGTAAACTTGGCATTGGTTTTGCCAGTAACCGGGTTGCCCAGTTAGGCATTGCCCGCGCGTGTAAATGCAGCTGAGAGAAGTGCTGTTGATACAGTCGCGCCACGGCCAGCATCGTCAGCGTCTGTGAGGCGGCTAAGTAGCGGTGGCCAATCGCGGCGGGCTGTGCAAAGGCTAGCCGGTGCAGGACGGCCAGATCCCGGACGTCGCTAATTTCTAACGGCACCTTGGGGATGGCCGGTTGGCCCTTGAGCAGTTGCAACAGGATGCGATTCGAGCTGAGGTTGTCAGTCATCACGGGACCGAAGATGGCGCCGGGCAGGATGGTCGTCAGCTCCAGTTGGTGTTCCTTGGCAAACGCCCACGCCGCCTGTTCCGCTTTCACCTTGGAAATCCGGTAGGGGTCTAGTTCGGGATTGGCCGGGTCCGTCCAGAAACTCTCGTCCAGCGTGCCAGTCGCGTGACTATCCGGCGTGGAAACGGCTTGGGAGCTAGTCATCACGATGCGTTTCACACCAGCATTGGCCGCTGCCTGAAAGACGTTGCGGACCCCATCGCGGGCGATTTCCACCAACTCTGCGGTGGATTCCGTGCCGTGACCCAGTGGGGAGGCGACGTGAATCACGCCGTCAGCGCCCGCCATGGCATCTTCCCAGCCAGCGGCACTGGTCAAGTCGGCCGTGAAGAAGGTCAGGTTGGCAAGTTGGTCGGCGGTGACGTAGCGACTCATCCCCGCCTTGATGGCGTCGGCCTTGCTCAGGGAGCGGAGGCTGGCCGCAACCGCGTAACCGTGTGTTAACAAGTCAGTCATCACCCAGGTGGCAACGAAACCGGAGCCGCCGGAAACAATCAATTTTTTCATCAGGAAAACCTCTATTCGTTTTATTTAGACAAATAATACTCTAGGTTGTCTAAAACGTCAAGAAATGTTATCCTAGATTCAGAGGAGTTGACCAGTATGATCAATCAAAAAGACCTAACCATCAAGCTTAATCACATTATTTTAATCGAAGGATTTCAAAAACTATCCATGAGTAAATTAGCCACGGCGGTGGGCATCAGCCGGGCCAGTCTCTACCTGTATTTTAAAAATAAGGACGAAATCGTCCAAGCCGTCGTCGACCGCCACCTGAAATTTATCGCGGAGCACCCGGTGCCTAAGCAGTTCTCGCCGACGACCTTCCTGCCAATTTGGTTGGATTCCCTCCTATTAATGGGGTCCACAACGGACTTGTTTATGGCCGACCTGCGCAAGGGCTACCCGGAGCTGTTCCAAACGCTGAGCGCGGCCTACCAAGGCTACTTTGCGCAGTTGGCGGTTTACGTGGGCCAGGGGCAGGCCAGTCATTTCTTCCTCGACCTCTACTCAGTTGACTTCGTCTTATTTCAAGCCCAAACGTTGGTGCAGGGGGTCTTGCGCCAGGTGCAGGGTCGCCAATTATCCCTGGACCACGCTGGCAAATATTTGGAAGACACCTTGCATTTCCAGTTGGCGGGCCTGTTGCCACGACGGAGCCAGGAACAACTCGACGAACAGCAGATCGCCGGCTTTGAAGCGACCGTGTTACGCGAGTTCCGGGAGACTTACGCGTTGATTGGGTAAGTGAGAGTAAAAGGGCGGCTGTGAATTTTAATCACTGATTTAAGCTAAGAGGAGTCTTCTGTGTAGGCGATTCAACTGTCAACGCTTGCAGCTTTTGTTAGTAATCTAATTGTGGTGAAATTTTCCCAGAGACTATAATGATTAATGAAAGTAGTAGGTATCCAACACCACCAATAAAGAAAAAGAAGCGAATTCCCAAGCTGTTAATTAGAATTGGAATTCCTAACAAGCCCACTGGTTGGCTCAAGTTGATCAGAGAAAAGTAGCTGTTTGAAACAGCCGCCAGATTCTTACTCTGGATTTTTTGCTGAAGTATCGTTTTGGAAGAAATGTTGAAGAAAGGGAGTGCGCCTCCCAATAACAGCAGACCTAGCAAGGAGCCAAATAGGTTTCTTGATTGACCAAATATCAAGAATGCAATTGGAACTTGGACGATTGCGATACGAATGAATGTGTGAATCTTAACTCTCGTGGAGAGGAATCGATAAACGACAGAACCTAACAGGAATCCGATGGAGAAGAGAGATTCCATGATACCAGTTAATTTAGTGTTGCTAAATATTTTTGCGGCCATTTGCGTAAAGTAGACATCATTAGGCGCAAGCAAAATATTGAAGAGGAGTGCTGTAGTTAATACCGGTATAAGTGCTGGAACTTGTTTGAGTAGCTGATGGACCAGCCCTAAGCCATTCCAGATGGTCTCTTTGATTTCAACCTGTGTTCGAGCAGCTGTTGTTGGTTTCTTGGTTACCGTAACAAGCTTCGTGAGTAATCCAGCAACAATTAAATAGGAAAGAAAGTCAAATAGAAATAACGTGAATAGGGGGATTAATGTCATTAATACTGTGACTAATACGCCGGAAAAGAGATTGGCACCCATCCTTGCTGTACTAATAGCCGCGTTAATTTGATTGAAGGTGGCGGAATCGAACCACTCTACGGTGAGCTTAGTGACAACGGGATCAAAGAACGCTGAACAAATATCATATAGAACGGCACCGGCAACGAGAAGTGAAAACACTCTTATTTTAAAAAATGCACAGGCCAACAGCAAGAAAACAGCAGCACTCGATGCGAGGCAACTCGCAATGAGTAGTTTTTTGAGCTGAGGGTTCTTATCAACGAAGTACCCAATTGGCGCTGCTAAGAGGATTTCAGGTACAAACAATGTGAACGAAAAGATGCCAATGTACAAAGCGTTATGGAACCACGTGCTGATTAAAATAAGTAGCGCTATTCTGGAGAATCCGGTTCCAAAGTTATTCACGAATTGGCTGATTAGAATAATGTTCTTGTTATTCACGCTGCAGTCCCCCTCTCTGTGTAGAAGACAATAGCACTAAAAATGCTTTAACTTGAGTTTGCTTCACAAATTTAATTGATAAGTTTTCTGTATTATCAGAGTGAAAATAGGGCTGTATAAAAGAGTACGGGGATACAGAAAATTTTTTTGTCTAAAAAAATTTCACCTTTCCCCTTGCCTTGAAGTACACATGAAGGTTTATTCTAGGGTCATCAAAGCGTTAGGAAGGGAGCAAAATGCATGACAAATCGTTTACCGAAAGGCCGCGGGGCCCAATCCGACGGGGCGGACACCAATGCTAGCCATCAGCCGGTTCGCCAGGTAACGCCGGGTGCGACTACCCTGATCGTTTACTTTTCACGCAGTGGCAACACGGAAGCGCAAGCGCGGACGGCGGCCCAGTATCTAGGCGCCGACAGCTATGAATTAGTCGTCGCTCACCCGTATCCGGTTGACTATCGCGCCAGCGTGGACCGGGCGACCCGGGAGCGGGAAAATCGCGAGTGGCCCGCGCTACTGACCGCCGACCTGCCCGACCTCAGTCAGTACCAACTGATTCTGTTGGGCCACCCCATCTGGGCCATGACCCCGGCGAATCCCATGCGGCAGTTTTTAGAACAGTTCGGCAACCAATTGGCGGGTAAACGGCTTGCCTCGTTTGCGACCAACGCTGGTTACGGGGCGGGCGACACCCAGCAGGTGCTAGCCCGGCTGACGCCAGCGTCGACCGTCGTTTTGCCCAATTATAGTATTCAAGATGTGCATTTAGAACGGACCGTCAGCGCGTTCAAACGCTGGCTCGACCAGACAAAAGGAGAGTCTTCATTATGACAAAAAATGTTTTAATTTTAGCAGCGAACGGCCAGATTGCCCGGTTGGTGGAACACCGACTCTTAACGGAAGCGGCTTTTCAGGACGTCAACTTAACCTTGTTCTTGCGGGATGCCAGTCGCTTAGCCGACCTGCAAGCCAACCCGCGGGTGACGCTGATTGACGGCGACATTACCGATGCCAGCGCCGTCAGTGCCGCCATGGCCGACCAAGACCTGGTTTTCGTGGCCGTGGTGGATCACGATGGCCAGAACCGCTTGACCAAGAGCGTGATTGCCGGCATGCGGGCCAACCACGTCGACCGGGTGCTGTTTACCAACGTGCTCGGGCTCTACAATGAAGTCGGCGGTGAATTTGGTCGCTGGAATTTGGCATCGATTGGTGCCGGGATGGCGCCAGCGCGGCAATCCGATGCACTCTTGGCGGCGTCTGGCTTGGACTACACCACGTTGCGCCTGCCTTGGTTGAACGACCGCGGCGTCAGCTACACCGTGACCACCAAGGATCAGCCGTACGAAGGCGTTTCCGGCTCCCGGGCGAGCGTGGCGGACGTGGTGGTGAACATTATTTCCGACCCATCGCGCTACAGTCGTGATAGTATTGGGATGGCGGACCCGGCAACTGCGGGCCAAGACCGGCCAGTGTACTAAATTAGAGGAGCTGAAATGCAATGAACATTAAAGAAGCGAGTGAAAAAACGGGGGTCTCCTCCGCAGCTATCCGCTACTACGAGAAGGAATCCCTGATTCCCGCGATTGATCGGACCGAGGTGGGCAACCGCGATATTGACGACCGCATCATTCGGCGTATCCGCTTCGTGACCCAGATGCGGGCCGCGGGGATGAGTATTGAAAATCTGCGTCGTTACATTCAACTATTTGATGCCCAAGAAGATAACACGAAGGAACAAAAGGCGTTACTGCAGGAACAATTGGCCGTGATGGAAGAAAAGCGCGACGATCTGCAGTCGGCGATTGACCATCTGAATTACAAGCTCAACCACTTCTACGATCACATGGAAACGACCGAAGAAGAATTGCGGGCCCTGGAACGGGAACACGCCGACCAGGTGGCCCAGCAGGATGATGGCAAGGCCAGCGACGGCTTTGATATGAATGATTAATGATTGTGGGCAGCTATCTTTCAGGGTAGCTGCCCTTTTGCGGTATGATAGAAGCAAATAGACTTTAGTGGAGGCCAGACGGATGGGATTAATGACATCGAGCTTTGTGTTACTGTTGACGGTCGCGGTGGCGAACCTGGTGGCGCAGTGGGTGCCCCGCATTTCCAAGACATACCTCGCGCTCTTGGCAGGGATTATTGTGGGTCTGATTCCCGGCTTGAATCGACAGATTTTGGGATTTGAAAATGAAATCTTCATGCTGCTGATCCTGGCGCCGCTGCTCTTCTTTGAGGGACAGCTGACGCCGATGGTTAAGGTGGGCAAGGGGATTCCCAGCATTCTGGGGACGGCGTTTGCCCTAGCGATTGGGTCGGCGGTGGTTGCCACGGTCGGCCTGCACCTGGGCTTTGCGGTCAGCCTGCCCGTCGCCTTGATCATGGTTGCCATCAGCACGCCCACGGACGCCACGGCGTTTGAATCCGTCGTGACTGGCCGTAAATTTAGCGCACGACTGGGGAATCATTTGAAAATGGAATCGCTGTTTAACGACGCGACCGGACTGATTCTCTTGCAAGCCGGCCTGATGTGGCTCCAGACTCGCCACCTCTCATTCGGGCAAAACGTGGGCCAACTCGTGGTGTCCGCCGTGGGTGGGGCAGTCGTCGGCGGCGTCCTGGCCTTCGTTGTCATGCTCTTTCGCCAACAGATCGTCCGCACGGAATCCAACGTGGTGTCGTCGCAAACGCTCATTTACTTGCTCACGCCAATTATCATTTATTTAATTGCCGAAAAATTAGCGGTGTCCGGGATCATTGCCGTGGTCGTCGCTGGCCTGGTTCACAACGGCGAGGCCAACAGTAGTCGCTTTACGGCCCCGCGGCAGATGTACTTAGGCGTTGAGCTGATGAACTTTATTGCAGAAATTTTAAACGGCGCCGTCTTCGTGATTCTGGGCATCAGTCTGGAACGCATCGTCCGCCAACAGTATCAGCAAATGTTCCAGTCGCTGCAGTGGCTCTGGCTGGGGTTGGCGGCATACGGCCTGCTGGTGGTGTGCCGCGTGGGATACGCCTACCTGTTTATTGCCAAGCGGCAGTGGCGTCCTAGCTGGTTGTTTGCGTTGGGCGGTGTGCACGGTACCGTGACGCTGGCGATGACTTTTTCCATTGTTAATGCGGTCAGCGCGGCGCAGTTCCAACAGATTATTTTGGTTGAAACGGTGGTCATCATCGTCAGCATGCTCCTGCCGACCGTGCTGTTCAAATGGCTGTTGCCACAGGATGGGGATGCACTGAGCAAGCCAGAAATTTTAGCACGGATTCGCCAACAAATGACAGCCGTGGGCGTTGCCCGGGTACGCGAATTGGACCTGGATGCAGCGGTCAAGTACACGGTTATTTACGACTTGCAGGACCAAACGAAAGCCAACCCGTTGCGCGCGTTTCTCCGGCGGTGGCGCGGGATGACCAGTCACCATCAGGCCATCAGTATCCTGCAGAGTCGTGATCAACGGTGGGCAATGATGCAGGCGTTTGCCAGCGAACGGGCCTTTTTGGCCGACCAAGCACGCCAACACGTGGTGGAAGTCAGCCTACTCCATGACATTTACACGGAAGTCCTAATGGCGGAGGCGCTGGTGGTGGATCCGGCCAGCCAGATGGTTTGAGTGGCCGTGTTAAATATAAAAGTTGGTCGGGGCCTTTCCGGTATCATCGGGAAACTTGTTTGCGAGCTATGGCTTGTCTTCGAGTCCACTCGAAGGTTTAAAGTAAGACTATCGAAGGAGTGATGAAGGATGAAAATTTTAATTTTAGGTGCGTATGGACAAATCGCCCGGCTGGTACGAGAACGCCTGCTAAAGGAAACCGATGCGGAGTTGACGCTGTACTTGCGGCGGGCCGACCGGTTGCAGGACGTGGAGCCGGCGCGCGAGACGGTGGTTGCCGGGGATGTTAACGACTACGCGTCACTCAAAGACGCCATGGCCGGGCAAGACCTGGTGTTAGCGGACTTGGGCGGTAAATTTGAACCGCTAGCTCAAAACATTGTGCGGGCAATGACGGCAACTGGCGTGAACCGGTTGATCTACATCACCGGGCTGGGCCTGTACCACGAGTTACCGGCGAAGTTTGACACCTGGCTGGAGCGGTCCATCGGCCACGAAGTTATGGAAGACACCCGGCGCGCGGCCCAGTTGATTGAGACCTCTCCCATTGATTACACCCTCATCCGGGCTGGCTACATGACCAACAACGATGAGGTCGATTACGAGCTGACGGAGAAGGGCGAGCAGTTCAAGGGCACCACGATTTCCCGGTTGAGCATCGCCGACTTGATTGTGAAAATCATGAAGGACCCGACCCTACACAGCCGCAGTAGCCTGGGGATTGCGAAGGCTGGAACGGATGGTGATAGTCCGGTTTACTTGTAGCGTTTGGTATCGCTGAATATGTGTGAAAAGCACCGCTGGTTTATCCTTTGGGATAGGCTGGCGGTGTCTTTTTTGAGGAGAAAATGGGCGACGCGTATCGGGAATTCAAAATTATTTTTGGTGAGGAATAGTTAGTGAAAAAAATTCTCGCTAGGATTGTAAGATGAGGGGCGCAAGGGATTGGGGGAGGAACAATTCGAATCATTTATTGAGCAAACAGATTTTGTAGCTGAATACTCACCAACCGTAACGTTGACTTCGAGAATATTTAAGACTAATTTGTAAAGTGTAGAGGTACTCACACTTTTGGCGATATGAGCATACTTGACGTTGCGTGGCTGATAAGGGCAATGGGGCTACTGGGCAAAGCATACATACGAGTAGTACAAGAAATAAATGAATGGAATGGAAAATATGTGCGGGCTTCCAATGCACACCAGTATTCGATTAAACAATTAATTAGTAGATAGGTGGGATGGTAAATGAATAATCATTATTTTTTTAGAACGGTTGAACTTCTAATTGCTACATTGTTTTTTCTGGGATTACCACAGGGAAACGCATCGGCGCAAGCCAAGTCTCAGACCTACGGCTATGTTCTTAACTCGGGCAAGGTGTCGATGTACACAGTCAAGTCATCTATGTGGTCTGCGACTAAGCATAAGAAGCACAGTACCCAGACAATTTACTTCAAGCACGGTGAACTGACTCACCGGGGTGTACGGTATATTGGTCTGCAACGTCAGGCGGTGACCTGGACCTTTACTAACGGACAGGCTAAACCCAAGCAACGGAAGACAGTTTACGTTCGCCAGCGTTCGGTAAAGCGGGTTAAAGCGGTTTTGACGCAAGCGAAAGTCAAGCGTACGCCAGTGACTTTGAAGTCCAACCGGTATAACTTTTGGAATCAACCGCGGGGGACCCAGCAAAAAGTCCGGGAACAACATCGCGGGTCCAATTATCGGTTCCGCACATTGTACGTTACAGAAAAAATGCAAACACGCTTACATGGCACCTTTATGAAGGTAGTTACACCGACTGGGAAAAAGCTGGGATGGATTTACGCGGGGGCGTTAACTGCTGGCAAGTATGAAGACCCAATCGCCTTTCTGACCCACGGGAGTAAACTGACTAAGAACGTTTGGGTCAACCCCAAAAAGTCCCGCATTAAGGTTGCCGCGTTAAGCCAAGACAATGAACTGAAAACACTGATCGTGCAGGGTGAAAATAATGAGGCCACGGTGATCAATGTGAATACAATTCACGATACTTACTTTGTGTTAAGAAGTAATCGGACGCAGTCAACGCTTAGATATACGAGTGACAAGATGTATAATGAAAACTTCTATAAGTATGGTTATATCGGTATCAAAGATAATCGGGTTATTTTTTTAAAGTTTTTCTTTGAAGATTGCACCCATGGGTCAGAAATTACGGTAAATTTGCAGGGACAGCTACATCAAGATTTTTAGAGTGAAATCGCATTTTGCAGTTCCTCAAAATCACAAAACCTCAATTCGGTTATGCTGGATTGAGGTTTTGTGATTTGCTGGTTCTTTAGAGTGGCTTACTGTGTTGGCAACAATGATGAACTTTGGCTGAACCATTAGCGGACAAACCCCTTTTGATTGATGGTTTTCTTCTGTCGCTCACCTAAAACGTAGTTGTAAAGTGCCAACAAGACGGCCTTTTTAGCCGGATCTTTTTCGTATAGGGCGCCGTTTAATAAATCGTTCATATTTGTTTTATCGGCGGTCTTGAAAACACTGTCGATATTATTGGTAGCCATCTTTAAATCACCAAGCTTTCTACAAATTTAAACCCATTATAGCTTATTTCTGAGTAGGTTGGGAAATGATCAGGTTTTGAGATAGAAGGACGATGATTAATGCTAGTGGAAAGTGAGTGGCCAGGATTAATAGTCTAAATACTTGAAAAAGAGGCGCCTTTCAAAATAATAGGCTGGATTGGCGCGTAATTTCCATTCCCCCAAAAATAACCCTTGCCTTCAACCTACTGCAAGGTTGTATGCTTAGAGCAACAACAAATGCAAAGGAGATCTTTCGGATGGCAACAAACGTTTTGATTGTTGATTACTCTTGGTCCGGCACGACGGCAAAAATGGCGGCGCTGCTCCAACGGGTGACGGGTGGGACTGCGGTGGACCTGACCGTGACTGCGGGCACCTTTCCCAGCGACATGTTTGCGACGGCCGACACCGCTAGTCAACAGCTCGCCAGTGGGCAGTTGCCAGCGTTGACCAACGCGTTACCCGACTTGCGGTCGTTTGACACCGTGCTGGTTGGTGGGCCCGTTTGGGGTGGCACCGTCGCCACTCCCGTACGGCGTTTCTTAGCACAGCTACCAGGCTTCAGCGGTACCGTGGCGCCGTTTTACACGGATGCCGGAACGCCGGGCAACTATGAGGCGGACTTTGCCAGCCTGGTACCCACGGCGAAAGTGGCTGCTGGGATTGGTCTCACGGCTGGTGAATTGCCCACGGCCGAAGCAGCCCTGACCACTTGGTGGACCCATTTGGCATAAAAGCTTGCCCTGAAGTGGGCTTAAAGGTATAGACTAAGCGTAACAAATAGAAAATGGAGGAAATATCTTATGAAAACAGCAGTCTTCGTTGAACCAGGTAAAGTCGAGGCACAAGAACTCCCCAAACCAGCCGTCAAGAACCCAACCGACGCTGTACTTAAAATTGTGCGCGCCTGTGTCTGTGGCTCCGACCTGTGGTGGTACCGCGGGATTAACGATCGCCAGAAGAACACACCGGTCGGCCACGAAGCCATTGGTATCGTGGAGAGTGTCGGCAGCGCTGTGACCAACGTCCAACCGGGAGACTTTGTCATTGCTCCCTTTACTCACGGTTGTGGCCACTGTGCCGCTTGTTTGGCCGGCTTTGATGGCAACTGTGAAAACGCGCAGACTGACGACGAAATCGTTGGCTATCAAGGGGAATATCTGCGTTTCAGAAACGCTGATTGGGCCTTGGTCAAGGTGCCTGGCCAACCTAGCGACTACACGGATGCCCAACTGAACGACCTGTTAACGCTGGCCGACGTGATGGCGACCGGCTACCACGCCGCCGCAACCGCCGAAGTCAAAGCGGGCGACACGGTCGTTGTCATGGGTGACGGCGCCGTGGGCCTCTGTGGTGTGATTGCTGCCAAATTGCGTGGCGCAACGCGGATCATCGCCATGAGTCGGCACGCTGACCGGCAAGCGTTGGCCACTGAATTTGGCGCGACCGACATCGTGGCTGAACGGGGCGACGAAGCCGTTGCACACGTGATGGCACTGACGGATGGCGCTGGGGCCGATGCCGTGCTCGAATGTGTCGGCACGGAACAGTCTGTGGATACGGCCGTGAAAGTTGGTCGCGCCGGCGCTGTGGTGGGCCGCGTGGGGGTTCCCCAGAAGGCTGAAATGAACACCAACAACCTGTTCTGGAAGAACATTGGTCTGCGTGGGGGGATTGCCTCCGTTACCACGTACGACCGGGCCGTGTTGCTGGACGCTGTTTTAACTGGTAAGATTCACCCCGGCAAGGTCTTCACGCAGCGCTTTGACCTGGACCACGTGGCAGAAGCCTACGCGGCGATGGACAAGCGGGAAGCGATTAAGTCTTTGTTAGTGATTAGTGAATAGGTGAAATGTAGGCGCGGACTGAATGGTTCGCGCCTTTTATAATGCAAATTATAGCGACTTTAAAGAATACTGGGAAAATGCGGTTTATGTCAAGAGGTAAAAATCAAAGCGGTGGCATTGTTATATCTTTGTTATTAATAACGAAAAACAATTCCTCCTAAAAATGAGTCTCGACAGTAATCGCCGGGACCCATTTTTTAAGCAATTCAGCTAATAATCAAATCCTTAGTTCCCCGCGAAGCCGCCACGTAGCGGCGGTGGTCGCCGAGATCAGGCGCGTTGTAGAAGGCACTATCCCAGTCCGTCACGACGGCGGTGTCAAATTCTAGTCCCTTGGCGACCGCCAGAGCCATGACGTTGATGCCGGGCCGCACCGTCCGGGTTGCCGTCGCGGTTAAGAATTGCGCGTTGGGCAGTTGCCGGGCCAAGGCGCTCGCGGCCGCCGTGGTTGGCGTTAGTACGCCCAGACTCTGGCTCGCTGGCAGGGTGTTAGTCGTTAGAAAATCCAACAACTCTCCCGGGGCCACGCGCTTTGGCCGGGTCCCTTCCGCCTGAACGGCCTTAATTTTCGGTTGCCAACTGCCGGCGTACTGGGCAAAGAAACGGGTGATGGCGCCGGTCGCGCGGTAGCTAGTGGTCAGGTGCAAGGTCACCGTTTTTGCCGGCTCAAAGTAGCTCGCAATGTCGGTGGCCGTGCCGGTCAGGCGTTGCCGATGGTCGCCCACAATCGTGATTTCAGCGTTGTGGTAGAGGGTCGTAAGAAACAGCCAACTGGCCGCGTCGTAGTCCTGGGCCTCGTCAATGAACAGGGCGGCGGTCATGGTTTGCTGGTAGGCGGTAAATTGCAGTAGTAGGTACAGTCGATCGTACGCCGTCAACTGCGGGAGGCCGAGGTCATGGGCAAAGGTAGTCCAGTCCAGCCACGCGCTAACGTCGGCCGGAACCTGGTCAGTGGCGGTCAACCAGCGCCAGGCCCGCTGCATGCGCTTCAACAGGCTGGCGTGGCTACTGGATTGGTCGTAAGCCACCGGTAACAGGCCCGCTGGCGTTTGGTCGTACGGTTGTTGCAGCAGGGTGGCCAGTTGTGGCAGGTGGTTGTCTGCCGTGGTGGTAATGGTCAAACCAAATCGCCGGCCCCAGGATTGCACCAATTTCAGGTAGGGCGTACTCAGGGGCTCGGCCTCGCCCAACGCTGGCAGAACGCCGCGAATGTAGCGGCTAAAGGCCGTACTGGGAGTCAAAATTAAGATGTCGGCGGGCGTCCAACTTTCACGGTGGCGGTACAGTTGGTAGGCCACCCGTTGCAGGAGCACGGACGTCTTGCCACTGCCGGCGACCCCGTCCACAATCACGACGGGGTGCGTGCTCTCACGGATGATGGCGTTTTGTTCCTGCTGGATGGTGGTGGTGATTTCCTGGAGGCCGCCGCTGCGGTTACCAGCTAGGACTTCCAGCAACAGGGGATCGCCAATCGCCGCGTGGGTGTCGACGGTCTTCACCAGGTGGTCGTGGTCGATGACAAATTGTTGGCGCCCGACCACGGTGACCGGAATAGCGCGGTCATTGGCTTGATAGCTGGTCGCCCCCGTCCGATTAGCGTAGTATGCGTCAGCCACCGGAGCCCGCCAATCGTAGACCAGGTCGTGGCTGTGCTCGTCGGTGTACCCGACCTTGCCGAGGTAAAGGTCCTCGGCATCCCCGTCGCCAAAGTCCAGCTGGAGCTTGGCAAAGTAGGCCTGAGGTAACAGCAAGTTTGCGTGCGCCAGCCGGGTGACGGCCGTATCGTGGCGGGCATTCAGGGTATCAATTTGCCGGTTGTTGGCCTCGATGCTGGCAAAGGTATCCAGCTGGTCGCTGAAGGTTCCTAGGTCGAGGTGGCCCTCACTGCCCAGCGCCCGTTTCATGGTGCGCGCCGTTTCGGCCAGGTCCGCCAGTTGCGTCGTGAGTTGCTTACGATCACGGGTTAACCGCCGATAGATTTTCTGCAGATGGTGTGCCTCTGATTGTGCCATCCAATCACCTCCGAGTCCCTTAGTTTACGCGCTTTTGCGGCAATGACCAGTCTGTTTTTGCGCTGGGGAACATGGTATAATAACTATGGGGGAAAGCGTGAGGGACTGGTGTGGTGACCGACTTCACGGCTACTGACTTGTTATTGATTGCTAATCTCCCGTAAACAATAGTTATCAGGCTTAACATCTAAAAAATAGTCATTAAATGAACATTGATAAACAAAAAGGCACACATTAGCTTTCATTAGTTAATGTGCGCCTTTAATCATTATTAAACACTAAACTTTTGTAAAAGCTGTTCCCGTTGCTGCAGCGACTTCTTCTCCACCTGAGCAAAGTTGTGCCATTTAAAATGCCATAGCCGGGTCTTCAGGAAGGTGCCACGGAAGAGCAACTTGGCCAGTGGGGCTCCGAACAACAGGCGGTAAGCCAGGTTGGGCGTGCCCATGGTGGTGATGATGTCAATTCGCGGCTGCTTGGTCAGCTTGGTTTTCATGGTCTGCGCGTCGTACAGTTGGCCCTTGGCGTAGACTTTGTCGAGAAAGCCCTTGGTCATGGCGGGCATGACTTCCCACCAAACGGGAAACATGAAGATGATCCGGTCAGCGTTGAAGAGGCGTTGCTGGTAGTCGGCGACCTGGGGATCCGTCGCCCGGCCGCGCCGCCAGTTACTCAGGTCTTCGGCGGACATGACCGGGTTGAAGCCGTCCGCGTGGAGGTCGATCAGGTCGACGTCGTTGTGTGCTTGCCGTTGTTGCGTCATGACCCGTTGCAGCAAAGCCGCGAGAAATGACCGGTGATGGGGAACGTTGTTGCCAGCGGTAGCGGTGTAGGGATGATCAAAGATAATAACAGTTTTCATAGGAAAGACCTCGTTTTAATTTCATAGGATTAATTGTTAAAACGAGTATAGGTGCCGTCAGCCATTGCGGCATTAACAAATGTTAATTCGAGTGGCCAAAGGAGCATTGACGCATGGAAATGCCGGCATACCTTGCACAGAAATTACCAGAAATAGCGGAACACTGGCCGGAGCTGCACGACCTATTTGTGCCGAAACAAGTGCCTGCGGGAACCACATTACTGGCCGAAGGTGACGTGGCCACCACGGGCTTTATCGTCGTCCACGGGGCCCTGCGGCTGTGGCACAACAGCGATGGCCGCGACATCACCCTGCAATTTTTCTTTGAAAACCAAGTGGTGTCCTCGTTTGAAAGCTTCTACCTGGGCCAACCCAGCGGATTCTCCATCGAGAGCTTTGAGGATTCGGCGGTCCTGATGCTCAGTAAGGCCGATTTCGACCGGATTCGCCAGAAATACCCGACGATTGAACCGGCCATCACCCGCTTTGTTTGCGAGCGGTTCATCGCCTACCGCAACATCTTTTTCGATCAGCTACAGCACTCACCCGTCGAGCGTTACCAACAATTAGCGGCGGACGAACCGGAAATTATCGCGCGGGTCCCGCTGCATTTAGTGGCGTCTTACCTGGGGATGACGCCCGTGTCGCTGAGCCGGATTCGAACGCGGTTGAACGACAATTAAGGTGGAATAGCTAAACTAGATGTCTGTCTTGGAGAGGAAGTGAAAAAGGCTTTCTCTCGAAGCTCGGCAAGAGAAGCGAAATACTGAGCCGACGCAACAGCTATCTGGATGACGCCAACTGAAGCGACAAAAGCAAATCATGGCGATCTGCGTGACAACATCACGTATCCTTTAGAAAACTTCACACAGCTACCAGACCATGGAAAGGGAACGGCATCCTCAAAAGTTGAGGATTGCCGTTCCCTTAGTTTTAATAAAATTATCTCCCTTCAAATTTTCAACGACAATTGAACTAACCAGAGGGACGCTTGGTGTGCCATCTGATTGACCCAGATAGTAGTCCCATTGTATTCTCGAATCAATCTACAGAAAAACGAACCAATATTTCTAACGGGGATGTTTGGATTTCACTGGTGTTGAATTATGTGGAAGGTTTTCAATCACATAATCAAGAAACGCTAGTAAAAACCATCATTAGCGAATCAACCAATATGGGTGATGGAAGTGTAGGCTGGTCTGTGCCAGGAAGTTTTAGAAGAGTAGGGGATTCTTTTTGGGAAGGAAATACGGGAATATTTTACGCATTGATTATGTACTGTATGTCTGGGAAACAAGGTGAAGTGTAATGATAGTCTGGAAATATGGCAGAAAGGACTTATTTGTGACGCTTCTGGTACTAGATGTAGTCGTGGCGTTGCAAAATGTATTTTTGGCTTTCGTAACTAGTTACTTTATTCAGTCAGCTACTAGCAAGGATATGAAACTCTTTATCGAGGTTGCTTCAATAGCAGTTGTTGGATTCGCAATAATATCTATTGTGAATTGGCTCCATGTCTCGCTGGTTAATAAAATCATACGGCAAGTAAATGTTAATATTAAGCGGAGAACGGCAAGATATTTATTGAATGTGAGTAGGCAAAGCACCACGGCAGAGTCAATTTCGAAGATGACCGGTGATTTAAAACTACTTGAGACAAATGGTATTTCAAACGAACTCAAGATCGTTGAGCAACTTTTGACAATTTTGGGTGCGATTGCAGGAGGAATCTATTTTGACAGCCTGACGACTTTAGTCTTTGTCTTAGGGAGCCTGGTCCCGTTGGAACTTTCTCATGCACTTCAGAAGCGAATACAAGTCGAATCAAAAGATTGGTCTGAAAGCAACTCTCAATATATCTCAGCGTTGAAAGATATATTGGCCGGATCAACAACTATTCGTCTTTATCTGATTGAGAAGCTTTCAATGAGAAAAGTCGACGAAAGAGTGGAAAAACTGGAGCAAAATTTATGTAAGATGAATGGAAGTATTGGACATGTTGGCGTATATACGACCTTTGCGGCACTAACTTTAGGGGTAGTCATGCCGTTTGGATTCGGTATTTATCGAACTATTTCTGGAGCAATCACGTTAGCTGCATTTATGGGCGTCGTACAAATTTCTAATAGTATTAGTAATCCTCTAATGAGAGTCATTTCTGAAGTTAATTCTATCCAGACAACCGTGCCAGTTCGGAACTTTGTCGGCAGTGTATTCGATAATGTGGTGCCAGATGAGGAAGATGCGAAATTGCTTTCGCATGAATCGTTTACAAGCTTAGCGCTGAATAAAATTCGGGTTGTTAAACAGGATAAGGTGATTATAGATACAATGTCGCTTGACGTGAGTGCTGGAGAAAAAATTTTGATAAAGGCGCCATCAGGGTATGGAAAAACAACCCTGTTGAAAGTTTTGATTGGTGAACTAGGAATTGATTCTGGTGAGTACATTTTGGATGGAAAAGTAGTCAATAACCCAGATGATCGAAAGATTAGAGAGAAGTTTAGCCTGATAAATCAGGAACCGTTCATGTTCAATGATACAATTGCATTCAACATAACTCTTGGAGAAAAGTTCAAGGAGAGTGAGTTATTAAGTGTAATTGAAAGGGTTGGGTTGCGAGATTTAGTTGATAAGGATGGATTAAACTACCTTGTTGGTGAGAACGGCGGAAACTTGTCAGGCGGACAAGCACAACGTATCGAAATTGCCCGAGCGCTAATTAGAAATCGACCAATCGTCTTGGCCGATGAAGTAACTAGTTCACTGGATGAGAGATCCAGCCAACAGGTCCATAAGTTACTGTTGAGTGGAGAGTTTACCCTCATTGAGGTGGCGCATCATATAGATTCAAAAACAGAAGGATGTTTTGATCGTGTAATAGTCTATGGAAATTAAGCATAAACTAAACGCCAATTTTCATTCAGCCGAGTAAGAAGGAAAGACTGAAACAATCAGTGACTTTTAAGTTGCAGAAATGAGTTTTCGAAAAAATACAGTCTAAATAACCAGCAACCAGGGAATGCTTTTCCAGGTTGCTGGTTATTTGCTTGCGTGATCTTTTAGCGGTTTGGCCCCCAAAAAAATAAAATCAAATTCCCTCTTGCCTTAAAGTCCAGGTGAAGGTCTAAACTCCTAATCATTCACTAAAAGACGAGAGGTAAACACACATGGCAAAGCAAAAACGTTTCGATTGGATTCTATTGGTTATCTTAATGAGTTACTTCATGATTCTCCTGGACAACTCGATCATCTTTACGGGGACGGTCAAGATTGCTCAGGACCTCGGCTTAAATCAAGCCACACTTTCTTGGGTCAGCAGCGCCTACTCCCTGACGTTTGGGGGCTTTCTGTTGCTGGGGGGCCGGGCCGGTGACTTATTTGGTCGGCGGCGGGTCTTTCAGGTTGGGCTGATCATCTTCGGCCTGGGTTCCCTGCTGGTGGGCCTCGCCGTTAACGCGCCGATGATCATTGCGGCGCGGGCCTTTCAGGGCATCGGTTCCGCCATTCTGGCACCAACGACCTTGGCCATCCTGATGGACACCTACGAAGGGGCCGAACGGGTCAAGGCGATTGCCTACTACGGCGCTATGGCCGGGATTGGCGCCAGCGTTAGCCTGGTCATTGGCGGCGTCTTCGCCAGTCTGTTAACCTGGCGGGTGGGCTTCTTCATGAACGTCCCCATCAGTATCTGGATGTTTTATTTGACCGTTAAGCATTTGCGTAAAGACAATGGTCAAACTGGTAAATTGGATTGGGTCGGCACCTTCAGCTCCCTGTTGGGGATGAGCGCGCTGGTCTACAGCATCATTGGCGATTGGGCGCAGTTGCCGGCATTTCTACTGGCCGTCCTGTTCCTGGCCATCTTCATTTTCCAGGAACACCGCACGGGCCAACCGATCATGCCGCTGCGCCTGTTCACCGACCGCGAGCGGATTGGCGCCTACGTCGGCCGCTTCCTGTACCTGGGCGCCATGATGGGCTTCTGGTTCATCACGCCCCAGCTGATGCAAAATGCCCTCGGCTTTAGCGCGCTGATGGCCGGCGTGGCCTTCTTCCCGCTGACCATCGTCAACTTCGTGATTGCCTTACAAGTGGCCCGGTTAACGGCTAAATGGGGCAACGGCGGCCTGCTGGTGATTGGGATTGCCTTGACGGCCGCGGGGATGCTCTGGCTGAGCTTCTTCACGCCAGCAATTGGCTACTGGTGGGGGATTGCCGCACCCATGGTGGTCATCGGGATTGGCCAAGGCTTTTCCTTGAGTCCCTTCACGGCGGCTGGGGTGGCCCACACGCAGGGGGCCGACGCTGGCGCCGCTTCCGGGGTCGTCAACGTCATGCATCAGATTGGTGGCTCGGTTGGGCTGTCGATTCTGGTGACCACGGAAGGCCTGTTTGGTAACCAAGTTACTGGCTTCCAACACGCCATTTTAATGGGCGCGGGGCTCTTGGTCCTGGCTTTGCTGGCGGCGATTTTCCTGATTGCCCCGGGTGAACGGCAGGGGAAGGCTTAAGGCAGTTTTTTAAGAACTGAAAAAAATTTAAAATTAATAGTTGCCTTGCACTAACTGCAAGGTGCTACACTAGGTTTATTCAAAACGAATTGGAGGAAATACATGATGACAAACGTACTGATCATTGGCGCAACGGGTTCCGTGGGCAGCGTCACCCGGCACTATTTCTTAGATAACACGACGGATCAACTGACCCTGATGGCCCGGAACACTCAGCGGTTGGGCCAGCTGAACGCCGACCGTGAGCGGGCCGTGGCCGGGAGTGTGAGTGATGCGGCCGCCCTGCAGGCCGCTTTGGCGGGACAGGACGTCGTGTTCGCCGCCCTGAGTGGCAACCTGGCGGGGATGGCCAAGACCTTAGTGGCCGCCATGGACCAGGCCGGCGTCAAGCGGCTCCTCTTTATCACCTCGATGGGCATTTATAACGAAATCCCAGCCAGCGTCGGTGCGGGTGGCAACTTGGCTGGCAATCCCGTTTTACAAACTTACCGGGATGCCGCCGACGTCATTGCAGCCTCTGATTTGAACTACACGATGATCCGGCCGGGCTGGTTTGACAGCGGCAACGACACCGACTATCAGGTCACCAAGAAGGGCGAACCCTTTGGCGGCCATGACGTTTCTCGCAAGAGTATTGCGGACCTGGTCGTTCGGTTGGCACACGATGAGACGTTGGGTTCCCGCGATAGCTTAGGGATTAACCGCAAGTAAAAAACGGTGTCAAAATAGCAGAAAAAATCCGAAATATTTCTCTAAAATCGCAAATAAATCGAGGAGCACACCATGAACCCAGAACTCTTAACCCTTTACCGGAAGTTCAATACCGCCATGGCCGCCGATGATGTCGCGGCGCTGGAACCCTTACTGGCACCGGACTTCACGCTGACCCACATGACGGGGTACGTCCAGCCACGGGCCGAGTGGCTACAGGAAATCGCCCAGGGCACGATGCACTACTTCTCTTCCGTTGAGGAGCACGTGGCCATCACGGCAGTCGCGACCGGCTGGCAAATTACCGGGGAAAACAAGGTCACCGCCAGTATCCACGGCAGCGGTCGGCACGAATGGCCCTTACACACGGTCTTACGAGTCCAACAAGTGGCGGGGCAGTGGCAAATTATGAGCTCAGTCGTGACCACGTATTAGCGCGCGGCCGGGTACCGGACGCGGTGTTGATTTCTTGTGGTAACATTATCCTATCATGTCATGCGACGGGGCCTCACCACTGAGAATCCGGATGAATAGCTATCGTTTTACCTGTAACGTACGCTAATGGCGCAGACGCTCCCTAGAAGAGGGCGTGTCTGCGCCTTTTTATGTCTCGTAGAAGCGTCCGCCCGCTCAGAAAGGCGGTCCGTCACCCCAGCACGACAGGTTACAGGAACCCGGCACCCAATCCGCCGCGATACCCATCATCAAAGTGCCAGCCACCGGGGCCCCAGTAACACGATTGTTGCGGAAATCAGACAAAAATGTGATGGCAGCAGCGGTTGATTAAGCCCCCACATCAGCGTAACTTATTAGGTAAGCGATTGCATTTACATAAATTCTGCAATATTCACGCGTGCGATAGCTAAAAAATCAAAGGAGTTTTTACTTATGGGGAATAATCGGGCGTTAAAACGACTGACGTTAACGGCGCTGTTGCTGGCATTGTGCGTCATTGGCGCAAACGTTAAAATCATGGGCTCAATTGCCCTGGACTCGGCACCCGCTTTCTTGGGCGCCATCATGCTGGGACCCTGGATTGGCGCGCTGCTCGGCCTATTTGGCCATTTGACCTCAGCCATGCTGGCGGGCTTTCCGCTCACGCTGCCGGTTCATTTGGTCGTCGGCTTCATGATGGGTGTCTGCATGTTTGCGGTTGGCTGGATTCGTAAGCGTTTCGGCGTCAACAAGCTCGGCGTCATCATCCTGTCCGACATCGTGGGCTACATCATCAACGTGCCGATCGAAGTGCCGCTACTCTACCCGCTGTTGAAGGGCACCATCTTCGCGCTCTTCATTCCGCTGACAATCGCGACGATCGTGAACATCGTCCTCTGCGAAGTGCTGTACGCAGTCTTGCCAGCGCGAGTTAAGCAGGCGGACTTCCTGGAGGGCATGGCTTGATGAAAACGCAGTATCGAGACTTGACGGTGGTGCCGCTAAATGCCGACGAAGACTTGGTGATCGCCTGTGACAGTAGCGCCGGGATTGGGGCGAAGTCGGCGGACGCGGTGAGCGTGGCACCGGAAATTATGGCGGCCTACGCCGTGCGCGTGCCCCTGCTGGAACTGCTGTGCGTCGGCGTGAACCTGCTGGCGGCCGTGGACACGATTGGCAACGAAATGGAACCGACCGGCCGCCAACTCATCTGGGGTGTGCGACAGGAACTGGCCCAGGCCGGCTATCCCGATTTACCGCTAAATGGTAGTACCGAGGACAACATGCCGACCACCACGACGTCACTGGGCATCACGCTGATTGGCCGCTTAGCCAAGACGGCGTGGCGGCCACAAACGGCCGAGCCGCTACAGGTCTACCAACTCGGCGACCCGTACGTAGGCGACGACGTGGTGGCGCACCTGGCGGACATCTTCAGCTATGATGTGATTAAAAAATTACGCCGCTTTAAGGGTGTGCAGGATCTCCTGCCGGTCGGGTCAAAGGGGATGCGCTACGAGCTGGGGCAAATGGCCCAAACGCAGGCGCACCCGACGATTCACTGGCAGGTGCCTGAAGATGCGGTTCAACTCGACCAGTCGGCGGGCCCGGCCACGGTGGCCCTGGTCGGGGTCAAACGCAGTCGCGCGGCGGCAATCGAAGCGGCCTTTCCCGAATTGAAACGGCTGGCAGAATTGGAGGTAGCGGATGTTTAAAGCGTTGGTATTATTCGGACAATTTTTCACGCGCATCTCAATTCCCATTCAGATTGATGATGTGACTAATAAATTCAAGCAGAGCATCCAATACATCACGCTGTTTGGCCTGATTCTGGGTGCGGGTGAGGCCGCTATTTTCTGGGGTCTGACGTTTCTGTTTCCGTTGTGGTTGGCGTGGATTTTCTACTGGATCTTAGATGGATTCGTGACCGGGGGCTTTCACCTGGATGCCTTGGCGGACACGGCGGACGGCCTGTTCTCGTCGCGGACCACGGATCGAATTTTTGAGATTATGAAGGACAGCCGGCTGGGCACCATGGGCAGTCTGGCGTTGCTCTACTTTTACGCGACCGTCTTCGGCTGTGGGATTGCCCTCAGCGCCCATCTGAGCACGTTGACGATGGTCTTTCTGGCGGCAATCATGACCATGATGACCAAGACCGGGGTGGCCCTGCTGTTCTATCGCATGGTGTACGCGGGATCCAAAGGTGGCCTGGCCAGTATCTGGGTCGGCGTGAAAACGTGGCGGATCGTGGTCGCCCAACTGGTGGCCATCGTCGCCATCTACCTGATGTTGGGCTGGCGCGGTCTCATCGCCTACGCGGCCGTCGTGCTGGTCGCCATCCTGTACCGCCACCACATCCTCAAGGTGTTGGGCGGCTTTTCCGGCGACACGGTCGGCGCCTACACGGAAATCTCCCAGGTCGTCTTCTTGCTGGCGTACCTGATCGTGGTGCGGGCGACGTTATGAAATTATTAGTGGCCCGGCACGGCGAAACGACACAGAATTTGGCGAAGAAATTTTACGGCGGACTGGACGTGCCCCTCGACGAAACTGGGCAGCAACAGGCCCAGCAGCTGGCGCAAAAATTAGCGGCCACGCCCATCACGGGGGTTATCCGCAGCGACTTACAGCGGGCGGCCCAGACGCTGGCACCGATTCAGGCTGGTCATCCGGCCTGTCGGGTCGTCGTCGATGCCGACCTGAACGAGAAGCGCTTCGGCAACTGGGAAAACTTGGATGCCGATGAAATTCAGGCCGCCGACCCCCTGAACTGGCAGCGCTGGCTAGATGCGCCACTGACGTTTGCCCCACCAACCGTGGAGGGCTTCCCGGCATTTCAAAAGCGTGTCAGCCGCGGCTTGTGGCAAACGCTAGACCAGTTTGCGGCGACGGACACGGTGTTGTTGGTCGCCCACCTGGGAACGTTGCGGGTGATCTATCAAGAGCTAGTCGACCCAACCGCTGATTTCTGGGCGGTCCACTTCGACGCCGGTGCCTATAGCACGTACGACGTGGATCTGAAGGGGAAGACGGGCCGTTTGGTGGCGCTGAATGTGTGAAGTGAGTCGCTGAGAGGCGGCGCCAAAAGACAATTTAAAATGGTGATAAGTAAAGGTGCAGCTGTTATCTCGTGGGATAACGGCTGCACCTTTTTTGTGCTGGATTTAGTGAAGGCTCTGACACCTGGCGTGACGTTTTGCCGTAAATTTAGGCCGAAACGCTGTGGGTAGGACGCCGGACAGCCTGGTGCCAGCGACACTTACCACCTGTTGAAACTTAGAGCATTCGTGTAAGTGACCAGAGGCGAGTCAAGGTGCCCAGCTGTGTCGATGGCATTAGCTGAGTGATTTCCTCAGGTTAGGCCATGGGACGACCTTGGAGACTCACGATTCTCAGTGAGGCTTCAAGGCGAGGCGGAAGACCGCTTCTCAGGCTGGAGCCGGGCCCCACAACAGGGCACCTTGAACTCGCCGCCGGGAACGGAATCCCCGACCGTCTAAGCTTTGAACAGTGGCAACAAGATCCGGTCGACCCACAATGCGATGGTGGCGGCGTCATAGGGCTCGTCGCTCAAGAGATTGGCCAGAAGCTGAATCGCGGGCTGGCGTTTAACCACCGTGGGAATCTCCGCCGCTGACAGGGGGATGTCTCCGCGTTCGTGGGCGCGGTCGAGAATCCCCGTCAGATAGCGCTGGAGAAAGCTGTCGCTCAGTAAAAAGTCAGTCGTTTTAAACGTTAGGTGGGGCAGGTAGTCTTGGACCAGCGCCTTAACATTCTCCCGTCCCGTTAGCTCGATGATGGGCAATGGAATGCTGAGCAGGGCAATCAGATCGTCCCGCAGACTACCCGTATTGGGTTCTTCGACCGTCATGGGACTAACGTAATCGCCCTGGCTGAGAGCCCGTTTACCAGCGTCACTGATGACGGCCAGCTTGGTGTCCCAGCGACGATAAATGGCGTTCTTATTGGTGTGAGCGGCCGTGGCGATGTCGTCCATGGTGAGCTGGGCGTAGCCAATCGACTGCATCGACGTCCATGCGGCATCTAAGATTGCATTTTCAAGTTCCTTACCCCGCCGGCGATGATTTTTTTCCAAAATTTATGACCCTCCCTTGCAAATGACAAATAAAAGGTTTAGTATCTCTTCTTGGGTACTGCGAGTACCTTAAAAGGAGAGATAATCCATGACGAAACAAGCTAAAATGAACCAAACCGGGCAACAGCCCAAGGTTTCGGTCACCCAGATGGCCTTGATTCTGGTCCTGGGCTTAATGGCCCCCATGCTCGACACAACCATGACGAACATTGGGCTTAACACCATTCTGAAAGATTTAGACGCAACTGTCAACACCGTTCAGTGGGTCACGACGGCTTATGTGCTGGCTTTGGGATTGGCCGTCCCCCTGGCCGGTTGGTTGGTGAACCAGATGTCCGGCCGGTTATTAACGGAATTATCACTGATTGTGTTCCTGATTGGCTCCGTGATGTCCGGGTTAGCCGACAGCCTCACGTTTCTGTTGATTGGCCGCATCATTCAGGGGGCCGCGGCCGGCATCATTGTGCCGCTGGTCACCACGCTGGGTATTCGGGCCGCAGGGGGGCAGGGCCTGGGCCAGTTGATGTCTGTGGTGGGTTTACCGATCGTCTTCGCGCCCATCCTGGGACCGACGATTGGGGGCGCGCTGATTAAATTTCTAAATTGGCACTGGCTATTTTACATCAACATTCCCCTGGTCCTGATTGCGTTGATCCTCGACGTGGTCTTCCTGCCAGCGTTTGAACCGACAGCGGGGCAGCGCAAGCCGTTTGATTTCGTGGGCTTCCTCCTATTAGTGGGCCTGTTCTCCGGCCTGGTGATCGGCGTCACGAACTTCAGCACGGATGACGTGTTCGGCAAGTTTACCGTGCTCCTGCCAGTCTTCATCGGGCTGGACTGCCTGCTGGGCTACATCGTCTACGCGTTCAAGCAACCGACGCGAGCGCTGGTTCCCCTGAAGCTGTTCCGCACGCCCAACTTTTCCGCGTCGACCGCGCTCCTGTTTCTCTCGGGCCTGCTGGTAAATGGGGCGATGTTTGCCCTGCCACTGTTCCTGCAAAATATCCGCGGCCTGAGCGTCATTGATACCGGGCTGTACCTGATTGCGTTGGGCGCCGGCATGCTGGTGACCCGGACGCAGGCAGGGAAACTGACCGACCAGTACGGGGCAAAATGGGTGGTAATCATCTCCCTGCTGTTTGCGGCCATCACCACGGTCCCCTTTGCCTACTTTGACAAGGGCACGCCGACCTGGTTGATTCTGGTCATGCTCTTCTTGATGGGCCTCAGCCGCAGTGGCATCACAATTCCGGTGATGTCTGACAGCTACACGGGCATCGATCACGGCTTGATTGCTGAGGCGACGGTGGCCACCCGGATGGCGCAAAACATTGGGGGCTCGGTCGCAACGGCAGTCTTAGCGGCGGTCATTGCCAGTTATGAGGGCAATAACCTGGCGACCACGGCGATGCTGCACACGGCTTACTTTCACACGTTCATGTGGATCAGTATCGGCACCTTAGTGGGCGTGTTGCCAGCGTTCTTCTTGAGTTCCAAGAGTCAGGAGGCGGCTTAATATGTTATTAGGCGTAATTGTGATTAGTGTCATCGCGGCTGGTTGGCTATTTATCAGCCGGCAAACGGCGTGGGCGGTTGTCCTGACGGTGGTGGTCATCTGCGGGCAAGGCGTGCTGTTGCTGGATTCGCAGCGCCATTACGGGACCACGGAGCGCGTGACGACGCACCAGGTAGCGATTCGACCGGTCGGCAGTATTCGCGGCAATCACGTGCTGATTACCAAGGCGATTAAGGAAGGCAAGACGACCTATACCGCCTACGCCAGCCAACGGGAAAACGGCAAGACGGCGGTGGTGGTGAATAAGCAGAAACGCGTCCGGGTCACGTTTAACGCGACGAAGGCCGTGCGAGCAACGCAAGATGACCGCTACGTCTACACGAACCAGTGGGCCAAGTGGCTCTTCACCGGTGTGACCAATGCGGGACAGTTGAAGCAACAGACGGTCGTTTACCGTCTGACGCCGAGCTGGCACGTGTTGACCAAGGCCGCTGTCAAACGGGTAGAGGCGACCCTCCAACGGAAAGCGACTCAACGACAGGCACAGGCTTACGCAACCCAATACGTTGCCCGGCGACTCAAGCAAGACCCCCAGGCAAAGACGACCCAACTGAAACAGCAGGCGCTGCAGGTATTTGTGGGCCGGGTGATGGACCGGACGGCAGAGTAGAATGTTTCATGTGAAACAATGGTGGGTAACCAGCAAGTTGGCTGGTTAAGGTAAACAGAAAAGCAGTGGCTCAGTCGTTCCTAAGTCGGAACCGCTGGGTCACTGCTTTTTGTCATTATCAATCCATACGCTTGTCAGCCGCCGACAACGCCCTACTCAACCGCAGGCCCGTCGCAATCGTCAAGAGGACCAAGCCGGTCAGCACCGCCAGTACCGGCAACCAGCTGGTGAAGTGGTCATGGAGACGACCCAACACGACGGGGCCCACTGCGGCTAACAAATAACCCAGTGATTGGGCCACGGCGGACCGGTTGGCGATGACCGTTACGTGGTGACTGCTGGTCGCAATGAGGTTGAGGGCCAACGTGAAAATGAGTGAGCTCGTGAACCCCAACAGACCGGCGGCGAGCCACCAACCAAGGCCGGACCACAGGAGTGCGCTCCCGCCCAGTAGGTAAGCGCCCAAGAGTCCCCACAACAGGCGGCGTTGGTTCGTCACCCGGGTGAGAACTAACGCCGCGGGGATGCCGACGAGTTGAAAGATGGCTAACAAATTTCCCGCCAGCGTGGTGGATGCACCGCGGGCCTGGAAGATGGTGGGGAGCCAGGTGGTGAGGCTGTAGAAAATCAGCGATTGAAGGCCCATGAACAGGGTGAGCCGGCGGGCAGTCGTGTCGTGGCGCAACGTTGCCCAGAGGCTGGTCGACTGACTGGTCGCTGCGGCCTGTTGGGGAAAGCTCCCCCGGGGTAAGCGAAACAGGGCCAGTAGCGTCAACACGGCGGGCAGACTGAACAGCCGGAATACCAGTTGCCAGCCCCATAAATTGGCCAAGGGGATGGCGACGGCGGTTCCCAGCGCCGCAAGCACGTTCATGGTGACGGCGTAGGTGCTGGTCAGTTTGGTCACGCCGGTCGTCGTGGTCTGGGCAATCATGGTCGGCACCAAAACATTTAGGACGGCGACGGCTAGGCCAATGAAAATGGTCCCGCCAAGTAGGGTAACGGTATTTATAGGTCGCACCAGGTTCGCAACGAGTAAGAGGCCGTTAGTGCCCCAGAGTAGCGGTATCACGCCCAGTGTCCGAATCAGCCGGGGCGTGACGATGGCCCCCAACGAGAAGCACAAGAGTGGCAGGGTGACCAGTAGCGCGGTGAGGCCGCTGTCGACGTGAAAGGCCCGTTGAATGGCGGAAAACAGCGGGGTGACGGCGGTGATTGCCAGCCGCAGGTTCATGGCGGTGATGAGAATGATGGTGATTTTCGTATTTTTTTGCATTAAAAAAGCACTCCTTAGGCTATTCCAGCCCAGTAGAAGTGCTACCAGTAACATGACGGGCCGCGACCCGCTTTCGGAAGTTTTGTTGGAACTTAGTATACCGGAAGCTGGCGGAAAAGGGAAGCGGAAAATGAAGGGATGCTAGAAGTTGGGGAGAAAATTCAAGTTGAAGTTGTGGGGGATTGGGCAGGCCACATGGTATACTGAACGCAACAAAAGCGAAGGTGTTGTAGCGCCTTCGCCCAAGGTGTAGAAATCGCGGGTTCCGATCGACAGTTTATAAAACGAACAAAAATCGTCCTAACTCGTCAAAGTTTAGAGGACGATTTTTATTTGTCCGGGTGGGTAAATCTGCGCCACGTCTTTTGTAACTTAGCGCTAGCCAGAACGAGTTTCGTCAATCGGTGCACCAGTAATGTGCAGAGCGATATTAAAACTACGCTAAAAATGACTAGGTTAAGTAACGTGACAGCTATCCAAGACAAGGCATCCTCCTTTCGTTTGGTATGGTGAAGTAAGAGTGCGTCAGAAGGCGGTTAGTTGGCGATCATTAACGGGATAGCCGAATAATCCTGGGCTTGGATTGTTTGGTTATCCCTGTTAAGCGGAACCAACTGTCTTCTGACACACGTTTCCACAAGATAAAATTGGTGATACAACGATGTTGGGACTGTATGTCATAAGCTCCAGTCCCTTACAATTAGATTTGCCGGTCGCCATTAACTTCTCTACGAGATTCAGTGTAACAGAGTTGGGACGGATAACCGTCTGAAATGTCTTGCTATTAATAATTAAATAGTTCACCATGATTTAACTATTAATTATCCGCTTATTGTTCATTGATCGATAAAAATTGCTCTTAAACAAGAGTAAACATGAATTTGACTGGTACACAAAAATGGATAGTTCGTTAACTGTTGGATTCACAAAAGGTGGGCAACGTTTAATTAGTGGATTCAAAACCAGTATGGACTCAAGACGGGCAGCTCGTTTATAGGGGAAAAGGTTGTAATACACAACTATCCTTGAAAATTAACATCAGCGTAATATGCATTACGTTATAATAGGTGAAAGGAGTGAACGACTATGAAATCTCTTATAAAGAAGTTAGCATTAACAGGACTTGCAGTAGCCGGGTTGTTCTCGTTAACGACTGCCATTCAAGTTACGGCATCCGCAGCAACAATTAAGACGTCTTACACGGCGTTAAAAAAGAAATCAGCGACGTTAACGACAAATGGTAAGTATGCAATGTACACAAAGCCAGGCACAATCAAAGGTGCAAAGTTAGTTGCTTCGAAGGCGAAGATGAAAAATTTTGGCACATTCACTAAAACTGATTTAGCCAACGTTAATAGCAATTCGGCAGTTAAGTACAGAGGATCTGCGTATTATCTTTACGCTTATGGCTATAAGGTTACAAATACAGGCTCGGTTTACTACCGGGTTGTTACGATGAATGGCAAGTATCGTGGGTATGTATATGGTGGTAAGTCGATTGGTAAGTTCGCTGGTGGCGTAAAAAAAGCTACTACTAGTGTGACGGCTACGATTCCAACTGACCTTGCGGGGAGCGTAGGTATTGAAACTGCAGGTGTTCTCTGGAATGTTCCGCCATACACAAAATACCCGACTAAGACATTGGGGAAAATGACGGCAATGAATTCAACGACGATTCCACACCTTGCTAAGTTTAAGATTACTGCCGCGGTAATGCGAAATCGTGAAAAGGACATCTATTATCACTTAGTGTCTACAGACAATTATAAACTGGATGGGTGGGTTTCTAGGCAATCTGTTTCTGACTATGATGATATTTTATCCAATTGGGGTGTAACTTCAAGTACCACTACTAACTAAGCAATAGGTTGCACACTTTTAATTGATTGATTGACATCTCCTGAAAATTAAATTGTGATTTGACAGTAAAAGCGCCCGACGTATCTGTTGGACGCTTTTGCTACCTCAAATAAAAACCAATCATTCCCAGCTTCTAACCCAAAGGTCCCCGAAACAAAGCCAATCCCGGGTTTTCCTTGAACTCGCGGTACTTGGCTACGTACGCTTTCAAAGAAGCCTCATCGACCGTTAAATTCTGTTGCTGCAAACTGCCGGTACCGCTGACTCGGCCGTCTGCCAACAGGCGCGCCAATGACGCCGGCGTGTGGGCTAAGCCGTTTTCTGCTAATAGCTTTAAGGCTGATTCACAATCCATTGTTCCGCCACCCCTTTACCTCAAGCGTAACCCTCCGCCGTGAAAATACAAGCGTTGACGGGGGCGATTCTTTCGGATTTCATGGGCGACGGCACAGTGGACCTTATTGGACAAGATCAGCAGTACTGTCAGCATAGTGTGGCGGAGTGTACAATCAGTGGCTACAAAAAGGCAATCATTAAAGAATATTGAGTAGGCAACGACCTATTTAAAATAACGGTCGAAATGGTTGTTTTCAGGTCGATACCGGATAGAGTTGAGTTAACGAAGCTGATTTTGAGCAACAGAACTCCAAATTATTCATCTACAAAAACAAGGTAATCAGTAATTCACAGGTAAATAAAAATGTTGTGAAGCTAAGATGTTGCTTCTTAATACCGATATGGTATAATGCTTCCAGAGGTGAAAGAATGGAATATGTTGCTGAGAACCACAAGCTTACTAAGATTTTGAGTGATCCTCGACTACTGGTTAAAAATTTTGGCCGTGACCGAGCTAAAAGAATTCAAGCACGGCTTGATGAGTTTGATGCTGCGAGCAATTTACAGCAGATTCCATCTGATCCACCACCGCGATGTCACCGATTACATGGTAATTTAGAAGGTGATTTTGCTGTTGATATCAGTAAAAATTTTCGAATTGTGTTTGAGGGCTACGACAAAAGTGATCAGCTTTCCGTTGAAAAGTCAGAAATCGTCACGGTTCAAATTCTACAGATTGAAGACTATCATTAAGGAGTTGAGGACTATGCTACATCGAGAAAATAGTATTCGGCAGTATCATACCAGTTCTGCCGCTGATTTAATTCAAGAGACGATGGCATTTTATGAAATTACGCAAACCGACTTGGCCGCGCGATTAGGCGTTAGTCAGAAAAATATTTCGGACATTCTTAAACGAAAGCGATTCATCAGCGAAGTCTTAGCTTTAAGAATTGAGACCGTCATGGGGATTTCTAGTGAACTGTTGTTAAACCTGGATGTGAATTTCAAATTGCACCAGGCCAAGGAAATGGCAGAGACCGTTGAGCCCCAGAAGCAATCCGACAAGTTTCTCAAACGCTATAGTTGGGTCACCGTCTGAGTTTCAGTGGTCAAGGCCGCTTAGCTAGGGCAAGGAACACGTTGCTTTCAAGCCGGGCACCCGCCCCTTTCCAGGTAACCGGAAAAATTCAACTATAGTGGAATTGCGACAACCAAAACGTGCCAGCAGAAATTGACGTTCAATTTCTACTGGCACGTTTTCATTTAGCTTACATTGTGGCAGCGGGACCCTAGTCGATCTCGCGGTATGCCGGCACCCACTTCATCGCAGCTACGGCCGCCTTGGCGTCACTGATGGGTTCCTTGTTCAAACCTTGATCCAGCACGCTTTGGGCCACGATTTCGGCTAACTTCTGGGAAAAGCTCGTCAATTGGGAAACGGGTGGGAGCACTGCGGCGCCGGGTTGGGACGTATCCACGAGTCCCCCCAGGGCGTGGCAGGCCGCGGACAGCGTTTCGCCGTTCAAGACCTTCGCCGTGGCGGCAATCAGGCCGAAGCCCAGGCCGGGGTACATCAGGGCGTTGTTGCCCTGGCCAATGTGATAGGTCGTGCCCTGGTAAACCACGTCGCCGGCGGGGATCCCGGTCGCAATCAAAGCCTGGCCGTCCGTCCATTTGATCAGATTGGCCGCAGTTGCTTCGGCGAGCTTGGTGGGGTTGGACAGCGGGAAAATGATGGGGCGCGGCGTGTGCGCAGCCATGTCCTTGACGATGGCCTCGGTAAACGTACCGGGTTGCGTGGACGTGCCAATCAGGACGGTCGGGTGGATTGTCCGGACCACGGCGGCCAGAGTCGTCAGCTCAGCCGCGTTCGCAAATTCAGACCGGTCGCGGGTGAACGGTTTTTGCGCCGCCGTCAGATCGGGGGTGTCGTTAAACAACAAGCCTTGACGGTCCACGGCGTAGAAGTGTTGCCGGGCCTCCTCTTCGGACAGGCCGGCCCGCTTAAGCTCGTCTAAAATTTGGTTGGCGATGCCCATGCCAGCGGTCCCAGCACCGAACGTCACGAATTTTTGATCGGTGATGTCCTCGTGAGAAATGTTGAGCGCCCCCAGGATGCCGGCGAGCACGACCATGCCCGTTCCCTGGATGTCATCGTTGAACGTAGCAAATTGGTCCTGGTACTTGTCGAGGATGACTTGCGCGTTGCCCCGACCGAAGTCCTCCCAGTGAAGCAGGGATTCGGGGAACAGCTTGCGTTCGGCGGTCACGAATTGGTCAATGATGGCGAGGTAGTCGTCACCGGCCAGCCGCTTGTGGTGATTGCCCAGGTAAAGGGGGTCGTTTAGCAATTTTTCATTGTTGGTACCGGCGTCAATGCTGACGGGGAGGACCTGCGCGGGGTCGATCCCGGCGGCGGCCGTGTACACCATCAGCTTGCCCACGGCGATATCGACGCCGTTGACACCCCAGTCGCCCATGCCTAGAATCCCTTCGGCGTCGGTGACCACGACCAAACGAATGTCGCGGCCATTGGCGGCGTTGGCCAGCGTGGCTTCAATGTCCGCCGGCGCGTCAACGGAGATGAAGGCGGCGTTTTGCGGGTCGGTGAAGAGGTGGCTGTAGGCCTCAATGGCGTCGGCCACGGTGGGGTCGTACACGATTGGCATGAACTCCACCACGTGGTCGTCCATCAGTTTGAAGAACAGCGTCCGGTTCTCGTTGAACAGGGTCATCAAGAAGAGCCGTTTCTCCAGGTTGTTGGCCTTGCTTTGGTACTGGGCGTACGCCTGCGTTGCCTGTTCGGCCAGCGTTTGGACGTGGCTGGGCAGGGTACCGACCAGGCCCAGTGACTGGCGCTCGGCCTGCGTGAAGGCGGTCCCCTTGTTTAGGAAGGGGTTATTTAAAATAGTAGCTGCAGTTTTCATGAATGAATTCCTCCAGTAAGTGTTGTTGGCTTGAATGGTGCCGTGATTGAACTTAACATCTCCACTATAAGTGGCCGGCAGGGGTATAGTCAAATGTGGTGGTTGATATAAAAATAATTTATAATGGAGATATAAATATCGTGATAAGGGGACTGACAAATGAACACCAAAGACCTAGACTATTTCGTTCGCTTAATTCAGACGAAAAATTTTTCCCAAGTGGCGCAAGACTTCGGCGTGACCCAGCCGACGATTACCATGGCCATTCAGCGCCTGGAAGCCGCGTTTCAGGCAAAGCTAGTCCTGCGTGACCGCGTGCACAACACGCTGGTGGTCACGCCTAGTGGGGAACAGCTCGCCGTGCACGCGCGCACCGTCCTCCGCGAGCTGGACTTGGCCCACCAAGAACTCGCCCACCTGACACAGGACAAGACGGTGCTGGGACTGCCACCGATCATTGAAAACTACTACTTTCCGCGGGTGGCGGCCCACCTGCAGGCACGGGGGATGTTGGAAAATATCCAGACGCTGGAGGGCGGGTCGGTCTGGTTGCGCAAGGCGTTGCGGGACGGCCAGGTGGATTTGGCGCTCCTGGGATCAACGGCACCGCTCTCGTACCAGGCGCTAGTCGCCGAGGAATTTGATCGCCAACCATTCACCATTTTCGTGGCCGCGAACCATCCGTTGGCCCAGCGCAAGCGCATCACCTTTAGTGAATTGCGGCACGAGAAGTTTGTGCTATTTAATAGTAGCTTTGTGCACGATACGGCCTTCAATACGTTGACGCGACGCAATCATTTTCGCCCCGATGTGGTCTTCCGGGCCAACGACACCCACGTCATCATGAACCTGGTCGCGGAAAATGTTGGCGTGACCTTCTTGACGGACATTGTCGACCAGCACCGCGACGACGTGGTCCGCCTGCAGCTCGTGGATGACGCGCAACCGGAATTCATCTCCAGCATCGTTTACCGGGCGTCACACGTCTTGACCCCGGCGCAGGAACAGGTGCTGGCGGTCTTGCGGGCAACGCTGGGCGGAACGCCGGCTTTCTGAGGGGGGGGGAACTGCTGGTGGAGATTTCTTTAAGCATGATTGATGAAATCCTGAAAAATAGGATTTTATCAAGTATACTTGATAAAAACGTTGAAATTCTGTTTTCTTCAAGTATACTTGAAGAAAACAATGAACGGGGTGGCACACATGGTTGTCCGGCAACTTTATTTAGATCGGTTAAAACAGTATCAAGATACCGAATTCGTCAAGGTTATCACGGGTGTTCGGCGGTCCGGCAAGACCTTTGTGCTGCGGATGTTCCGAGATTTCTTACAAGAAAGTGGGATTGCGGCCGATCAGATTATCTTTATTAATTTTGAATCCATGAAATACCAGCACCTCTTAACCAAGGAAGCCTTGTACCAGTACGTGACGGCACGGGTAGTTCCTGACAGAAAAATGTATCTGTTCTTTGATGAGGTACAGCGGGTTACTGATTGGGAGGACGCCATCAATAGTTTTCGCGTTGACTTTGACGCGGACATTTACGTTTCCGGATCGAACGCATCCTTGCTTTCCGGCGAGTTGGCAACGCTACTGACCGGGCGGATGGTGGAAATCCCGATTTACCCGTTATCCTTCAAGGAGTTTCTACAATTCACCGGGAGCACCAAGCCGCTTGATTTGGCTTTCAATGATTACGTGACGGAGGGAGGATTCCCCGCGGTGGCGTTGGTGACCGATACCGAGGTGAAACGCAGTGTGTTGGATGGTATTTACAGTTCGATCCTGTTGCGGGATGTGAACGAGCGAGCGGCAATTAGAAATGATGGCCTGTTAACCCAGGTTGCGACCTATCTGCTGAGTGAAATTGGCAACCCGATTTCGGGAAACAAAATCGCTGGTGCTTTGAAAAATGAGGGCTGGGGGACGGCGAATGCGACCTCCATGCTCCGGTACATGAATTTGTTGTGTGCGGCGTTTATTTTCTATCCGGCGAAGCGCTATGATCTCAGAGGAAAGGCTTATTTGCGCTCGACAGCTAAATATTATGCAGTCGATACGGGGTTGCGAAACGTCACGCTGAACCGTAACTATCGTGACAATTTTGGCCATCAGATTGAAAACATTGTCTACTTGGAGTTGTTGCGGCGGGGGTATCGCGTCGACGTCGGCAAAGATGGTGAACGGGAGATTGACTTCGTGGCGAAGCGGGGCCATGAGGTCGCGTACTACCAGGTGACGATGCAATTGCCAACTCAGGATAACCGAGAAATTGGAAATCTGCAGGCACTCGACGACAACTACGCCAAGACGCTGATTACGGCGAATCGCATGGATGTGGGCGAAGTTGCTGGTATCCCGATTGTCCATATCGTGGATTGGCTATTGGCCTAGTAGCGTGTGGTAAAGACGATTCAGGTAATCGCTAGTGTTGGTTTACCGTTTGCCCAATTTAGATGGAAACGCTGTGGAGCGGGCTCCTAACCTTTCAAGCTTTTCAATTGGTTAAGCTTTTCGCTCATGAGCTGAGCACCCACAGCTGAAGGTGCTTTTAGTGGATTAGGCGGTTTTTTAGAATTTATAGCGACATTTTAAAATAGAGAGGTAAGTGTTTGTAATTGTATGATCTTAAATTTCGAATGATCGCTAGTTGCATGGCAGTCGTGCCTACAGCAATCATCGGTGCAGAATGGTATATGAACTTATCAATGAATGAAACACCCGTAGAGTTTGCAGTCGCAATCTTATTGCTGATTTGGGTTTGGCTAGCATCATTGGTTAGTAGCGTAGTCCTTTTAAGACTGATTTCGATTCGCTTATATCAAAAATCAGTTCAACAGCTTTTGAAAGCACCTAATGTTAATCACATGCTAGAATCCAAAGATTCGCAAGATCTGTCTAAAATTTTACAAACATTAAATTTCAGCTATTCTAGGAAACTCAGAAAGGCTGTAAAAAAAGAGAGTACGGATCAAAGGCGTAAACGCTTAATCGAAGCCATTATCCATCGCAAAAATTTACTGGAAATGGACGAGAAGAATTGATTCTATCGTGAACGCGATAGCACAACAAAGAGACCAAGCAACCGTTTTTCGACGGGGCTTGGTCTCTTTGATTTGTCATGGATATCGTGCCGCCCAACCATCTTCGTTAGTAATGGTAATTGAAGCGTTAGAAAGAAACGCGATTGCAAATTAAATACTTCTCTCGATTTAACATGAATCATCGAAAGTATCTTTTACAAATTATATAAAGGTCAATTGAAAAGTATGCCCCGCTTTAATTTGTTAATACGTCGACCTTTCAAGATGATTTAAGTTGTGCTCAATTAAGAGAGGTACTACTATTTCGATAAGAAAAGGAGATTACTAATGGTCATGCGCTAAAATCTAGCATCGCACAGCTATCATGGTTCAGATGACCCAATTGTTTCTTTGATTGTGAAGCGTCTGGACTTTATTTACTCATCAATGGACGTCAGGATTGGACCACAAACTATGTCGTAGAACGCTAGAGGTGACAGATACGTTAATTGGAAATTTTTCTGTAAAGGCTCCTTATTTGGTTTTAGCGAATCTGTTTGTGATGGTTTTGGTCTGGCTCAACCAAGTGATTGGCTGGAAATATGGCATGACAAAATATACAGCAGAATGGCATCTCACGATAGTCTTTACTGCCATTTTATTAATCATTTTATTGCTCTCACTGCGAGTGTGGCGTCATTTCTTCAAAAGCTTCCAAAAGATGTATACTGATCTGAATGTCGTATTCTTATTGTATGCCATGTTGTTATTAATTATTCCAAGCGCGTTGGGAAAAGAAAATCTATCACAACATTCAGCTGGGATGGGGATCCTTTTTTCCTAGGTTTACCAATGCCATATGTTAGGAGAAACCATTTAATTGGTATCCGGCTTCCATGGACGTATGAGTCGCCAATAATTTGGTGTAAGGTAAACTTGTTGGGTGATAGACTGCTTTTGATATTTGGATTAATTAGTATTGTTGTTGGAACACTGGGTGCTAATTGGTTTATCTGGTCATTGATCTGCTCTACAATTATTTTAGCTGTGGCAACGACAGTATATGCGTATTACTTACATGGACTTTAACTGCCGTAAATTTGTAAAACTTGGAATAAATTGCTATGAAGGAGAATAAGCGCTAATTCTTTAATTCCAATCTTGTGATGATTAAGACGTACTCGTCAGACGAAATAACCTGTGCTTTCTGGCGTTCAGGTGCCGTCAATTCAATCGTTGCTCATGAACTGAATCATCCGCAAAGTTGACCACGCGAAAAAGGTACAGCCGCTACCAATCACGATAACGGCTGTACCTTTTGTGCGCCAGCAATCAAGCCAGCTGCGCTCTACGGCAACGGGGTCAGGGTCACGACCTTCGTTGCCACATCGTCAATAAACTGCTGATCGTGCTCGACGAACAATAATGTCGGGCGCGCGGTGGTCAGCAGGGTCGTCAGCTGTTCCTGATTGAAGACGTCCAGATAATTCAGTGGCTCATCCCAAATGAACAGGTTGGCAGGCGTCGCGAGGGACTGGGCCAACTCAACTTTTTTCTGCTGGCCCATACTCATTTGCTCGATGGGCGTTGCGAAAACGTCGCGGGGCAGGCCGAGCTTCTTGAGCGTGTTCAGTAAGGCATTGCGGTCAAGGTGGTGCGCGGTGGCAAATGCCGTCAGGGCGCCACGATTGTCAGCCGTCAGTTGGCGCGCCACGCTGAGGGTTAACTGGGGCTTGAGGTCGGCAACTCCGGTCCGGTTGCCGGTAAACGTTCCCAACAGGTTGCGGATGAGAGACGACTTGCCACAGCCATTGGGGCCAACGAGGGCCACCCGGTCGCCGGCTTCGAGGTCGAAGGACACCGGCGAGAAGAGTTGCCGATCTCCGTACCACAACGAAAAGTCAGCGACGTGGAGGAGTGGCTGATAGTGCGTGGACATGGGCGTCATGGTTAGCGGCGGTACGTGTTCAATGTTTTGGCGTAAACCTTCCGTGGCCGCGAGCTCTCTGTCTCGGCGGCGTGCCACGTTACGCGCGCGTTTCATCATTTTAGCGGGGAGGGTACTACTCCCGGCAGCGTTGCGGCCGCTATTTTTCTGGTGGGGATTGCCGTGCGCACGGCTTTCCGTGATCTGGGCCCAATTGGACCGGTCGGTAGCGCTGTGCTGGAGACGGTCGGCTTCCTTTTTTAATTTGGCGTCGCGCTCCTCTTCAAAGTTGTCGCGCCGCTGTTTCTGGTCCTCGTAGACGGCAAAGTTGCCGTGGGTCAGGCTCAGTTGTTTACGCTCGATGGCTAGCGTGTGGTCGGTCACCTGATTGAGAAAATGGCGGTCGTGACTGACGACGATGAAGCCCTGGCGCTTACTTTTGAGGTAGGCGGCGACGCGTTGGCGGCTGGGAAGATCCAAGTGATTAGTGGGTTCATCAATCAGCGGGTAGGCCTGTTCATCGGCAAATAAAATGGCGAGCAGTGCCTTGGTCTGTTCCCCGCCGGACAACGTGGCGAAGGGCTGGTTCAAGCGGGCGGGGTCCAGGTCGAGCTGGCGTAATTCGCGTTCCAGTTGCCAGTCAGCGACCGGGGAAATTTGATGGAGCACGGCCGTTGCGGACTGCTGCGGATCGGGCACGGTGGCGGGAAAATAGCTAACGTTCTGGTTGCCGGTAATCGTGCCCTGGTAAGGATAGGCGCCCAGTAAGAGGTTGAACAGGGTGGTCTTACCGCGACCGTTGCGGCCGACCAATCCTAATTTCCAATGCGTATCCAGGTCTAAATCGACGTGATCAAAGAGCACATGGTCATTCGGATCGAAGCCGAAGGTTAATTGGTGGAGTGAAATTTTTGGCATGAAGCGAGACTTCCCATCTTAATTGGCAAAGTAGCTGCAATAATGGGGTGTTCGTTGCGAGAATCTTCACATTAATCGCGTTCTTTCTAGGTTTAGTGGGACTGGGGGATTTACCACGGCAGTCTCTTATCGTGAATTTTAGATTAAAATTAGATTAGAATCAAGTGAAATGCCTCTTTAGTTGCGTCTGAGACAAAACGCCAGACTTGAGTTGTCTCTCTACATCTACATTGTCGAAACGTGCGACCAAAGGCAGCTGGCTCCGCTTAAAACTGATAGCCAAATAATCCAAGCCCAGGATTATCCGGCTATCAGCCTTAAGGCTCACCGGTAGCCACAACCCCCGACCAGGCCAGCGATTCCCCGAATTTTCCTTTCGTTTTCATAAAATATTTGGTATGCTAGTCGGATACTGAAAAAAATCTCGGGCGACTAGCGGAGTGGGCCTAGAGGGAAAGCGAGTGACCATGTCAGCAATGTATTTGCGGGGCCTCCTATTGAGCCTGGCCCTGGTATCCTCGATTGGGATGCAAAATTTATTTGTCTTCAACAACGCGATTAATCAGCCTTTGAAACGCGCCTGGCCCGTCACCGTGATGGTCTGGTTTGCCGACACAGCGCTGACGTTAGCGGCTTTCTTCGGCATGGGGGCGATTATCAGCTCCCACGAAATGTTTAAGCTGATTATTATGTTCGTGGGTGGCTTACTGGTCATTTGGATTGGGTTTGGTATCTTGCGGTCAGCGGCGAGTTTCAAACTAGAGAGTTCAAGCACGCCGTTACCCATGAAAAAATCACTGGTCAACGCGTGGGTGGTCACGTGGGCCAACCCGCAGGCAATCATCGACACCAGCCTGATGTTCGGGGCCATGCGCGGCTCCCTGACCGATACGGAAGTGACGCCGTTTATCACTGGCGTGGTCTCGGCCACAGCCATCTGGTTCTTTGGCATCACGCTGATTCTGGGCTTGCTCAAGGAACGCCTGCCACAGAAATTCCTGATGTGGGTCAACATTGTCTCCGGTGGCATCGTCATGCTGTACGGCTGTTACCTGTTGTACCAGGCTTTGATGATGGTGATTTAGGGTCTTGCGGTGAGTAAAGTTGGGTAGGCGGATCTGCAAGTGCCGTCACGAAAATAAGTAACTAACTGTGTATACAAAAGTCGACGGCCCGCTGAAATTTGCGTGGCCGTCGACTTTTTGGTTGTACTGAATTTATAGTGTTGAAACGGGTGGCCAGCTACGGTCACCCGTTCTTTGTCTTAGTTATCTTTCGGCCGAAACGGCACCACGTTATCGCCATTGTCATGCTCATCTTCTGGGAGCTGGTCGAACATGTCTTGCATGAACTGATCGAATGCTTCCTTGGTATCCGGAACATCCTCGGCAGCGACCTCATCGGCATTTAACTCGGTGAATAGCTGATGCTGGCGGGCGTAGGCGAAGATGGTGTGCAGGGCCTTCACGTCAGCCGGGTAGGCGTAAAGGGCGAAAGTCAGGTTGGCCTCGTCTAGGAAATACTTGAAGTCGCGTTTGCCCATCGCCAGCTTGGCGGCCTGGTAGGCGTCGTTCATGATAATGCCCATCATGGTGTTCTGGAAGGTGATGTAGACCACGTCTTCGTTAGCGGCAACGTCCACTAGATCGGTTAGCGCAATGTCGTGGGTCTCCCGCCGACCGGAACGTAGATTCTTGCCGGAGAGCGTCACCCGCGTGGCTAGTGGCGGCTTGGGTGCCGTTGGCTTGCTTTTAGCTGTGGCCGTTGGTTTGAGCGTGAGCGCCATAAACGCCTGAAAAGCCTGATCGTTGGTCAACCCCAGCTGATCGCGCATCTCGTTGATGAGTAAGCTCAGAGCGGCGCTGTATGTAGCCGGATCCTTGATAGCGTTAGCGGCGGCAGCGGTCTTGACCCAGGGCTCGCCATCCGGACCAATGCCTAGTGTGAATAGTGGTGAACCTTCATCGTCCATGTTTTCCTCCCATGAAAACGCATTTAGTTTCCTTATTATAACGTACTTGGCGGGTGAGCTGGGTGAGCATTTTGTAAATGTTTCATGTGAAACACCGGTCGGCGAGGTATGATAGAGGTAACGAAGGGACGTGACAACATGAACTTAGCAGAAAAATTTACCTATATGGCCACTGGCCAACCGTATGACGACAGTGATCCGTTACTGGTGGCGGCGCGTGACCGTTCGACGGCCAGAACCAACGCCGTGAACGCTGCGCCCACCATGGCGGAACGCAGTCACTTGTTCCAGGCACTAGTCGGCAGTACCGGTGCGCACCCCCAGATTGAACCCAACTTCCGCTGTGAATTTGGCACCAACATTCACGTCGGCGACAATTTCTACGCCAACTATGACTGTGTCATCTTGGATGGCGCCCGGGTAACCGTGGGTGATGACGTGCTCTTCGGCCCCAAGGTCGGCCTCTACACCAGCAATCACCTGTTCGCCGCGGCGGAACGCCAACTCGGTGGTTGTATTGCCAAACCAATCACGATTGGCGACCGCTGCTGGTTGGCGGCGAACGTTTCTGTCTGTCCCGGTGTCACCATTGGCGCGGATACCATCATTGGCGCCGGCAGTGTGGTCACGCACAATATCCCCGCCAGCGTGATTGCGGCGGGGAATCCGTGCCAGGTCTTGCGGCCAATTACGGCGGCGGACAAGACTGGATTTGTGGGTCAAGATTTTATTTAAAGGAGAATGGCGAGCCCCACGCAAATGAAGAGGAGGGGCGACAACCAGGCACCAAAGCGCGCGAAGAAGTGAGTGGCGGCCGTTGAACGGGCCAACTGGTGACTCACGAATAGCCACAGGCCGATCATGCTCAGAAATATCACCAGGACGCCGGCGAACTCGGGGCGGTCGAGGTGGGTGAAGTAGGGGATGTAGATGCTGAGGTTATCGCCACCATTGCCGATCGTCAGGGACCACACCAGGGGCAGGCTCACCACATGGCTGACAATTGGTGAGAGCGCGGGTTGTCCGCGGTGACGCCACCAGCGATAGAGACCCACGCTACCCAACGTCAGTGGAACTAGGCCCAAGAAGCGCGTCCAGGACGCCAGATTGTAGTGGAGCACGCCACGGCTAACCAGCCAGGCCACAAGAATTAGGGTGATGATCCCCAGGTATTGGCCGAGGATGATGCTGCGGCGCTGGCGGGGGCTGTCGGCTGCTAGCCAGAGCAGTAGGAGAACAATGAGGTCGTCGGTGTCGGTAACAAAGAAGACACCGATGGCGGTTAAAATGAAGGCAAGCATGGGTGCTCTGATCTCCTTGTGTAACAGGTTAGTTCCATTGTACGCCAGGTTGCGGTGGACACCAACTGGAAATTGGGGGTAATGAGGTGTTTTTGGAAGCGATTTCAATGTGGTGGCTGTGGTCGTTGGGATTTAGCGGGAAGGGACGTGCTTCCGACTAAGTGGTGACTTGATTGGAATGATTAATGGGAACTGTGGTATGAGCTTTCTGAGAATAATCGACTTTGGGAAAAGTACCGCTTGATAACAAGATGGTTTATTTGCGAAGACAATAAAGGCATAGAAATGGATTGGTTGGATGAAGTGGTGGATGAACAGGGTCACAAGAAAGCAACTTGCAATCACAGCATTATTTTTCAACGTAGCCGCCATCATTATTTTAGATAAGTGGAGAATTGGTTGGTTCCATTTAAACAATACGGGTATGATCTACGCAACTTTATGCTTAGGTTGGTGTACCATATCGCTTGGCATTGTGATGTTTGGGAACTGGGAAACAGCCGGTCAGGGTATTGGGGATTTCCATTATAAAAGTTTGTCTGAGTGGGAAAAGTTTGGTGTTGCAATTGTTTTCATTGCCGACGTGTTTATAGCAAGCAATGCGATGTTAGGATTTTTTATCATGTTCTTTATGATTTACTGGATTGTGACCTTTCGGATTGGGCATCGCCATGTCTCGGGGGAGGTAGGCTATCAAATTGTTGGTTCAATGCTGTGGGTGAATTTGCTATCTATTTGGACGCTCTTTTCAGGATAGAGGTAAAGGTGATGACCGCTAATGTCAAAAAATAAGTAAACGATGGCGACTAGTGTCCCGCTGGCAAGGATGGCAACATGCACCGCTCCGAGCAATACCAGTAAGCAGTTCCACACCATTAAAATCAGATAGCAATCAGTAAAGTCCCAGTCAACGCTGGGCCTTTGTTGTATGGAGATGCGATTGTCGTTTTTAGCCAATGCTAATGGCTGTCCACGAAACGGATGAAAAATTCTAGTCTGATAGTCAATCATTGAAGTCTAAAGATCTTGGTTTTCCAGGTGTGGTGAACGTAAAAGTCAAAATGGATTTTGTTGGATTCCAAAGTGAAAGCGCACTTTTTCCAAGCAAATACCATAATTCTTTAGCACACAGAAACTTAGTGAAAGACCATGCAATTGAATCTGGAAATTCAATGGCCAAGGGGTTTATAGGGCTCTAATTATATTTATTAACTGAGCAAATAAATCTACAGTGTAAATAACAATGAAACTTAATGTTGACTTTAGAAATATTTGAGATTAATTTATAAATGTAGGGATTGTCACATTTTAGCTAGAATGGATAGCTGAGCAATTTTGAGGATTTAAAATCGGAGGAGATTCAACATGCATCATCAGCAGAGAAAGGCGTCTTCCAAGCGATTGAAATTCGTTAGTAAAAGAAACTATCAGTATTTGGGATTGTTAGGGGTTTCTCTATTTTCCTTGTCCTTGAGCCAAATGAATCCGGTCAACGCGCATGCGGACGTGACTGGGGAACAGACTGAGGTTGTGGGAAATCAAGCGAGTCAAAGTAGTTCCTCTTCGAGTGCTAGTTCGTCAACAACTAGCTCAAATATAAGTGATACCAGTAATGGTTCAAACGGTGGCCAAACTAAACAAAATACACAAATTAGTACTGCCAAGATAACACCGTCTGTTGAAAAGCCGGTATCGTCTGGTTCTGAAATTAGTCAAGAATCAAATGATTCATCAAAAGATATGAAGCCCAAGACGAAAATTAACTTAGCAAAAGACGCTACGCCAGTCACGAGTGCAGTGACACCAACTGACGTGACGCCTAGCAACCTGGTTGTTATCAAGAATGGAGATAGCTCGGTACAATTAGACAATCAACCGAAATTGAGCAGGGATCAAACTACTACTTTGGGAGATGTCACAGCAACTAACCCGGATAACTTCACCTATGATGCGGCCTCACAAACAGCAAACATCACTGGTCCAGCTGCGGGACAAGTGCCGATTGATACTGGAGTTAAGGCTAGCAATGGGGTTAGCACGGTTTATGTGGCGCCAGTTGTGTCAGTGCCGACTGTTAAGGCCGCACCGGTTATTGTAAGATATTTTTCATCCAAAGGTGTTCTGAAAAAGACAGTGGCACTGACGGGCAATTTGGGAGAGGCGTATACAACTAATGTAAAGAATCCTGCCTATGAATCCGGCTATACGGTTGATCAGTCGAAATGGCCTAAGAATGCGCAAGGCGTGTTCACGAATGTTCAAATATTTGTTGATTATTATTATGCTGCGCCAATTGATTCATGGAAATCGTACAAGGACCAAACTCAAGTTAACACTGTTGTCAATGGAAATAAGAAGTTAATGGATCTCAATGTGTATTATCCGAATGGCGCAAAGGTTAGTTTAACAGTGACGAGCGCTAATCAGGTCTTAATTCATACGCTTAGTCCCAACGGATATTCAACTAAAACGATCAGTTTAGTCGTTGGAGAAGAACAGGTCATTGAGGACAGTAATGGTTCAATTTATTGGGCTGAATTACTTCCTAATGGAACGATTGATTTGACGTACCGTTATGGGCAAGGGCTAGTTGAAGATTATATCTCCAACAAGGGGGAGTTAATGTCGCATAGTTTTCAAAAGTTGATTTCAATAGGATTGAATACGGTGTCTGGAGCTAAAAACAGCAAGGAATCTAATCATGGAAAAAATGATTCATCAAAGAGTAGTTCGAAGACCTTTATGACGGAAAATAGATTTCAAGCTTTACGGGCATTCAATAGTTCAGATTATTGTCCAGCAAATAGCCAACAAGTAAAGCGAACGAAAGGTTATAATCTGGAAAATTTAAAAAATCAATTGCCGCGGACTGACGATCATCAACAAAGCGGAGTGAGTTTTGTTGGATTTGTTGGATTGATATTGGGTATGTTGGGAACAGGCCATCTGATGAGAGAAAAGGAGCATAACGATGTTGAATAAAAAAATTGCTTTATTGATTTGTCTAATTGCATTACCTTGTTTTATGACAAATAATGCATTGCAGAAAAAAGGGCGAAAAAAGAGATAGTGGCGTCATTATAGTTCGACTCCGCTGTTGAACGCTAGGCTTGAAAAAGAGAGATTCCATATTATTTTAAAACAAAGGATAAGCGTATACTCAAGGGCTTTAAGACGTCAGCTCGTCAAACAGAAGTAAGGCATTTTGCTCATCAATTTTAGACGTTAGCTTAATTGTGAAGTAGGAGGTGTTCTTGTGGGCAATATATATAAACCTGGATTATTCATCAACAAAATTTCCAACGAAAAAAGGGAGGTCTAAATCGGTATTTTCCCGATTTAGACCTCC
>NZ_RHNN01000012.1 GCF_003946245.1 Levilactobacillus cerevisiae
CTCAAAAAAAATTGCCTAATCTCAAAGGATTAGACAATTTTATAAATGGAATTACCAACAACAGTTGACATAGAACCGTTATTAGTCCAGTTCGTGGAGCCATTCTTCGGCGAGATTGAGCCAGTGAGCCACGTGTGGTAGCGCCGTTCCCGGTTTCCAGGCCGTTACCTGGTTGGCAAGCGCCAATCCGTGAGGGCCTTGATGGAAGATATGGAGCTCCGTGTCGACGTGGTTGGCAATAGATGCTTGCGCGTAGTCCAAGGCGTTTTGAACGGGCACCAGGGGATCTTCAGCCGTTGCCCAAATAAAGGTCGCCACGTTGCGGCTGTTGACTAATTTGTCGGCCGCAATCTTAGCAGGGTCATCCGTCCAACTGGCAAGTATAGCCGCATCCGTGGGATAGCCATCTGCGGGCGTGATAACGGGGTAACTGAGGATGACGGCCCGTGGCTTAATTTCGTAAGGTGTGGTCCCAGCTAATTTATTGAAGGTTTCGTCGTGCCAGAGATCGTTGAATAGCGCCGTGATGTGACCGCCCACGGAAAAACCGGCGACGAAGATGTGCTCCGTGTCGATTTGCCAGTTGTCCGCATTGCGCCGGAGTAGGGCAACCCCCTTGGCGAGTTCAACGACAGGTGCGGGTAACAGGGGCGTCTGCTCGTCAACGAAGCTGTAACGAAGGAAGAAGGCCTGGTAGCCGCGGGCAGACCAGGCGAGTGCTAAGTCCTCGGCCTGCTGTTCGGGGATGTGGGTGTAGTTGCCACCGGGCACGATAATGATGGCGGGATAGGTACCGGTGTCCTCAGCGGGATCGCGAAGATAGCCCTGTAGGTAAGCCTTTGAGTCGGGTGCGAGTGGCAAAGTGATTGTTTTCAATTGCGTAACCTCCCAAAATAAGTCATGATAAGGATTAAAGTAGACGACATCGTGATGATGTCTGGCTGAATACTGATGCGTCACTTTAAAGTATACCGCATTCAGTACGGATGGCGGTAGTGACGTTGCAGTTCAGAAGTTAACTAAAGGTTGAAAGCTAGCGTGTCGGGATAGCCCGTTACTAAGCGGATAGCATTAGAAAATTGGCAACACGGAAGCGGAGCCGACTGCCATATGACAGTTGTTTTGGCAATGTAAAGTCGAAGAACTAAATTCCACAGTTGAGCCTGAATTGGACTCACTCACGCCTACTTAGACTGTGCCAATTGAGGGAGACAAACGTTGTCAGTCCAGTGATTTTAGCGGCAATGTCCTGTTAAAAACCAATCATAACCGGAGGAGGACAGAGATGGAGGCAGTTGTGGCGACGGTGTAAGCTGGGAACCAGCTTACACCGTGGGACGTGTTTGGAGACTGTCGTTTTTTTAACAGGCTTCAAACCGAGCCGGAGGACCGACCCTCAGGCCGCAGGCGCTCCCCATAGCAGCCGGAATCTCTGGCAGCCGCAGGTGGCAATTAACCACTAACTTTGTGGATTGAATCCCTGTTTGCTGGACTGTTTCAACCTTTAGAAATTAACCAGCAATTGCTGGCAGTGTCAGGAAAGAGTGGGTAAACGATGGAAAAAATCATAGAAACAGCGCGAGTGCGGTTACGGCCGCTGACGGAAAGCGATTTTGTGGGGTATCAACGGTTACTGACCTTACCGGCCGTGGCGGTGGCTAATGGGTCGCCGACCAACCCAACTCCAGCACAAGTCAAACGGTGGCTGGCAGCTGACCGTCGTAGTCCCTTTGCGTTTACAGTCGAGGATAAGAGCACCCGGCGGTTTATGGGCACCATTTTGTATTACCAACACACTACGGAGACGGGAGAGCCCAGTGAAACGGACTATGATCTAGGGTATTTCTTGGATCCCGTGGACTGGGGTCAGGGGATTATGCCGGAAGCCATTGTGGGGAGTCTTGCACTGGTCCAGCAGGCAAAACAACAGGAACAAAGCGTTTGGGCAACCTGCTACCTCAACAATCAGCGATCGTATCATGTGCTAGTAAAGCTGGGTTTTCAACTCATGTTGGACAGCTTTGTGGGTCCCACGGTTGGTGGCAAACCCGCGGCACCACAGGCGCTATTCCGGCTGATCTTACCGGCAACTGAAAAATAAAGCACTCTAATCAAAATTTCATCTTGCAATGTGAACCAAGGATGGTATACTACAAAGTATCGAATAGAAGAGGTGCGACCAACAAGAGTCGCTTTCCCGAGATGGGTCTACATCACGGACGGAAAGCAAAAGGGGCGGTCGCCGAAACCTGCGCGTGAGGGCATAGCGTGTAGGTTGGGTCCTGGTTGAATAAATCAGGGACTGTCGCAGCCGAATAGGGGTTGCGGGGCGCTTTCAACGATATTGACTTGGAATTATGAACTTTCCAATCTCTTTCGCGGGCTTTTATTGCGAAGGAGATTTTTTCGTTCACTGGGTCGTTTCGAGGAAGTCCTTCTAAAATCAGAAGGAGGAAACATGTTATGGAACAAAGTATGACCAATGCAACAACTAGTGGGTCGTCCGATCAAGTGAAGCGGGGGCTCAAGACACGTCACGTCTCAATGATTGCGTTGGGTGGCTGTATCGGAACGGGGTTATTCGTTGCGAGTGGCTCCGCAATCTCAACCGCCGGCCCTGGTGGCGCTTTAGCCGCTTACGTGGCGATGGGGTTGATGGTTTACTTCCTAATGACCAGTTTAGGAGAAATGGCAACGAACATGCCGATTTCAGGCTCATTCGCTGCGTATTCTGCGAAGTACGTTGACCCAGCCTTGGGATTTGCCATGGGCTGGAACTACTGGTTCAACTGGGCAATTACCGTTGCGGTTGATATTTCCACCGCTGCGCTGGTCATGAAGTTCTGGTTGCCAGGTGTGCCGAGTTGGATTTGGAGTGCCATCGCCTTAGCCATTGTGTTCATGATTAACGCTCTGGCCGTTCAGGCGTTTGGTGAAACCGAATTTTGGATGTCATTAATCAAGGTCGTCACCATCTTCGTCTTCTTGGCCGTTGGATTGATGACCATTGTCGGAATCATGGGTGGTCACGCGACCGGCCTGGAAAACTTTACTTACAAAAAGGCCCCATTCGTTGGTGGCTTTCCCGCAATCCTGAGTGTCTTCGTGGTTGCCGGGTTCTCGTTTCAGGGAACTGAATTGGTCGGGATTACCGCTGGTGAATCTGAAGATCCAGCGCACAGTGTTCCCAAGGCCATCAATTCTGTCTTCTGGCGGATCATCTTATTCTATATCTTAGCCATCTTTGTGATTGCCGCCGTCTTACCTTACACCAGTAAGGATCTGTTAGGTTCATCCGCTACCGACATTGCTATCAGTCCTTTCACGTTGGTCTTCCAACGGGCTGGACTGGCTGCCGCTGCGAGTGTCATGAACGCGGTTATCTTGACCTCTGTGATTTCTGCGGCTAACTCGGGGATGTACGCTTCCACACGGATGTTGTACTCTCTCTCCAAGGAAGGCTACGCACCACAATTGTTTGAACGGACCGGGAAGAACGGGATTCCTTATCCTGCCCTGTTTGCTACCACGATTGTTGCGGCCTTAACCTTTATCAGTAGTATCGCTGGACCACAGATTTACATGTGGCTGGTGGCTGCCAGTGGGTTGACTGGATTCATCGCTTGGTTTGGGATTGCGCTGTCACATTACCGGTTCCGGCGGGCATTCATCAAGCAAGGCCACAAGTTGGCTGAACTGAGTTATCATGCTAAGTGGTTCCCAATTGGGCCAATCCTGGCGCTGATTCTCTGTGTGGCTGTGATTGTTGGGCAAGACCCACAATCCTTCTTCTCAGGCAATTGGGAGCAGGTACTGGTCACTTACATTAGCGTGCCACTGGTCTTAGTGCTGTACTTTGGCTACAAGATCAAGAAGCACACCAAGTTGATTCCGTTGAGCGAAGTCGACGTTGCCCCGGTTCATAAGGAAGGCACGTTGAAGGCTGCGCAAACGAATGCTACGTCAAATGATTAAACTAGAAATTAGTGTGGGCACACGAATTTTTAAATAAATTGAAACGGCGGCTAGTCGGGGTATCTCCGGGCTAGACGCCGTTTTTAACTGTTACTGGTCTGAGAAAATGGCCACGACATATTGTCTTTTGCCGGTGAGGTTGGTACAATATGTGGTGTTGAAATTTTGGCCGGTGAGAAAATCCCGGCGCGTCGTTATTTAAAGGAGAGATTGCATGCTTGTATTATCGGGAACTATCGGAGCCGGCAAAACGAGTTTAACCACTTTGTTAGCCGAACACTTAAACAAACCAGCTTTTTACGAATCGGTGGATGACAACAAGATTTTGCCACTGTTCTACCAGAACCCCCAGAAGTATGCTTTCTTGCTGCAAATTTATTTCTTAAACAAGCGGTTAGACAACATCAAGGCTGCTAACGCGGATGATGAGAGTGTCTTGGATCGCTCAATTTTTGAGGATTCCCTGCTCTTTCATTTGAACGCTGACTTGGGCCGGGCCACCAGTACGGAAGTCGACATCTACGACTCCCTGTTGGCCAACATGATGCAGGAATTGCCAGATGCATCACAAAAGAAGAACCCAGACTTATTGATTCACATCAACATCTCCTTTGAAACGATGCTGGAACGGATCAAGAAGCGGGGCCGGTCATACGAACAGATTGACCACGACCCTAGCTTGTACAAGTACTACCAGGAGCTTGATCAACGGTACGTGGATTGGTACGACGCCTATGACAAGTCGCCAAAGATGCAAATCGACGGTGACAAGCTAGACTTCGTGGAAGATCCAGCTGCCCGCAAACAAGTTCTCCAACTCATTGATGACAAAGTGGCATCACTCTAAATTGACGTGATGTGTTCGAAGGTTACTCGCAGCTTGCGGGTAGCCTTTTTTCTTTGGCGGACTGAGATTGAAAGATGAAATGTTGGCATAACCTCTACACTACAAGGAGAGGGCCCTGGGTATTGGCAACGTTGTCTAAACCTGCCGCCTTGCCGTTCGCCAAATTTAGGCCGGAACGCTGTGGGTAGGGCGCAGGCAGCCTGGAAGGCGGTCTGTCAGCTCGCTTTGAACCGTCTGACCCGCGTTTCAAAGTCGCCATTTTCCAAGAAGAGCACATGGAAAATCCCACGGCTGAGCCTACGCAGACAGTGGCCAATTATTCTGGACAAATATCGTCAGTCCAGCGATTGTCACACGAATGCCACGTTGAAGAACAATCGTAACCGGAGGAGGCCAGAGGTGGAGGCAGCTGTGTCGACGGTGTTAGCTGGGAACCAGCTTACAGCGTGGGACGCGTTTGGAGACTGTCGTTTTTAGACAGGCTTCAAACCGAGCCGGAGGACCGCCCCTCAGGCCGCAGGCGGTCCCCATAGCAGTCGGAATCTCTGGCAGCCGCAGGTGGCAATCCTCAACTAATTTTGTGGATTGAACCTTTGTCAGCTAACTACCTCTGATATACGCGTTGTATTTTCCAATTGTCATTGTTGGGCAAATGCGGTATGATAAATGTATTCAAAAACACGAGGTGCCTTTCAAGTAGACGGCCAGAGAAGCGGGGGAAGCTGCAAACCGCGACGTCGAACATTCCAGCACTAACTAAAGTGGGCGGGTAATGCCGCACGGTGCAGACCGTTATCATGTTCAAGGGTGTAGCTGGCTGATTAGTTACGAACTTGGGTGGTACCGCGAAGGTCTTCGTCCCATGTGACGGAGGCTTTTTTTGTATCATCCGTGAAAAAGAGAGGAGCACAACACAATGTTAGATTTGAAATTAATTCGTCAAGAGCCAGATTTTATTAAAGAGAAATTAGCCACGCGGGGCGTTGACCCAGCCGATATTGACAGTCTGTTAGCCTTGGACGCCAAGCGTCGGGAACTGATCGTCAAGAGTGAAACTATGAAGGCCCAACGTAACACGGTGTCCGATGAGATTTCCCAATTAAAACGCAATAAAGAAGACGCGAACGATAAGATTACCGAAATGCGCCAGGTGAGCGCTGATATCAAGGATATTGATGCACAATTGGACACGCTCAAGGAGCAGGTTCACGATGCGGCTGCACATTTACCAAATATTCCGAATGACAACGTGCCCGTTGGCTTAACGGAAGATGGTAGCGTTGAGATTCGCCAATGGGGTGAGAAGCCTAACTTGGACTTCACGCCAAAGGCCCATTATGAATTGGGTGAAGACTTAGGCATTTTAGACTTTGAAGCCGGCGCTAAGGTTTCTGGTAGTCGTTATCTCTACTACTTGGGCTTGGGTGCGCGGTTGGAACGGGCCGTTTACAACTTCTTCTTGGACGAGAACACCAAAGCTGGCTTCAAGGAAGTTCTACCACCTTACATCGTGAACGACGATTCCATGTATGGGACTGGGCAATTTCCTAAGTTTAAGCAAGATGTTTACCAGTTACGTGATGAAGAAATGACGTTGATTCCAACGGCCGAGGTGCCACTGGTCAACTACTATCGCGATGAAGTGATTCCAGAAGAGGACTTGCCAGTTTGGTTCACAGCACTGACACCCGCTTTCCGGTCTGAAGCAGGGAGTGCTGGCCGCGATACCCGGGGCCTGATCCGGCTCCACCAATTTAACAAGGTTGAAATGGTGAAGTTCTGTAAGCCAGAAAACTCATGGGATGAACTGGAGGCCCTGACTAAGCACGCTGAGAGCCTCTTACAGAAGTTAGGCTTGGCTTACCATGTGATTACCCTGACGACCAGCGATATGAGCTTCACGGCCGCGATGACGCATGATTTGGAAGTCTGGTTTCCAGAACAGAACACCTATCGTGAAATCTCCAGCTGTTCCAACACGACCGACTTCCAAGCACGCCGGGCGCACATTCAATATCGTGACGACAACGGTAAGCTCCAATACGTTCACGCGTTGAATGGCTCTGGACTGGCTGTTGGCCGGGCCGTTGCCGCTATTTTGGAAAACTACCAAAATGCCGATGGTTCCGTGACCGTGCCAGATGTGTTGGTTCCTTACATGGGTGGCGTTACCAAGATTACCAAATAAAACATGAAGTTAATGAGGAATGCTCAGACTGGATTAGTCTGCAGTGTTCCTTTTATTTGTAACGAAAGGCTGAAAGGTAGTAACCTTCTATAAGGGCAGGCGGTCCCCATAGTAACCGGAATCCCTGGCAGCCGCAGGTGGCAATTCCAACTAGTCTTACGAATGCCGTCTGTGTTAGCTGGGCAAACAGGAGTGACTGAAAAAACAGTTTTCTGAATATTTTTGAATATATTTGTAAATTCTTATTGACGAGGTATGGCGTTTCGTATAAAATAGTTTTTGTTGGTTATTTAGTCCAATTGACCGAACGTTGATAGGCTAACTGCCAGGGAACAATGTAGCTTAAAGTTCTTAAAGTTTTTCAAGAAAAAGCTAGCTTTTTGTTTCTAAGTGAGCTAGAATGTTACTTGTCGTCAAGCGAGTAGTTATTCAACTAACGAATATTTATTCAAAATATTTCAAAAAAGTTGTTGACATCATTCGCTAGGCATGGTAAATTGTAATAGTTGTTTCGGACAAGGACAGTTGTTCTTGTTGCGGAAAATATGGAGGATTAGCTCAGTTGGGAGAGCGTCTGCCTTACAAGCAGAGGGTCACAGGTTCGAGCCCTGTATCCTCCATCGGAACTTTGGTTCCTGGCGGTTAGTTCGCCAACGTTGCAGGTGTGGCGGAACTGGCAGACGCGCTAGATTTAGGTTCTAGTGTCTTATGACGTGGGGGTTCGAGTCCCTTCACCTGCATTAACTAAATATTGCAAAATATTTTAAAAAATATTTTGCCGACTTAGCTCAGTTGGCAGAGCATCTCACTAGTAATGAGGAGGTCGGAGGTTCGAATCCTCTAGTCGGCATGGTTTCAATAACCAAATAGCCAATTTGCGGAAGTAGTTCAGTGGTAGAACATCACCTTGCCATGGTGGGGGTCGCGGGTTCGAATCCCGTCTTCCGCTTTTGCCCTTTTGCCGGGGTGGCGGAATTGGCAGACGCACAGGACTTAAAATCCTGCGGTCAGTGATGACCGTACCGGTTCGATCCCGGTCCTCGGCATTCAACAATTTAATATACATTTTGCACCCATAGCGCAACTGGATAGAGTGTCTGACTACGAATCAGAAGGTTGTAGGTTCGACTCCTACTGGGTGCATTTTTGTTGCTTATGTTTCCGACATAAGCATTTTTTCGGGAAGTAGCTCAGCTTGGTAGAGCACCTGGTTTGGGACCAGGGGGTCGCAGGTTCGAATCCTGTCTTCCCGATTCAAACTGACGTCAGGTCAGCGGGCTATTTCGGGAAGTAGCTCAGCTTGGTAGAGCACCACGTTCGGGACGTGGGGGTCGCAAGTTCAAATCTTGTCTTCCCGATTTTTTTATCCCGAAAATACATATTGCTTCATGATGGTCGCCATCCTTACTAATCGTTTGGATGTCGGCCATTTTTTTGGTATGCTTGTCTTCCAGAACTTCTTGGCCAAATGCAGTCTAATTCTTTGCATTTTCACGGGAAGTTCGTATAATATTAGTCAGCATTAGTCAGATAGACTGCACTGAAGGGGGGACGATAATGGAGAATCAAAATATTTCGGATATTATTGAGTCTTACCTCAAGCAGATTTTGGCTGAGTCTCAGCAGGTGGAAATCCGGCGTGCGGAAATTGCAGATCAGTTCAATGTGGTACCGTCCCAGATTAATTATGTGATTAAGACCCGTTTTACGATTCAGGACGGCTACGTCGTTCAGAGTAAACGCGGTGGTGGCGGCTACATTCGCATTGAAAAGGTCAAGTTACTCGACAACCTCGATTTTATCGACTCGTTGGTCAGCGCGGTGGGTGATCACATTACTCGTCACGATGGTCTGGCAGTGGTCCGTAGCCTGTTTGAGGCTGGGTCCATCAATCGACAAGAGGCGAACATCATCTTAGCAGCAATCAATAAGGATGCTGTTAACACGGGTGACCGGGCGCTGAACGAACGCGTCCGCGCACAGATTCTGATTTCAATTTTAAATCACCTACGTTACGAGAGTTAAGAAAGTGAGGAGTTGCAATGGATAACCTATTTACACCGAGTGCTAAGAGCGTCCTTGTATTGGCACAGGAACAAGCAAAATATTTCAAGCACCAAGCAGTCGGTACGGAACACTTGCTGTTAGCCCTCACCATTGAAAAGAACGGAATCGCTAACAAGGTCTTACAACAATTTTCCGTTGGCGATGACGATGTTCGCGAAGAAATCGAACGGTTTACGGGCTATGGCACCTTAGCTGATATGGATAAGGATAGCTATCTACCATATTCTCCTAAGGCTAAAGCGATGTTGGCCCTGGCTGGCGACGAAGCCAAGCGGCTGGGCGCAACTAAGATTGGGACGGAACACCTCCTATTAGCCTTGTTAAGTGATGAAACGATTCTGTCTTCACGGATCTTAAAGAATTTAAATGTGGAATTACCTGATGCTCGTAAAGTTGTTTTACGGAAGCTAGGAATTTCTGATACGCCGAAACGCCGCGGTGACAACCGTAACCGTCGGGGTGCCGCACCAACACAGGGTGGAACACCAACTCTGGATTCGTTGGCACGTAACTTAACGGAAGCTGCTAAGGAAGGCCGAATGGATCCGACTGTTGGCCGGAACAAAGAGGTTAAACGGGTCATTCAAATTCTGAGTCGGCGGACCAAGAACAACCCCGTGTTAATTGGGGAACCTGGTGTCGGGAAAACGGCGATTGCGGAAGGCTTAGCCCAACGCATCGTGGCCGGCAACGTGCCAGAAGACATGCAAAACAAGCGGTTGATGATGCTCGACATGGGCTCATTGGTTGCTGGGACCAAGTATCGTGGTGAATTTGAAGATCGCCTGAAGAAGGTTATCGAAGAAATTTACAACGATGGTCAAGTGATCCTGTTTATTGATGAACTGCATACCTTGATTGGTGCCGGTGGCGCTGAAGGGGCAATCGATGCCTCTAACATTTTGAAACCAGCACTGGCTCGGGGTGAACTCCAAACCATTGGGGCAACGACTCTAGACGAGTACCAAAAGTACATCGAGTCCGATGCCGCGCTTGAACGCCGGTTTGCAACGGTTCAGGTCAATGAGCCAACGCCGGCGGAAGCCAAAGAAATTTTGCAAGGGCTGCGGCCACGGTATGAGGATCATCACCACGTCAATATCACTGACGAAGCCATTGATCAGGCTGTGAAGCTGTCGACGCGTTACATTAGCGATCGTTTCCTGCCAGACAAGGCGATTGATTTGATGGATGAAGCTTCCGCTAAGGTCCGAATCGATCAAATGGACAAGCCAACGACTGCCAGCAAGCAGGCGCAAGAGTTGAAGAGCTTGGCTGATGAAAAAGAAGCCGCAATCGAACAACAAGACTTTGAACGCGCTGCTAAGTTACGGACAGAAGAAATGACTTTACGGGAAAAGGTTGATGCCCGGCAAGCCAAGGCTGAAGCCGCTGCAAGCGATGGCGATGAGAGTCGGCATTACTCACTGAACGTGACGGGCGAAGACATTGCCGATGTGGTTGCTGAGTGGACCGGCGTGCCGGTGACGCAGTTGAAGCAGACGGATGCCGACCGATTAGTGAACCTGGAAAAGATTTTGCATAACCGGGTAATTGGTCAAGAAGAAGCTGTATCAGCTGTTTCACGGGCCATCCGCCGAGCACGCTCCGGATTGAAGGATCCGAACCGGCCAATCGGGTCGTTCATGTTCTTAGGACCTACCGGTGTTGGAAAGACTGAATTAGCCAAGGCCTTGGCCGAAGCAATGTTCGGTTCTGAAGACAACATGATTCGGGTCGACATGAGTGAGTATATGGAAAAGTACTCAACGAGTCGGCTGATTGGGTCCGCACCTGGTTACGTGGGCTACGATGAAGGTGGGCAACTGACCGAAAAAGTTCGGCAGAAGCCATACTCCGTCGTCCTATTCGATGAAGTAGAAAAGGCCCACCCTGATGTCTTTAACATTCTGCTACAGGTCTTGGATGACGGGTACCTGACCGACTCTAAGGGACGGAAGGTTGATTTCCGGAACACAATTTTGATCATGACGTCTAACCTGGGGGCGACGAAGCTCCGGGATGAAAAGACCGTTGGGTTTGGTGCAGAAGATGTTGCTAACAATTACAAGGCAATGTCCGATACCATTCGGGCAACCTTGAAGCAGTCCTTCCGACCAGAATTCCTGAACCGAATTGACGAGACCGTTATCTTCCACTCACTGAAGAAGCCGGAACTCCACGAAATCGTGAAGCTGATGGCCAAGCACATTGTGGCACGGGTCGCTGAACAAGATATCAAGCTGAAGATTACGCCAGCTGCCATTGATGCAGTTGCTAAGGCGGGCTTTGATCCAGAGTACGGTGCACGGCCAATTCGGCGGGCATTGCAAACGCAGGTCGAAGATAAGCTGAGTGAATCCATGTTAAATGGTGAAATCAAGACGGGCGATGTCGTCACGATTGGTGCCACGAAGGGTGATGTCACGATTAACGTGAAGTCACCTAGCGAGAAGAAGACCCCTAAACCGGTCGCCAGTCATTAAGATAATCCGTAACACTTAAATTTAGTGATACACGCAGGAAGCGTCTCTGCCAGTTGTCACCGACCTAATCTTAGGCGGGGCACAACTGGTGTGGCGCTTTTTGTCTGCCAGCGGAACGTGGGCAGCGCCGTGATTACCGCAGACTAGTGAACTACGGATATTACGTTTTTCAAATGAAGCTACTTGGTCTAACAAGTGATAAGTGAGGTGTGGTAAACTGAATGTAAATAAGCCCATTACTGTGATGAGGGACTGGCAGGCAAATGTGAACAGATGACGACTGTGATTCAATGATTTGCCAGTCATTTTTTCAAACAACGTGGGAGTTACGAGAGGACGGAAGCCATGAAGAGAGAAGAGCAGCTGAATCATACACACGCGGCGATTTTACAAGCAGCCCGGGAACAGTTCTTGGCCCAGGGGTACCAAGCAACGTCGACACGGGAGATTGCTAAAGAGGTTGGCATCACGCAGCCGGCACTCTACCATCATTTCAGTGATAAGGAAGTCATCTTCCTGGAAGTGATCAAAAGCGTTGGTGAGGAGGTACAAGCGGGCATTCTGGCCGTCAACGATCGCCTGGCAACCGCGGATAAGCCGGATCCTGTGGAGGCTTTAGCTGAGGTGACGGAGGTCTTAACTGCTGTGCATCCCCGCGATGTCTTCACAGTGATTCACAGCAGTTTTCGTTTCCTGAAGCCAGAGAACAAGCGGCAACTGGGGATGGTCTTCATGCAGGATTATCTCGGGCCACTGCAAAAGTTCTTCGAGCTAGGCGTTGTCACCTTACAACCGAATTTGAGTGCGCAAGACGCTGCGTCGTTCTACCTGACGAGCCTGAGCCCACTGTTCAACACGTTCCATCACGTGGGACCGGCCGACGTGTCGCAACATGATCAAACGTTGACGTTAATCCGGCTGATTTTATTTGGCATTGCCGTCAAATAATGAGCGTTCTTTATTGACATTTAGCGTCAGATTTAGTAGTATATCATTTGTATGCAACTGTGAACTGAAATTGAACGCGCCGATCTATTGTCCGGTAGCGTCCATTATAAGAAACCAAAAGCAAGCAACCGTGTTTGTTTTTGGATTTTTTTTGCCCAAAATCCGGAGAAAAAGGCATTTGTAATCAAAATGTAATATTCCGGTTTGGCCAGTCACAGAATAAATAGGAGAGGTGAACAACTTGGCAGGACACTTAGTTAAATACGGGAAACACCGTACGCGCCGTAGCTATTCGCGAATCAAGGAAGTCCTTGATTTACCTAACTTGATTGAAATTCAAACCAATTCCTACAACTGGTTCCTCGACGAAGGCTTGCGCGATATGTTCGACGACATCATGCCAATCGAAGATTTTCAAGGAAACCTTTCGTTAGAGTTTGTTGATTATCAATTACTAGAACCCAAATATACCGTGGATGAAGCGCGGGAACACGATGCCAACTTCTCGGCACCACTTCACGTGACTTTACGATTAACCAACCACGAAACTGGCGAAATCAAATCACAAGATGTTTTCTTTGGCGACTTCCCATTAATGACAGCCCAAGGGACCTTCATTATCAACGGGGCAGAACGGGTTATTGTTTCTCAATTGGTCCGCTCACCAGGAGTTTACTTCAATGAAGACACCGACAAAAATGGCCGGACCGTCTTTGGTGCCACAGTCATTCCTAACCGGGGTGCCTGGCTAGAATTTGAAACCGACGCTAAAAACGTTTCTTACGTCCGGATTGACCGGACACGGAAGATCCCAATGACCGAATTAGTTCGGGCTTTAGGATTCGGTTCCGACGATGAAATCCTTGATATCTTAGGGGATAACGAAAGTCTTTCCCAAACCTTGGAAAAGGATATTCACAAAAATACCGACGATTCTCGTGTCGAAGAGTCCTTAAAGGACATCTACGAACGACTACGGCCAGGTGAACCTAAGACGGCTGACTCTTCACGGAGCTTGCTGACTGCCCGGTTCTTTGACCCGAAGCGTTACGACATGGCTCCCGTTGGTCGTTACAAGACCAACAAGAAGCTGAGCCTGAAGACCCGTTTATTGGGCCTGACCTTAGCTGAGACGCTGGCCGATCCAGATACTGGTGAAGTTATTGCGCAAAAGGGAACGGTCGTTGACAAGGACGTTATGAAGACGTTGGCCCCATACTTGGATCAAGAAGATTTCAAGATGGTGACCTTTCAACCTTCAGACGAAGCCGTTGTTACTGAACCACTTAAATTACAAATTATCAAGGTGCAATCACCTGACGATCCAGAACAAGAAGTGCCCGTTATCGGGAATGGCAACATTGACATCAAGCTGAAGCACATTCGCCCAGCCGATATCATTGCTTCCATGAACTACTTCTTTGACCTGCAAATTGGGATTGGCAACACCGATGACATTGACCACTTGGGTAACCGGCGGATTCGTTCCGTGGGTGAACTCCTGCAAAACCAATTCCGGATCGGGTTATCTCGGATGGAACGGGTTGTGCGTGAACGGATGTCCATTCAGGACGCTGCGACGGTAACGCCACAACAACTGATCAACATTCGCCCAGTAGTTGCGTCAATTAAAGAATTCTTTGGTTCTTCACAACTGTCTCAATTCATGGACCAAACCAACCCACTGGGTGAATTAACCCATAAGCGGCGTTTGTCCGCCCTTGGACCTGGTGGTTTGACCCGTGACCGTGCCGGTTATGAAGTCCGGGATGTGCACTATACCCACTACGGTCGGATGTGCCCAATTGAAACGCCTGAAGGCCCTAACATTGGTTTGATCAACAGTCTTTCCAGTTATGCGCGGGTTAACAAGTATGGGTTCATCGAAACGCCATACCGTCGTGTTTCATGGGATACGCATAAGGTTACCGACAAGATCGATTACCTGACCGCTGATGAAGAAGATAACTACGTCGTTGCCCAAGCCAACACGCCGTTGAACGATGATGGCTCATTCGACACGGAAACCATTATGGCCCGTGACGAAGATAACAACATCGAAACCAGTGCTGACCGGATTGACTACATGGACGTTTCGCCTAAGCAAGTTGTTGCCGTGGCCACTGCATGTATTCCTTTCTTGGAAAACGATGACTCCAACCGGGCCTTGATGGGTGCCAACATGCAACGGCAAGCTGTGCCATTGCTGGACCCTCATGCACCATTAGTTGGGACTGGTATTGAATACAAAGCTGCCCATGACTCCGGTGTTGCTTTAATTAGTCAACATGACGGAACCGTTGAATACGTTGATGCACGCGAAATTCGTGTTCGGCGTGAAGACGGTGCCTTGGACACTTACAAGCTGATGAAGTTCCGCCGGTCAAACGGTGGGAAGAACTACAACCAACGGCCAATCGTTAAAGTTGGCGATCACGTCGACAACGACGAAATCTTGGCTGATGGTCCTTCTATGGAAAATGGGGAATTGGCTTTAGGTCAAAACCCATTAGTTGCCTTCATGACTTGGCAAGGGTACAACTTCGAAGATGCCATCGGGATCAACGAACGTTTGGTTCGCGATGACGTTTACACGTCGATTCATATTGAAGAATACGAATCAGAAGCACGTGACACGAAGCTTGGACCTGAAGAAATGACACGTGAAATCCCTAACGTTGGGGAAGATGCCCTCAAGAACTTGGACGAAGACGGGATTATCCGGATTGGTGCCGAAGTTCAAGATGGTGATATCTTAGTTGGTAAGGTAACGCCTAAGGGTGTGACTGAATTATCAGCTGAAGAACGTTTACTCCATGCTATCTTTGGTGAAAAGGCCCGTGAAGTTCGGGATACTTCTCTGAAGGTGCCGCATGGTGGTGGCGGGATCATCCAGGACGTGAAGATCTTCACCCGTGAAAATGGGGATGAGCTTTCTCCTGGTGTCAACATGATGGTGCGGGTCTACATCGCGCAAAAGCGGAAGATCCAGGTTGGTGACAAGATGTCTGGTCGTCACGGTAACAAGGGGACGGTTTCCGTCGTTATCCCTGAAGAAGATATGCCGTACATGCCAGATGGTACCCCAATCGACATCATGCTGAGTCCCATGGGTGTGCCTTCCCGGATGAACATCGGGCAAGTGCTCGAATTGCATTTAGGAATGGCTGCTCGTAAATTAGGTATTCACGTTGCAACACCTGTTTTCGATGGTGCGCAGGATACTGATATTGCTGACGCTATCAAGGAAGCTGGGATGGCATCCGATGCCAAGACCGTCTTATACGATGGTCGTACCGGTGAACCATTTGACAAGCGGGTTGCCGTTGGTGTCATGAACTACCTGAAGTTGGCCCACATGGTCGACGACAAGATGCACGCCCGTTCTATCGGACCTTACTCCCTGGTTACGCAACAACCCCTTGGTGGGAAAGCGCAATTTGGTGGCCAACGGTTTGGTGAAATGGAAGTTTGGGCTTTGGAAGCTTACGGTGCCGCTTATACGTTGCAAGAAATCTTGACGTACAAGTCTGATGACGTGGTTGGTCGGGTTAAGACCTACGAAGCCATCGTCAAGGGCGATCCGATTCCTAAGCCTGGTGTGCCTGAATCATTCCGTGTTCTGGTCAAGGAATTACAATCCTTAGGGCTGGACATGAAGGTCTTAGATGGTAACGACGAGGAAATCGAACTCCGTGATATGGATGACGATGATGATGACGTTGTGAACGTTGATGCATTGAGTAAGTATGCCCAACAGCAAGAAGAACAACGTAAAGCCGCTACACAGACCGATGATAGCAAGGCAGCAACACCTACGAAAAATGAAAGTCAACCGAACACGCAAGACTAATTAATAAGGGAGGTCGCTTCTTTGGTCGATGTCAATAAGTTCGAAAGCATGCAAATCGGGCTGGCTTCACCTGATAAGATCCGTAGCTGGTCTTACGGGGAAGTTAAGAAACCCGAAACCATCAACTACCGGACATTAAAGCCTGAAAAAGACGGGCTATTCGACGAGCGGATTTTTGGCCCTACTAAGGACTGGGAATGTGCCTGTGGAAAATACAAGCGGATCCGTTACAAGGGTGTCGTTTGTGACCGTTGTGGGGTTGAAGTTACCCGTTCTAAGGTTCGTCGTGAACGGATGGGCCATATCGAATTGGCTGCTCCAGTAACCCATATCTGGTACTTCAAGGGTATTCCAAGTCGAATGGGCTTGGTCCTTGACATGAGCCCCCGTGCTCTGGAAGAAATCATCTACTTTGCTTCCTACGTTGTCTTAGATCCTGGTAACACGCCATTGGAAAAGAAGCAATTACTTTCTGAACGTGATTACCGTGACAAGCTCGTAGAATACGGTAGTGATGCCTTCAAGGCTGAAATGGGTGCCGAAGCCATCAAGAAGTTATTGATGGCCGTGGATCTCGAAAAAGAAGTTACAGAACTAAAAGAAGAATTGAAGGAAGCCACTGGCCAAAAGCGGACGCGTGCCGTTCGTCGTTTGGACATTTTGGAAGCCTTCGTCACTTCAGGCAACCGTCCGGAGTGGATGGTCATGGATGCTATTCCGGTAATCCCGCCTGATCTTCGTCCAATGGTACAACTTGAAGGTGGCCGTTTCGCAACGTCTGACCTGAACGATTTGTACCGGCGGGTTATCAACCGGAACAGCCGGTTGAAGCGTCTGTTAGACCTGAATGCCCCTGGAATTATCGTTCAAAACGAAAAGCGGATGCTTCAAGAAGCCGTTGACGCCTTGATCGATAACGGTCGTCGTGGCCGTCCAGTGGCTGGTCCTGGTAACCGTCCATTGAAGTCTCTTTCACACATGTTGAAAGGGAAGCAAGGTCGGTTCCGTCAAAACTTGTTAGGGAAGCGGGTTGACTACTCTGGTCGTTCCGTTATTGACGTTGGTCCTTCCCTCAAGTTCAACCAAATGGGTCTGCCAGTTCCGATGGCTTTGGAATTATTCCGGCCATTCATCATGAAGGAATTGGTTGCCCGTGGGTTGGCTTCTAACATTAAGAACGCTAAGCGCCAAATTGACCGTGAAGATGACGATGTCTTTAACGTTTTGGAAGACGTCATCAAGGAACACCCTGTTCTGTTGAATCGGGCCCCTACGCTTCACCGTTTGGGGATTCAAGCGTTCGAACCAGTTCTGGTTAGTGGTAAGGCAATGCGGCTTCACCCATTGGCTTGTGAAGCTTACAACGCCGATTTCGATGGGGACCAAATGGCCATTCACGTGCCGTTATCTGACGAAGCACAAGCTGAAGCACGTTTGCTGATGTTAGCCGCTCACCATATCCTGGCACCTGCCAGTGGTAAGCCAGTGGTTGCGCCTTCTCAAGATATGGTTATCGGGAACTACTACCTGACCATGGAAGAAGATAATCGTGAAGGGGAAGGTATGATCTTTACCGACCTCAACGAAGCTGTTCTGGCTTACCGGAACGGTTTGGTTCATTGGCACAGTCGTGTCGGTGTTCAGGTTTCATCCATGCCAGACAAGCCATTTACTGACGAACAACGCAGCAAGATTATGGTAACGACCGTTGGGAAGTTGATCTTTAACAACATCCTACCAAAGTCATTCCCATACTTGAACGAACCAACTAGCACTAACTTGAATGGTGCCGTTCCGGACAAGTACTTCCTGGAACCCGGCGAAGACATTCATGATTACCTGCAAAATGCAGAAATCATTGGACCATTCAAGAAGGGCTTCTTGTCCGATATCATTGCTGCTGTTTACCAACAATACAAAGTGACCGCAACTTCCAAGTTGCTTGACCGGATCAAAGACTTAGGTTACGACGAATCAACTAAGTCTGGTCTGACCGTTGGGATGGTCGATGTCACCGACTTGAAAGAAAAGCCAGAAATCATCGACGCTGCCCACAAGCAGGTTGCGACGGTTACCAAGCAATTCCGGCGTGGGTTGATTACTGATCATGAACGTTACGAACGAGTTATTGGTATCTGGAACGATGCCAAGGACGAAATTCAAAACGCCTTGATTCACAGTTTCGACCAACAGAACCCTATCTTTATGATGAGTGATTCTGGTGCCCGGGGGAACATTTCTAACTTTACGCAGCTTGCCGGTATGCGTGGCTTGATGGCCGCACCTAGTGGTGACATCATGGAGCTGCCGATCACGTCTAACTTCCGTGAAGGCCTGTCTGTGATGGAAATGTTCATTTCGACCCATGGGGCCCGTAAAGGGATGACCGATACGGCCCTCAAGACTGCCAACTCAGGTTACCTGACTCGGCGGATGGTCGATGTTGCGCAAGATGTTATCATTCGGGAAAAGGATTGTGGGACTGACCGTGGTTTGAAGATTCGTGCCATCACTGATGGAAACGAAATGATCGAACCATTGTATGACCGGATCTTAGGGCGTTACACCCAAAAGACCGTCTACGATCCAAAGACTGGGGACGTTATTGTTCCTAAGAACCAAATGATTGTCGAAGATACTGCACAACAAATTATTGATGCTGGTATTGAAGAAGTTACCATTCGTTCCGCCTTTACTTGCAACACTGAACATGGTGTCTGCGAGCATTGTTACGGTCGGAACATGGCTACTGGTGATGAAGTTGAAGTTGGTGAAGCTGTCGGGACCGTTGCCGCGCAATCTATCGGTGAACCTGGGACCCAGCTGACCATGCGGAACTTCCATACCGGTGGTGTTGCCGGGAACGAAGATATCACCCAAGGGCTTCCTCGTGTTCAAGAATTATTTGAATCTCGGAACCCTAAAGGTAAAGCTGAGATCACCGAAGTTACTGGGACGGTTGAAGCTATCGAAGAAAATCCAGCAGAACGGACCAAGGAAATCACCATCAAGGGTGAGGCTGACACGCGGACTTACACGTTGCCAATCACTGCCCGGATGCGGGTTACTGAAGGTGACTTCATTCACCGTGGGTCTGCATTGAACTATGGGTCTGTTGATCCTAAGGAAATGCTGCGGGTTCGCGATGTCTTGTCTACTGAAACTTACATCTTAGGTGAAGTGCAACGTGTTTACCGGATGCAAGGTGTTGCTATCAGTGATAAGCACGTGGAAATCATGGTTCGGCAGATGTTACGGAAGGTCCGGATCATGGACCCAGGTGACACTGACGTCTTACCTGGTACTTTGATGGATATCCAAGACTTCCGTCGCGCTAACTACCAGACGTTGATCGATGGTGGCATTGCTGCTACCGCACGTCCAGTTATCTTGGGGATTACCAAGGCTGCCCTGGAAACGAACAGTTTCTTATCAGCCGCATCCTTCCAGGAAACGACGCGTGTCTTGACCGATGCAGCTATCCGGGGCAAGAACGATCCACTGGTTGGTTTGAAGGAAAACGTTATTATTGGGAAGATTATTCCTGCCGGGACTGGGATGCCAGATTACCGTCAGATCAAGCCCAAAGAAGTTGGCGGCACGTCAACCGAAGGCGTTTATTCGATCAGCGACTTAGAAAAACAAATGCAAGAAGACTCACAAGCTTAGCGACAGCTAGGTAGAGAGTTGGGGACTCGTCAGAGATGGCGGGTCCCTTTTTTGTAGAGTGCGGAGAGAGCCGGTTAGACTCTGAGCATTAACATCGGTTCAGTGATGCCCCTGGGCTTGGGGGATTGCTGAACCGGGGTTAAGCGCAGGAGTCTGGCTCTCGTAGCACGTTTCAGAGGTCACTGAAAGTAGCAAGAAAAGATATGAGCTCTTTGTGGCAGTACGTTCTGTCCCTAGAAGGTCTATCAAGCGCCACGGAAAAAAGTCCCCACAACCAATTCAGAGTTGTGGGACTTTTCAAGTTATCTGATTAATGTTTGGTAGGTGGCAAGTTAAACAGGCGGTCAGCTTCAGCTTCCTTAGCCTTAAGCCATTTCTTATAGGCAGGGGTACTTTCACGGGCCAGCATCCGTCGACGTTCTTCAGATGTTAGCGGTCTGGCCTCGGGTTCATCAATTAGCAAACCAAACTCATTATCATCAGTAGTTTTCAAGGGAAACAGCTCCTTTCGTAAACCTGATCGGTGGTTTTTAGAATGGCTTCTTGTCCGGTCGCACCACATTCTTTGCCCGGAGTATACCAGAAATTGAATAGCTTATCTATGGAATTGACCTGTTTCGTCGTTAAAAGCTGGAGCGAACTGTCATCGCCACAACCACCATCCAACGGCACTGAGTACCAGAAATGGCAGAAAGGGTAGCCGCTCACGTTTGCCAGGATAAAGCAGAGCTAGTCCGCTGGCTACCAACAGCCACTGCGCGCTGGCGGTCACGCCCCAAAGAACGCCATAACTGAGTAGCATATCTAAATCACCGTCGCCAATCAAAGGGTGCGACCAGCGTGGCCAGAGTAGTCGAATACAAGCGAATAACAGCCCGCCCAGTACGATGATAGTGACCGGTTGGTGCCAGAGAGCCAGCCCCATGGCCAAATAGCTCACCCATGCTGGAAACGTCTGGGCTCTGGCATCACACAGGGCGGCGAACGTCCACAGTCCCAGCAACAGAAATGGCAGAACTGTGGTATACTGAATGCTCGTCAGAACGATGCCGGTGGCCACTTCTAATAGGAAAGTCGTTGCTGGAATGGACGCTTGGCAGTAGTGGCAACGTCCCCGCAGAGTCAGATAGCTGAAGACGGGGACGAGTTGCCAGTAAGCTAACGGCGTGTGACAGGTCGCGCAGTGGGATGCGGGATAGACGTAGGAAGCTCCGGTGGCATACCTGTCGGCCATTGCTGTGAGCCAGGAACCGATGCAGGCGCCGTAGATAAACAGAATAATTGTCATGAAAGTTTCACCTCTATAGGTTAACTCCGTAAAAAAAAGGCGAAATGTTTCTGCAAAATTGTGGCGGCGCTAGTTGACATGTAATTTCTGGCATGGTATTCTATTCAAGGTGCTTTTCGCAGACAGGTCTCGGGTATTCACTACCGGACATGCTGACTGACGGCGGGGAGGACACTTCAATTAAATCTCCACTTGGGTCGTCTTTTTTCTTTACAGGAAAATGAACCACCTGGATGTGTGGACTTAAAACTCTAGAAAGAATACGGAAAGGAGGACTATTTAGATGCCTACTATCAACCAATTGGTGCGTAAAGGTCGTAAATCTAAAAGTTCTAAATCAGATGCCCCAGCTTTAAACTACGGGTATAACAGTTTCAAAAAAGCTCAAGTTAAGAATCCAGCTCCACAAAAGCGTGGGGTTGCTACTCGTGTCGGTACCATGACACCAAAGAAGCCTAACTCTGCTTTACGTAAATATGCACGTGTACGGTTGTCAAACTTAATTGAAGTGACTGCTTACATTCCTGGTATTGGCCACAACCTTCAAGAACATAGTGTTGTGCTTATCCGGGGCGGCCGGGTTAAGGATTTACCTGGGGTTCGTTACCACATTATCCGTGGTGCCCTCGATACTGCCGGTGTTACCGACCGTCGTCAAAGCCGTTCCAAGTATGGGACTAAGAAGCCTAAGGAATAATCGACTGAGGCTTTCAAATAGGGTCGGGTGCACGGTTGCCGTCAACCGACCTGTAACAGCATTTCAAGGAGGATATTAACAATGCCTAGAAAAGGAAACGTACAAAAGCGTGAAGTCCTTCCTGATCCAATTTACAATTCAAAGTTGGTCACTCGTCTGATCAACCATACGATGATGGATGGGAAACGTGGAACTTCAACTAAGATCATTTATGGTGCCTTCGACATCATTAAGAACGAAACTGGTAACGATCCAGTGGAAGTCTTCGAAGAAGCAATGAAGAATGTTATGCCAGTCTTGGAAGTTAAGGCTCGGCGTGTTGGTGGGTCAAACTACCAAGTTCCTATCGAAGTTCGGCCAGATCGTCGGACGACTTTGGGTCTTCGTTGGATGGTTCAGTACTCTCGTTTACGTGGCGAACACACGATGGTTGAACGACTTGCTCGTGAAATCATGGACGCTGCTAACAACACTGGTGCTGCAGTCAAGAAGCGTGAAGACACTCACCGGATGGCAGATGCCAACCGTGCCTTCGCTCACTACCGCTGGTAAGAGCAGCTATCGCACTGCTTTACTAGTAGTGTGATAAAATGTTAGAGCAACGGGTTCTCGTGACCATTTGCTTCTAACTTAAGGGAGCAATCCTTTAATCCAGAGGTGGCTACTAAAATCAATTGCGATGTTAGTAGTCACTTTTTGGCACAATCTACGATCAATTTTGAGAGGAGTTACACATTAATCATGGCTAATACACGTGAATTTCCGCTTGAGAAGACTCGTAACATCGGTATCATGGCTCATATTGATGCCGGGAAGACGACGACTACTGAGCGTATCCTGTATTATACTGGTAAAATCCATAAGATTGGTGAAACCCATGATGGGGCTTCACAAATGGACTGGATGGAACAAGAACAAGAACGGGGTATTACGATCACTTCTGCCGCTACTACTGCGGAATGGAAGGGTCACCGGATTAACATCATTGACACCCCAGGACACGTTGACTTCACTGTTGAAGTTGAACGTTCCCTGCGTGTGCTTGATGGTGCCGTAGCCGTCTTAGACGGTCAAGCCGGTGTTGAACCTCAAACCGAAACTGTTTGGCGTCAAGCCTCAGATTTCGATGTTCCCCGTATCGTGTTCGTTAACAAGATGGATAAGCTGGGTGCCGATTTCGACTTCTCAGTTAACTCCATTCACGAACGCTTACAAGCGAACGCCTTAGCCTTACAAATGGCTATTGGTGCTGAAGATGACTTTGCCGGTGTCGTTGACTTGATCGAAATGAAAGCCTACGTTTACGACAAAGATACTTTAGGTGCTGACTGGGATACAGTTGACATTCCTGCAGATATGAAGGAAGAAGCCGAAAAGCGTCATGAAGCTATGATCGAAAGCATCGCTGATGTCGATGACGAAATCATGGAAAAGTACCTTGAAGGTGAAGAAATCTCCAAGGAAGAATTGAAGGCCGCTATCCGTCGGGCAACCTTGAAGCTGGAATTATTCCCAGTCTTCGCTGGTTCTGCCTTCAAGGATAAGGGTGTTCAGATGTTGATGGATGCCGTTGTGGACTACTTACCATCCCCATTGGATGTTAAGCCATACAACGCCACTGTTCCTGATACTGAAGAAGCCGTTCAATTACGTGCCGATGACGATGCGCCATTCGCTGCCTTAGCATTTAAGGTTGCAACTGACCCATTCGTTGGTCGTTTGACTTACATCCGGGTTTACTCCGGTACTCTGGAAGCTGGTTCTTACGTGCTTAACTCCACGAAGGACAAGCGTGAACGTGTTGGTCGTTTGCTGCAAATGCATTCAAATCACCGTCAAGAAATCCCAGAAGTCTTCTCCGGTGATATCGCTGGGGCCATTGGTTTGAAGAACACCACTACTGGTGACTCTTTGACCGACCCAGATCACCCATTACATTTGGAATCTATGGACTTCCCAGATCCAGTTATCCAGGTTGCCGTAGAACCAAAGACGAAGGCTGACCAAGATAAGATGAACACTGCCCTCCAGAAACTTTCTGAAGAAGACCCAACTTTCAAGGCTGAAACTAACCCTGAAACTGGTGAAACTCTGATCGCTGGGATGGGTGAACTTCACTTGGATATCATCATCGATCGGATGAAGCGTGAATTCAAGGTTGAAGCTAACATTGGTGCCCCTCAAGTTGCCTACCGTGAAGCCTTCACGAAGTCAACTAAGGTCCAAGGTAAGTTCGTTCGTCAATCTGGTGGTAAAGGTCAATATGGTGACGTTTGGATCGAATTCACCCCTAACGAACGTGGTAAGGGTTACGAATTCGAAGACGCTATCGTTGGTGGGGTTGTTCCTCGTGAATTTATCCCTTCAGTTGACCAAGGTCTGCAAGAAGCCATGGCAAACGGTGTGTTAGCCGGTTACCCACTGGTTGATGTTAAGGCCAAGTTATACGATGGTAGCTACCATGAAGTCGATTCCAGTGAAGCAGCCTTCAAGGTTGCCGCATCATTGGCTTTACGGAAGGCTGTCCAAAGTGCCGGCCCTGTTATTCTTGAACCAATCATGAAGGTTGATATCTTGGTTCCTGAAGAGTACATGGGTGATATCATGGGCCAAGTTACCGCACGTCGTGGTAAGGTTGATGGTATGGAAGCACGTGGTAACGCACAGATGATTCACTCATTCGTTCCGTTATCCGAAATGTTCGGTTACGCTACGACGTTACGTTCTGCATCTCAAGGTCGTGGTACCTTTACCATGACGTTTGACCACTACGAACCAACGCCTAAGAGTGTTCAAGCTGACATTATCAAGAAGAACGGCGGCACACCAGTCGAAGACTAGTCTGTCAGTTATTCTTCATAAGGAAACGTCTTACCTCCGGGTAGGGCGTTTTTTGTTGCCCTGACATCGGTTTAACGAAACTTGACTGCTTGGGCTATAATAATAAGTGACGTCATAAATGGTGCCAATGGGGCTTTGAACCACAATGGTTAACTAAAGAGCAATTGGAGAGTGAATTATGGAAGAATTGTTTGAACACGCTTCGATTCCTCGGGCTTATTTTAAACTTGCCTTACCGGTAGTGCTATCGATGGTGGCAAGTATGATTTACAATTTGGCGGATACCTTTTTCGTTTCCCAGACACAGAACACCAATCTGGTGGCCGGGGTCGCCCTGTGTACGCCGCTGTTTTCACTGCTGATTGCCCTAGGGGATATCTTTGGACTCGGGGGCAGTTCCTTGATTTCTCGTCTATTGGGAGAGAGGTCCTATGCGACCAGTAGTCGGGTCAGTAGTTTCTGTTTGTACGGGTCGGTGGGCTTGGGATTGGTGACCACAGTTGTGCTCCTAGTATTCATGCGGCCAATTCTCCTACTACTGGGGGCCACTGCCGCGACCTACACGTATGCACGCCAATTTTATTGGATTATGGCTGTGGGTGCCATGCCGATTGTCGTCTCGATTGTCCCGGGTAACCTCATTCGCACGGAAGGCTTTGCAACCCAGTCCATGATTGGTACAATGGTGGGAACCGTCATTACGATTTTCTTAGATCCTATTTTGATTTTTCCACTGGGTTTGGGCGCTGCAGGGGCCGCGTTAGCCACAGTCATCGGCTACACAACCTCAGCCATTCTGTTGGCATATTTAACGCAGCGCTATTGTCAGGTCATCTCGATCGACGTGAAATTGAGACATATTGACCGTAAACTGATTGGCCAGGTCCTGTTCATCGGAATTCCGGGCGCCATCACCAATTTGATGCAGGCTTTCGGTACTACGGTGTTAAATCGGCACCTGGTTGCCTATGGACCTACCCGGGTGGCAGCAATGGGAATCGTGTTGAAAGTCTATATGATTGTGATGCTCGTGATGGTTGGCTTTGCTTTTGGGGCCCAACCACTGATTGGCTATACTTATGGTGCGAAGAAGATGAAACGCTTCAAACAAATACTACATTTCGATCTCATGGTTGAGGTGGGGTACGCGTTGGTATTCGCCGTCATCTTGATGATCTTCGCGCCACAGATCATCGGCTTGTTTCTCCATGACCAAGCGGTGATTACTGCGGGCACGTACATGCTACGAGCATTCTTGTTGACCACGCCGTTCGTGGGGGCCGTCCTGGTATATACGACAGTCTTCCAGAGTACGGGAAAGGCGAGTGGGGCGTTCATCATGTCGATCTCACGGCAAGGGGTTGTTTTCTACCTGGCGATTGTTGCGGGCGCAAGCATGTTTGGCTACCACGGTATCATCTGGGCACAGCCAGTTGCAGACATGATTACCTGCCTAATTGGTTGGATCTTAGCCAAATACCTATTTAATAGTAGAAAGTCGATTTAATTGGCAAAAATTAGGTAGGATGGGTGCCTGACAAACTTGATTGAGGTCAAGCAAGGATGCAGATTCCCAAAAAGATTTGAGAAATTCAACGAAAACCCTTGTCAGCCGGCACTTTATTTAGTATGATAGTCAAGTGCTGTATTTCCCCGGGCATTTTTGTGCCCCGGGGGTTCGGTTCAAAGTTTAAGCGATGATGTGGGAGATTGCGACACACCCGGCTGCTTTGCCATGAGGGTGCGGCGGGAATTTCCACGGAGTTAGTCTTATTTTTAAAATAGACGAAGGAGGGAACACAATGGCAAAACAAAAAATTCGGATTCGGTTGAAGGCATACGAGCATCGTATCCTTGATCAATCAGCGGACAAGATTGTTGAAACAGCAAAGAGAACTGGTGCCGGCATCTCAGGTCCAATTCCATTACCTACTGAACGGACAATCTACACCGTCTTACGTTCACCACATAAGTTTAAGGACTCACGTGAACAATTCGAAATGCGGACGCACAAGCGTTTGATTGATATCGTTAACCCAACGCCAAAGACAGTCGACTCATTAATGAAGCTTGACTTGCCTAGCGGTGTTGACATCGAAATCAAGTTATAATTTCCAGAAACAAGTAAATTACTACAATATAATCGGAGGTGTACTCATGACCACTAAAGGAATCTTAGGGAAAAAGGTCGGGATGACGCAAGTCTTCACTGATGCTGGCGAATTAATCCCCGTTACTGTTGTCGAAGCAACGCCAAACGTTGTGTTACAGGTCAAGACGATGGAAAACGACGGTTACGAAGCCATTCAACTTGGTTACCAAGACAAGCGTGAAGTACTCAGCAACAAGCCCGAACAAGGTCATGTAGCAAAAGCAAACACGACTCCTAAGCGCTTCATTCGTGAATTCAGAGATGTTGAGCTGGGAGATTACAAGGTAGCCGACGAAGTTAAAGTCGATACCTTCCAAACAGGAGACATCGTTGATGTCACTGGTACCACTAAAGGTCATGGATACCAAGGTAACATTCACAAGGACGGTCAAAGCCGTGGCCCTATGGCCCATGGTTCTCGTTACCACCGTCGTCCAGGTTCTCTGGGTGCCATCATTAACCGGGTATTCCCTGGTATGAAGCTTCCAGGTCGGATGGGTAACAAGCAAGTTACTATCCAAAACCTTGTGATCGTTAAAGCCGACGTTGATAACAACGTTCTGTTGATTAAGGGCAATGTGCCTGGTGCCAACAAGTCACTCGTTACTGTTAAGAGTGCTGTTCGCCCACCACGTCCTAAGCAATCTGAAAAATAAATAGGAAGGGAGGATAATTAAATGACAAGCGTAGCATTATACAAACAAGATGGTAGCCAAAACGGTAACGTTGATTTGAACGCTGATATCTTCGGCATCGAACCTAACGAAAACGTCGTCTTTGACACAATTTTGATGCAACGAGCTTCACTGCGCCAAGGAACTCACGCCGTTAAAAACCGGAGTGCCGTTCGTGGTGGTGGTAAGAAGCCATGGCGTCAAAAGGGTACTGGTCGTGCCCGTCAAGGTTCCATCCGTTCCCCACAATGGGTCGGTGGTGGTGTGGTCTTTGGACCAACCCCTCGTTCTTACAGTTACCACCTTCCTAAGAAGGTTGGTCGTTTAGCACTTAAGTCTGTTCTTTCACAAAAGGTTCTCGACGAAAGCTTAGTCGTTCTTGACGCATTAGCATTCGACGCACCAAAGACGAAAGAATTTGCTGCAGTGTTGGCTGGTTTGAATGTCACTACTAAGACGTTGGTTGTCCTTGAAGACGATAACGTAACTGCTGCATTAGCAGCCCGTAACTTAGCAAACGTTAAGGTCATTCCAGCCAAGAGCTTGAATGTCCTTGATATTGCCGGTGCGGACAAGTTAGTGATTACCCAACCAGCTCTTTCTCAAGTAGAGGAGGTGCTCGCATAATGGAATCACGTGACATTATCTTACGCCCAGTTGTTACCGAAGCTACGATGGCAACTATGGACGACAAGCGTTACACCTTTGACGTTGATGTACGAGCAACCAAGACACAAGTCAAGCATGCCGTTGAAGACATCTTTGACGTCAAGGTTGTTAAAGTTAACATCATGAATTTGAAAGGTAAGAAGAAGCGTCAAGGACGTTACGAAGGCTACACTAAGAAGCGTCGTAAGGCCATTGTCAGCTTATCTGCCGACTCAAAAGAAATCAAGTTATTCAACGAAGAATAAAATCTCAGATATAGGAGGGAAATAACGTGGCGATTAAGAAATACAAACCAACAAGCAATGGTCGTCGTAACATGACGAGCTTGGTTTACAAAGACGTCATCACTAAGACGACTCCTGAAAAGTCATTGCTTGATTCACAAAGTCACTCTGCTGGCCGGAACAATGCTGGTAAGATGACTGTCCGTCATCGTGGCGGTGGTAACAAGCGTCAATACCGGATCATTGACTTTAAGCGAATTAAGGATGATGTCCCAGCAACCGTTAAGGCTATCGAATACGATCCTAACCGGACTGCTAACATTGCCTTACTTGTGTACGCTGATGGTGTTAAGTCATACATCATCGCACCTAAGGGCTTAAAGGTCGGCGCTAAGGTCCAATCTGGTCCTGAAGCTGATATCAAGGTCGGTAACACTTTACCATTGAAGAACATTCCTTTTGGAACGGTTATTCACAACATTGAATTGAAGCCTGGTAAGGGTGGCCAATTGGTCCGTTCTGCTGGTACTTCAGCGCAATTGTTAGGTAAAGCTAACGACGAAAAGTACGTATTGGTTCGTTTATCTTCCGGTGAAGTTCGGATGATTCTCAACGTTAACCGTGCGACTATCGGTGCCGTAGGTAACGAAGAACATGAATTAGTTAACGTTGGTAAAGCCGGCCGTAACCGTTGGGCTGGTCAACGTCCTCACGTTCGTGGTTCCGTTATGAACCCTAACGATCACCCACATGGTGGTGGTGAAGGTAAAGCACCTGTTGGTTTACCATCTCCTCTTTCTCCATGGGGTAAGAAGACTGTTGGTAAGAAGACCCGTTCGAAGAAGAACAAGACTGAGAAGTTCATTGTTCGTCATCGTAAAGGTTCCAAGATGTAATTTTCCGGATAACCGGAAGTCAAGAGACCTGGTGATCATCGTATTATACGATGCGCCACAAGTAGAGGAGGTTTCATAATGGGTCGTAGTTTGAAAAAAGGACCTTTCGCCGATGCGCACTTACTGAAGAAGGTTGACGCGCAAAAGGATCAAGACAAAAAGGCTGTCATCAAGACCTGGTCCCGTCGGTCTACTATTTTCCCTAGCTTTGTTGGTTTAACAATTGCCGTATATGATGGACGGAAGCATGTACCAGTTTACGTTCAAGAAGATATGGTAGGCCACAAGCTTGGCGAATTCGTACCAACCCGGACATTCCGTGGTCATGGTGGCGACGACAAGAAAACTCGTTGATAAGGAGGATTAACTAATGGCTGAACAAGTTACATCAGCGCAAGCAACTGCTAAGACAGTTCGGATTGCAGCTCGCAAAATTCGCCTTGTCATCGATCTTATCCGCGGCAAGAGCGTCGCTGAAGCAATTGCAATCTTAAAGTTCACACCGCGTGGAGCTTCACCGGTTGTGGAAAAAGTATTGAACTCTGCTATTGCTAACGCAGAAAACAATTTTGATTTAGATCGTCAAGATCTAGTAGTTAGCGAAGCCTATGTGAACGAAGGACCAACCCTCAAGCGGTTCCGTCCTCGTGCCAAAGGCTCTGCTTCACCAATCAACAAGCGTACGAGTCACATTACGGTTGTTGTATCTGAAAAAGAGGAGGGATAACGCGTGGGTCAAAAAGTAAATCCAACTGGATTACGGGTCGGTATCATTCGCGACTGGGAAGCAAAGTGGTATGCTGAAAAGGATTTCGCTGCTTACCTGAAGGAAGACCTTCAAATCCGTAAATTTATCGAAAAGCGCCTCGTTGACGCTTCTGTATCAACTGTTGAGATTGAACGGGCTGCAAACCGCGTCAACATCTCAATCCACACTGCTAAGCCAGGGATGGTTATTGGTAAGGGTGGTTCTGAAGTCGAAAATCTCCGTAAGGAATTGAACGACTTAACTGGCAAACGTGTCCACATCAACATCGTGGAAATCAAAAAGCCAGATTTAGATGCCAAATTGGTCGGCGAAAACATTGCTCGTCAATTGGAAGGCCGTGTTGCTTTCCGTCGCGCTATGCGTGGGACGATGCAACGTACAATGCGTTCTGGCGCCAAGGGTGTTAAGACGCAAGTTGCTGGTCGGTTGAACGGTGCAGATATGTCCCGTGTCGAAAGCTATGCTGAAGGTACGGTTCCATTGCACACGTTACGTGCTGACATCGATTACGCTTGGGTTGAAGCGCACACTACTTACGGTTCCTTAGGTGTTAAAACCTGGATCTATCGTGGTGAAATTCTTCCCGAAAAGAAACAATCTAACGGACAGGGAGGGAAATAAACATGCTGGTACCTAAGCGAGTAAAGTTCCGTCGTGTCCACCGTGGTAAGCTTCGCGGCGAAGCCAAGGGTGGTAAGAGCGTTGCCTTCGGTGAATACGGTTTGCAAGCGTTGGATTCCAAGTGGATTACCAACCGTCAAATCGAAGCAGCCCGTGTGGCAATTACACGTTACATGAAGCGTGGTGGGAAAGTTTGGATTAAAATTTTCCCTCACAAATCCTACACTGCTAAAGGTGTTGGGGTCCGGATGGGTAATGGTAAAGGTACGCCTGATGGCTGGGTAGCCCCAGTCAAGCGTGGCAAAGTGATGTTTGAAGTCGGTGGCGTTTCAGAAGAAACTGCCCGTGAAGCATTACGCCTTGCTGCTATGAAACTTCCCGTTCGTACGAAAGTTTTAACACGAGAGGAAGTAGGTGGCGAATCAAATGAAAATTAAAGAAATCAACGAATTAACCACTGCTGAAATGCTCGATAAAGAAAAGAGCTACAAGGACGAATTATTCAACCTGCGTTTCCAATTAGCTACTGGTCAATTGGAAAACACTGCACGGTTGAAGCAAGTTCGCAAGAACATTGCGCGGATTAAAACCGCTCTTCGCCAACAAGAACTGAACAAGTAGAATACGATAAGAAGGAGGTCACTAATACATGAGTGATGCACGTAATAACCGCAAGGTTTACCGTGGTCGTGTCGTTTCCGATAAAATGGAAAAGACGATCACTGTCGTTGTAGAAACGACGAAGACTGATGCACGATATGGCAAGCGTGTCAAGTACTCCAAGAAGTACAAGGCACATGATGAAAACAACGAAGCCCACACTGGCGATATTGTTGAAATCATGGAAACTCGTCCTCTGTCTGCTACCAAGCGGTTCCGCTTAGTCGACATTGTTGAAAAAGCAGTAATCATTTAGGTGTCGTTTTTATCGTATTCTGAATTAGAACTGAAGGGAGGACACTTACAGTGATCCAACAAGAAAGTCGCTTAAAGGTAGCTGATAACTCTGGCGCCCGCGAAATTTTGACCATCAAGGTTCTGGGTGGCTCCAAGCGTCGCTACGCCGGAATCGGTGATGTCATTGTCGCTACTATCAAACAAGCAACACCAGGTGGCGTTGTCAAAAAGGGTGACGTTGTGAAGGCCGTTGTCGTTCGTACGAAGTCTCGTGTACGCCGTAACGACGGTTCATACATCAGCTTTGATGAAAATGCCGCAGTGCTGATCAAAGACGATAAGAGCCCACAAGGGACTCGGATCTTCGGACCAGTTGCACGTGAATTACGTGACAACGATTTCATGAAGATTATCTCATTAGCACCCGAAGTACTGTAATCAAGAAACGTTTAACAAGGAGGTGCCCACAGGAATGCTTATTAAAACTGGTGACAAGGTCCGCGTGATCGCTGGCAAAGATAAAGGCAAAGAAGGAACTGTATCTAAGGTCCTGAATGCTAAAAACCGCGTGATCGTTAAAGGTATCAACATGATTAAGAAGCACCAAAAAGCTACTCAATCAAATCCCCAAGGCGGGATCATTGATATTGAAGCGCCAATTCACGCATCCAACGTTATGCTCATCGATCCTTCGAACAACGAACCAACCCGGCTTGGCGTTCGAGTAGAAGATGGTCACAAAGTCCGTTTCGCTAAGAAGTCCGGCGAAACCATCGACAAATAATCTTTGAAAGGAGGAACATAATTTCATGTCAGCTCGTTTAAAAGAAAAGTTCGTAAATGAAATTACACCATCTATGGTGGAAAAGTTCAGTTACAGTTCTGTTATGCAAACGCCGAAGATCGAAAAGATCGTTTTGAACATGGGTGTTGGTGACGCTGTTACCAACGCTAAGAATCTTGACGAAGCCGTTGAAGAGTTGGGCTTGATTTCTGGTCAAAAGCCATTGGTTACTAAAGCCAAGAAATCAATCGCCACCTTCCGTCTTCGTGAAGGCATGTCAATCGGTGCTAAGGTTACCCTTCGGGGGGACCGGATGTACGAATTCCTGGACAAGTTAATCAACGTGTCATTGCCACGTGTTCGTGACTTCCGTGGTGTTAGCAACCGGGCCTTTGATGGTCGCGGGAACTACACTTTGGGTGTTAAGGAACAATTGATTTTCCCAGAAATTAACTTTGATAACGTTAACCGTGTTCGTGGTTTGGACATCGTTATCGTTACGACGGCTAATACTGATGAAGAGTCACGCGAATTATTGACTCAATTCGGTATGCCGTTCGCACACTAATACAAGGAGGTTCACACAAATTGGCTAAGAAATCTCAAATTGCTAAGAACAAGCGTCCTGCGAAGTTCTCTACTCAGAATTATACTCGTTGCGAACGTTGTGGACGTCCACACTCTGTTTATCAAAAGTTCCATCTTTGCCGTATCTGCATGCGCGAATTAGCCCACAAGGGTCAAATTCCTGGCATGAAGAAGGCTAGTTGGTAAAACGGAATTTTAAACAAAGGGAGGGTAAACGTTAATGTCCATGACTGATCCTATTGCAGACTTCTTGACCCGTATTCGTAACGCGAACATGGTTCGTCACGAATCACTCGAAGTACCTGCATCAACAATTAAACGCGACATCGCTGAAATCCTGAAGCGCGAAGGTTTCATCCGCAACGTTGAATACATCGAAGATGACAAGCAAGGTATCATCCGTGTATTCCTCAAGTACGGTAAGGATAACCAACGTGTCATCAGTGGTTTAAAGCGTATTTCAAAGCCCGGCTTACGTTCATACGTTAAGGCCGACGCTGTGCCAAAGGTATTAAACGGTTTGGGTATCGCTATTATCTCCACCTCTGAAGGTGTAATTACTGATAAAGAAGCGCGCGCCAAGAAAATCGGTGGCGAAGTTCTCGCCTACGTTTGGTAAAACTTTTAAGAAGATAGGAGGTGCCTTACATTGAGTCGTATTGGTTATAAAACTGTCAACGTCCCAGCCGGCGTTGAAGTTAAACGCGATGGTGATCAAGTAACTGTTAAGGGTCCTAAGGGTTCCTTAACTCGGACTTTCTCTGACTTCATTACGATGAAGATCAGTGACGGTGCCGTTGATTTTGATCGTCCAGATAACAACAACAAGACGCGGGCCCTTCATGGGACTCAGCGGGCTAACTTGAACAACATGGTTGAAGGTGTTGTCAGTGGCTTTGCTAAGACCTTGAAGTTGGTCGGTGTTGGTTACCGTGTTCAAGCTAAGGGTAAGACCTTGGTATTGAGCGTTGGTTACTCCAACCCAGTTGAAATGGCTATTCCTGAAACCTTGGAAGTTAAGGTTCCAGACAACACCACTATCAACATTTCCGGTATTAGTAAGCAAGAAGTCGGTGACTTCGCTGCTGAAATCCGTGCCGTTCGTTCACCAGAACCTTACAAGGGTAAGGGTATCCGTTACGAAAACGAATACGTTCGTATCCGCGAAGGTAAAACTGGTAAGTAACAGTAACGCAGCTTAAAGCTGATAATTCTACAAAGAGGTGACTATTTTGATTACGAAACCAGATAAGAACAAGACACGTCAAAAGCGTCATATGCGTGTCCGGAACAAAATTTCTGGAACTGCAGAACGCCCACGCTTAAACGTTTTCCGCTCTAACAAAAACATCTACGCTCAAGTCATTGATGACGTAGCGGGTGTCACGCTTGTTAGTGCCTCGACGTTAGATAGTGATGTGAATGGTGACAACAAGACTGACCAAGCTAAGGCTGTCGGTGTTTTAGTTGCTAAGCGTGCTGTCGAAAAGAAGATTAGCAATGTTGTGTTTGATCGTGGCGGGTACTTATACCATGGCCGTGTTCAAGCATTGGCAGAAGCTGCTCGCGAAAACGGGCTGAAATTTTAACAGTAAGGAGGAATAACCACAAATGGCAAAATTTATTGATCCTGACAAGTTAGAGCTTGAAGACAACGTTGTTGCTATCAACCGTATCACTAAGGTTGTAAAAGGTGGCCGTCGTCTCCGGTTCTCTGCACTTGTCATCGTCGGCGATAAGAACGGTCACGTTGGCTTTGGTACTGGTAAAGCTCAAGAAGTTCCAGAAGCTATCCGTAAAGCCGTTGAAGCCGCTCGTAAGAACCTGATCGAAGTACCTATCGTGGGAACTACCATTCCTCACGAAGTTCTCGGTTCATATGGTGGGGGCAAGATTATGTTGAAGCCTGCCGCTGAAGGTTCCGGGGTTACTGCTGGTGGCTCAGTTCGTTCCGTCATGGAATTAGCTGGTGTCGCTGACATTACTTCAAAGCGTTTAGGTTCTAACACGCCAGTCAACGCTGTTCGGGCCACTTTTGCTGGCTTGGCTCAGTTGAAGCGTGCTGAAGAAGTTGCCGCTCTCCGTGGTGTCTCTCTTCAACACTTAGCTGAATAAGGAGGGGTATTAAAATGGCTCAATTAAAAGTTACTTTAATTCATAGTGTTGCTCACCGCCTCCCCAAACAGCGGAAGATTGTGGAAGCTTTAGGTTTACACCGTGTTAACAGCACTGTTGTACAACCAGATAATGAAGCTACCCGCGGTGCACTTTTTCAAGTGGCACATTTAATTAAGGTTGAAGAAGTTAAATAGTTTTCATATCATTAAATAAGGAGGTGCGCAATAGCATGAAGTTGAATGAATTAAAACCTGCTGAAGGCTCACGGAAGGTTCGTAACCGGGTTGGCCGTGGTGATTCATCTGGTAATGGTAAGACCGCTGGTCGTGGCCAAAAGGGTCAAAAGGCTCGTAGCAAGACTCGTTTGGGTTTTGAAGGTGGCCAAATGCCATTGTACCGTCGGATCCCAAAGCGTGGGTTTACCAACATTAACCGCAAGGAATTTGCTGTCGTAAACTTAGCTGCTTTGAACGTCTTTGATGATGGTGCTGAAGTAACTCCAGCTGCCCTGGTTGAAGCCGGTATCGTTAAAAACGAAAAGTCCGGTGTTAAGATCTTGGGTAACGGTGAGTTATCAAAGAAGTTAACGGTTAAAGCCGCTAAGTTCTCCAAATCAGCCGCCCAAGCTATCGAGGCTGCTGGTGGTAAAACTGAGGTGATTTAATGCTATCAAGCTTGAAAAACGCCTTTAAGATTAAAGACATTCGTAAAAAGATTCTCTTTACTCTATTGGTTTTGATTGTCTTTCGGTTGGGTACTTATATTACCGTCCCCGGCATTAACGCAAAGGCACTTCAAAGCGTTGCGTCTTCTGGATTGGTTAGTATTTTAGATACCTTCAGTGGTGGTGGGTTAACAAACTATTCCATCTTCGCGATGGGGGTTTCACCATACATCACTGCACAAATCGTTATTCAATTGTTACAAATGGACATCGTGCCACGCTTTGTTGAATGGAGTAAACAAGGGGATACTGGTCGACGGAAGTTAAATCAAGCGACACGGTACCTGGCGATTGCCTTGGCATTCGTTCAATCCATCGGTATCACTGCTGGTTTTAGTGCTTTAAGTTCACTGAAATTGGTTCAAAATCCTAGCGTTACAACGTACTTATCAATCGGGTTGATCCTGACTGGTGGAACGATGTTGACGACTTGGATGGGTGATATGATTACGGACCGTGGGCTGGGGAACGGGATTTCAATGATCATCTTTGCGGGGATCATTGCTCGGACACCAACTTCTGTCTACAAGCTCTACCAAACTTACTTCGTCGATGCAAGTGCCGGAACCATGTGGAAGAGTGTTATCTTCGTCTTAGCTTTAATCGTCTTGGTATTGATCATTGTGACCTTTACCACCTGGGTTCAGCAAGCCGAACGTCGTGTCCCTATGCAATATACACGACGGGTATCTGGTTCGCCAGATAGTAGTTACCTTCCATTAAAGGTTAACGTTGCTGGGGTTATTCCAGTTATCTTCGCGAGTTCGTTTATTGCGACGCCACAGACTATTCTGATGGCGTTTCAAAACACGCACTCTCAAGATGCCTGGTATCAAACCTTAACCGACGTTTTCAACATGCAAACGGTCGATGGTGCCATTTTGTACACTGTTCTGATCATTGTGTTCACGTTCTTCTATGCGTTCGTGCAAGTTAACCCAGAAAAGTTAGCCGAGAACCTGCAAAAGCAGGGGAGCTACATTCCTGGTGTTTGGCCTGGTCACGAAACACAATCATATGTTTCCAACTTATTGATGCGACTCAGCACTGTTGGGTCACTCTTCCTTGGATTCATTTCCTTGATTCCGTTATTAGCCCAAAACCTTTGGGACTTAGATGAGTCAATTGGTTTAGGTGGTACCAGCCTCTTAATCGTCGTTGGTGTTGCTATCGAAACCATGCGGCAAGTTGACGGGTTGATGATGAAGCGCGAATACGTTGGCTTTATCCAAGATCCAGAACCAGCTTAATGAGTTTCCAGCGGGTGTGTTGATCTATTAGCACACCTGCTTGTGTTTTTCGGGCAAATTTTCGAATAAGGAGAACGAACATGACAGCAATGAATTTGATCCTCATGGGTTTACCAGGTGCCGGCAAGGGTACACAAGCTGAGAAAATCATCAACGAGTTCCATTTACCGCATATTTCTACGGGAGATATCTTCCGGGAAGCGATGAAGAACGAAACTGAGATGGGCTTGGCTGCCAAGAAATTCATCGATCAAGGTGAATTGGTACCGGACGAAGTTACGAACGGGATCGTTCGTGATCGGTTAGCTCAGGATGATACCAAAAACGGGTTCATGTTGGATGGGTTCCCCCGTTCCATTGTTCAAGCCGAAGCGTTAAACACGTTTGGCCCCGAACTGGACCGGACCATCAACGCCGTGATCAATATTCACGTTGAACCAGATGTTTTGGTTGAACGCCTTTCTGGTCGTTATATCTGCCGCAACTGTGGGGCAACATACCATAAGCTGTACAAGCAGCCTAAAGTTGCTGGTACTTGTGATGTCTGTGGTAGTCATGACTTCTATCAACGGGAAGACGACAAGCCTGAAACGGTGAAGAACCGGTTGGCAGTGAATTTGAAAGCAAATACACCGCTGGTTGATTACTACACCAAGAAGAACTTGTTGTTCACCGTTGATGGTGACCGTGACATCGATGACGTGTATGTCGACATCGAAAAGATCCTGAAGAACCTGTAGGAGCGTCTTAGTTCTTGCGTCTTTGTGGGAATTATGGTAAGCTTATTCAGGTTTAGCCTGTAAATGGCGCGCTGCCGCAATTCACAGGTGCTAGGTAGGTGCAACTTGTTGTTCCTACCGCTTTTACGTGTAGTTTACACGCAATTATAAGGGAGGTACTTTCGTGGCGAAAAGCGATGTCATCGAAGTCGAAGGTAAAGTTACCGAAACATTACCTAACGCAATGTTTCGGGTCGAATTAGAAAACGGTCATGAGATTCTCGCTCACGTTTCCGGTAAGATTCGGATGCATTACATCCGGATTCTGCCTGGTGACCGAGTAACTGTTGAAATGTCACCGTATGACTTGTCTAAAGGCCGGATTACTTATCGGTTTAAGTAACCGCCTGGACAGATGTAGGAGGGATATTCATGAAAGTAAGACCATCAGTTAAGCCAATGTGCGAACACTGCAAGGTTATCAAGCGTAAGGGCCGAGTTATGGTTATTTGCTCAGCCAACCCTAAGCATAAACAACGCCAGGGTAAGTAATTTCAATTTATAGGAGGTGCACTTAAATGCCACGTATTGCTGGAGTGGATTTACCACGTGATAAGCGAATCGCTTACGGTTTGACTTACATTTTTGGAATTGGTATCAACACGGCACACAAGATTGTTGCTGATGCTGGTGTCTCAGAAGACGTTCGGGTTCGCGATATGACACCTGATCAAGAAGACAAGATTCGTGCCGAAGTCGACAAGTACAAGGTCGAAGGTGACTTACGTCGTGAAGTTAGCCTGAACATCAAGAACTTGCAAGAAATCGGTTCTTACCGCGGAATGCGTCACCGTCGTGGGCTGCCTGTTCGCGGCCAACACACAAAAAACAATGCCCGCACTCGGAAGGGTAAAGCCGTTTCCGTTGCCGGTAAGAAGAAGTAAAGGAGGGTTATCACTTTATGGCTACTAGAAAAACTAGTCGCAAGCGTCGGGTCAAGAAAAATATTGAAGCCGGTGTTGCACACATCCATGCTACGTTTAACAACACATTAGTTATGATCACTGACGTTCAAGGGAACGCTATTGCCTGGTCATCTGCTGGTGCATTAGGTTTCAAGGGTAGTCGGAAATCAACACCATTTGCTGCTCAAATGGCTGCTGAAGCCGCTGCCAAAGCTTCTCAAGAACATGGTGTTAAGTCTGTTGAAGTTGCTGTTAAGGGTCCTGGTTCAGGACGTGAAGCTGCTATTCGGGCCATCCAAGCTGCTGGTATCGAAGTTACCGCTATTCGCGATGTAACGCCAGTTCCTCATAATGGTACTCGTCCTCCAAAGCGCCGTCGGGTTTAGTGAGCGTTTCATTAATGAGGGCAACCTTCATGATGGGATTGACTTATAGGAGCTCAACGCGGTTTGAAAGGGGTAAACGATAAGAATGATTGAATTTGAAAAGCCTAACATTCATAAAATTGACGAAAGTAGCAATTACGGTAAGTTTGTTGTTGAACCGTTGGAACGTGGATACGGGACAACCTTAGGCAACTCCTTACGACGAATTTTACTTTCTTCATTACCTGGTGCAGCTGTTACCAGCATTCAAATCGACGGGGTTCTGCATGAGTTTTCTACTGTCGAAGGGGTCGTTGAAGACGTCACGCAAATCATCTTAAATGTTAAGAAGATTGCGTTGAAGTTAAACGGTTCTGACGAGCAGGAAGAAACGATGGAAATTAACGTTAAGGGTCCTGCCCAAATCACTGCTGGTGATATCGTGGCCGGTGCTGACGTTGACGTTTTGAACCCAGATCTGTACATTGCTACAGTTGCTGATGGGGCGACGTTCCACATGCGAATGACTGCAGATAAGGGCCGAGGCTATGTCTCTGCCGACGAGAACAAAGTTCGTAACACTGATATGCCAATTGGTGTTTTAGCTGTGGATTCCATTTACACCCCAATCGAACGGGTTAACTACCAAGTAGAGAATGCACGGGTTGGCCAACGGGCTGACTATGATAAATTGACCCTGGATGTTTGGACAAACGGTTCAATCAATCCAAGCGAAGCCATTGCTCTGGCTGCAAAGATCTTGACCGAACATCTGGCTATGTTTGTCGACCTGACTGACGAAGCTAAGAATGCGGAAATCATGGTTGAAAAAGAAGAAACGCACAAGGAAAAGATGCTTGAGATGACCATCGAAGAGCTCGACCTGTCCGTTCGTTCTTACAACTGCTTGAAGCGTGCTGGTATCAACACGGTTCAAGAATTGAACAACAAGACTGAAGCAGACATGATGAAGGTTCGTAACTTGGGTCGCAAGTCCCTTGAAGAAGTTAAGGCTAAGTTAGCTGACTTAGGTTTGTCACTTCGGAAGGAAGACTAATTTTAGACACTCAAAGGAGGGTTTCTAGTTATGAGTTACCGTAAATTACAACGGACAAGTTCTCAACGTCGTGCCTTATTACGCGATTTGACTACTAGTTTAATCTTGAACGGTCGTATCGAAACTACCGAAGCACGCGCTAAGGAAGTTCGGAAGACGGCTGACCAAATGATTACCTTGGGTAAGAAGGGCGACTTGCACGCACGTCGTCAAGCTGCTGCTTTCATCCGTAACGTGGTTGCAGATGTTAAAGAAGATGGCGACGATGTCGTTGTTACCAGCGCTTTGCAAAAGGTATTTAGCGAATTGGCACCTAAGTACGCTGATCGTAACGGTGGTTACACACGTATCTTAAAGACGATGCCTCGTCGCGGAGATGGCGCTGCTATGGCTATCTTGGAATTTGTTGACTAATTTTTGGTTAATGAATCGGGAGTAATCACGTCCTTAAACGGGATCAATTAGTTACAAATTAATCACTAGAACTGTATGGTATAGAGCGCTACGATGATGGGGAATTCTTTCCGAGTCTAGCTTGAATGGGGGCTAACGCCTCAGCGCCGTCAGTTTGTTAGTGATTTTTTTTGTGTACTTTTTTCTGGACAAAACGGTCGTAAAACAAAAACTACCGGAACACTTCGATAATGGCGTAAACTTTGATATAATTAGCGGTGACTTTTTCACTAGGAGACGTAAAATACGGATGGCAAATATCATTGAAGTGAAGCATCTTTCATATAAATATGACGAAAATCAACGGCCGGCTTTAAAGGACGTTAGTTTCGACGTACACGCTGGTGAGTGGTTGGCCATTGTCGGACACAACGGTAGTGGCAAATCGACCTTAGCGAAGTCGTTAGACGGCCTCTTGCCCTTTACTGAAGGCACCGTGACAGTAGATGGGATACAATTGACGCCTGAGACCGTTTGGGACGTCCGTAGTAAGATTGGCATGATCTTTCAGAATCCAGATAACCAATTTGTGGGAGCTACTGTTGAGGATGACGTTGCGTTTGGGTTAGAAAATCGGCAAATTCCCCGTGCGGACATGTTGCCGCGGGTGCAGGCGGCCATGGAAGAGGTTGGGATGTCTGAGTTTGCGCAACGGGAACCTAGTTCGTTGTCTGGTGGCCAGAAGCAGCGGGTCGCGTTGGCCGGTATTGTCGCCATCGCGCCTGACATCTTGATTTTGGACGAGGCGACTAGCATGTTGGATCCCCAGGGGCGAAGTGACATGTTGAAGCTGGTGCGGCAGTTGCGGAGTAGCCAGCAGTTGACGGTTATTTCGATTACCCATGATATTGATGAGGCCGCCGGTGCAGACCGAATCTTGGTGATTGACGACGGCCAACTGATTGAGGAGGCTCAACCGGCGACCATCTTTGCACGGGGAGAACGGCTGGTCGACATGGGATTGGATTTACCCTTTACGGCAAAGCTGAAGATTGCACTGCAAAAACGCGGTGTGACCGTCCCAACGGCATACCAAACGACGGCTGAAATGGAGGAATGGTTGTGGCAATCTCTTTCGAACACGTAACGTATACCTATCAGGCTGGCACACCATTGGCCCAGACGGCCGTTCAAGACGTCTCGTTCACGGTACCTGATCACGGCTATCTGGCCATCATTGGTCACACGGGTAGTGGGAAATCGACCTTGATTCAACAAATCAACGCGTTGTTTAAGCCGACCAGTGGTGAGATTCACGTGGATGACTTTACGGTGACGCCAACCACCACGAATACTGACTTAAAGCCGCTACGGCAGCACGTGGGCATGGTGTTTCAATTTCCAGAAAGCCAATTATTTGAGGAGACCGTACGCAAGGACATTGCTTTCGGTCCGCAAAATTTTGGTATGAGTGAAGACGACGCCAACGCTTTAGCCGACGAAATGTTGACTAGGGTCGGTCTTGACAAAAGTTATGCCGAGCGGTCGCCGTTTGAACTTTCTGGGGGCCAAATGCGGCGGGTCGCCATTGCTGGTGTGCTTGCCATGCAACCCCAAGTGCTGGTATTAGACGAACCAACGGCGGGGCTTGATCCTCAGGGAAGACAGGCGATGATGCAGCTGTTTGAGCGGCTCCACCGGGAGCAGGGGCTGACCATTGTGCTGGTGACTCACCAAATGGAAGACGTGGCCGAATACGCTGAGCAGGTGGCTGTAATGCGTGACGGCAAATTGGTCAAATTTGGCCAACCCCAAGACGTGTTTGCTGATCCACAATGGTTACGAGAAAATCAATTGGACGTGCCACGCGCAGCACAATTTGCCCAAGAACTGGGTAAGCGGGGCGTTCAGTGGAATAAATTGCCGTTGACCGCAGACCAGCTAGCCGATCAATTAGTGGCTCGCTGGCCAGGCGAGGGGGCGGACCATGTCTAATAAGTTTATTTTTGGCCGTTACTTACCGCTGAACTCGGTGGTGCATCGGCTGGACCCCCGGGCAAAATTGCTTTTGAGCTTTTGCTATATTATTTTAGTTTTCTTAGCCAACAACCCGTTAAGTTATGCTGTGCTGATTGTACTAACTATTGGATCAATTTTGGCCTCAAAAATTAGTTTGGGTTTCTTCTTGCGGGGCATTCGACCGCTACTTTGGTTGATTGTCTTTACGGTGATCCTCCAGCTATTGTTTAGTCCGGTCGGTGGTCACACCTATTTTCACTGGGCCTTTATTAATATCACGCAATTTGGCTTGATCAATGCCGGATACATTTTTATCCGGTTCTTGTTAATTATTATGATGTCTACGCTGTTGACGCTATCCACACAGCCATTGGATATCGCCACTGGTCTGGCCTCCTTGATGAAACCCTTGCGGTGGCTGCGGGTGCCTGTTGATACATTGGCAATGATGTTGTCGATTGCACTCCGATTCGTGCCAACGTTAATGGATGAAGCAACTAAAATTATGAACGCCCAGCGTGCACGGGGTGTTGATTTCGGCGAAGGCGGGCTGTTTAAACAGGCCAAGTCGTTGATTCCCCTGATGGTTCCTTTATTCATGAGTGCGTTTAACCGGGCCGAGGATCTTTCCACGGCAATGGAGGCACGGGGATACCAGGACAGTGAACATCGCAGTCAGTATCGCATTTTAACGTGGCAAAAGCGGGATACGATTACCTGGCTGTTATTTTTGATTGGATTTGCGGCGATTCTCGCTTGTCGCCATTGGTAGGAGGATTTCATGCAACGCTATAAAGTAATTTTTATGTATGACGGCACTAACTTCGCCGGTTTTCAACGGCAACCGAATAAGCGGACCGTGGAGAGTGCCTTGACGAAAGTTGTCAATAAAATGGCGAAGGATCCGGAGCCAGCAATCGTCATTTATGGCTCCGGCCGAACCGACGCAGGCGTCCATGCTTTGGCCCAGGTGGCCCACTTTGACTTTCCCTTCTACATTCCCGCCGAGAGCATGCGCAAGGGCTTAAACAGCATGCTACCCATGGATATGGAGATCCTCAGCGTGGCAGAGGTTGCACCTGACTTCCATGCGCGGTATGACGTGTCTGGAAAGCGGTATTTGTACCGGATGGATCTCGGCGAATTTCGCAATCCCTTTAAGCGCAACTACACGGGCCACTGGAAGTTTCCGGTCGATATCGCGAAAATTAATGCGGCTTTGCAGGATTTAGTCGGGGAACACGACTTTACCAGTTTTGTGGCTTCCGGCGCGCAAACGCGGACCTTTGTCCGGACGATTTATGAAGCCACCTGTCACATTGATCAAGCCAATCATGAATTAGTTTTTGAATTTTATGGTAACGGGTTTATGTACAATCAGGTCCGAATCATGGTGGGCGTCTTGGTCGAAATTGGGGCCGGCACCCGACCCGTGCATGACATTCCCCGGCTGTACGCGGTCAAGGATCGCAAGCAGGCCCGCCGAACGGTTCCGGCCGCCGGCTTGTACTTAAAACACGTTTATTATCAGGGTGAAGATCCGGCTCACCCGACAAAATTACCTGAACGTCAACGGTAAAATTTTGTTAGTGCGGCAAACAATCATTGACTTTATGGTGAAAACTTTGTATTATGGTTGTTGGTATTGTTTGCCCCACGATAAGCCCCGGAAAGTTTACTTGGTGTCAGACAAACACAGATTTATGGAGGAATTTAACGTGCGTACAACTTATATTGCAAAACCTAGCGACATTGATCGCAAATGGTACATTGTCGACGCAACCGACGTTAGTTTAGGCCGGCTTGCTTCAGTCGTTGCTACTGTATTACGTGGTAAGAACAAGCCAACGTTCACCCCTAACGTGGACACTGGTGATAACGTAATCGTCATCAACGCTAGCAAGATCGCTTTGACTGGCCGTAAGGCTACTGACAAGATTTACTATCACCACACTGGTTTTCCTGGTGGCTTAAAGTCACGGACTGCCGGTAACTTCCGGGAAGAAAACCCAGAAAAGTTGATCGAAACTTCTGTACAAGGTATGCTCCCTAAGAACTCCTTAGGTCACCAAATGGCATTGAAGCTTCACGTGTATGCTGGTGAAGACCACAAGCACGAAGCACAAAAGCCAGAAGTATTAGACATTACTAACCTTATCTAAGGAGGAAAACCAAATTGGCACAAGTTCAATATCGCGGCACTGGCCGTCGTAAAAACTCCTCTGCTCGTGTACGTTTAGTACCCGGCTCAGGCAAAATTGTTATGAACAAAAAGGCAATCGAAGATTACATCCCATTCGCAAGTATTCGTGAAGTTGTTTTACAACCATTCAACGTTACGGAAACCCTTGGTAACTATGATGCATTAGTTACTGTGCATGGTGGCGGTTTCTCCGGTCAAGCCGGCGCAACTCGTCATGGGATCGCTCGGGCATTGCTCGAAGTTGACCCAGATTTCCGTGGACCATTAAAGCGTGCGGGTCTCTTGACTCGTGATGCTCGTATGAAAGAACGGAAGAAGCCAGGTCTCAAGAAGGCCCGTAAAGCTTCACAATTCTCCAAGCGTTAATATTTCGATATTGGCAATTGGAAAATCCTCACCATTCAGTTGGTGGGGATTTTTTGTTTAGCTGACATTTATGTCAAAAACGGCATCGTCGCCAGCGACGAGATTCGTCAGTTGCCTATATCGTGGCCGTCAATAACGGTTGGCTAGGTCAGTGATCTTACTTGAAATGGGTATTGTTTTCCCAGACGGATTGTCTTAAGCTGGAGAGAATAGCTAATAGGAATGAGATATGATGGAAAAAATTACGCATTCGAGATTATTTGATACTTTGTCCAAAAAGATGGTGTGGGGCTTCATCTTCCTGATTACGATTGGGACGGTATTGTTGAGCTTGCCCGTTGCCACGAACGAGGCGCAGGGGTCGACACTCATTAACACCTTGTTTACAGCAACTTCGGCTACCTGTATTACGGGGCTAACGGTCGTCAATACGGCTGAGCACTGGTCCTTTTTTGGTCAGGTAGTGATTTTGGGTCTCTCTGAGATTGGTGCGTTGGGATACATGACGTTTGCCGTGTTGCTGTTCAACATTATTCGGCGCAACCTCGACCTGTCAACGCAATTGATGGTGAAAGAGTCGTTAAACTTAGAAAACTTGAGTGATACCAAGAGCGTCATGAAATACGTTGTCGGCCTCTCTGCGCTCTTTCAGGCTGGCGGGGCATTCCTCCTGGTATTTGATTTTATTCCGCGTTACGGTTGGAAACGGGGCTTATACGCGTCCGTTTACCACGCCGTGATGTCGTTTTGTAATGCGGGGTTCGATATTTTCGGTAACAGTCTGATGGGCTTTCGCGATGATTCCTACTTGTTAACGGTCACGATTATCCTCATCATCGGTGGGGGACTCGGCTTCTTGGTATGGCGGGATCTCTTGTTGTACCATGAACGGAAACGCTTGAGTCTGAACTCGAAACTCACCCTGGTCACGACGGGCGCGTTGTTTGTCACTGGATTTTTGCTCTTATTATTGACCGAACGTGACCTGTCACTCTTACCGAAAGATACGTCTTGGTTCAACCGGACAATCAACACGTTGTTTCTCAGCGTCACGCCCCGGACGGCCGGATTAATTACCTTACCGACAAATGATCTGCAGTCGGGGAGTATTTTTATTATTATGATTCTAATGTTCGTTGGTGGGACGCCAGGCTCAACAGCTGGGGGGATCAAGACGACCACGTTTGGTGTTCTGATGTTACAAAGCATTGCCCAGTTGCGTGGCAAGAAGGACGTTGAATTCAGTCGGCGCCGTTTCAGTCAAACGAACATCAGTCGTGCGCTCCTGTTGCTATTCTTGGCCAGCGTGGTGATTGTGATTGCGACGCTCATTCTGACGCAGACCGAAAAGATTCCCAAGGGTTTTGGCCTCGAGTATATCGTGTTCGAAGTTCTGTCAGCATTTGGAACGGTGGGGCTGAGTCTGGGGTTAACACCGCACCTTACCGTCATCGGCAAATTGGTCATTATGATGCTGATGTTTGTCGGTCGGGTCGGAATCTTTACCTCCCTATACTCGCTGTCTAAGCGCCAAACGAAGGTCAACCAGATTCGGTATCCGGAAGAAAACATTTTAATTGGTTAGGAAGTTATGACAATGACGAAGAAAAGTTTTGCGGTGCTCGGTCTGGGACGTTTCGGTCAGAGTGTTGTGCAGACGCTGGTCGAGGCCCATCAGGATGTGCTAGCGGTCGATGTGAAAGAGGAGCCCGTCAATGCGATGATGGACATTGCGACGCAGACCCTGATTGCGGATACGCGGGACGAGGACGTTCTCCGCGGACTGAACATTGATACCTTCGACTACGTGATTGTCGGTATCGGCAATAACATGGAAGCCAGCATTCTAACGACCATGTTGACCAAGGAGCTGGGGGCTAAAAAGGTGATTGCCAAGGCCGAAACCAGCGATCATGGTCGCGTCTTGAAGCGGGTCGGGGCGGACCAAGTCATCTTCCCCGAACGGGACATGGGCCACAGTATCGTCCGGAAATTGTTGTCCAATCATATTCTGAATTTTATTGACCTCAGTGATGAATACACGCTAGCCGAGGTGGTTATTACCGATCCCACCTTCGTGAATCAGGACTTGGTCAAACTGAATTTGCGCCAGCGCTTCGACTTAACCATCATTGCCATTCAGCACGGGCACAAGATTAATATCTCGCCGCAACCGACAGATATTGTCCAGTTACATGACGTGTTGACGGTTGTTGGGCCAATTGCCAACGTGGAAAAATTGGATGAAACTTTAAAAAAATAGCCTAAAAATGCCACTGCCCGGGATCGGATGATCACCAGGTAGTGGCATTAGTTTTGTCTTTTATTAGGGCTGAAATCTGAAGTGTGGGTGCGACCGTCTATCATAGTGAGAATTGAACACTAGCGCATTGGCACCATCAGTTAAATCTACCGTCTGACACAACACGTTTCGGCAATGTAAAATCGGGAATCATGTGTCATGGCAGGCTTCAAACCGAGCCGGAGGACCGATCCTCAGGCGGCAGGAGGTCCCCACAGCAGCCGGAATCTCTGGCAGCCGTAGGTGGCAATTTCCCACTATTTTATGAACTAAATCCCTGTTAGCTGGGCCGGTTTACAGCAGATGAATCCCGTGAGCTTCACATTGGTCGTGCATTTCTTGTGGCCAGAGGGCAGCTTGGACTTCACCGACGTGGGCTTTACCCAAGAGCAACATGCACAGTCGGGATTGGCCGATACCGCCACCAATGGTGTAAGGCACCTCTTCGTTCAGAACCATTTGGTGATAGGGCAGGTTCGTCCGGTCCTCAGCGTGCGCAAGCTTTAATTGACGCTTCATTGCGGCAGCGTCAACCCGAATACCCATGCTGGAGATCTCAATGGCTTGTTGTAACGGTTCGTACCAGAACATGATGTCCCCGTTTAACTGCCAGTCATCGTAGTCGGGTGCGCGGCCGTCATGACGTTTGCCACTCTTCAGGGCATCCCCAATTTTCATAAGGAAGACACAGCCCAATTTCTTACTGATGGCGTTTTCGCGTTCGCGGGGCGTCATGGTTGGGTACATATCTTCAAGTTCTTGCGTGGTGATGAAGTGAATTTCGTCAGGCAAGTGGTGAACGGCTTTGGGAAATTTGTACCAAACTTCGTGTTCCATGTGCTTGATGACCTTAAAAATAGTGCGAACGGTTTGTTTCAGTGTTTCCTCGGTCCGTTCGTCCTTGGCAATCACCTTTTCCCAGTCCCACTGGTCCACGTAAGCGGAATGGAAGTTGTCGAGGTCTTCATCTTTACGAATGGCATTCATGTTAGTGTATAGGCCTTCATGCATCTTAAAACCGTAGCGCTTCAAAGCCACGCGTTTCCATTTAGCCAGTGAGTGGACAATTTCGATGGTTTCATCCCCCATGTCGGCCATGGTGAAGGAGACGGGCTTCTCGATACCGTTCAAGTTATCGTTCAGTCCGGTAGACTTTTCAACGAACATGGGTGCGGAAAGGCGAGACAAGTTGAGCTGCTCCCCAAATTCTTCTTGGAAGGTTTCGCGAATGTACCGGATGGCAGATTGTGTTTCCCGAACGGATAATTTTGGATCGTATGATTTTGGAATGATTAAATGCATAAGCTATTTCTCCTTCTATGGGCCAAATTTAAGATAAAACAAAAAGGTTTTCCATCCCTTGTATAGACAAGGGACGAAAAACCTTTTCGCGGTACCACCCAAGTTGTCGATCCCAATGATCGGCCAGCTCAATTAGAGTACAAACATACTCTACCGATGGTAACGTACCGGTTAACGGCTTACCCTAGCGTGACTGAGTCATTTCAGGAAGCAACTAAGAAAGTGTTTTTCGGTTAAATCAAACGCTGATTGGGTTCGCACTAACTCCCAACTCACTGACAGGCTGATCAAACGTACTCCTCTTTCCTACGTTTTTTATCTTGTGGCATTAATACTAGCACCAATTTCAAAATTGTAAATGCCTAAATTAAAATTCAACGAGATTTTCTCTGGTTGATAACTCATTGAATGTTGCGACTCAAGTAGTAGAAACGTTACCGAAAATGCGGTGAAAAAATTTTGTTATATTTTGAAATTAGTCTCGTAATGGCGGCTTTTGATAAATATATTTATCAGAGTTTAAGATTCTCTGTAGCTCGGAAAGTAGGTCTAGACCGGTGGCTAGTAGCACGGTATGCTGGGGGTAATTTTAAGGGAGTAGGGGATGACCAGCATGCATTTTGAGGAGCTATTTACTATGAGCGGCCACTTGAATGGTTCAGCCAAGGCACTAGAGTTCGGGACGACCATCAGTGAGCGCGTGCGGCCTCAGGGAGGCAATCATGAATCTGGACGATGAGGCTTTGAAAAAGTTGATTCGCACGTTGATTTTGCAGTTGCGCGACGCGGGCATTCACGTTGAAGTCACCAGTCATCGGACCCCGAGCCTGTATTTACACTTAGATCACGACATTTTAAAGGAAATTCGGATCAGCGACCATCACATTGGCAAGAAATCCCGACACCGCGTAGGTTACGACATTCAAATCAATCGGGAGCGCCATCGGCAATACTGCGCTGAGACCCGCTGTTTTCAGTATGGTCGCAACAATGCGTTAGCGGCGGCGACGAAGGCCATTTTTGACCGCGATTCAAAGGTGGCAGCAATGGGCGGCCGTAACTATCGACAGTTAGTGGAGTTGGCCCAGGAACATCCGCAGTTACCGCATAAGGCCGCTGCGTTTGAAAATAAACTCAGTGCCTTCTTAGATTCAGCACCACTTGGTGGTGGACGCCGGGAACGGCCGCGCTATTAAAACTAGAAACACTAACTTAGCAAAAACGGAGGTTAGTCCCCGTTGTTATCCGTTTTCATCCGATTTTCTATTGACAATCCAGCCAAATAAAATTAGACTATGATAATTGGTTTAATCGAATTCTCATTAATCATTTGGAAGGAGGGGTCGCTTTTGAGCCGACCACATCAACTCTTTATTAAGAAACAGGTGCAGACGGATCTCTACAAGAAAACGGGGCTGGAAAAAACCTTAACCGCATTCAGCCTAACGACGATGGGTATCGGTGCCATTGTGGGCTCCGGAATTTTTATCACGCCGGGACTGATTGCTGCCAACTATACCGGACCAAGCGTCATGCTATCGTACCTGATTGCGGTGATTGTTTGTGCCATGGCGGCGTTATGTTATTCTGAATTTTCGTCCACAATTCCCTTAGCGGGGAGTGCTTATACTTACGTTTACGCCGTTTTTGGTGAATTTGCCGCGTGGATTCTTGGCTGGGCGCTGATTTCCGAATACCTCTTTGCGGTTTCTTCAGTAGCCGTGAGCTGGTCATCGTACTTTCAGAATCTCCTAGCCGGCTTCGGTATGAAGCTACCGCCGGTGTTGCAAGCGGCTGCCGGAACTGCTGGCGTTAAGGGGGGCGGCATCGACATCATTGCCCTCGTCATCACTATGCTGGTTGCATGGTTATTATCAAAAGGGATTCGCGAATCCGCTAAAATTAATAATATTATGGTTATCGTCAAGATCTTGGTTATTTTACTGTTTATCGGTATTGCTATTTTTTACGTTAAGCCAGCTAATTACAATCCCTTTCTACCATTTGGGACTAGTGGGATTTTCAAAGGAGCTGCGGTTACCTTCTATGCATACATCGGTTTTGATGCCGTCTCCACCGCTAGTGAAGAAGTTAAAAATCCCAAGCGGAACATGCCCATTGGGATTATCAGTTCTCTGTTGGTCGCAGCCGTCCTGTACGTGAGTTTGTCTGCGGTACTCGTGGGTGTGGTTCATTATTCGAAATTGAATGTAGCCGATCCGGTGGCCTTAGCGTTGACGTTGATTCACCAGGACTGGGCATCCGGTGTCATTTCCTTTGGGGCAATTGTTGGGATGACGACCGTCTTAATCGTCATGTCATATGGTGGCACGCGGCTACTCTTTGCGATCAGCCGGGATGGTTTATTGCCAGCATCTCTAAAGAAACTCAATCCCAAGACGCACGTGCCGGTGGCCAACACCTGGATCTTTGGCGCGATTGCCAGCATTTTTGCGGCGGTCATTCCCATTGATAAGATTGCGGAGTTGGTTAACATCGGGACGCTTTCAGCATTTGCCATGGTTTCTTTAGGAATTGTCTTTCTCCGTCACGATGAACGGTTTAAAAACCTCGACACGTCCTTTAAGGTGCCGTGGTATCCTTACTTGCCAATTATCTCTTTCCTAGCATGTGTGTACCTGATGACCCAACTCCAACCGTTTACCTGGGAAGCTTTTGGTGTCTGGGTAATCCTAGGGCTGATTGTGTACATCACGTATGGTTACCGCCACAGTCAGGTCCGTCAGATTAAAGACGCTGGATAACGCTTTCATTTTTCGTGGTAGAATGGTCGTAGACTAATCGAGAGGGATGACTTGATGCGTTACTTAGCAAGCTCAAGTTTAGATATTCGCCAAAATTTGGCAATTGAAACGTACCTGATGGAACATGCCGACTTAACGGAACCCATCTTGTATTTTTACGTGAACGCTCCCTGCATCATCGTGGGGCGGTATCAAAACGTTTTGGCAGAAATCAATCAACAGTACGTGAAGGATCATCAGATTATTTTGACGCGGCGGACCTCGGGTGGGGGCGCTGTGTATGACGATCTTGGAAATGTCAGTTTTAGCTTTATCACTAAGGACGATGGGGATGCGGTTGGTAACTTTAAACGCTTTACCGATCCCGTGATTAAGGCCCTTCATCAAATGGGAGCGACCGGAGCAGCCATGACGGGTCGCAATGACTTAACGATTGACGGCAAGAAATTTTCTGGCAACGCCATGCACGTGGAAAATGGCCGCATGTTTTCCCACGGCACCTTGATGTACGACGTTGACCAGACGCAGATTGCTAAAGCCTTGCAGGTGCCAGCCGATAAGCTAGCTACCAAGGGAATCAAGTCCGTTCGGAGCCGCGTGACTAATCTGAAACCATACTGTGCGCCTGAATACCAGAATTTAACGATTGAAGAATTTCGTGACACGTTAGCCAAAGAGATTCTTGGCGTCAGTGATTTGCGGCAGGCACACCAGTATGAACTGACGGACGCGGATCAAGCGGGCGTTAAGGTCCTGGCAGATAAATACTTTAATAATTGGGATTGGATCTACGGCAATGATCCGGCTTATTCCTTAACACGACGGCAACACTTTGCCGCGGGAACGGTGGAGTTTGATTTAGACGTGGACCAAGGAAAAATCAAAGCCATCCAGATTCACGGCGACTTCTTTGGCCAGTTACCAATTGAAGACGTTACGCAGCAACTGACAGGGGTGACTTACTCGTTATCCGCCATTCAGGCCGTCTTTGAACAGCTGGACGTCCCGAGTTACTTTGGCAAGATTCCAACGGCGGACTTGGTGAACCTGCTGGCAAAACAACCAACTGCTTAATCAAATTCATGCGAAATAGAGCGTGACTGCGAAGACGGTGACGCTTTGTTTTTTTCTTAAGCTTCCAGAGAACTTAGGTCACGTTAAGACTTAACCCCTATAATGGTCAAGTCGATTATAAATGGAAAAATCCACCAGTTGGTTACGTGCCGACTGGATTGAAAGGGTGGGTACCAAACCATGGAAATGGAAAAGCGGCAACGACCGCGTCGAAAAAGACATCCAATTCGGAATCTCTTTATTATCTTGATCATCGCCTTAATCGGGGGCGGCGCTGCTTATGGGATGCACAAGTATCAGAGCATTAAAGACAGTGTTGACAAGACCTATAAGTCATCTGGCGTCAAGAAGTTACGAAACGTCAACGAAGTTCTCAAGAAAAAACAACCGGTCTCGATTCTCTTAATGGGGACGGATACCGGGGCACTCGGTCGGACGTTTGCGGGTCGAACGGATAGTATGATGGTCGTGACCATCAATCCAACGACAAACAAAACTACGATTACTAGTCTGCCGCGAGATACCGCAGTAACCATTCCTGGCTTCGAAGATTACGGCATCTCGAAGATTAATGCTGCATACGCCTACGGCAAGTCTAAGACGGCTATCACCACGGTTCAGGATATGCTGAATATTCCGATTGATTTCTACGCCATCATCAACATGGGTGGCATGGAGAAAATCATCGATGAAGTTGGTGGGGTTGACTTGAAACCAACTTTAACGTTTAGCTACGGTGGTTATTCATTTAAGAAGGGCGTTAAGACCCACATGAACGGGAAAAAGGCCTTGGCTTATTCTCGGATGCGTGATGATGATCCGCTCGGCGATTATGGGCGGCAAACGCGGCAACGGAAGGTTATCATGGCCTTGCTCAACAAGTCCAATTCGGTGACCTCATTGTTAAATGAAACGTTCATCAGTTCATTGTCGAAACAGACGCAAACTGACCTGACGTTCGATGACCTGACGGCTTTAGCGGCGAACTACCGGAAGGCAACGTCAAGCATCAAGACGACTCATTTGCAAGGGACCAGTGAGACTATTAATAGTCAAAGCATGGAAGTGGCATCAAAGACCGAACTGCAACGTGTGACGAATTACATTCGCAATGCGCTAGGATTAGCACATAAAACAACCGGAACCATTGCCCAGGTGGACAGTACGACCGGTACGACGACAACTACCAGTGACACTGGTGGATCCAGTGATTCCGGTAACGGTGGACCTGGCGGCGGCTACTAGTCCGCTCTTAAAGACACGAAAATTCTGTGATTAGAATTTCGTGTTTTTTGTTATGATGAGGTGTGCAGGAGGTGCTTAACGTGAAAAATTTGTTAGTTACCGGTGGGGCCGGGTTCGTTGGGGTCAACTTTGTCCGTTATGTGGTGGCGAATCAGCCGGGGGTTCACGTGACCGTCTTGGATAAGCTGACGTACGCTGGTAATCGCATCAACTTAGCAGGACTGCCAGCCGACCGTGTGAAATTAGTGGTTGGCGACATTGCTGATCCGGTGGTGGTGAATCGATTAGTTGCAGAAACGGATGCGGTCATCAATTACGCCGCCGAAAGCCATAATGACCGGTCGTTGCGTAATCCGGCCCCCTTTATGCAAACGAACATCGGCGGCACCTACACGTTGTTAGAAGCCTGTCGGAAATTTGATGTCCGGTACCATCAAATTTCAACGGATGAGGTTTATGGCGATCTGCCAATCTCTAGCGCACAACAGCCAGAAGAAAAGTTCACCACCCAATCCCGGTACCAACCCAGCAGTCCGTATTCTGCCACCAAAGCCAGTGCGGATCTGCTGGTTGGCGCATGGGTCCGGTCGTTTGGGGTCCGGGCGACCATCTCCAACTGTTCGAATAATTATGGTCCGTACCAGTACAGTGAAAAATTTATTCCCCGGCAGATTACCAACATCTTGAGCGGTCGGCGTCCTAAACTTTACGGTGCGGGTGCCAACATCCGTGACTGGATTCACGTCGATGATCATTCACGCGCCGTTTGGGAAATCCTAACCCGGGGTAAGATTGGCGAGACGTATCTGATTGGGGCCAACGGCGAGCACAGTAATCGAGAAGTGTTAGCTTTGATTCTGAAACTAATGGGCCAACCAGCTGATGCCTTTGATTTCGTGAAGGATCGTCCAGGACACGACGCTCGTTACGCGATTGATGCCAGCAAGCTCCAGCAAACGCTAGGCTGGCAACCGCAAGTGACGGATTTTGAAGCCGGGCTGGAACGGACCATTCGCTGGTATCAGGACCATGAGGTTTGGTGGCGCGATAGCAAAGCAACGGTTGAAGCTGGGTACCGTGAGAACGGGCAATAGCTGACCTACATGTAGCCTAAAAAATACCCCCACCTATGTATCCGGAGAGGGCATTTTTTAAGTTGATGTTTATTTCAAAATTTGACATCTGCGTTCTTCGATGTAGCCGAGCTAGTGACTCTAAGTGCTGGTAATACTAGCAAAGACTGTTGGAGCACTCACGCCTGCTGGGTCTGTAACCAATGACTCAGATAAACGTTGCCAGTCCAGCGATGATCATAGCAATGTCAGATTGAAGTACTAATCATAACCGGAATCTCTGGCAGCCGCAGGTGACTGGCTTGGACTAATTTAGTAGCCGCGGTTGACATCAACCACGTTGACCGTCAACTTGCCATCGGTTTCCCAGCTTTGCAGATTATCACTGAGGTAGCCGAAGAGGGCACGAATGTTATCAACGTCAAAGCCACTTTGGTGCGGTGTAATCAGAACATTCGGGTAATCCCACAACTTAGACTCACGGGGCAGGGGTTCATTTTCAAAGACATCTAAAGCAGCGTTCAGGACGTTTTGGTACAGCAGCGCGTGCATCAAGGCCGCTTCGTCTACCGACTTGCCGCGCCCGACGTTGACGAAGATACGGACGCCGTTCAGCTGGTTGAAGTAAGTCTCGTTGAAGTAGTGGATGGTTGTTGGCGTAGCGGGCATGGCATTGATCACCACGTCGGCGTCCTTAACCAGGTCCGCATCGTCTTCCATGCTGACGGTGCCCTGAAAGCCATTAACGCCATGGCCGGAACGATTGACGCCAAAGGGATAACTGCCAAAACCATTGAGCAGTTCGGCAATGTGCTGGCCAATACTGCCAGTGCCATAAATGACAATCTTTTGGTTGGCCAAGGTTGCCAGTTCCGTCCGGGCTGGGACTTGCCAGAAGTGACCCGCTTGGTTCTTTACCGCGTCGTTAAAGTCACGAAGAAAGTAAAGTAAATAACCAATCGTCGATTCGGCAATTGCTGCGGAATAAGCGCCACTAGCATTGGTGACTTGCACATCGTGGGCCCGGATCCAGTCGAGTGGGAGGTAATCTACGCCGGCACTAACGGTTTGAATCCAGCGGACGTGATTTTGCGGATTCTGTAAAACGGCGGCACCGTGCTGGCTCCAACCGAAGATAATATCGATATCCGTGGCCGTTTCCCAGTCGGTAGCGGGGACCACATCGATTCCTTGCGCCTTTAAGGCGTCGGTTTGTGTTTGATTGAGAGTTGGAAAGGTTAATAATCGTTCTGTCATTTAAAAAACCTCCTTCGACGGTTTGCGTCTCCTATATTTTAGCACGAGTAGGGGTCATTCGCCTAGAAATCCCATCAAAACAAGGAAAACGCTTACAGAAACAACACACATATTTAAATGTGTTACGAGGATTGACAACTAAATTGCACACAAATTTCGAATATAATCCATTAACTTTGAGGAGATTGGCGCCCAACCATTGCTTATTGACTTATCACTCGATATAATGGACTCAAGACAGCAATTATTTATTTACACTAATAACGTTTGGGGAGGTTAGAAAAATGTTAAATCTTGGTCTGGATATCCTAGGCCTAGCGCGATTCCAATTTGGAATGACCACTGTCTTTCATTTCTTCTTCGTTCCATTTTCAATCGGCTTAGCCTTCGTCGTCGCCGTCATGGAAACCATGTATGCGATTAAAGGCGATAAGGATTACAAGAAGATGGCGCAGTTCTGGGGCAAAATGTTCCTCTATAGCTTCGCTGTCGGTGTTGTTACTGGTATTATTCAAGAATTCCAATTCGGAATGAACTGGTCCGAATACTCTCGGTTCATGGGAGACATCTTCGGCGCGCCACTGGCGATTGAAGCCTTGGCTGCCTTCTTCCTGGAATCCACGTTCATCGGGATGTGGATGTTCACCTGGGACCGCTTTAACAAGTGGGTCCACACTTTATTCATTTGGTTAGTTATGTTCGGGTCTTCACTTTCTGCACTATGGATTTTGGCTGCCAACAGTTTCATGCAAAACCCATTGGGCTACATCATCAATCAGCAAACGGGTCACGTTCAAATGGTCAGTTTCGGTGCTGTCCTGAGTAACCCCCAACTGTGGAGTGAATTTCCGCACGTTATCTTCGGCGCTTTTGTTACCGCTTCCTTCGTCATTGCCGGCTGTGCCGCATGGCGTTTGCTGAAGAAGGACCACGTGACGTTCTACCGCAAGTCTTTGAACGTTGCCTTGGTCATTGGCTTAATCTTCTCCGTTGGCTCCATTGCCAGTGGGGATATGCAAAGTCGTTACTTAATCAACAACCAACCCATGAAATTTGCCGCAATGGAAGGGCTCTACAAGAACTCAACCAACAAAGGTGAATGGGCGGCCGTTTCTGGCTTCGATACCAAGAATCACAAGACGACTTGGTCGGTTGATGTGCCATACGTCTTGAACCTGTTGAGCTACCACAAGACAACTGGGACTGTTAAAGGCATGAACACCATCAACACGGAATTACATGCCAAGTATGATAAGAAATTTGGGAGTGACATCAATTACTACGTCCCAACCAAGACGTTGTTCTGGAGCTTCCGGATTATGTCTGGGGCAGGTGCCTTGTTCGCGCTACTCGCTATCGTGGGACTGATCTTTAACCGGAAGAAGTCACAACTCATTATGAGTCAACGCTGGTTCCTGTACATTATGGGGCTCTGCCTGTGGCTACCGTTCGTGGTCAACACGGCTGGTTGGTTCATCACTGAATTTGGGCGTTATCCATGGGTTGTCTATGGTCTGCTGACCATTGCCGATGCGGTTTCGCCAAATGTATCCGTTGCGTCGCTACTCACGTCGAACATCATCTACTTCCTGATGTTTGCGGGTATGGGGGTCGTCATGATCGTTCTGTGTCACCGGACGTTGAAGGCGGGACCTGATATTGAAAATACCGATGGGTATGCGGCAGGCGATACCGACCTGGATCCGTACTCAAAGGGGGCGTTCAACCATGACTAGTTTACAACTACTCTGGTTTATTCTAATCGGTGTGCTGTTTAGTGGTTTCTTCTTCCTGGAAGGTTTCGACTTCGGGGTGGGGATGCTCGTCAAGAGTTTCGCCAAGAATGAAGCCGAACGTGACGTTGTGATTCGTTCAATCGGACCGCACTGGGATGGTAACGAAGTCTGGTTGATCACCGCTGGTGGTGCCATGTTCGCGTCATTCCCAATGTGGTACGCAACGTTGTTCTCTGGATTCTATCTCGTCTTGTTCCTGATTCTAGCCTCGTTGATTTTCCGGGGTGTCTCGTTCGAGTTCCGGGCAAACATGAAGACGGAGACTTGGCGAAACTTCTGGGAATGGGCTTCCACAATTGGTAGTTTCTGCGCGGCGTTCCTCTTTGGGATGTTATTTACCGCAATGATTGCTGGGATGCCAATTGATAAAAATGGCGACATGACGGCCCACTTCTTCGACTACGTCAACCTGTTCTCTCTGGTTGGTGGGGTCGCCGTTACCGTCTTGTCACTGGTCCACGGCTTGAACTTCATTCGGTTGAAGACGTCTGGTGAATTACGTGACCGGGCCCTGGCTTGGAACAAGATTTTGTACCCCGTTCTATTTGCGGGTGAAGTCTTGTTTGCCATTCTTCTGTACTTCTCAACGGACTTCTTTGCCAAGAAGCCACTGACGACGACGGCCATTGTCGTTGCATTGGTTGTCTTCACTTGCTTGGCTTACTGGGGTGTCTTGGGGAACCACGAGTGGCTCTCATTTATCGGCAGTGGTCTCTCACTGATCAGTGTGGTTGTCTTGATCTTCAATGGGTTATTCCCACGGGTCATGGTTGCCAACAATTCAGCGTACTCACTGCTGATCAAGAATTCTTCTAGCTCGCCATACACGCTACACCTGATGACCATCCTGACGTTTAGTATCCTGCCAATCGTTTTGATCTACTTCATCTGGAGCTACTGGGTCTTCTACAAGCGGCTCGCTTCACCAAAGCAAAACGCTTAATTAATCAGTCTTTTCCACCGTCCCCACGACTTTGCGGCCGTGGGGACTTTCTTTTATCACTTGCAATCAATGGGTTTACAAAATTGTGGCGACATTGTGTGAAGTTGCCGGCTTACCGTTCCCAAATTTAGGCTGGAACGCTGTGGGGAGGACGGCCTAAGCCGAAGAGCGGTCTTGGACCTCGCTTTGAACCGCCAAACCCGCGTTTCAAAGTCGCCATTTTCCAAGAAGACCACATGGAAAATCCCACGGCTGAGCCTAAATTTGGCTCACTCACGCCTACATAGACGACGACCAACTATTCTGGACAAAGGTTGTCAGTCCAGCGATGGTCGCATCGATCTCATGTTGAGGAGCTATCCTAACCGGAGGAGGACAGAGATGGAGACAGCTATGTCGACGGTGTTAGCTGGGAACCAGCTTACAGTGTGGGACGCGTTTGGAGATTGGCGAATTTTGCCAGGCTTCAAACCGAGCCGGAGGACCGCTTCTCAGGCCGCAGGCGGTCCCCACAGCAGGCGGAATCTCTGGCAGCCGCAGGTGGCAAGCTTTAGCCAATTTGGCACCAACGCTCCTGTGGGTTACGTTGCATGAATTATTTTATGCAAGCAATCCTTAGTAGACAATTAAATTGTAAAAAAGATGGTGAGAAGTAGCGATTGGTAGCGCTTAGATGAACGAAAAATGCTATCATTGCAGTATGAGTTATCACTTGTTGTGAGGGGGCTTTATTTTTGATTGATCAACGTGTTTTTAAATTTCCGGGTGTGAAACCGGCGACGGTCATGGAAGCGATATTGACATTGATTCAAGCTATCATGATTATTATTCAGGCGCAATACTTGTCCGTCGCAATTGTTCACCTCTGGAAGCAACAGCCAATTGGCACCATTGTGGCACCGTTAGCTGTCTTTGCCGTGGCATTCTTAGCCCGGCACCTGTTAACGCTCTTAAAGGATTGGTTACTCTATCCTTTCGTGGAAAAAACCACGAAGAAGTTGCGGAAGGACTTTATGGCCAAGCTGTTTGACCTGGGTCCGAGCGTCGTGGCCGAAAAGGGAACCGGGAACGTGGTTACCATGGGGCTCGAAGGTATTGACAAGATTCAGACTTATCTGATGATGATTATCGGTAAGGTCTTGGACCTGTCGATCACACCGTGGCTAGTTCTGATTTACATTGCCTTTATCCAGTGGAAAGAGGCCTTGTTCTTACTCGCGATTTATCCCTTAATTATTATCTTCATGATTATTTTGGGGTTAGCCGCTCAGGCCAAGGCCGACCGGCAGTACGCTGGTTATCAACGACTTTCGAATCACTTTGTGGACACATTACGGGGGCTGCCGACACTGAAGCAGTTGGGGCTGAATGAAAGATATGCGGATAACGTTTATCAAGTGAGTGAGGATTACCGGAAGAAAACGATGGCGACGTTGACGATTGCCATGACCTCTACGTTTGCCCTGGATTTCTTCACGACTCTGTCCATCGCAATCATCGCGGTATTCTTGGGTTTTGGCTTGATGAACAACACGATACAACTGTTGCCAGCACTGGTGATCTTAACCTTAGCACCGGATTACTTTGCACCAATTCGGAACTTTGCCAATGACTATCACGCTACCCTGAATGGGAAAAATGCGTTGACGGCCGTTCTAGATATTTTGCAGCGTGAAACACCGACCGACCGGGAGCTTTTACCGGCACGGGAGCCCGTTTGGACGGTTGATGATGACGTTCGGTTCGATCACGTTAACGTAGCCTATGGTGAAGACCCGGCAACTTTACAGGACATTACCTTTGACGTTCACGGCTTACAGAAGGTCGGCATCATTGGGGCTTCTGGTTCAGGGAAGTCGACGCTGATCAACACCTTAGGCGGCTTTCTTAGCCCCCAGGATGGCCAGATCAGTGTTCGCGGGGTCAATGTGCCCCACCTCGACCAAAAGGCCTGGCAGCGGAGTTTTGTGTACATTCCGCAGGCCCCTTACTTGTTCCACGCTAGCCTACGGGAGAATCTGGCCTTTTACGCGCCAGAAGCTACCGAGGAAGCTGTGAATGCCGCGGCTGCCAAGGCTGGACTGACCGACTGGATCACGACGTTACCTGAGGGCTTGGATACGCAAATTGGTGAAGGTGCCCGGGGTGTCAGTGGGGGTCAGGCCCAACGAATTGCGTTGGCACGGGCCTTTCTCGATGATTCACGGCGCGTCTTACTCTTCGACGAGCCCACGGCACACTTGGATATTGAAACGGAAGTTGAGTTAAAACAGACTATGATGCCGGTCTTTGCGAATCATTTGGTATTTTTCGCCACGCACCGGCTACACTGGATGAACGAAATGGATTACATTTTGGTGATGGACCACGGCAAAATTGTGGAACAGGGAACGCCGGCCGAGCTACAGGCTAAGAATGGCGCCTACGTTCGGCTACGGTCCGAAATGGAAGGGGCGACGACACGATGAAGGGATTTTTTGCGACATTTAAAAATGATCATTGGGTCATGCCCTACCTCCGTCGGTACCGGAAGCTGCTGGCCTTGGTTCTGTTCCTCGGTTTCATGACGTTCTTCTGCGGTGGGGCGCTGATGTTTAACTCCGGCTATTTGATTAGTCGGGCGGCAACGCATCCTTATAACATCTTGATGATTTACGTACCCATCGTACTCGCGCGGGCCTTTGGGATTGGGCGACCAGCGTTTCGGTATGCAGAACGGCTGACCAGTCATAACTGGGTCTTACGGATTGTTTCCGACTTCCGTAAACGGCTGTACCAGGCCGTGGAAAAGCAAGCGGTAGCGATTCGCCAGACGCATCAGACTGGGGATGTCCTCAGCATCTTGGCAGAAGACATTGATCATATTGAGAATTTATACTTACGAACGGTCTTTCCACTAGTGATTGGTTGGCTATTGTACCTGTTCGTGGTGCTGGGCATTGGCTATTTTAACTGGGCCTTTGGCTTGTTAATGCTACTACTGCTGGGTGTGATTGTTATTTTTATGCCGCTGTTGTCCGTGACGGTTAACGGTCGGCGAGAATTCCAGGCGCGTCAGGTACAGCGGACCTTCTACACGAAATTAACTGACTCCGTTTTAGGTTTGGGAGACTGGTTGATTTCAGGTCGCCGGGAGGCCTTCTTGCAGCAGCAAGATCAACCAATTGATGAAATTGCGACCCTCCGGCGAGCAGACCACCATTTCCAGTGGTGGCGGAACTTTGCAATTCAATTCGTCTTTGGCGCGGCCGTCGTCCTAATTGTGTGGTGGGCGGGTTTAACGTTCACGCACAATCAGGCTGAAGCCAACTGGGTCGCTGCTTTTGGTCTGGCACTGTTTCCAACGGTTGAGCCGTTTTCGAGCATGAGTCAGGGGGTCAGCGAGTGGCCGGTCTACAAGGACTCCATTCAGCGGGTCAATCGCTTGGATGAGAACGAACCTGAACAAGCCCCACAGACCACGATTACTGACTTGCCAGAGCTGAAATTGGATCACGTGAGCTTCACCTACCAGGGTGCGCAACGCGAGGTCATTGATGATCTCTCTCTTGAGCTTCACCCTGGTGAAAAATTAGCCCTGTTGGGACCGAGTGGCACGGGGAAGAGTACCTTGCTCAAGCTGATTTTAGGCGACGAGCAGCCCTCTGCTGGACAAGTCACGTTAAATGGCGTGCCGATTGCCCAACTGCAGCAACAACGGGCACAGCTCTTTGGCGTCCTTGATCAGCAGCCTTACCTGTTTGACACCACGGTCATGAACAACGTCCGTTTAGGAAACTTGAACGCGACTGACGAAGAGGTCCACGCGGCGGTCAAGGCCGTTGAGCTGGACGATTTGATCGGTCGGTTGCCCCAGGGCTACGACACGGAAGTTCAAGAAGCCGGGAGTCGTTTTTCTGGCGGGGAACGGCAACGGTTGTCGTTGGCACGGATCCTGTTGCAGGATGCACCCATCATTATTCTGGATGAACCGACCGTTAGTTTGGATCCCATTACGGAGCAACACTTACTAGACACCGTGTTCGATGTGCTCCAGGATAAAACGATTATTTGGGTCACCCACCATTTAGCTGGGATTACCCACGTCGATCAGGTGCGGTTCATTGAGAACGGCCGCTTCGACATGCAAGGGTCACCAGCGGAACTGTACCGGGACAATGCCCGCTTTAGAGCTCTGTATGATTTGGATCGTGGGAAGTAAAAAGCAATTTGAATGCGATAGGGTAAATTTTATCCAAAAAAATAGCAGGCCGTAGTCTTGAAATCGACTAGGCCTGTTATTTTTTGATCACTATTCGCTTAATTTAATTCGAAGGTGGCGATAAGCACCAATTACTTAGTGATCCCGCCGCAACAGCATCGTCGTTAATTTTTCCAAATCAGCCTGAGCGCTGCCCGCGGGTAGTTGGCGAATTAAGGATAAGGCTTTTTCAGTGTGACGGAGCGCTAATTTACGCGCCGCTCCCACGCCATCATACTGGGCCACTAGGGCTTGCACAGCTTGGATATCGGCCACCGTCATGTCTTGCTTCTTCCGCAAGAGATGGTGGAAATCGCGTTTTGCTAGGGGAATCGCTAAGATGAGGGGCAGGGAGTAAACACCTGAGCGTAGATCTTCTAAAACTGGTTTTTGCGTTTTAACGGGATCACCCGCGTAATCCAAAATGTCATCTAGCATTTGGTAGGCGGATCCTAACGCAATGCCAATTTCTCGGGTGAGAGCAACGACGCTGACCGGTGCACCCGCTAATTTTGCGCCGGTATAGCAGCTCAGCGCAAACAATTCCGCCGTCTTACCAGCGACCTCACTCAGGTAAGCGTCCACGGTCGTGTCTTCACGGTAGTTTAGGGCCATTTGATGGAGCTCGCCTTGCAGAATTCGGTGCATGGCGTCGATGTGTTCTTGAACCATTTGCCGGTCGCCGGTAGCTTTCAGGACCTGGTTGAAGTAAACGGTAAACATGAAGTCACCGGCGTAAATGGCATTTCGCTGGCCGTACTTCATCTGAATCGTTCGGACGCCACGGCGGGTGGGGGACTCATCGATCACATCATCATGAATCAAGGTGCCGACGTGCAGAATTTCTAACGCAGCGGCCCCCGCCTGCAGCTCACTGGGGGTTCCCTGGTTACCAAACTTAGAAAACAAATAAAAATATCCTGGACGCAACAACTTGCCGCCGGATTTCAATAAGGCTAAAATTTTACTATGGATGGGTTGGTTATCTAGCTGAACCACCTGGAACAGGTAATCCTGTAGCGCATCCAGTTGCGGCTCCACTTGTGGGAATTGCCGCCAAAGTTGTCGATCCATTTCGCACCTCGTTATGTACATCACGTTAAAATTTATCTTACCGGCAAGTGTAAACGTTGTCAAATAAAGGTTACTCTGAATGGCAAATTTGTGACAGTTGGGGGCAAACAAGACGTTGTAAGCGCCAGAAATCCAGAAGTTAGCAAAGGGAAGGGATTTGGTACATGGGTTTACCAACTATTGCAGTTTGCCAGCTGTTGAACTGGCCCCGGACATAGGCTATGATCGAACTAACTTATTGTGTCATTGCAATCATTTCCCAAAGAACCTAGACAATTATGTTAGAACATTCAGGAGGAACCACCATGACCGTCAGTATTTTTCTCGAACTAGTCGAAATCAAAGCAAAAATCGCCTCAATCTGGCCATTCTTACTGGGAATGATCTTTGTTCAGGCCAACTTTCATCATGTGAACTGGGGCGTTTCGCTTCTCTTCTTTATTGCCATGCTGTTGTTCAACATGGCGGTCGACATTAACGACAATTACCAAGACTATACTAAGGCCGGCAACGAGGCCGTCGAGTGGAAGAAGCATACCAACATTATTGGCGTGAATCATTTGGCCGTCAATCGGATTTTTATTTTAATGGCCAGTATGGCCGCGGCTGCGGGGCTCATCGGCATCTATTTAGTCTGGCTGACAGGCTGGCCACTACTGGCGATGGGCATCTTCTGTTTCCTGGTCGGCTACCTGTACGCTGGCGGGCCGCGACCGCTGTCCGGGACGCCCACCGGTGAGTTCTTTGCTGGGTTTACCATGGGTTATATGATTATGTTAATTACCGTTTATTTAAATTTATATCAAACGACAGTGTTGACCGGGGGCTTACTTCTCCGAATTCTGCTGGCATCCGGGGTAGCCGTCATGGCCATTGCTGCGTTATTGCTAGCTAACAACATCTGTGACGCCGCCGAAGACCTGAGCCTTAACCGGAGGACCATTGTCTACTATCTGGGCAAGCAGCGGTCGCTATGGCTGTTTGCCAGCTTCTACGTTGTCGGGTATCTCTCCCTAATTGGTAGCGTGGCAATCGGTGATTTACCCAAGTGGTCATTACTGGCCTTAATCAGTATCCCGCTGATTTATCGTAACGTCCGGGGGCTGTTCCGGGTTCAAGTGAAGAAAGAAACCTTTATCTTAGCGGTTCGTAGCTTAGGTACCTTAGCGTTGGTCACGGTTTTAGCGGAATTATTAGGTCTCTGGTTGGGTTAAGCATTCCTAAATGTGTGGGCAAGTTGGTGTTTTTTAAGGTTCAATCAGGTAGAATGGAAGAAACACTTTTTTGGAGGTCAAGCAGGATGAAAATTTTAGAAGATCGTATTCGACAAGACGGGACGGTTCTGCCAGGAAACGTTTTGAAGGTTGATAACTTTTTGAATCATCAAATTGATCCCCAGTTAATGGATCAAATGGGTGCAGAGTTTGCCCGGCAGTTTAAGGACGCCGGCATCACCAAAGTATTGACGGTCGAGTCCTCTGGGATTGCGCCAGCCGTTTTGGCCGGATTGCATTTACAAGTTCCCGTCATCTTTGCTCGGAAACACAAGAGTTTGACATTACAAGACAATTTATACACGGCAAAAGTCTTTTCCTACACCAAGCAGGTGACCAACGATATTTCCATCGATCGGCGGTTTCTGTCTCGTGAGGATCGCGTGTTAATTATCGATGACTTCCTAGCCAATGGGCAAGCTGTCCAGGGCCTGTTTGACATCGCCGAAACGGCAGGCATTACGGTTGCTGGCGTTGGCGTCGTCATTGAGAAACGTTTCCAAAAGGGCCACCAGATGGTCGAAGACGCCGGGGTTCCCTTGGTTGCGTTGGCCAGCATCGCCTCATTTGCGGATGGTCAAGTCATCTTTGCTCAAAATTAAGCTTCACGAACTTGTGTAATTTGCGCGGAAACTTTAAAATAAAAGTGGATAGTTTTAATTTTTAACGGATAAAATAATGATATTAATTTTGGAAAGAAAGTAGGGAGTAAATTGGCGAACACGGTCTTATATCCTGGAGATACTATTGGGGTGATTGGTAATAGTGCCAACGCCGCGATGTTAGTGACAACGGCCCGGAAAATGGGGTTACGCGTCGGGGCATACGGCGCTGACGAAACGAGTGAAGCCTTACAATTAGCTGACTTCAAGGCAATCGGCACGAACAAGGATCGCGATAAGCTTCAGCATTTTGCGGAGAGTTGCGAGGCCATTGTGTACGATTCGGACCGTGTGAGCACGGAAGTCGTTAAGTTTTTGACACAGTTCACCCGGATTCCGCAAGGGTCAGACATGTTAGAAATGATGCAGGATCGATTACTGGAGCGGGCCTTCTTTGACCAGCTAAACGTTAACGTGGCACCATATGCCACAATCATTAATCTTGATGACGTGTACCAATCCGTTAACTCGATTGGGTATCCGTGTGTCCTGAAGCCCATCCAAAAGGAATGGTCGCACGGACGCGAATTGGTGATTAAAACGCAGACAGATATTGCTAAGGCAGCCGGTCTGTTGGATTGGGGAACCTACATTTTGGAATCCCAAATTGCCTATGACCGGGAATTTTCAATCGTGGTTGCCCGGGATCAAGACGGCAATCAACAGGCCTTTCCAATTACGGAAGTTCAGTCGGTCGATGACCGTGCGCAAAAGACGTGGGTGCCCGCAGAGGTCGATCCGGATGTGGCCAGCGAACTCCAACGGATTGCCGGTGAAGTTGCCAAGAACGTGAGCTACGTTGGGGTCTTCGAAGTCTCCTTCTACCTGACAGCCAGCGGGGCAATCTACGTCAAAAAGATTGTACCAGCTCCTAGTGAAACGGGGTACGTCTTCGAGGATGCCGCAACGGTGGACGAATTTGAACAACATTTACGCGCCGTTGTCGGGTTACCATTAGCGACACCTGAAATCCTAACGTCAGCGGTGACTGCTAACTTTACAGCGAGTCAATTAACTGCGATTCGGACGCAATGGCAAATCAAGGCCAACTGGCACTTTAACTTTTACCACTTGCGCAAACCAGCGGACGACGATGTGGTTGGCCACATTTCCGTCCAGGGCACAGAAATCAAGCCGCTGTTGGATCAATTGGATGATACCGCCATTTGGTCAACTCCCACGAATGATCAGCCGGAAGTCTAAGGCAGACTAGTATGAACAGCGCCATCAAACGCATCTGATCACCCAGTACTGGCTGATTGGGTGCGTTTATTCGTGACTCACTGACCAGCCATCTGCGGCTGCCAGAGATTCCGGCTGCTGTGGGGACCGCCTGCGGCCTGAGAAGCGGTCCTCCGGCTCGGTTTGAAGCCTGGGGAAACGCGTCCCACATCTTATGTAGGCGAGCGATAAGCCAGCAGATTTTCAAACGCAACCGAGTGGTCTCAATATTCGAAAAATTGTGTAACCGATCACGCAAAATTCTTTTAAAATATCGGGTTGAGTTTCAGCAGAACGTATGTTTTTTTGGTATACTATTCAAGACTAATTAGAGAGAGGACTGTGTTCAGGGTGGCAGGAGAAGAATTGTTAACTGGCATGAACGATAAGCAAACGGAGGCCGTCCTTCAAACGGCGGGGCCACTGTTGGTATTGGCAGGTGCCGGAAGTGGGAAGACCCGGGTTTTAACGCACCGGGTCGCCTACCTCATTGAACATGACAACGTGATGCCGTGGCGGATTTTAGCGATTACCTTTACGAATAAGGCCGCAAAAGAAATGCGTGAACGGGTCATCAAATTATTGGGACCGGATGGCAACGACGTTTGGGTCTCAACGTTCCATGCGCTATGTGTGCGCATTCTACGGCGTGATGCGGACAAACTGGGATACAATCGGGCCTTCACCATTGCCGATCCCGGTGAGCAGCGGACCCTGATCAAGCGGGTCTTACGGCAACAAAATTTAGATGTAAAGAAGTTCGATCCGCGCTCAGTCCTGGGCGCCATTTCCAACGCGAAGAACGCTTTGCAGACACCAGCAATGATGCGCGAAGTGGCTGGGAATCCTTTTGAAACAACGGTTGCCTCAGTCTACGAGAGCTACCAACGCGAATTACAAGCGAACCAGGCCATGGACTTTGATGACCTGATAATGTTGACGATTAAGCTGTTTAATCAGGATAAGGAAGTCCTGGGCTACTATCAAGAAAAATTCCAGTATATCCATGTCGATGAATACCAAGATACCAACGATGCGCAGTATACGTTGGTCAACATGCTGGCTAAAAAGCATGGCAATCTGTGTGTTGTCGGGGATGGGGATCAAAGTATCTACGGTTGGCGTGGCGCGAACATGGAAAATATTTTAAACTTTGAGCACGACTACCCAAAGGCCCACGTGACGTTGCTGGAGCAAAATTACCGCTCAACGAAAACAATACTGAAGGCCGCAAACGACGTGATTCAACGCAACGTGAACCGAAAGAAGAAGGACCTGTGGACGGATAATCCAGAAGGCGATAAGATTTCTTATTACCGCGGTCAAAACGAAAACGACGAAGCCCACTACGTTGTCGCGAAGATTCAAGAAGAAACTAACGAAAACCACCGCGGGTACGGTGATTTCGCTATTCTCTATCGGACTAACGCCCAATCCCGGGTGATTGAAGAAACGTTGGTCAAGGCGAACATTCCTTACACCATGGTCGGGGGCCACAAGTTCTACGACCGAAAAGAAATTCGGGATGTTTTGGCTTACTTGACGCTGATTGCCAATCCGGCCGATTCAATGAGCTTGGAGCGGATCATCAATGAACCCAAACGGGGGATTGGTGCGACCAGCGTTGAAAAATTACGTGACTTTGCGGAAATGAACGATTGGACCGAACTAGAAGCTACGCAAAACATTGCGTTGGCCACGAACTTGGGTGCCCGGATTCGCAACGCCATGGAAAAGTTTGGGATGACGCTCAAGGGTATTCAAGATCAGGCGGCGACCATGAATGTTTCGGATATCACGACTGAGTTGCTGGATAAAACCGGCTACATGGCTGCCCTGAAGGCTTCAAAGAACCTGGAAGCCGAAACGCGAATTGAAAACATCGAAGAATTTTTATCCGTCACTAAAAAGTTTGATGACGATTGGGATAATGCTGACCATGATGAGACTGAAGAGCGGTTGGTTGAATTCTTGGCTGACTTAGCGTTGGTTTCTGCCCAAGATGATGTTGAGGAAGAACCCGCTGAAGTTACTTTGATGACGTTACATGCGGCTAAGGGGCTAGAATTTCCCGTAATCTTCCTAATGGGTCTGGAAGAAGGCATCTTCCCGTTGTCACGGGCAATGCTCGAAGACGATGAGCTCGAAGAAGAACGGCGCTTGGCTTACGTGGGAATTACGCGTGCGCAGAACAAGCTGTATCTAACGAATGCATATTCCCGAATGCTTTACGGTCGGCGGCAGACGAACCCCCAATCCCGCTTTGTCACGGAAATTGATCCCGAGTTGCTACATTTGGATTATAGCGAAACCAAGTCTGGCTTAACCCCAAGTCGCCAAGACGTGCCGTTTGCTCGGCGAACGGCTAGCGGTGTGGCTAATCCTTACCATGGCAAGACCGGGCGCGTCTCAGAACCGTCTGGTACGGGTGCCGGTAAGGTGAGCTGGGGCGTTGGCGATAAGGCCAGCCATAAGAAGTGGGGAATCGGTACCGTTGTGAAGGTTAACGGAACCGGTGAAGACGCCGAACTGGATATTGCCTTTCCAGAACAGGGTGTAAAACGGCTATTAGCCGCCTTTGCCCCAATTAAACGAGTTGAGAAGTAACGGTTAACGTGGGAGGAATTTGGATGACTGACAAATCCATGGCATCTTTAACGCAAGAACAGGCCGCAGCTGAAGCAGCTGAATTACGCCCGCAGCTGATTGCTTGGGGCAAACAGTATTATGATGCGGACACGCCCAAGGTGGAAGATGACGTGTACGATCGAGCCTATGCCCGGCTGGTAGCCTTGGAAACGGCCTTTCCAGCCATCGTCACGCCTGACTCGCCCACACAACGAGTTGGTGGGAGCACCAAGAGTGACCTGCCGAAGGTTGTCCACGATATTCCAATGTTATCGCTGGGCGACGTCTTCTCTATCGAAGAGCTGCAGGAATTTGATGAACGTCTGCGAGGAAACGTTGCGGACGACTTTGATTATAATTGTGAGTTAAAGATTGATGGCCTGGCAATCTCACTGCGATATGAAAACGGTGAATTTGTTCAAGGTTCCACACGGGGAAATGGGCAGATTGGGGAAGACATTACGGCTAACCTCAAGACCATTACCTCGATTCCCCAGACGCTGAGCCGACCGCTGACAATCGATGTTCGGGGAGAATGTTACATGCCTAAGGCGGCTTTCCTGGCGTTAAACGAACGGCGGGAAGCCGCAGGACAAGCGCCATTTGCCAATCCCCGCAACGCCGCGGCAGGGAGCTTGCGCCAGCAAAACACGCAGGTAACTGCGGATCGCAAGTTGGCGACGTTCATGTACAACATCGCTGACTACGAACCGCTGAACACGCGTACTCAGAGTGGTTTGCTAGATGAATTGGCTGAACTGGGTTTTACGACGAACCCAACCTATCAAGTGGCTCACAACATGACTGACGTTGGTGACTACATCGAGCAGTATCAGGGGCAACGGTCTGAGTTACCCTATGGGATTGACGGCATTGTGATCAAGGTCAATACCTTGCCACTCCAGCGGTCACTCGGGGCGACGGTCAAGGATCCCCGCTGGGCAATTGCCTACAAGTTTCCGCCTGAAGAGGTGGAAGCGAAGGTCTTGGATATCGAATGGACGGTGGGGAGAACCGGTATTGTCACACCAACTGCCGTGATGACCCCCGTTGCATTGGCTGGAAGCACGGTGGCGCGGGCATCACTTCACAACCCGGATTACCTGACGGCGAAGGACATTCGTCTGGGGGATACAGTGCTCTTGCACAAAGCAGGCGATATTATCCCTGAAATTTCGCAATATGTCGTCGCAAAACGACCGGCGGATGCCGAGCCTTACGTGATTCCCACCCATTGTCCGTCCTGTGGTGCGGAGCTGGTTCATTTGGATGAAGAGGTTGCACTCCGGTGTATCAATCCCCGCTGCCCGGCCCAGCTTGCAGAGGGCATGAACCATTTTGCCTCCCGGAACGCGATGAATATTGCGGGTCTCGGTCCTCAGATTGTGGCGCAGCTATTTGACCGCAAATTGGTCGACGATGTGGCAAGTCTTTACCGCCTGACCAACGACCAATTATTAACTTTAGATAAATTTGGGGAGAAGTCGGCCCAAAACCTCTTGACAGCGATTGATAATAGTCGCAATAATTCATTAGAACGTTTGCTATTTGGTTTAGGCATTCGCCACGTGGGCGCAAAAGCCGCGCGGTCGATTGCGGCTGAATTCGGTGATATCGGTAGTCTGATGACCGCTGACAGTGAGAGCATCTCCGCCATTGATACGGTGGGGGGGATTATCGCTGACAGCGTCGTGACCTATTTTGCGAGTGATCAGGTGCGTGAATTGATTGATGAACTGCGCGCGGTCGGGGTCAATTTGACCTACACGAGCGGCGCTGAGACGGCCATTGATACGGAAGGCCAGTTTGCTGGTCAACGGATTGTGCTGACTGGAAAACTCCAAGAACTATCTCGGCCGGAAGCAACGGCCTGGTTGGAACAACACGGGGCGACAGTCACGGGTAGTGTCTCCAAGAAAACAGATCTACTGATTGCCGGTGAAGCTGCCGGTAGCAAGCTCACCAAAGCCGAGTCGCTCAACGTTCCCGTGTGGAATGAGGCACAACTCCAGGCTGCGATGGCTGAAACGAAATGATGACTTTAGGAGGAAACAAGTCGTGAAACGGTTACGAACCATTATCGCGTTGGCCGCGGTACCGCTATTTTTGGCCGCGTGTGGCAATTTAAGTAGCTCCAGTATGTCCGGGTCTTCCGGCAGTAGTAAGTCCGGGGGTACCCAATTGACCGGACAAAGTAGCGATGGTGACTATGAAGGTGTGATTAAGAGTGGCCACTACCAAACGAGTAAATCACGAGGCCTGACGAACAGCCAGGACTCAGGCAACACCTATAACTTAAAGAGTTTTGAAAATGGGATGTTGAACGTTTCCAAGAAAGTCTTCTCCACGAAGAGTTACGTTTTCCAAGAAGGCCAATATTTGAAGACGTCCACCGTTCAGAACTGGTTGGATCGGAAGTCCAAGTCCAATACGACTGGCTTAAACCTTGCTAGTAACGGGTCAACTTCTTCAACGAAGCGGAACCCCATCTACATTCAGGCGTTAGAAGAACAAGATTACATGACGCAAAAGAATAATAAGTTAAAGCTTGGTGGGGTCACCATTGGGATCGCCGTTAACTCCGTCGATTACTACAAGAAGACCCAGTATGGGGCGACCTACGAAACGAAGATCAGCAAGGCAGCTGGCGAGGCTTACGCCAAGAAGGCTGCGAATACGGTCCTGAAACGGTTGCGGCAAAAGTCCAAGTTGAAGAATGTGCCAATTGTGATTGCCATTTACCGACAAGCCTCTAACGATAGCTTGGTCGGTGGTGATTTCTTGGCTTACTCTAACAACAAGGCCGGGACCACCAGCGTTTCCAGTTGGACGGCTCTGAGCGAAAAGAACTATGTCTTCCCAATTGAGAGTGGTTCTAGCAGCCCGAACAGTAATGACGAAACGTCATTTACCAACTTTAAGACCCAAGTGCAAAACTTCTTCCCGAACCTGAGTGGTGTCACGGCGCAAGCCCACTACAACGGTAAGAGTTTGACGGGGATGCACGTGAATATTCAGACACAATTCTACAGTCAGACGGAAATTATCAGCTTCACCCAGTATTTACAGACGGCGGCGCAAAAGTACCTGCCATCTGGGGTGCCGATTGATATTACCGTGTCGTCGACGGATGGCGTTCAAAGCTTCCTGTCGCGTTCGACTAATGCTAAGAAGTTCACCAGTCACGTGTTTAACAGTTACTGATCTTGAAATAAATTAGAAACGGACATTGTCTCAGTTTTCACCCGCATGTGGCGAAGGCTAGGACAATGTCCGTTTCGACTTTAGGGATCAAAAGAGGCTAAATGACGAGCTGGCAAACTGGTGGCGTTTCCATTGAAGTTTTCTTGTCATAATCTTTGGCGTCTAGCGGATATATGGTAGAATGTTAATGTATGTTTACTCTGGGAGTATTCCGGGGTAAAAGGTGAATCGCGGATAAATCAGAAAGAGGGATAATTGATGGCTAATCGAATTAATCGAGAACAAGTTCAACACGTTGCCGGACTGGCCAAGCTTGAATTTACGGACGCCGAGTTGGACGCATTTACACCCCAACTGGACGACATCATCGGGATGTTTGAAACGCTGAGTGAAGTTGATACGGAAGGCGTTGACGTAACGAGCAACGTTTCTGACCAGCTCAACGTGATGCGTGAAGACGTTGCTGACAACTGGGGTCAAAGCTCAGCACTGTTGCACAATGCACCGGACGCAGCCCGCGGCTTTGTTAAGGTACCTGCCATCATTGATGAAAGCGAGGATAACGACTAAATGAATTATTTTGACAAAGATCTCGCTAGCCTGCACGCTGACTTGGTTGCAAAGAAAATGAGCGCTAAGGAATTAACCGAGGAAACCTTCGCCAACATCAAGGCGACGGATCCTCAAATCGATGCGTTTTTAAACTTAAACGAAGATGCCGCGTTGACGCAAGCAACGAAGATCGACGAACAGGGTATTAACGCCGATCAACCCTTAGCTGGGATTCCAGTGGGGCTGAAGGACAACATCGTTACCAATGGGTTAACCACCACGGCGGCTTCAAAGATGCTGGAAAATTTCAAGCCGGTCTACGATGCAACGGTGACTGAAAAGTTGGCCAATGCTCAAATGATTACGGTGGGGAAGACCAACATGGATGAATTTGCCATGGGTGGTTCTACCGAAAACTCAGCCTTTAAGACCACGAAGAATGCTTGGGACCACACCAAAGTTCCTGGTGGGTCATCCGGTGGTTCGGCTGCCGCGGTGGCCTCTGGTCAAGTGCCTGTTGCATTGGGATCCGATACCGGTGGCTCCATTCGCCAACCAGCTGCCTTTAACGGTGTTGTGGGAATCAAGCCCACGTATGGCCGGGTTTCCCGTTGGGGCTTAATTGCCTTTGGTTCCAGCCTGGATCAAATCGGACCAATGACGCGCGGCGTGAAGGATAACGCCACGGTCTTGAGTGCCATTGCCGGCCATGACGAACATGACCTCACGAGTTCAACGCAAGCCGTGCCAGACTTTGCGGCAGACTTAAATGACGCAACCAGTGTCAAAGGGATGCGGATTGGGTTGCCGAAGGAATTCTTAGCTGAAGGGGTCAACGATGACGTGAAGCAAGCAATCTTAGCTGCTGCTGATACGTACCGTCAATTAGGCGCCACGGTTGATGAAGTTTCCTTACCACACAACAAGTATGGGGTTGCGGCCTACTACATCATTGCGTCCTCCGAAGCCTCTTCTAACCTGCAACGGTTTGACGGTATTCGTTACGGTTACCGGGCGGACGACGTGCAAAACCTGGAAGATGTTTACGTGAAATCTCGTTCCGAAGGTTTTGGCGAAGAAGTTAAACGCCGAATCATGTTGGGAACGTTCTCCCTGTCCGCGGGATTCTACGATGCCTACTTCCTGAAGGCTGCCAAGGTGCGGACCGTCATCATCAATGACTTTAAAGCGGTCTTGAAAGACCACGACTTTATCATGGGTCCCGTTGCACCAACGACGGCCTTTGGTATCGGTGACGAAATCAAAGATCCCATCACCATGTACATGAACGATGTCTTGACGATTCCCGTGAACTTAGCCGGGCTGCCAGGACTCTCCTTACCAGCTGGTTTTAGCAATAGTTTGCCAGTCGGTATGCAACTCATTGGTCGGCCATTTGACGAAAGCACGCTCTACAAAGCGGGTTACGCCTTCGAACAAAACACTGACTTTCATTTACAAGTACCTACGTTAGGAGGCCAAAATTAATGAACTTTGAAACCACAATTGGACTGGAAGTCCACATTGAGTTAAAGACCCATTCAAAGATCTTTAGCCCGTCACCAGTCGCTTACGGGGCCGAACCTAACGCCAACACCAACGTGATCGATTGGGGGTACCCTGGGGTACTGCCAACCACCAACAAGGGTGTTGTCGCTGATGGGATTATTGCGGCGTTGGCGCTCCACGCCACGGTTGAACAACACACCCATTTTGACCGGAAGAACTACTTCTATCCCGATAACCCCAAGGCTTACCAAATCACGCAATCCGACAAACCCATTGGCCATGATGGCTGGGTAGAGGTCGATGTCGATGGTGTGAAAAAGAAAATTGGGATTTCCGAAATGCATATTGAAGAAGATGCCGGGAAGAACACCCATGAACGCGATTACTCCTACGTCGATTTAAACCGGCAAGGCACACCGCTGATTGAAATCGTGTCTAAACCAGACATCGCTTCACCTGCTGAGGCCTATGCCTACTTGGAAGCCTTGCGTCAGCGAATCCAGTTTACCGGGATTTCCGACGTGAAAATGGAAGAAGGTTCCATGCGGGTCGACGTCAACATTTCCGTCCGTCCTGTGGGTCAAGAAAAGTTTGGGACCAAGACTGAACTTAAGAACTTGAACTCGTTTAATTACGTGCAACGCGGGTTGGAGTACGAAGAGCAACGGCAACAACAAGTCTTGATGTCCGGCGGTTCCGTTCAACAAGAAACGCGCCGGTTTGACGAAAAGACGGGTGAGACCATTCTGATGCGGGTGAAGGCCGGCGCAGATGATTACCGGTACTTCCCAGAACCAGACTTACCAGCCTTGAACATCAGTGATGACTGGATCAAGGAACTCGGCGATGCCATGCCAGAAATGCCAACTAAGCGTCGTGAACGTTACGTGAACGACCTCGGCTTGACGGATTATGACGCGATGGTTATCACCCAAACCAAGGAAATGTCTGACTTCTTCGACGCTGCGGTTGCCCTGAAGGCTGATCCTAAGATGGCTGCGAACTACCTGCAAGGGGACGTTAACGCCTACCTGAACGAGAAGCAAGTGGACCTGCAAGCAACCAAGTTGACCCCAGCTAATTTAGCCGGCATGATCAATTTGATTTCTGACGGGACCATTTCTAGCAAGATGGCTAAGAAGGTCTTTAAGGCCATCACTGATGGCGAAGAACCTAAGGCGTACGTGGAAGCCCACGGCCTGGTTCAGTTGTCAGACCCAGCGAAGTTACAACCGATTATTGACGATGTGTTGTCGGCTAACCCCCAATCCATCGAAGACTTTAACAACGGGAAGAAACGGGCTGTTGGTTTCTTAGTTGGCCAAATCATGAAGCAAACTCATGGTCAAGCGAACCCCCAAGTCGTTAACAAGTTGTTAATGGCAGCATTACAGCAATAGAGCAATGGAGGCATAACATGCGTAAACGGGCACGGGTCATTTATAATCCGACTTCAGGACGCGAGGCGTTGAAGAAAGACCTCATTGATATTTTAGCGGTGTTCGAGCAGGCTGGGTATGAAACCAGTGCTTACGCGACCACCGCAGCACCAAATTCAGCACGTGATGAGGCGACTCGGGCTGCAAAGGCCGGATTCGAACTCATCGTGGCAGCCGGGGGCGATGGGACCATTAATCAAGTCGTCAACGGTTTGGCTGGCTTAACGCACCGTCCCAAGATGGCCATTATTCCTGCCGGTACCACGAATGATTATGCTCGGGCGTTACACATCCCACGGGAAGATCCCTTAGCGGCGGCAAAAGTCGTGCTTAAGGATCAGACCATTAAGATGGACATCGGTCAGGCAGGGGATTCTTACTTCATCAATATCGCCGGCGGGGGGCTCTTAACTGAGCTGACTTACGATGTACCAAGTAACCTGAAATCCATTTTCGGGTACCTGGCCTACCTGATGAAGGGGGCAGAATTGTTGCCACGGATCAAACCCATCGATATGGACCTGACGTATGATGGCGGCCATTTTCGGGGTAAAGCGTCGATGTTCTTGTTGGCGTTGACCAACTCGATTGGTGGGTTTGAACAGATTGTTCCCGACGCAGCGTTGGATGATGGCAAATTTACCATGATCATCGTCAAGACGGCCAGTATGCCAGAAATTTTGCGGTTAATGGGCTTAGTCTTGAACGGTGGTAAGCACATCAACGACTCGCACATCATTTACGAAAAGACCAGTAAGGTGATTGCCCGGCCCGTAGAAGACCGGATGATGATCAACCTGGACGGTGAATATGGTGGCGATGCACCCATGAAGTTCCGCAACCTGCGGCAACACATTGAAATGTATGCCAATCTGGATGATATTCCGGATTCTGCGGTTACCAGCGAGTCACCAGAACTGATCGCTGCGGAAGAGAATTTCGTCAAGCAGGTCGAGAGTTTACCGGAAGACCAAGAAACAGCCGATTAGATAGCAACTGGAAGGGATTTTGCGCGACGAATGAGCAGCAAAGTCCCTTTCTCATTAAAGAAATTGAGGTTATTATGAAAACAAACGCACCAGTAAGCAAAAACGAAAAACTTGACGTGACCATCGCCGACCTGACGTATCAGGGGATGGGTGTGGCCAAGGTCGACGACTTCCCGTTATTCATTGAGAATGCCTTACCTGGCGAAGAAATCACGATTCAAGTGACCAAGGTTCAGAGTCACTATGGCTTTGCCCGCGCCGTGGCTTGGAAGACGGAATCACCAGACCGGGTCAAGGACGTTGACAAGACTTACCGTCAAACTGGGATTGCGCCATTGCAGCATTTAGCATACCCCGCCCAATTGGCCTTCAAGCAACACCAGATCAAAGAACTGTTCAGCAAGGCCCACCAGGATGTTGACGTGGCGCCAACGCTGGGGATGGACAACCCAACGCAGTACCGGAACAAGGCGCAAGTGCCCGTTCGGATGATCAAGGGCAAGTTGGAAACCGGCTTTTACCGGCAACACAGTCACGAATTAATTCCGTTGACGGATTTCTACATTCAGGATCCTGCGATTGATGCAGCGATTGTGAAGGTGCGTGACATTCTGCGCCAATTTGAAATTCCGGCCTATAACGAAATTAGTGACAAGGGTGTCATTCGGAATATCATGGTGCGCCGGGGTTACTACAGTCACGAAATGATGATTGTCTTGATCAGTCGGACCCAGAAGATGCCAAGTCAGGCCCAAGTGGTCGACCAAATTCACAAGGCGTTGCCAGAGGTGACTAGTATCGTGCTGAACGTGAACGCCAAGAAGACCAACGTCATCATGGGGAACGTTACGCGGACGGTGTACGGCAAGCCAACCATCGAAGATACCTTGATGGGCCAGACCTTCGCCATTTCAGCACGGTCATTCTACCAAGTGAACCCGCAACAGACTGAAAAGCTGTACCAAATGGCAATCGACAAGGCCGGCTTGACCGGTGCTGAAACTGTGATCGATGCTTACTGTGGGATTGGGACGATTTCTTTAGCCCTAGCTAAGCACGCCAAGCAGGTTTACGGGGTCGATGTTGTTCCCGAAGCCATTGAAGATGCTAAGGTCAACGCGCAAAAGAACCATTTGAGCAACGTTGACTTCATCGTTGACAAGGCCGAAGACCAAATGGGCAAGTGGCAAGAAGCCGGCATCAAGCCTGACGTTGTGGTGGTTGATCCACCACGTAAGGGCTTGGCGGAAAGCTTGATTGATTCCACCGCCAAGATGGGTCCCAAGAAGGTCGTTTACGTCAGCTGTAACCCAGCAACGTTGGTTCGTGACGTGACGCGCTTCCAAGAACTTGGTTACGAAATTGACGGACCAATTCAACCCGTCGACCAATTCCCACAGACGCCACACGTGGAATCTGTGACCGTTTTGGTTAAAAAGTAACAGTAAAACAGATTTACTAGGCGCCATCCAGGTTTGTACTGGGTGGCGCCTTTTCTATTGCGTATCTTTCTGGGGCTCAAGTCGGGGATGGGTGATTGCACAGGGTGGAAAATGTGCTAGTTGTCCGCAGCACATTAGTAAGTTGAACGACAGTATCAAGGCATTTGGAGTACTACCACTTGATTTGTCATTATTTAGTGCGATAAAACGTTCAGATTGAAACAATTTAGTAGTATAATACTAGTTGGATAATAGTATTTTAGGGGTACTACTAATTTAAAGCGAATTGAGATGAACTCAAATGAAAATTAAGGCGTGGTTGGCGGTTGGCCTGTGCGTGGTTGGATTGGGACTAGTAAGCCAATCAGGGGTTACGGCACATGCGATTACGGACGCAGTTGATATTGATAATGCGTTGAGGTCAGTTCCTCAGGGGTTGAAATTATCTGGCTTTTTTAGTCCCGGAACACCCAACAATAATCAGGCGACCGTCGTTAATGGCCTCAACAGTGCGTCGCCAAATACCCAAGTCGTCGAGCTAACTAATGGTGGTAGTCAGGTTGGATCCATTTGGTCAAACGATGATTTCCTGTTTAATCTCAGAAAGAAACAAGTGGCGTCAATGTGGCTCTATTTCGGAAATAAGAGTTATGGGAGTGCGACGGCGAACGCGGCTGGGGACGGCATGGCGCTAGTTTTACAAAATGCAAACAATCCCAAACAGGCCACACCTAGCTTTGGGACTGGCGGTGCCATTGGAGAAACGTTGGGCGTGTGGGGGGTAGCCACCACGGGCAAGACCGATATGCAGGCGGTCTCGGACACGGCTATTCAAAATAGTTGGGCGCTTGAGTTTGATACGTATTTGAATAATGATGGCTCGTTCGACAATACAGCTAAAGGTTCTTCTTTTGATTTGGATACCACTGATGTCACAATTTCCAACCCACATTTAGCGGCTAATTACCCTGGAAAACCCGATACTTACACGACGCATAAAGTGAAGGGCGGGACTTTTAATCTTCTGACAAATTATTACGTGACGATGGTTCACAGAGGCCTGATTCAAGGCAGTGATTTCAACTTCCTATCCAATGGGGCCTGGCACCATTTAACCGTGACATATACGCCTAAAACGAGTACCGCTTCTGCCCGAATGGCATATAATTTTGATGACAAAGATCCGTCTACTGGGATAAGTCAGCCTGGCGAATCTAATTATATGGACATAGATACGGGCAACATTGATCCAAATTCTACCGGACTTGCCTACTGGGGCTTTACTGGCGCAACCGGTGGGAATAGTGAAGGAAACTTGGTTGCCTTTGAACAAATTCCTAACCTAGTCAACGCCTCCGCCACGGCCGATATGACCGCCAATGGCAAGCCCGTTACCGAAGGGGCAAACGTTAGTGCCAATTCACCGGTTGCACTGACCTACGACACCAAGTATGAAAGTGGGACAACGGACTGGACGGCTATTCAAGCCGAGTTGAAAATACCAACGGGTGTGACCATTTCTAAAGGCAATGTGGCCTATGATGACGGGACCACCACCACTTTGGGTGCAGCTGACATTGCGGCAATCAACGCCGGCAAGGGTATTCCACTAAAAACGTTGAATAGCGGTAATGCCACGGCCAAAATTAGTCTGCAGGGAACTGCGAATAACGTGACCAGCACCACCACGGCTGACCAGTCGCTGAGTAGGTTCGTGGGAAAAGAGGCCGTAGTTCAGGCGACACTGCCGAACTTTAATATTGTGCCGTCGACCTTATCCTTACAGACGGACCAAACGGCGATTACGGCGGATGGTAGTTCTGCGGTACCCATTACCGGGACCATCACGGATTCTGCCAGTACTGTAGCCAACGCGAATTTAACGGTGCACGCCACGCTGAACGACGGGACACTGGCCGATACTGCACTCGCCACGACCGATGCGGCCGGCAAATTCACGGTGTCCGTCCCCGCCGACAAACTTAATCCGGGTGCCAACGTCTTGGACTTGACTGCTGAAAACACGCAAACCGGCGCCGTTTCCAATACTGGTGAAGTCATCATTACGGTGGGTGGCCTCGACTTTAAGACCGTCACCGGGAAAGCTGTCTACAAAGCCAAATTGAGTGGCCAACAACAGCTAGTTTCCCGTGATGGGAGCAGCGATTTGGCCATCGTGATTCAGGACTCACGGACTAAAGGCAGTCAATGGCAGTTGACCGCTGCTGCGACACCACTGCTTGATACCAATAACACCGGGATGAATGGGGATTTGGTCTACGTCGATGGCAACCAGTCGACGACCCTGTCCACGGTCGCTGCGCCAGTAATGAGCCATCAAAACGATGGCACCAATGGCACCACGAACGTGACGGGCGATTGGTCCACGGGTCAGGGCCTATTACTGAATGTTGGCAGTGATGCCATCCAGTCAACGAAAATCTATTCGAGTGATATTACCTGGACATTGGTAGATGCCGAGCAATAAGCTGAACCTTTATCTAAAACAGCCCTTCAAAGCGGTTCTTAACCGTTTGGCGGGCTGTTTTTGGTCTGCCTGAGTTAGACTGAAGGTCGGACCCGAGTTGGCTGTAAATCTGAATTAAGGACGAACATCGGTTTATGGAAAATAGGTGATGTGTCAAATGGCAAATTGACATATTTTACCATTGTAAAGTATCCGAATAGGTGTAAAATGAATCACGATTAGGGCCACAGCAAAGAGAAAGCAGGGAATCCACCATGTTTCAAGATATTAGTCCGCGGGTATTTGATAATCATTACGAAAAACGCCGGCAGCCGGGCGCAACCGATGTCGTGTTAGTTTACGCGAATCGACAGGCTGTGCTGTTTCAAGGCAAACGGTTACCGCAATTTCGGGAAGTCACCAGCAAGTGGCAGGTGCAGCCAGACGAGCTAATGTACCTCTTCAGTATTGATCAGACGGGTTTTTACCTGTTGCGGCGCCAGGTGACCACAGACAGTGACTACCAATACGCGCCTACGTCAGATTTTCAAACCCTCCAACCGGCCTGGTTAGGTTTTGCTGGAGCGACTACCGCGCATTTGGCCTGGTGGTACGAAACGAATCAGTTCTGTGGCCGTTGTGGTCAGCAGATGGTTCCGAATCAGAATCAGCGCGCACTAACCTGTTCCAAGTGTGGGCGTCAGGTCTTTCCCAGCATAGCGCCGGTTGTGGTGGTTGGAGTGACTAAGGGTGATCAGATTCTACTGACCAAGCGTGCGGTTGGTTATGACAAGTATACCTTAATTTCAGGGTTCGCAGAGATTGGCGAGACCTTGGAGGACGCGGTTTGCCGAGAAGTTGCCGAAGAGGTGGGCTTGTCAGTCCATAATATTCGGTACTTCGGTAGCCAACCCTGGGCGTTCTCGGAATCCTTGTTGGTGGGGTTCTTCGCTGAGTTGGATGCAGACGTGCCCATTGCTCTGGAATATGACGAACTGGCGCAAGCCCAATGGTTCCAGCGCGATGAGATGCCGGGTGATGGTGCTAAGTTTATCTTGGCGGCAGCAATGCGCAAGGCTTTTCGTGATCAATGGGACTAAGTGACATTTGAAGACATAACAAAGGCGCCGTGACGTGATGTCATGGCGCCTTTGCGTCTTTCTAAGATTGATAGCTGGAAACCTTGTGGAATGGCTATACTAAGCGTATCCCACTAGACATTCAATTGTGCCCGTAATTGTTGCTGGGCAAAAGTTAAAACGTTTTTCTGGCGTTCTGGAGAAAGCTGTGCGAAGATTGCTTCAAAGCAGGCGTCATTTTCTAACAGGTCTTCACCGTAGCGAGGGTCGATTGCGGATTTATGTATGCTCAAAGCATCAGCCAGCCGCTGGACGTTACCGGGGCTGGGGGTAGAACGCTGGGCGAAGTAGCCGGAAAGGGTAGAGGTTGGAATCCCCGTCTTTTCCGCCAGTTCGGCCTGGGTCATGTCCCGGCTAGCTGTTTTGAGGTTCTGAGCAATAATCCGCCGAATATTGCGTTCAAATGGAGATAATTCATGGCGGGGCACTACGTTCACTCCTTTAACTTAATTCTTTGTAAAACTAGATTATTATCGTCATTATAACGAATTGTCACCAGACAAGCAAACTTGAAACACTCCTGCAATAGACAATTGACAAAACGAATAAACTCGTTTAATATGTGGGAGTGAATTACAAGGAGGAGTCCGTGATGGATAAGGTGCAGATTACACTAGAAGCCGCTCGCCACAATGCGGGATACTCTCAAAAAGAGGCTGCAGCCTGCCTAGGTATCCATTACCAAACGTTGGCAGCTTGGGAACGAGATAGCTCCAATCTTGGCATTAAGACCATTGAACGGTTGTCTCAGCTATACCAAATGCCTAAGAACTATCTCTTTTTCGGCAAGAAAGTCGATTTCATTCATGCAATTCGGCAACGGGCGGCAAAGAGGGTAAATTAACAACCATTTGCGTGGGGACGTCATCAGATTAATCTGGACCCCATAGGAATCTAAATTCGCGAGGGCCAATCCCTGGCGTTTTTTTGTACCCGTAAACTTTTTGCCATGGCTATTATTGACTAGTCGTTCTCACGTGCACTGCTGGGCTACCAATATTTCGGATAACTAAGGCTACGGGATAGGCGCGGGTGTTGATAGGCCAGGTATAGTTGGTGATTTTGCGTAGTGACGGGATAGGTTAGGGAAAACAGAAAGTGTTAGTGAACGCGTTATTTGTGCCACCAGGCTAGTCAGTTGCTGTTGTACTATCGAGTGTTTACGAACGCTGGTAATTAGTGAGGCAATCATTCTGAACTTAGCGGCCGCTAAGTTTGGTGGGGGAGAACCAGGAAACTGATTGCTAGAATAGACGGCAGTGACATTTCTGAATGGCGGAATAGGTGCAATGTGGCATTTAAACTTGGTCAAAATAGTTGCGGGCTAACCTGGTGTTGAAGTGATAATAGCTGATTTCTGCGGGGAAAGCTACTTTAATGCTCAGCAAGACAGGCGGCTGATTTATGATGTGATCAGGGAGGATTGTTCAGTCGGTTCGTCGTAATAATAATTGTTTGCAGAATTATCAGCGGCTCATGAACCATTTATCCCATAGATTGTTTACAAATAATTCTACCGTGGGTAAACTAAAGAGGCTGTGCTCGTTGTCCACTTGTTGGAAAGTGGTGGGGCGTACGTACAAGTTGGCCTCCGAGGAGGCTGTCAGGGGATGGATTGAATGAGAAAAAGTGTTGTTGGTTTACTGATTTTCGGTGGTTTAATGGGTGGTGGCTTAATGCCGCAGACGGCGCATGCTGCAAAAAGCTATCAGATGAATTGGATGCATCCGAGAGCGCACAATACGTTTAAGTTTCGGAAGTCCGGCTACAAGCACTACGCTTACACCCTACATAAGGTCAAACATAACCGGTACCAATTGAAGCGAGCATTTCGTTTAGGGACAATGAAGCGTAAAATTGTTCATCAAGTGAAGGCCATTTCATTGGGTGGAAGAAAGCTTACTGAGTACACGTACGTTACTTACAAGGGCAAAGGTGTGTGGGTTAACACAAAATACTTGACTGGTAGTCGGTCACGGAAGTCGACTGTGAGTCTTCCGGTGATTAACCCCCAGACTGCGCAACAAGTCGTTACACAAAGGGCAAACACGCCGGCAACGCCTAAACAAACGGGAAAAAAGGTAACGACTCCCGGGAGTCAAAGCCCGTCGACGAAGTCTGGAACGACTACAACGACCACGAAGTCCGGAACGACCACGAAGACTGGAACGACTACAAAAACCACAACGGGAAGTAAACTCTACATTAAGGACACCAAGCATTTGTCCTGGCAACAATGGCTGAGTCTACCGAATCTCAAGGGGGAGGTCACGGGGCTAACGTTCTATTACGTCGATGATGTGCCTTACGATGAGGATGGTTTCCCGTATGTCACCCAGAGTATGTTTTCAGTGCCGATGCAAACACGGATTATGAAGAACGACTTCACACCGGCAGCGTACAAGGCGATCACTGATAAATGGGATACTTATTATGTTAGCGAGAAACATGCTTTGTTCTGTCCGACCAACACCGAAGTTGGGCAAGCGATTCGGGATAAGATGCCGGATTAACCTGATTGGGATATGCAAGGTAGTAACTGAATAGCTGTCTGTCGACAGAGAAATTGACTGGGATGACTTTTCCCAGTCTTTTTTTTAAAAATATTTTTCATACAAAAATTAGCCCCTTCAAGGTCCTTGCCCTGAACTAATTAATTTCACAAGTAAAATTGAAAACGCTATCAGGACGGGCTTGGGATAAGTAAAACGATTAACCTAGAAAGTGAAACTTTTCTTGTCGGGTTTTGAACAATCGTGCACAATTTTGAACAGTGGTTCAGGTTGGGGGTTTACAAATGTGCAGCTATCCGGTATGCTATTGATGATAAATGAAAGGGGTTTCATATTATGACATTAACTCGAGCACAATTAGCAAAATACATTGACCACACTAACTTAAAAGCAGATGCAACTGAAGCTAGCATCAAACAGACTTGTGACGAAGCAAAGAAGTACGACACTGCTTCCGTCTGTGTCAACTCTTACTGGATTCCGTTCGTTACTGAGCAATTAAAGAACAGTGACGTTAACCCAATCGCCGTTGTTGGCTTCCCATTAGGGGCAATGGCAACTGATAGCGAAGTCTTCGAAGCTAACAAGGCAATCGATGACGGCGCTGAAGAAATTGACATGGTCATCAACATTGGCGAATTGAAGTCTGGTAACAACGATGTCGTTGAAGCCGACATCAAGGCCTTGGCTGACGCCGTTCATGCCAAGGGTAAGATCTTGAAAGTTATTTTGGAAACTTGCCTCTTGAGCAAGGATGAAATTGTCTTGGGTAGCCAATTGAGTGAAAAGGCCGGCGCTGACTTCGTTAAGACGTCCACTGGATTCTCCACTGCTGGTGCCAAGTTGGATGACGTAAAATTAATGCGTGAGGCCGTTGGCGACCGCTTAGGCGTTAAAGCTTCCGGTGGTGTTCACAGCTGGGACGAAGCCATTGAAATGATCGATGCCGGTGCCTCTCGTTTAGGCGTTAGTGCTACGGTTGCCATCTTGACTGGTGAAGACGCTGGCGAAAAGTCCGGTTACTAGAATTTAATTTGTGAAAGCGGGTATATAGGTATGAAGTTCAAACGCGTTTTTGGATTAGTCATTGATTCAGTTGGTGCAGGGGCCGCTCCCGACGCCGCTAAATATGGAGACGAAGGTGCCGACACCTTAGGCCACATCGGCGAACATTTTGCCGGCAAGCTGGCCTTGCCTAACATGGCTAAGATTGGCTTGTCCAATCTACGAGACACGCCAATCGAAGGCGTTCCCGTTGCCGACGATCCTAAGGCTTACTACGGCAAGATGCGCGAAATCTCAGCCGGTAAGGATTCCATGGATGGTCACTGGGAAATGATGGGCTTGCCCGTTCGCAAAGCCCTGAGCACGTTCCCTAACGGCTTCCCCACTGAAATTATCGAAAAATTGGAAAAGTTCTCTGGCCGTAAAGTCATTGGTAACCGACCAGAATCCGGGACCAAGATTATCGCTGAACTTGGCGAACAACAGATGGCCAAGGGCGACTTGATTGTCTACACCTCTGGCGACTCTGTGATTCAAATCGCTGCACATGAAGACGTGATTCCTTTGGAAGAACTCTACAAGATTTGTGAGTACGCGCGCTCATTGGTCAACGGCCCAGATTACCTGGTTGGCCGGATCATTGCCCGCCCATACGTGGGACCAGACAAGGACCACTTCACTCGGACCGCTAACCGGCGGGACTTCACGTTGGAACCAACTGGTGCGACCGACTTAGACCGTCTGCAAGCTGCTGGCGTTCACGTGGTTGCCGTTGGGAAGACCAACGATATCTTCTCCAGCCACGGAATCGACGAAGGCTACCATAACGAAAGCAACATGGATGGGATGGACCACGTCGATCACGTCATGGCAGAAGACTTTACCGGTTTCTGCTTCATTAACTTAGTTGATTTCGATGCCATGTATGGTCACCGGCGGAATCCAGAAGGTTATGGCCAAGCCCTGATGGACTTCGACAAGCGTTTGGGCACGGTCTTAGACAACATGCATGACGATGACCTACTGATGATCACTGCTGATCATGGGAATGACCCAACCTTCAAAGGTTCCGACCATACCCGTGAACAAGTGCCATTACTGGTTTACTCACCAGGCTTTAAGCAAGGTGGGAGCTTAGGTGTTCGTTCGCCGTTCGCTGACTTTGGCGCAACGGTTCTGGACAACTTTGGCGTGGCTGGTAACGATGAAGGCCACAGTTTCTTGGCAGACTTGAAATAGGTAACCACAACCATTTTAGGAGGAACTAATCATGAGTAACCATATTGAAGCTAAAAAGGGCGAAATTGCTGACACTGTTTTACTCCCCGGGGATCCATTACGGGCAAAGTACATTGCTGAAACCTTCTTAGAAAACCCAGTTTGCTACAACAAGGTTCGGAATTGCTTCGGCTATACCGGGACTTACAAGGGCAAACGGATCTCCGTGCAAGGCACAGGGATGGGGATTCCTTCAATTTCCATTTACACCAACGAACTGATTAGCGAATATGGTGTCAAAACCTTATTCCGGGTGGGGACTTCCGGTGGGATGAGTCCAGACGTACACGTCCGCGACGTGGTTCTGGCACAATCCGCAACCACTGATTCGTCCATCATCCAAAACACCTTTGGCCCTGGGATTTACTACACACCAATCAGTGACTTTGGCTTGTTGGACACGGCCTACCACGTTGCCCAAGACCTGAAGATTCCGGTTCGGGTCGGGAACATTTTGGCCGAAGATCGGTTCTACAATGATGAAATGGATCGGCAAAAGCTGATTGATTACGGCGTGATTGCCACTGAAATGGAATCATCTGCACTCTTCCTGTTAGCTGCGAAGTTCCACGTTCGCGCACTCTCCGTGTTGACCATCAGTAACCACTTGATTACCGGTGAATCAACCACGCCAGAAGAACGGGAAAAGTCATTCAATGATATGATCAAGGTTGCTTTAGACACAGCCGTTAAAGGGTAAGAACTAGCGGGTGCGGACAAATGGGACGCATCCGCTTTTGTTTCACAGAACAGGTAGAGGAGGAAACGGAAATGACGGAGACCACTGAACAGCGACTGGCCCAAGGGCTAACCGTTGCAAAAATGTACTACCAAGCTGATCAGAGTCAAAGTCAGATTGCCCAACGCCTGGGAATTTCCCGGCCGACGGTGTCCCGGCTCCTCCAGTTTGCCAGAGAGCAAGGCTTGGTTCGGATTCAAATCGTCGACCCCGTGCAGGACGTGCAGACGCTGGAGACGGCGTTACGTTCTGCCTACAACGTCGACATCCACGTGGTACCCACGCAACTGACTGCCACCACTGATATTTTGAACGCAGTGGGGGCCTATGCCGCACGCTACCTGGAAGACATTGTGCAGGAACACGACGTCATCGGGATTGGCTGGGGCAAGACTATTTATGCGATCGGCTCTAATTTACAACCCGATACCCTAACCGGTGTCGAGGTCATCCAACTCAAAGGGAGTGTCAGTTACTCGACGGAGCACACCTACGCCTACGAAAGCATCGACGCCTTTGCCAATGCTTTTCACGCGGTGCCCCAGTACTTACCGTTGCCGGTCATCTTCGACCACCAACAAACTAAGGAATTGGTGGAGAAGGAGCGGCACATCCAGTACCTCCTGGAGCTCGGAGAAAAGGCCAATATCGCCATTTATTCGGTCGGTACGGTGCGCAACAATGCACTGGTCTTTCAGTTAGGTTACCTACATGAAGCCGAAAAGGAATCCTTGCAGGCCAATGCGGTGGGAGATATTTTCTCCCGGTACATTGACGAAAATGGTGAGATCGTCAACCCGCAACTGAATGAACGGACCATTGGGATCAATTTAGAAAGTTTGAAACAAAAGGAACACTCAATTCTGGTGGCGGCTGGGGATGCGAAAGTTCCTGCCGTGAAGGCCGCATTGCTGGGCGGCTACCCGAATTGCTTGATTATCGATCAACACGCAGCAGCACAACTACTGAAGAGCACGCCAAAGTAAGCGCGACGTGTCATCCAATTAGAAATGGAGTGGCTGAAACATGAGAATGGTAGACATTATTGATAAGAAACGTAACGGTGGCGAATTAACTAAGGACGAGATTCAAACCTTCGTTGATGGTGTGGTTTCCGGTGAAATTCCTGATTACCAAACCAGTGCCTTCCTAATGGCAACTTACTTCAAGGACATGACCGACGCAGAACGCTCAGAGTTGACCATGGCCATGATGAAGTCTGGGGACCATTTGGACTTATCCAGCATCCCCGGCATCAAAGTCGACAAGCACTCGACCGGTGGTGTGGGTGACAAGACCAGTATTCCATTGGCTCCAATCGTTGCTGCACTGGGCATTCCCGTCCCTATGATTTCTGGTCGTGGCCTGGGTCACACGGGTGGTACCTTGGATAAATTGGAAGCGATTCCAGGATACCAAGTGGAAATCAGCGAAGACGACTTCAAGAAGCAAGTGAAGAATGAAGGCCTTGCCATCGTTGGTGCCACTGGGAACATTGCACCCGCTGACAAGAAGATCTACGCGCTACGTGACGTGACCGATACGGTTGATTCCATTCCATTGATCGCCAGTTCCATCATGAGCAAGAAGATTGCTTCTGGTACCGATGCCTTGGTCATTGATGTGAAGACGGGATCTGGGGCTTTCATGAAGACCTTGGATGATTCCCGTGAATTGGCTGAAGCCTTAGTAGGTATCGGTAAAGGGGTTGGCATGAACTGCATGGCCATCATTTCCGATATGAACCAACCACTGGGGAACGCCATTGGGAACGCCTTGGAAATCAAGGAATCCATCGACCTGTTAAAGGGCGAAGCGCCAGCCGACATCACCGACTTGGTCTTGACCCTGGGTTCCCACATGGTTGTGATGTCTGGTAAGGCAGACGACCTGACCACTGCGCGGGCAATGTGCGAAAAGACCATTGAAGATGGCTCTGCCTTGAAGAAATTTGGGGACATGATTGCTGCGCAAGGCGGCGACCGGAGTGTCATCGAACATCCAGAAATCATGCCACAAGCGAAGTACAAGATTGCGCTGCCAGCTAAGTCTGACGGTGTGGTCAGCAAGGTTGAAGCCGATGAAATGGGTATTGCCGGCATGTTGCTCGGTGGTGGCCGTCAAAAGGCTGATGACAAGCTGGACTACGCGGTTGGGATCATGATGAACAAGAAGATCGGTGACGCCGTTAAGACGGGTGACACACTGCTGACCATCTACAGTAACCGTGAAGACGTTGCGGACATCAAGGATCTGCTTTACAAGAACATTGAAATTAGTGATTCAGCAGAACCAATTACGCTGATTCATGAAACGGTTCGGTAGTTAGAACCAGTAGCTTCATCTCCTAATGAGCCAGTCGGTGTTTTCCTCACCGACTGGCTTTTTTGCGGGATTTTTCTAAAAATGGATCAGAACACTAAAAAATCAGTTACATTGTTTAAACCTGCCGGCTTACCGTTCACCAAATTTAGGCTGGAACGCTGTGGTCAGGACGGCCCAAGCCGAAGAGCGATCTTGGTCCTCGCTTTGAACCGCTCACGCCTACGTAGAGTGTGATCAATCTTTGTGGATAAATTTTGTCAGTCCAGCGATAATCACACTAATGTCACGGTGAAGGACAATCATAATCTCTGGCAGCCGCAGGTGGCAATTTAAATCTAATTTTGTGGTTGAAATGCTTATCAGCTGGGCTGTTCCAGGTGCTCTTGAACTTTTAAGCCCAGAGAATTTTGGTCGGATTCGTGGCCATCAACCGGGGTGATGGGTTACTAACTAAATTTTTTCTAAAAAGTTTGCCAATATCAGTGACACGGACGTCTTTTTTGTTTACACTTTAGGTTAAATCAACCATATTGAAGGTTAGGGGATGTTACCGCCATGCTGGACAATTTATTAGCGGTTATTCGCGAAGAAAATTTATCAGAACAACTTTATCACAGCTTGGTAGGGTTGGAAATTGAAGAACAGCGAATTGACCAGCACGGTCGGTTAAGTCGCCGTCCACACCCGAGTCAATTGGGTTCCCGAACGTTCCACCCGTATTTTCAAACAGATTTCACCGAAAGCCAGTTGGAAGTCATTACGGATCCCAACCCGAACATCGGCGGAACGTTGGACCAACTAGATACGTTTCAAACGGTGGTCTATCGGTCGCTAGAGGGCGATGACCGGATCTGGCCGTTGAGTATGCCACCAGTCATGGATGCGACGGACAAGCAGTTTCTCGTCGACCATTTTGATCGGCCCGCCATTCGGCCTTACCGTGAATACTTGATTAAAAAATACGGCCTGCAACATGGCTGTGTGACTGGCGTGCACGTCAATTACAGTCTGCCGGATCCCGTGATTCATCGGCTGTACAGCCATTATACGGAAGAGTTCAGTTCAATCGTCTCATTTAAGAACGCCCTCTACTTCCGGATTACGCAGAACTTTGTGCGCTACCAATGGTTGTTGACGTACCTGTTTGGCGCCAGTCCAATTGCTGAGAAGGGGTTCTTTGATCCCTTACCAGAGGACCTGCAACGACCGGTGCGGAGTATTCGGAACAGTCGTTATGGCTTCGTCAACTTCCCCCAGGAACAGGTGACCTACACCTCACTGACGGCGCATTTAACCCAGCTACAGGATCGAATTGACGAAGGCACGTATTTCTCCGCACACGAATTCTACGGTCCCGTTCGGATGAAGGGTCAGGCCAACGCACACGATTTTCTCACTGGGGGGATTCAGTACCTGGAACTGCGGGACTTTGACAATACGCCGTTCACGCCCAATGGGGTCAGTCGCCACGCAATGTACTTTTTGAAAATCTTTATGCTATATTTACTAACCCAACCAGCACCAACTGATCCGGCAACTGAGCTGATTGCGGCCCGTGCCAAAAACCAGGCTGTCGCGTTAGAGGAGCCGACGCAACCGACTCAGTATCAGGCGGAGGGCGAGCAAATTTTCCACGAAATGCGGGAAATGGCCAAGGCCTTGCACACGCATGCCGAGCAGTGGGATATTATTGATGACCTGGAAGAGGTCTTGATGCACCCCGAACTGACGCCGGCTGCCAAGATGCTGGATCACGTGGAGGATGGCAGTCTGATGAAGTTTGGTCAGGCAGTCGGCCGCAAGTGGTACCATGAACGCATCAAGGCCAAGACGCTATTGCCTCAGCTGCAACAGCTTAGTGACCATGCACAACGGTTTGTGATGACGGCCTTGCAGGATGGCGTTCGCTTCTACCAGGTGCGTGATGAAAATGGGGATGATCTGTTGATGTTTACCTTTGACGGGGTCACCCAGGTGCTGGAGGATCGCGATACGCGGGTAGCTGACGCCGATGCCCGGTTACGGCAACTCTTCCCTGATTTACCAGCATTACCCGCACCGCTACATTATTAAAGGTAGAGGTGTGATCTGCCTCCTGGGCACACGTTTCAGCGATATAAATTTGAGAATAAGCAGAAAAGCTCTGTAAAACCAAGAAAAGGTTTTACAGAGCTTTTTAGCTTACAGATGACTGTGACAATTGCTTCAGTTAATTTTAGTGTTTTTAGGCTTGCGTGTGTTGGCGCTGGTGCCAGTAGTAGATTGGCAGACCAATGAGTGTGAGTGCCAATCCGGTTACTGCCAGGCCCGTCTCGGTAATGAGCGTCGTGACAACAATGAAAATACCACCAACTAAGGCAATCAGCGGAATCACGGGATAACCCGGAACACGATAGGGGCGTTTCAATTCCGGTTCTGTCTTGCGGAGCTTAAAGACTGCGATAAAAATCAAACAGTTGAAGACCCACATGACAAAGACCAGCATGTCCGTCAAAATATCAAAGCTACCCATGAACATCATCAATAGCGCAATGATAAATTGCACGGTCCCAGCAAAGTAGGGGACGTAGGTTCGGGGGGATAAGCGACGGAAGTATTTTGAAAATGGCAAACTGTCTTCTTCCGCCATCGCAAAGGGTACCCGCATCCCGGTCAGCGTGTAGCCGTTGATGGCGCCGTACACGGAAATGAGAATCCCAATCGTGACTAACTTGCCACCGAACTGGCCGAACAGACGCATGGATGCATCTGCCGCAGCGTTTTGGTTGCCGGCAATCAGATCAATGGGCAACGTCTTCAAGAAGACCAGGTTAACCAAGGTATAAATGACGGTAATCCCAGCTAGACCAATGATAATGGCCCGTGGCAGGTCGCGTTCAGGGTGCTTCATTTCGCCAGCAATGTTCCCAATGCTGATCCAGCCATCGTAGGCAAACATGGTCGCCAGGAGGCTAGAACTGAAGGCACTGCCCCAGTTCAGGTTGCCACCGGTTGTGATGGGCCAGAAGTGAATCGTGGCATTAGCGGGTGCAAATAGGCCAATGCCGACGATGACAATAATTGGAATCAATTTAAAGACTAAGGCAATCGACTGAACAGAGCCACCAACCTTTGCCCCCAGAAAATTCAATCCGGTAATACTCAGCCCACAGATGATGGCGACTGGCAACTGCCAGGCGCTACTCAGATGAAAAAGGGCGACCCACTGTGTCCCGAAAATGATGGATAAGGCTGCAATGTTAGCCGGATAGTAGACCAGCAATTGGGCCCAGCCCATCAAGAAACCCACGGGCTTGCCGTAGGCGTACTCTAGGTAACGCATGGCGCCCCCGGTTCGCGGAATGGCGGCAGCGAGCTCTGCACTGGTCAGACCGGCACAGATGGTCAGCAGGCCCCCTAAAATCCAGGCGACCAGTGTCATGTTAGCGGAGTGGTTGGCAGCCACAACGCTAGCGGTCTTAAAGAACACCCCACCACCGATGACGGTTCCCATCACGGTGGCCAGGGCGGTAAACGTGCCGATTTCTCGGCGTAACTCCTTTGCCAAAATGTTGACTCCTCTCTCTGCTCTCAAATGACTGATTCAACTATTATATCACTTACAATTGCGGTTGTGTTAGGTGGGATTAGTTGTTTCTGTGATTGGTGGTAGAAAGCTGCAACATTGTCTAAACCTGCCGGCTTACCGTTCGCCAAATTTAGGCTGGAACGCTGTGGGCAGGACGCTGGCAGCCTGTGAGGCGGTCTGCCAGCTCACTTTGAACCGCACAAACCGCGTTTCAAAGTCGTCATTTTCCAAGAAGGCCACGTGGAAAATCCCACGGCTGAGCCTAAATTTGACTCACTCACGCCTACATAGACAGTGTTCAATTATTCTGGATAAACGTTGCCAGTCCAGCGATTAGCTCATCAATATCATGGAAAAAGCAATCACAACCGGAGGAGGCCAGAGGTGGAACCAGCTTACACCGTGGGACGTGTTTGGAGACTGACGGTTCTGGTCAGGCTTCAAACCGAGCCGGAGGACCGCTCCTCAGGCCGTAGGCGGTCCCCATAGCAGCCGGAATCTCTGGCAGCCGCAGGTGACTGATTTCATCCGACTTAGTGACAGTGTTGACAGAACAAAAAAATCCGCCACCCAAGCAGGGCAGCGGACCGATTGACGCTCGAATTAATTGTCAGAAAAATTCTAGTGGAACGCCATGTTCAGGAGCAGAACAATCAGGATACCCACGATGGAAATCACAGTTTCCAGCACGGTCCAAATGCTCAACGTTTGCTTAACAGTCAAATCGAAGTATTCACGGAACATCCAGAACCCGGCATCGTTCACGTGAGAAGCGGCTAAGGAACCGGCACCAATGGCCAGAACCATCAGGGCAGGGTCAACACCGGATTGGGCCATCAGTGGCGCCACAATCCCGGCAGCGGTCAAAGCAGAGACCGTAGCGGAACCTAAGGCAACACGGAGGACAACGGCGACTAACCACCCTAAGATCAGTGGGGACATGTTGGAGTCGATGAAGAGTTTCGCAACTTCTTTACCAACACCACCATCGATGAGGACTTGTTTAAAGGCCCCACCACCACCGATAACTAACAGCAGCATTGCAATGGACTTAACGGCGTTTTCCAAGGTAGCCATGATGTCAGCGGTCTTACGCTTACGACCCCAACCCATGGTAAACATGGCAACCATCAGAGAGATTAACATCGCAATGGCTGGGTCACCAATCAAGGCAACGATTTGGTCCAACATGGTTGCGTTCTTGGTAGGTGTTGCCCCACCGTCGACCGTCATCTTGTAGATAGTCGTGATGGCCATCAGGATAACGGGGAAGAGGGAAGTCAGAACGGACAGGCCAAAGCTAGGAGCTTCGGAAGGCTTGAAGGTTTTAACTTCACCCAGGGAAGATAAGTTTCCCTTACGCTGAAAGGCCTCTGGTGCAAATTTTTGCGCCAATTTGGTAAACATAGGCCCAGCAACGATGGCTGCAGGAATTGCAACAACTAAACCGAATAGGAGGACCTTACCATCATTGGCACCCAAAACTTGTGCAATCGCAACTGGTGCTGGGTGAGGTGGTAAGAACCCGTGGGTAACGGACAAGGCGGCTGCCATGGAAATCCCTAAGTACAGGATTGGCACATCAGCTTCAACGGCGATGGCAAAGACGATAGGAATTAACAGAACCATCCCAACTTCGAAGAATAACGCGATCCCAAGAATGAATGAAGCAAGCATAATAGCTAATTGGAGGCGTTTCTTACCGAATTTGTCAATCAGTGTCGTGGCAATAACGTAAGCCCCACCGGCATCGGCAACTAACCGACCCAGCATTGCCCCGAAACCGAAGACCAAGGAGAGTTCGCCAAGTTGGCTACCAATCCCAGTTTCGATTGTGGTGGCAATCGTGGTGAGGTTCATGCCCAACAGCATGGCTGTCAGGACAGAAGTTAAGATCAGAGAGACAAAGGTGTTGATTTTGAAGCGAATAATGAGGACCAGTAAGAAAATGACCCCGATAAGTAAAGCTAGAAGTTCCATTGGAAGTAAGCCCTTTCATTGAGTGAATTTTGAAAAGCCAACGTATAATCGTTGGCTTCCCAATGTAAGTACACACATTGTACGTTATTGTCGTCAATTTGTATACCATTAAGTTTCAAAAAAGATGAGTTTATTAGTTTAGTTTTCTGAAAAGACTAGACCAATTACTTTTTCTTATTTTCTTGTGGATGAACGTGTGTCCGTTGGTACTCAGCGATATTCTTGTATTCGGATTGTAATTGCCGACTAAGGCGAATGTAAATCGGAACCAAGGCCCGGTAAGCGTCATACGTTTCTGGGTTGGGATGATGGACGTTAGAAACGCCGATGAAGTTCTTCACAGCGGAGAGGTCATCAATCATACCTAATGCGTACATTCCAAGCGTTGCGGCACCCAGAGCAGTTCCTTCAGGACTTTCTGGGATGGTAACGTCTTGTTCAAAAATATCAGCGAGCATTTGCCGCCAGAGCGCTGAACGGGCAAAACCACCAGTTGCTTGAATGCTAGATGGCTTGCCAACAACTTCTTCGAGCGCGAGCATCACGGTGTACAGGTTGTAGACAATCCCTTCCAGGGCTGCCCGAACCATGTGGGCCCGTGAATGGGTCCGCGTCAAACCGAAGAAGGAACCCCGCGCGTTTGCATCCCAGATAGGGGCCCGTTCGCCACCCAAGAAGGGATGGAAGATCAGACCATCGGAACCAGCAGGGACTTTCGAAGCGATTTCCGTTAAGAGATCGTAGGAGTCGACATGCATCTGTTCAGCCGTTAACTTTTCTGGTGCAAAGAGTTGGTCACGGACCCAACGGAAGACAATCCCACCGTTGTTAACGGGTCCACCGACAACCCAGTGGTCTTTTGAAAGGTAGTAGCAGAAGACCCGGCCCTTAGGGTCAATCTTCGGCTTATCAGTGACGACCCGGACGGCACCGGATGTCCCAATGGTCACGGCCACAACACCAGGCTTGATGGCGTTAACGCCTAAGTTGGCGAGGGGACCATCGGAAGCACCCATAATAAAGGGAGTTTGTGGGTCCATACCAATGACGCCGGCGTAATCGGCTTGCATGCCGGTGATTTGGTCAGTTGTGTCGACCAATTTTGGCAATTGGTCACGGGTAATTCCAGCAACTTCCAAGGCTTGGTCGTCCCAGTCCATCTTAAAGATGTTGAACAGACCAGTGGCGTTGGCAATGGAGTAGTCTTCTTGGAGAACGCCGAATAACTTGTAGATCACGTATTCCTTGATGCCGACGAACCAACGGGCTTGGTTGAACAAGTCCGGTTGGTCATTGCGCAACCAAATTAATTTGCTGAGCGGTGTCATTGGGTGAATTGGTGTCCCGGTCTTTTCGTAAAGTTGCTTACCTACACCGTTCTCACGTAATTCATCCGCATATTTCACTGCCCGGTTATCAGCCCAGGTAATTGCCCGCGTTAACGGCTTGTGGTCCTCATCTAACAGAATCAGACTGTGCATGGCAGCAGAGAAAGACACGCCTTGTAGCTTGCCATTCTTTAAATCTGCCTTCCGTATAACCGTGGTTAACCCATCGATGATGGCGGAGAAAATCTCATCTGGATCTTCTTCAGCCATATCAGGCACATCTTGATAGAGGGGATACAGGTTGTTTGAATAACCTTGCATCTTACCCGCAGTATCATACAATACGGTCTTGACACTGGTTGTACCAATATCGACCCCAATCATGTAGTCCATAGAGCTCTTCCTTTCGTGTCGCTAATTAAAAATTATTTTCCAGCTTTGTCCATTGCGTGGCCACCAAAACCGTTACGTAAAGCTGAAACAACTTTACCAGTGAAGGTGTCGTCTTGCATTGAACGGTAACGCATCATTAAGGACAATGCGATAACTGGTGTTGGAACTTGGCTGTCCAAGCCTTCTTGAACAGTCCATTGGCCTTCACCAGAAGCGTGCATGCGGCCGGCGATGTTTTCAAGCTCAGGATCCTTGGCAAATTGTTCTTCGGCTAATTCCATGAGCCAGCCACGGATAACGGAACCATGACTCCAAACCTTAGCAACGGCTTCGTTGTCGTAGTCGAACTTGGAAGCTTCGAGGACTTCGAAACCTTCAGCAATGGCTTGCATTTGGCCGTATTCGATACCATTGTGGACCATCTTCAAGTAGTGACCTGAAGCGGCTGGACCAGTGTAAAGGTAACCATCTTTTTCGGAAATGTCATCGTATAAAGGACGAATCGTTTCGAAGGCTTCCTTGTTATCCCCACCAATCATGAAGTTACCGTGTGAACGTGCACCTTCCATACCACCGGAAGTCCCACAGTCAAAGAAGTCAATCCCTTTGGCCTTTAAGATTTCGTTGTGACGAAGAGAATCCTTGTAGTAAGAGTTCCCGCCATCAATCAAGATGTCGCCCTTACCGAGCAACGTGCTTAATGATTCGATCGTAGCATCGGTTGGCTTGCCGGCTGGAACCATAACCCAAACAATTTTAGGTGAAGGTAACTTGGAAACCATGTCTTCTAAGCTGTCGGCGCCTTCAGCACCTGCAGCTACTGCCTTGTCGACAAAATCTTTGTTTAAATCAAAACCAACGATTTCGTGGTTGTGATCCATAGCGTTTTCTGCGAGGCTAAGACCCATCTTACCTAAACCAATTAATCCGAGTTTCATGAAATAATCTCCTTTGCATTATGCGAAATTTTTCTGACAACGCTATTATATGAAAAAAAGTTTCACATTTCAAGGCTTTTGATGTAAAATATTTACAAATATAGAAATAAATTTTAACAAGCGGCTTAGTCAGGCAACGGTAATTGCTTTAGACTGCAGTTTTTCGCTGATTAATGCCATTTGAAAAAATTTTTTACCAAAACCACGAACAGTCAGAATAGCAATTAAAAATGACCGACAACCCTATGATAACGGCTAATCGATTTACTGGCGATTAATCTAAGGGATAAGTCCTTCGTTTGGTTAATGACCAAACCTTGGGTGCGGGTTACCTGATAAAAAGAATGTCAGAATTCTGAGATGGTGGATTGGTGGACGGAACTAAACAGAAAGGGGGCGGCAATCATCGCACGCTCAACTATTGGTAAGATCCGGGGAATGTACGATCAATTGTCTCCAACCGAGAAGAAAGTGGCGACGCTGGCTTTAGATAATGCTAGTGTCGTTAGTGAAATGACGATTAAAGAATTATCCAGTGCCACCGGCGTTTCGACGGCGACAATTTCTCGATTTGTGAAGCGCATGGACTATGCCAATTACCGGGAATTTACCATGGCATTGGCGCATTTGGCGGTTGAAGATGCGCCACAAATAAGTTCCTTCCCAGAGTTGGGAGAGGGTGATTCTCTATCCACCATCGCCAGTAAAACTTTCCACTATACAATTCATTCGTTGGAGGCGACCAATGAAGCGTTGAGCGAACACGAACTGGCCCGTGCGGTATTGAAATTAATTCATGCCAAGTCGGTCACGTTCTTTGGTCTGGGTGGCTCGTCGATTGCTGCCTTGGATGGCTTCCATAAATTTTTAAGAACTTCACTGAATGTTGCCTACTATCCCGACTATGACATTCAACTGATGCAGGCGGCTAAGCTGGGTAAGGATGACTGTGCAGTCGTAATTTCACACTCTGGTCGGAACCACGAGACCTTGAAGATTGCAGAAGAGCTCGCCCAAAATGGCGTGACAATCATTGCCATCACGAGTTACAGTGGGTCACCTTTAGCCCAAACCGCAGACGTCTCTTTCCTATCATTGACGGACGAAGTGAATTATCGGTCAGAGGGGATGTATTCACTAATCTCGCAACTGGCAATTCTGGACAGTCTCTTCATGATGACCGTGTTGCGAATTTCCTCGCGAACGGATCAAACGTTAAGCAAGGTTCGCGACGTGATTGAGCAGACGCGACATGAATCTTAAATTTACTAATAAAACTCAGAAAGTAACGCAGGCCGTGGCAGTTGTCACAGCCTGTTTTGTTTTGTACGTAGAGACAGGTCGGTTCAGCAATTTCAGCTAATGACGGGACCAGTTGTCACCGAAACGACTCTAGTTTCTCCCTCATGGCATGGTATAATAGAATCTAAATTTGTGAAGCGAAGGAGAACGGGTGACTGACGGTGAAACGACGCGATTATCAACCCATTTATGAAAATACGTACCACCGTCATCATCGCCGGCGGTGGTGGCTGTTGCTAGGCCTAATGCTAGTGCTGGTTGCCGGTGGTTTAGGCTGGAGTCGGTGGCAGGCTCATCAAAAGCAACAATTGGCCAACTACCCGGTTCGCGGGGTGACCATCAACCAAGACAGTGGGTACCTCGACTTTCAGCAATTGGCAAACCATACCGATTTTGCTTACTTGCAGGCAACGTCCGGGGCGACCTATACCGACGATGACTTCAGCGATAATTATTCGCGGTCACAAGGTGCCTCCCTCAAGGTGGGGGTCGTTCATACGTTTAGTTTCACCAGTTCTGCCGCTCGTCAGTATCGCCATTTTCACGAAACGGTTGGCCAGAATACCGGGACTTTGCCGATCATGGTCGCGGTGAGTTACTATGGTAAATACAACGGCAACAGCGCTGACATGGCGACGCAGGGGCAGAAGCTCAAGCAGTTGGTGAGTCAGCTGGAATGGTACCATCAAGGGGTCATTATTTTTGGTACGAAACAAGTGATCAACCAATTTGTGCGACCGGTGTTGCCCAATCAAGATTATTGGGTCGCCGGTGGCAAACTAGCTGGGCATAGCAGTCAAGTTAAGCTGATTGAGTACGACGCTAGCGGAAGCGTCACACAAAATGGCCAATCACTACCGGTGGCACGTTCGGTCTTTAATGGAACAACTCGCGCCTGGAAAAAATTTAGTGATTAGAAAAAGAGGGTTCTAAAATATCTGTTGTTGGTAATCAAATGAATTTGATTACTGGCAACGGATATTTTTGTATAATCAAAGAATG
>NZ_RHNN01000013.1 GCF_003946245.1 Levilactobacillus cerevisiae
CGAACACGGAAGTTAAGCTTCAGCACGCCGATAGTAGTTGGGGGATCGCCCCCTGCGAGGATAGGACGTTGCTACGCAAACGGAAAGGCCCAGTGATTGGGTCTTTTTTTATTGCCATTTTTCGTGAAATTAGCGATAATGGTATTATGCCGCTTTAGCTCAGTAGGTAGAGCGTTTCCATGGTAAGGAAGAGGTCGTTGGTTCAAATCCAATAAGCGGCTTATCAGTAGACAAAAATGTAGAACCAAGAGAGTGTGGATAAGGCCGCCGTTTAGGGTCTTCCCCACACTCTCTTGGTTTTTTGTTGTCGAATCCGCAGTAAAGGCCACGTGGTAAATCAGTATTGCTAAAATAAATCAATAAGGTGGAACACACTTGTTTCCTGATAGTTGGCGGCTGTATACTTTAAGGGTTAGAAATATAAAGCGTTGTCTCATGGAAAGGGGACTTGCTGTATGAGCATAAAGGCGTTATCTCCAGTGGGGCGAAGAAAGTGTCGTGGAAAGTAATGTAGTGCAATTCTCAGAGCCAAGGAGTCCTACCCGTACGGTCTGCTTTAGCGGTGCTGGACGCTTCCTTTGTGAGGCTGGGAGAAGTAACGTTTTCGTATTAGGAGGATAAAATGTTTAAGCAAATTGGTATTGGTATAGCTGTCGGGTTAGCATGTCTTGGCCTAGGGGTAACCGCTCAAGCCGCAAGTGCCCAGCACGTCATTTCACAAAAGGCCGTCACAAAGTATGGGAAGGTAACGGGGAATATCGCTGGGAGCCTCTATACGTTTAAAAACACAGATCAAACGCTGACATTAACCGCTACACACCAACTCAAGAAATATCCGCATACAGCCTGGATTGTCAGCCGGTCGGCATTAGTTCAGATGGCGAATGGCCAGAGCGCACGCTACAACTACGTCACGTCAACTAGCTCGAAGACGCCCAAGCAGGTTAGTGGGTGGGTATTGGCGCACGATTTGAAAACGCCAGCTAAGGTCAACTTGGGTGCGTCTTATATTAGCCAAAATGCTGTGAAAGCTTGGATGGGATGTGAGTCTGCCAGCCTGTTGGAAGGGCTACATTACAAGGGCGTTTTAAAATCGACGGGATTGGTGGCGTTCATGCGTCATTTGCCACGGAGTAAAAATAATAATCCCAATAACGGCTTTGCTGGTAGTCCCTATAAAGTGACGCCAGGAGTCTTCCAGTCGATCTTTCCGAAACCGCTGGCAAAATGGGGTAATACCTATACGCCAGTTAAGAATATCAGTGGCGCGTCATTAGCCAAGTTACGGTCGCAATTGCGACTACACAATCCCGTCGTGGTTTACGTGACGTTGCACTTTGCCAAGGCGCAGTATGGTCACTACTTCTGGGGAACTGGTATTAACAACAGTCACGTCATGTTGCTCGACGGCTATAAGGCAGGGGCGTACCACGTTGCCGATCCCAACCACGGCAAATATTGGGTCAGTGCCAAGAAATTTGCCCGCAGTTATAACTATAAACACTTTGCGGTTGCTGTTCAGTAAGGAGAGACTGATGAAAAATTGGTTAAATGTACTAGCTGGTGTGACCACAATTCTGATAGGTGTCAGTCTCATTGGGATTGCGCATGCCAGTGAATATGTCGTGACGTCTGGTCGTCACTATCATGCCCGAATTGTTCGTAGTGCAGGCTGGCGGCTGTGGAATCAACCGTACACGACGCAGGCAAAATCAACCCGTCAAACAGGCAAGTTGCAAGGAAAACTGGTCCAGATTGACCGGGTCGCCAAGCGGGGACGGACGCGCTACTTTCAAATCAGTCGCCGGGGCCACACGTATGGCTGGCTCAATGCTAATGGGCTGAGAACCACCAAGCGCTACGTCCTACCCTACACCTACACTAGCCAGTTGTATCCGCTGTACGCGCCCAATGCCTGTGAAGCCGGCAGCTTAAAAATGGCGCTATCCGTGAAAGGACTCGCGACGGGGACGTCCTTGAAAACCATGATTACCAAAATGCCTAAAGCAAAGACGCCCAGTCAAGGTTTTGTAGGGAATCCCTATACGGAGAGCCGTCCCGGTGAGACCCGGACCATTTATCCCAAGCCTTTAACGGCTTATACCAAAACCTATGATCCTCACGCTGAAAATATTACCGGCGCCAGTAAGAATCAGTTGATAAAGGAAATAAAACGGGGCAATGCCGTGATTTTTGCTGGCGCTTGGCGGATGCAAAAACAGCGACCATACCACGTCTTAGCATTAGTTGGGTATCAACCTGGTCAATTTTTAGTTGCAGATCCATACATGAAAAGAGGGTGGCCCAACAAGGTTTATTGGGTGCGCTCAACAAACTTCACCGACGTATACCAATCCCGCCATTCACGGGCGATTGCGGTACGTTAACAAAAAAATAGGAATCACCGTTGAAAGGCGGTGGTTCCTATTTTGATTGTGCACAATGAATTATATTTTCTTTTGGGTGGCGACCTGATAGGATATGGTTTATCGGAAAGAGAACAAAGACAAGCGTAAGTAAATTAAATTTTTGGAGGAGAAAGAGATGACACAACACGTCAGTAACAGTTTATGGATAGCAACGGCAGCGGCCTTGATGGGGACGGGTATGCTGATGACGGATGATCAGACGAAACATGCATTTGCAGCGAAAGGTTCTGGGCACGTTCGCGTGGTTGAAACGGGAGATTTGAAACCAACGGATCGTTTAGATAAGGAAATGCAAAATGTGTATCTCCAGTCGGTTGTTTTGCAAGCGCTTAATCGAGAAAACCTCGGTCGCAAAAAATGGACGGAATTTTCTGAGGTTAAGGTAAAAGACGTCACCCACATTAAACGGTTAGCGATTACCAAAGAAAATACAATCTACGGGACCAACATTCCGTTGGGTGAGTATTCATTGGCGGGTCTTAAGTACTTCAAGGAGTTGGAAGAACTAGAATTGGACGGGTCAATTCGAAACTTTGATGACAGGGACCACTTTACGGCTGGTTCCAAGCCAATTGCGCAAGAGCAGGGCAAGTTGACCAAGTTAAAGCAGTTGGAAAGATTACAAAATTTAAAGGTGCTGGATCTGAGCCACAACATGATTCGTGATATCAGTTCGCTGGCTGGGTTGCCTAAGCTGGATGTCCTTAAATTGACGGGATGTCGGATTAAAGATTTTTCACCACTGGGCGGGAAGAATTTTGAAGTTTTAGAAATAACCAATCAGGTCATCACGGCAAATTCACGACTTAAAGGACAGACAGCCAACGTCCATCTAGAAAACAGCTTAACTTGGATTGATGGCACTAAAAAGCAGATGACGCCGGTGAAACAATTTGACATGACGTCTTACTTTCAGGAATACCGAAATGAGCTAGGCGAATGGCAGTCAACGACGCGGTTCTACAAGCCACGGTTTAGCGGCGGGGAAGCGACTGCCAACACACAGACTAAAGGACTTGATTTTAAAAATCTGGCGGTTCAAGAACGGACGAAAGCGACTGATACAATTGGTGAAGGACAGATTGCTGGTGTAGGTGCCGACAACCGTTTTGCCATGATTGGTGAGGTTCGTGGGGATGATGACCGGCCAATTTGGACATACATTGATACGTATTCATCGGATGTGTACCCAGCGCCAGTCACGGTGTCGTACGTTGATGATCAGGGGAAGAAGTTGAGTGAAGATGAGGTTTTGAAGGACAACTTGGGAGCTAGTTACACCGCGGAAGAAAAGAAAATTTCCGGATACAAATTGCAGAAGGTTGAAGGAAAAGCAACCGGTGAATTTACGGCTGACAAGCAGTCCGTGACCTTTGTCTACGTGCTGGACGATAATGATAGCGGTTCCAACGGTGGGAGTAACCCTGGTGACGGCGGGGACAACAATGCCGGTAATGGGAATGGCAACGGCGGTTCTAACAACGGGAACGGCGACGGCGGTTCTAACAACGGGAATGGCGATGGCGGTTCTGACAACGGGAATGGCGATGGCGGTTCTAACAACGGGAACGGCGACGGTGGTTCTGACAACGGGAATGGCGATGGCGGTTCTAACAACGGGAATGGCGATGGCGGTTCTAACAACGGGAATGGCGATGGCGGTTCTAACAACGGGAATGGCGATGGCGGTTCTAACAACGGGAATGGCGATGGCGATTCTAACAACGGGAATGGCGATGGCGGTTCTAACAACGGGAATGGCGATGGCGGTTCTAACAACGGGAATGGCGACGGCGGCTCGAATAACGGGAACGGCGGCGATGGGACTAACACCGGCGATGGTGGTGACGGTTCTAACACCGGCGATGGTGATGACGGTTCTAACACCGGCGATGGCGGTGATGGGACTAACACTGGCGATGGCGGTGATGGCACTAACACCGGCAACGGTGGCGGAACGGTAACCGGGCCTGGAGCTGGTGGTACGAATCCAGGTGGCGGTTCCGGTGGCGGAAACACAGGCGGCTCTGGCTCTGGCAACGGTGGTGGATCTGGCTCTGGCAACGGTGGTGGATCTGGCTCTGGCAACGGTGGTGGATCTGGTACTGGCGGCGGCTCTGGCTCTGGCAACGGTGACGGTTCCGGTAACGAAGGCGGCTCCGGCAACGAAGGTGGCGCCGGTGATGGCGGCGGAAACGTAACCGGACCTGGTACTACGACTCCAGGTGGCGGTAACGAATTTGGAAACGGGAACGATACTGGTGTCGGTGATGGGAACAACAACGGTTCCGGTCAAGGCAATGGTTCAAATAACGGTAACACCAATGGTTCAGGTAGTGGTTCTGGCAATAGCGGGTCAGGCAATGGATCAGGGCCTGGTAACAGCGGTTCAAACAATGGTAACAGTGGTTCAGGTAATGGAACGAACACTGGTAACCAGGGCTCAAACAATGGCAATGGTTCTGGTACCGGCAATAACGGTTCGAACAACGGTTCCGGTAATGGCAGTAACAATGGGAATGGCAACGATTCCGGGACTAACAATGGCTCGGGTGCCAACAACGGTGGTTCACAATCTGGCAACACTGGTTCACAAGAGGATGCCGTGAGCGCTGAAGAAGATGAGGACCAAAACGTTACCGGTTCGCTTGCTGACGGCTTGACGAGTGGCAGTGGTTCCGCGACCGGTGGCTCACCAAGTGGGTTAAGCTATGGGGGTTCCGGTGCGGCCAGTTCCGACGATAGTGACAGTAGTACCGGCAGTGGAAGTGGTAGTTATGGCCATTCTACTGGTAGTAGTTACGGAAGCACGGCGAATGGCGTCTTGCCGCAAGCCAACGAACAACAGTCACAGGCATCGTGGCTCGGTGCACTAATGGTGGCCATGACGTTAGGCGGCTGGAAAATGTCTCGCAAACGCCGGCAATAGAATTCAGTCACGACCAACTAGCAGTAATAGAAGAATGCAGTAATTTGTCACGCAAGACTGATCATTAGATTTAGAACCAATGTTTAACTGGTTTAGTCAAAGACGTAAGTATGAAATTGTAGCTGGGGGAGCTACATCAGTTTACAAGCAACGTCTTAGTCCGGACTGATAAAAATTTTGAGGAAGGTCAGTTGAAAGCCAGGCGTCAGATAGCTAAAAAAGGAAGTCCCGTCAACGTCGGTGAGCGTTGGCGGGACTTCCTTTTTAATTACACCATGTTTAGGCGTTCCTGGATATGATGACGTGCGCGTTCCAGTTCCTGCGTGTAGGCATTGAAGCCGATCTGTTGGAGGTGCCGGTGGGCGTTTACGGGATCAAAGTAAGCGACACGTTGAAGTTCGGCAGTTTGAATCGTAAAATCAGCGACGGTCCAGTCCGTTTGAAAGGCGAACCACGCCTCAATCCAGTGCGAGTGTGGTTGTAAAAGAAAGTTGTCCGCGGGGGTTACCGAGATGTCTAATCCCAGTTCCTCGGTCATTTCCCGGTGCATCGCTGCCGTAATGGTTTCGCCAGCAACTACCGAACCACCCACCGAGCAATCCCAACAACTCGGAAAGTTGAGCTTATCGGGAGAGCGTTGTTGCAGAAGCACTTGTCCCGCCGGGTTAAAGATAAAGGCATCGACGACCAAATGAAATTCCCCAACCTGCACGGGCTCCCGGCGTTGCTGCTGGCCGACCCGTTGTAACTGCCGATTGTAAACGTCCCAATACTCGCCTAAGCGGTCAGCCGCCATAACCAATCATCTCCAAACCTTTTAGTCTAGCGTACCACTTTTACGTCAAAAGGTTGACCGTTAAATTAGCCGATTGGATTCAAAAAGCACATCACTGACAGGAAATCATGATGTGAGGTGATTGGCAGGTTTCCGAAAGAATTTTGTGGAAAACTATTAATTAGAAAATGGTTAGAGTATAATGAGAATATTTATTGATGGGAGGGACCACCTTGGACGTTCAAATTACCAATCGCCAATCGGTCATTCAAATCGTGAAGGCCGCCAGTAGCGATATCATTAGCACCCTTGGTGGTGACACCTTTAGTTTTGCCCTGGGACTCATGTTATTACATACGACGCATTCCGCGATTAGTTTTGGCCTGGGATCCATTATCTATCCGCTAGTCGGGCTACTACTCGTGATGCCCGTTGGCAATCTTGTAGATCACCGCAAGCATAAGCCGTTACTCTTGAGCAGTCGGGGCATCGACGTCTTAGCTTTCAGCGCCTATGCTTTGCTGGCGCCTCATGTGAGCAACGTCATGGTTTTGGCGGTCATTGTGCTGACCATTATTGCTAGTGCAGACAAGGTAACCGCGACGACCTACACCGCGTCTGTTCACGAGTTAGTTAACGATGAACACGTGAAGACGTTAGCAACCATCGAACAGGCCGCTACGGCTGGGATTCAATTGATTTCCCCAGTTTTAGCTGCGGCCCTTTACGGCTGGATTGGGTTTGAAGGAATCGTCGAAATTGAAATTGTCGTGGAGGCATCGACTTGGTTGATTGCTTTAAGCATGCGGTTCCATCCCCTCAAGGGCGCAGATGAAACGAGTATGCCCGTGGCTAAAGGCCAATGGGAACAATTCAAAGTGGGCTTACTGTTTATCCGTCAGCACTTCACGTTGTTTTCAGTGGTCTCCATGGGAATCTTCTTGAATTTCCTCTTCTCCTCGATTGACGTGGGGCTCCCGTTTGCAGTCGTTCAGACGCGGCACTTGGGAAATTCACGGCTGAGCTGGATACTCAGTGCCTTTGCTGGCGGCGTGCTCCTGGGTAACCTGATTCTATCTGTATTGCCGCGTTTTAAAAACGTTTTAATGACCGTGTTGCGATTGTCGATAACGATCGGCATCTTAATTACTGCGATTGGCGTTCTCTTCATGGTACCAATCGGTGGTCGCACATTGGTTATTAGTCTAATTATGGTCTCGTTAGCGATTGGGTTAGTCTTGGCCTTCGTGAACACGCCGATTTCCGTCTATATGCAAATGACGGTGCCCACAGAACTACTGGGGCGGGTAGGGTCCACCGTGTCAACGCTGATGCAACTCGCTTTGCCTTTAGGAACCGTGTTCTATGGGGTGTTATTTCAAAAGCTGGCAGCGGGTCCCGTTTACCTGGTTACTGGGATCGTCATCACCGTGTATATGGGGTTAGACGTCATCCTCGTCCGTCGGCACCCAGGTAAAGCAAATTAGGCGTGATTGCGGGCATTTCGTGCTACACTCGACAACGTAGAGTATACGAAATGGAGGGATACAGCATGCAAGAATTTGATGTTGTTGTGATTGGTGGCGGCCCAGGTGGACTAGCTGCGGCCTATGGTTTACATGCGCATGGCATGAACGTCGCTGTGGTGGAAAAGGACCTTTGGGGTGGCACTTGTCCTAACCGCGGTTGCGACCCGAAGAAGATTTTGATGGCTGCCGTAGAGGCTCAGGGCCGGAGTGAAGCGCTACAAGGGCACGGCCTGACTGGAACGCCCCAAATAGATTGGCCGGCTTTGATGGCGGCCAAGCGGGCCTACACGGATAAAATTCCGAGTGGGACGCAGGGTGGACTGCAAGCCGCTGGCATTGCTAATTTTCATGGTGTGGCGAGCTTTAACGAAGATGGCACCTTGTCTGTGGGGGACGAACAGCTGAATTCGGCTAACTGGATTATCGCTACGGGGCAGGAACCGCATCTACCAGCCATTGATGGTCAGGAATGGTTACAAACTAGCAACGAGTTTTTGGATCTCGATACGTTGCCAACGGATATTACCCTCATGGGTGCGGGTTTCGTAGGGGTTGAACTGGCAGCGATTGCTAATGCCGCTGGTAGTCGGGTTCATTTGGTCCATCACAGTGACCGCGCGTTGCGGGCGTTTGATAAAGATCTCGTCACTGATTTACTGGCACGACTACGTGCCGATGGTGTGGATGTCAAGTTGGACACAAACATTACGGCTGTCGCCCCAGCCGATGATCAATATCGTGTGACGACAGCATCGGGAGAGACCTGGACCTCCGACCTAGTCTTTGCGACTGCTGGGCGGACACCGGTTCTGGCTGATTTACACTTGGAACGCATTAACGTGGTCACTACCAAGCATGGGATCAGCGTTAACGGCCGGCTACAAACGACCAACCACCACGTCTTCGCGATTGGTGATGTGGTTGACCGGCCACAACCGAAATTGACCCCCGTTGCCGGCTTTGAAGGACGGTACCTGGCCCAAACGCTGACGACTTGTGATTCACCGGACATTGTTTATCCGGTGATTCCATCCGTCGTCTATGGCAAGACACAATTGGCTCAGTTGGGAATCACCACGGCCGAAGCCACCCGTGCACCAGAGAAATATCACGTCACCGACTTGGATTTAAAACACTGGTACAGTTATCAGCGGATCCAGGATCCAGCCGCACGCATTAAAGTTGTGGTGGATCAAGATAGTGGCAATATTGTGGGCGCGGCGGTCTTGAGTAGTGAGGCCGAGCAGGTCATTAATTACCTTGATTTTGTCATTCAAAATAAGATGCGAACCGTGGATATTAACCAAATGATTACGGCCTATCCAACATTGGCGTCTGACTTAACGTACTTCAATTAAATCTATTATCTAGACACGTTAGGGGGTGCCAGCTTTTAGTTGGCGACGCCTAGCGTGTTTTTGATTGGCCGCTCACCCAAGCAACCGAAGGACTGGCTCCCACCTATGTCGAAGGCGATGGTAAACTTTTACCAGACTTTGAAATGGGGGCGAGGAACGTGCAGCAACTTTGGCGCGAGAAACGGTTTTGTAATTTCTGGTTTGGGTGGTTTCTGGTTCTACCGTCAGTGAGTTGGTTAATCAGCTATCCCCACCAGGGACGGCTTGATATGGTGGCTGAAGGGCTGATGGTCCTTTGGGGCGTGATGGTACTTGGGTGGGCAATCATTCCCCACAAACAGGTGTAGATTGTCGTAGCACCGCCAAAAAGTTGCTGGTGGTGCTTTTGTGTTGGCCAAATGTGGCGTATCATAGAACTTATTATATTTGAAAAGGAGGAGTCCGCGTGGCATTTCTAGGAACGTTGTGTTTGATTTTGGTACTGACGACGCTGGCGGGAAATTTATCGAACCGCCTTGGCGTTCCAGCAGTGATCGGCGAGTTACTAGTCGGCATTATCTTGGGGCCAGCGCTGCTCAACTGGGTCCAGTTAAATGACTTGGTGAGCTTGTTTGCTGACATTGGGGTTGTCATTTTGATGTTTCTTGGGGGGCTGGAGAGCAATCTGCAGTTACTGATGAAGTATCTCCGCCCAGCCATCGTTGTGGCGACCTCCGGCGTGATTTTTCCCATTACACTCATGGGGCTAACCTCCTGGTGGTGGGGGTTCACCCCGTTGGAATCGCTCTTCATTGGGGTGATTTTTTCCGCGACGTCCGTGTCGATTTCGGTGGCCGTTTTGAAGGAATATCACGCATTGACGACACGGGAGGGCGCGACTATTCTGGGCGCTGCTGTGGCCGACGATATCATTGGCGTGGTTCTGTTATCCTTGATGATTAGCCTGTTGGCCAGCCAGGGAATCAAGACTGCCGGCAGTCAGCCCGCGTTGGTTCTAGTGTTGGTAGAACAAGTTGCCTTCTTCGGCGGCACCTATATTGTGGTGAAATGGGTGGCCCCATACTTAATGCATCTGAGCGAGCGCCTGGTCATGGCGTCGAGCGTGACGATCATGTCGATGGTTATCTGCATGGGGATGGCCTGGATCGCCGATATGGTCGGCCTTAGTGGTGCAATCGGGGCCTTCTTTGCCGGAATTGCCGTTGCCCACACACCGTACCGCGCCGTCTTGGCCGATCACGTCGAGCCACTAGGAAATGCCATTTTCATTCCGGTCTTCTTCGTAAGTGTCGGGCTGAACATGACGCTGAATCATTTGGTGGAAAATCTGGGAATCATCGCCATTTTGACGGTCCTTGCCTGCATTTCCAAGCTGATTGGTTGCGGTCTGGGTGCGCGGCTGAGTGGCTTCACCATGCCCAGCAGTACCGTGATTGGTACGGGGATGATTGCCCGTGGCGAAATGGGCTTGATTACCGCGCAGATTGGTCACGAGGCTGGTTTGTTAGGCGGCAGCGACTATTCCGCGATGATTTTAGTAATTATTCTGGCAACCGTGTTGGCGCCTTTGCTCTTGAAGCAGGCCCTGAAACGAATGCCACAGGAGCGACCAGAACAGGCCGTTTAACAGCGTTGGGGAACGCTTGATTCCAAATATTTATAAGAGTAGGGGAAAGCACATGCGATTGAATCGTTTGTTTTACAAGCAGGTTGAATTCTGGTTGGGGTGCCTTATTATTTTGGCAGGGCTCTGGTCGATTGGGACCAAGTTGCTGACACTGGATTGGTGGCTGGCATTGGTTGAAATCTTGATTGGCTTAGCGTTGGTCATCGATTGTCTCATTGATAGTGCCCACAAATAAGAATATCTTCGATGTAATAAGTTAGTCCAAAAGTTTTGATGATACATTCAAACTTTTGGACTGCTTTTTTGCGTGTCAGTAAAACGACCTGGACATGTCACACGTTCACTAATGATTGGTAAAACTTAAATTATCCTTGCAGAGAGTACCACCGGATGGTCGACGTGGGCATTCATCATAAAAATCTATTTCAAAGCCGTCCCAGGATTAACTTGTATTTTGTCACATCATTTAGAATATTTATTCAAGTAATTCTTTTGTTTGCTAAAGTATCGTAGTATGCTTAATATTGTCGTGTTTTTTGACTAACAACTTAGTTTCAATGAATCAAATCCATAAGAGATTGTCCAAAGTCTGATGACATTAAAAGCTGTGCACATATCTAGAGGAGGAGTTTATAATGACTCGATTAAAGCTTAATACCTGGACTGGCGTTTTAGACATTGTTAACTGTGTCTTGTTCGCTATTTCTTGGTTTGTTATTTTTGGTGCTGCGGTCAGCGATGCAAGCAATGGTGGTAGCTCAACGGATTCCGCAGCTACTTTCTTCTACGCAATGGCTTGGATCGGCGTAGTCTTAAATGTTATCGCGTTGGTTCAATCTCGCAAGCACAACATCTCACTCGTGGGATCGGTCCTGGGTATTATTGGGAGTGCCTTGTTTGGCCTCTCCGCTGCTCTGGCATTTCCTGCAATGGTTGTTTTAATTGTTGCGGCAGTGTTCATCATGTTACAACACCCAAGCAAGAACTACGCTAGCCAAAACAATGATTCACAAACACCTACAAACTGACTTTAATATGAAAAAATAAATATCCGTAGAAAAAGCCCCGCTAAATCAATGGATTTAACGGGGCTTAAGTGTTGCTATCTTGCGGATTGGTTAGTCACTACTTTACGGGATGCACCGTCCAGCGTCAACTACTTTCGTTTATGCTGCTAAATGGTTCAGGCCACTACCAAATAAACCACGTTGGTGGAATGACCTCGGTGAACGCTAGCCACGCGACCAGTCCCAATATGAACCACAGCGCGTAAAAAATAAGTAAGGCGCGTTCGTAGTTGGGCAGTCGGTGCCAACCGGGGCGGTGCAAACGAAAGCCGAACCAGATCAGCATCCCCAAGCTTAGGATTCCCATCAGTAAGACGCCAAACAAAACGAAGACGTCGGGGTGGAAGGGGTCATTCTCCGCCATGCCAATGAAACCTTCGATGATGAGAAAAAGTGGCAGAGCCAGTAGAACAACGTTGAGTCCCAGCTCCCACCAGAGGTGTCGCCAATTTTTTTGCTGCATGTGTGAACATCTCCCTGTTACCCTCAGCATACCAGACATTGACGGGTGCCGCCGATTTTGTTGCGACTTGCATTCTGATGGGAAGACGCGTAAGTTTAGTAAAAGCTACTCGGCAGGCGACAGCTTTTTCACGGGAGGAATCGACATGAACAAACCTTATTTTTTACTTGCACTGGCTACGGTGACGCTTGGTTTGACGGCCGCTAATGTGACCTCCGCCAAGGCAGCAACCTGGCACGCAGGGACGCCCAAAGTGTTACGGCACACCTGGTTTTATAACGGGAAGGGCGACAACAAAGCTTATATTACCTACAGCAAAACGAAGAGCACGGGGAACTTATTTGGGTATGACGCCACGAGTGAGCGCTACTACCGGTTGCCCGGGTATGGCTTGAAGAAGCTGAAATACCAATCATTGGGCAAGCACGTCTATCGTTTGTCTGGCATTCAATACTCACCCAAGGGCAGTCAGGTGCAGTACGATGGTGAACGCATGACTTACAAGGTTAAAATTACATCGAAGCAAGTTCACTTTTACCAGGGTTACCACAATTATGTCCGCAAGGCGACCTTCACCACGATGAAGACGCCGGCGGGGATTGCTTAAGTATTCTGCGAGACGGTTGTTCACGCAAGCAAGCGCACAGGTGCATTTAAAAAAGCCACGTTAACGAGAAATTTTCTCGCTAACGCGGCTTTTAATGTCTCACTGATTTAATTTTGAAACTCGTGTTCAATCGTTAAATCTGAAGCCGGAATCTTATTAGACGCAATCAACGGTGAGGCCGCGCCAATGCAGAGCAGCGTCAAGTGGTGCATCGCCCGCGACGCAATCGTGTAGAGCGTCCCGGTCAACTGTTCATCCGGGTAGTTCTCCGCGGAAACGTTGTAGGCAATCACGCTGTCGAACTCCAACCCCTTGGCAAGGTAGATTGGGAGCACGACGACGCCCTTGGGCAGTGATCGGTCGGTATCCGTCAAACGGGTCAGCTCAAAGTCACGGTGGAGCTCCTGGTAAACGTACTTGGCTTCCGCCGTACTCTTGGTCAGGATGGCAACGGTGCCGCTGTTCGCCAACTCTAGCTTCAACTCGCGCGCCAATGCCTTGAAGGCCGCCGCCGTGTCGTAGCGAATGATGACCTTGGGCAAGTCACCCGGCCGGTTGAAGGCCTCAATCTGATCGCCGTCTGGCAACAGGGCCTTGGCAAACGTGGTGATTGGCAGCGTTGACCGGTAAGACCGTCGCAACGTAATCAGTCGTGACCGTTTGACGTTTAAGGCCGAATCCAACTTTTTCAAAATGGCCTCGGGTGCCTCAACGGCCTTGAAGAGCGCCTGTTCACTGTCGCCTAAGAGGGTGAGTTTGGCCCGCGGAAAGGCGTGTTGCAGGTAAATCAATTGGGCCATTGAATAGTCCTGCATCTCATCGACAAACAAATGCTGCATCCGATGATTGGCCCCGCCGCCAGCTAAAATATCCCGCAGGTACAGCAAAGGTGCCGCGTCAGTCAGGGCCAATTGGTGAAATTCAATGTCATGTTGATAGGTGTCAACGACCTGCTGCCAATCGGTCTGGGTCACAATTTCAGGTAGCGGGCACTGGGCCAAGAACGCCGTGTATTGACTGTAGACGTCCAAGAAGTAGCCGTTGTAAATGGCATCGTCAACGGAACGCAATCGCCGCCGAACAATTTGGCGGGCAATGTAGTCAATTTCGTCGTCTAGCTGTTCAAATTTACCTAAGTGCTTTTCACCTAACAGATTGTGGTAATCCTCATCACTCAGTTGATCGATGATATCGCGGACCCAGTCTTCCTTGGCTTCAGCGGCAATTCGGTGTTTGAGGCGCTTTTCCAAGGCGTTTTTCGTGCGTAGCAGGCGGTCAGCTGGGGCCGTTGCGTCTGGAAACTGGCGATAAATGTCGCGGATTTCTTCTTTACTAAAGAATACACGACTCTTGAAGCGGATGTCGGTGAATTTCAAATCGTCCGGGGTGCACTGGTAACAGTAGTCTTTGACCGCCGTCATCATGGCCGCACTCTCCCGGAAGTTACGCAACGGCAGGTTAACGGGGGCCTCCTGATCGGCCTCGTAACGTTCAAATTGCGTTTGGACGTTGAGCCCTTGGAACCGCTGTGTTAAAAATTCTGCCAGCGTGACCTGCCGCATGTTCCGTTCCCCTAGGCTGGGGAGCACGTCACTGATGTAGTGACTGAACAGGCGGTTGGGCGAGAACAAGACGATTTGATCGGCCTCGAGGTCGCGGCGACTGTGGTACAACAGGAAGGCAATGCGCTGTAAAATGGCGGACGTCTTCCCGGAGCCGGCGACCCCCTGAACGACCAACAAGTCGCTCTTGGTATCGCGGATGATGTCGTTTTGTTCACGCTGAATGGTGGCCACGATATTTTGCATGGTGGCGTCGTTTTGCTCGCCCAACGCATGCTGAAGCATCTCGTCGCCAACGGTTTCGTTGGTGTCGAACATGCTTTCAATTTGGCCACCTTGAATCAGAAATTGGCGCTTCTTGAGCAAGTTGGTCTGCTGATCACCGGCCGGCGTGTTGTAGGCCACCTGACCGAGCACCCCGTTGTAATAAATACTGGAAACGGGTGCCCGCCAATCGTAGACCAAGAAATTCTGATCATCGTCCACAAATGAGGCGGTGCCGATGTACAAGGATTCTGGTTGGGAATCGTCGGGATCTTGGATGTCGATACGGCCAAAGTAAGGAGACTTCTGCAGTTCCTTAAACGTATCTAGTTGGCCTTGAATGATATTTTGATTTTCAGTTAAACGGGAGACTAACGCCCGTTGCTGCTGCAATTCGGCACTGGTTTCGATTCGGTCATCGACTTCAAACCAGTTGACCGAGGTGTTTTCACTGTAATTCTGCAGGACGTTGCGCAATTCTTGATGCGCGGCGTTGTAGTCAGCATCGGTCTTGTCGATGCGCTTGCCAATTTCATTTACCACGCGGTCGACGCGCTGTTGTTCCTGTGCTTCTTCGCTGGTGGTCAAAATGACCGCCTCCTTTTGCTAGTCTAAAGTGCCTAACAAGTTTAGTCATATTCCCACTGCATGTCAATCAATCCTACTTCGCTGATCAGAAATTTTCAGGCTTTTTTGCTGTTTAAAGTGGCAGAGGGTTTCGTGACAATATTGCATGGCGGTGTTTCAAACGGACGATGGCATTGACGTAACGTTTATGAACGCGCTTACACTACTGCGACTTCTATGATAGGCTGAAGTTATCAGTCGTACTCGGAGGCATGAAGTAAGTCTGGCAAATCTGACTTCGATTGCACTGATACATAGGCTGTTGAAGGTTCCCACGCGAAAGGATGATTATGATGCAAGGCTGGCAATTTACGAAGACCCACGAACCGTTACGATTGGTTGAAGTGGCTGATCCCGTCGCCCAAGAAGGGCAAGTTGTGATTGATATCAAGGCTTCTGGGCTGTGCCACACGGACGTGACCATTATTGACGACCCGGGCTGGATGAATTTAATTCAGCCACCAGTCATCTTAGGCCATGAATGTGCAGGCGTTATTGAATCTGTTGGTGCGGGTGTCAGCAAATTCAAGCCGGGAGATCGGGTTGGTGTTTGTCCAATTGATCCCGACACGCAGGTTTCTATTGGTGGCGTTGTGGATGGTGCTTACGCTAACAAACTGGTTGTCCCACAGACAGAATTAATTCCATTGCCTGACAACGTGTCGTTCATTGATGGCGCTGCGGCAACTGATGCGGGGATGACCTCTCATCGTGCAATCTTTGGTGTTGGTGGCGCGAAGCCTGGAATGAAGGTCGGTATCGTTGGGATCGGCGGAATCGGCGACTTCGGTGCTCAACTGGCGATTGCGACAGGCTGTGAGGTGTACGCAGCAGACCCGAAACCAGCAGCTAAAAAGATGGCCGAAGCTATGGGCTGCAAGGCAATTTTTGATGACGTGGCTGAGATGAAAGAAGTCGCGCCCGATTTGATTGTGGATTTTGCAGGTTTTGATAGCACGACAAGTCATGCCTTATCCGTCGTGGCTCCAGGTGGTAAGGTGGTTGTTGTCGGGATGGGAATTCTTCATTCAACCATCAGTACGTGGGATTTGATTATGAAACGAGCTCAAGTTGTGGGCAGCATGGGTGGAGACAATTCAGATATTGCCTTCTGCTACGATGCTTTGTCTCAAGGAAAAGTTAAGCCGACCTTAGCCACGATTGCCTTCAATCAAATTGATGCTGGATTGGAAACGTTGCGTCGAGGCGAAGTTAATGGTCGCTTGATTGCCACGCAAGATTAGTACGGCGTGAATAGCCCGACATGTTAGCTAGTCTCCAGGTTAAGAGTCGTGGGCAAACGTTGCTGACTCAGCGATGAGTCCCTCAATTTCATGGTGCAGAACAATCCTAACCGGAGGAGGACAGAGACGGAGGACCGCTCCCCAGGCCGCAGGCGGTCCCTATAGCAGCCGGAATCTCTGGCAGCCGTAGGTGGCAAATTTTAGGCAATTTGTGGATTGACTCTCGGTTAGCTGAACCGATGCCAATGGCTGGACTGATGATGCTTAGTTCACTGGTCCTTAACGATGTTGGCATAAAAATATTTGTAGAAGTTACCAGTTTACTTTCCCCGCAGAAACCTCTAAAATAAGGGAATAGAACTTGATAGAAGTAGGCCAATTCCAGAGAAAAACCGCTCGTGCTGAAACGGTTTTACGGCCCAAATGGGTCAAGTAGATTTAAACTAACCGATAATTAATTATCGCGGTGTCCCCGTTACCGACAAGAGTGGTGGTCACAACGACCACAAATTAGGTGGTACCGCGCACGAGCGTCCTATTGGCAATTGGCCAATGGGGCGCTTTTTCAGAAAGGATGAACAAAATGAGCAAAAAACACGTTATTTTAACTGGTGACAGACCTACAGGTAAGCTTCACATTGGGCATTACGTTGGTTCCCTCAAGAACCGCGTGGCGCTGCAAAACACGGGCGATTACGATACTTATATTATGATTGCGGACATGCAAGCACTGACCGACAACGCCCGCGATCCCGAAAAAATCCGCCACAGCCTGTTACAAGTTGCACTTGATTATTTAGCGGTCGGCATCGATCCCGCCAAGTCAACGATTTTAGTACAGTCACAGATTCCAGCCCTGAACGAGTTAACCATGGCTTATCTGAACCTGGTTTCCGTTTCCCGGTTGAACCGGAACCCGACCGTTAAGAATGAAATCAAGCAAAAGGCCTTTGGTGAAAGTGTGCCCGCCGGGTTCTTCATCTACCCCGTTAGCCAGGCTGCCGACATCACGGCGTTTAAGGCCGACACCGTTCCCGTTGGGGAAGACCAAGAACCCATGCTCGAGCAAACTCGGGAAATCGTTCGGAGCTTCAACAGCGTTTACGAACAGGAAATCCTGGTTGAACCAGAAGGCTATTTCCCACCTAAGGGACAGGGCCGGATTCCTGGCCTCGATGGCAACGCCAAGATGAGCAAATCTTTGGACAACGCCATTTATCTGGGCGACAGTGCCGATACGATTCAAAAGAAGATCATGTCCATGTACACGGATCCAGAGCACATTCACATCGAAGATCCCGGTCACATCGAAGGGAACACCGTTTTCACGTACCTGGACATTTTTGCGGATGACCATGAGCACGTGGCAGAATTGAAGGCCCAGTACGAACATGGTGGCCTCGGGGACGTTAAGATCAAGCGTTACCTGAACGACGTGCTTCAAGCAAAATTACAACCAATTCGCGAACGCCGCGAAAGTTTTGCGGCCGATGAAGGTGCCGTTTACGATATCCTCAAGCAGGGGAGCGAAAAGGCCAACCAAGTCGCCGCCCAAACGTTGCGGGAAGTGCGTCACGCGATTGGCATCGACTACTTCGGTTAGACCGAACGGGGGGATGAACAATGCAAAACTTAGCCATTGTTGATTTGGGCTCAAATTCGGTTCGCATGGCCGTGAACGAACTGCATGACGACGGCACGTACCGTGAAGTCAACCGCATTAAGGCTGACAGCCGGTTGTCAGAGGGGATGGGTCCCGAAAAGATCCTCCAACCGAAAGCGATGGACCGGACGATTGCGGCCCTCAAGTCCTTTCGCCCCTACTATGAGCAATTACCTAACCTAATCGTGCGGGGTATTGCGACGGCCGCCGTGCGGCAGGCACGGAACCGCGATGAGTTTTTGAAACGGGTGGCCGCGACGACCAACATTGAGTTGGAAGTCCTCTCCGGTGACCAAGAAGCCTATTACGACTACCTTGGTGCGGTCAATCGCCTCAAAATCAAGGATTGCCTGTTGCTGGATACGGGTGGCGCTAGCTGTGAATTGGTCCACGTGAAGGACAGCCGGGATGCCAATCTGATCAGTGTGCCGTTTGGCGCGGTCAACCTGTCGGAACAGTTTCGGCTCGATGACCGGGTCACGGCGGTGGATCTGTTCTCCGCACAAGTCTTTTTGCGGGAACGACTCCAAGATATTTGGTGGCTAAATGATGCCAAACACCTGCCACTGGTCCTCCTCGGGGGTGCCAACCGGACGTTAGCGCGGATGAACCGCCAACAACAGAAGATTCTGCACGTGGAAAATATCCACGGGTACCGGCTGACAACCGGACAGGTCATGAAGACGTTTGAACGGTTGTTGCGGGTGCCTTTGCGCGAGCGCAAGCGAATCTCTGGCCTTGAGACCGAACGAGCTGATATTATTATCGGGGGGATGTTGCCGTTGGTAACCCTCCTGCAGATGCTAGATTCCGACCGCGTTATTTTCTCTGAAAGTGGCGTTCGGGAAGGGATCATCTCCGAATACCTCAGTCAACGTTAGGAGGTTCACAAATGAGCCAGACACCCTTTTACCGCTTGTCGTACGCTGATCGTTGCCAGCAAATTGCGCAACGGGTCCAGTTAACACAGGCCCAGCTGGCCGCGATTGTGGCGCACCGGCAGGCTAGTGATGAAGACTTAATTGAAAACTACCTGACGACCTACGGCTTACCGGAAGGCGTCGCGGTCAACCTCCGCGTTAATGGCCGTGCCGTGACCGTGCCCATGGTGACCGAAGAACCCTCTGTGATTGCCGCGGCCAGTAATGGCGGGCGGTTATTGACGAGTGAAGCGGGCATCACCACTGTCGTTGACCGGCGCGAGGTGATGGGGCAGATTGTGTTCAGTCACGTGGCTGACCCGACCGACTTGCAGGCGTGGCTCATGGCCAACCAGCAACGGCTATTAAAGGTCGCCGATGCTGCCCATCCCAGCCTGCTGAGTCACGGTGGCGGTGCGCGTTCCTTGCGGGTACGCCTCCTACCGCCCAATTGGGTCTCGTTAGACCTGTTTATCGATGTGGGTGAAGCAATGGGGGCCAACCTGGTCAACACGCTCACGGAAGCTGTAGCGGCCGAGATTAAGGCCCAGCGGGATGATGACATCCTGATGAGTATTCTCAGTAATTACGCCACGCACAGTCTGGTCACAGCTAGCTGTGCCGTTCCTGTAGAACAGTTGCAAACGAAAACGATTGCCGGGGCGGACGTGGCCCAGCGAATCGCCGAGGCCAGTGACCTGGCGCAGGTCGATCCGTACCGGGCGGTGACCCACAACAAGGGCATCATGAACGGCATTGACGCTGTGGTGCTAGCGATGGGCAATGATTGGCGAGCCGTCGAAAGTGGCGCGCACGCCTTTGCCAGCCGTCACGGCCAGTATCAGGGGCTTAGTAAGTGGTGGGTCAGCGATGGCTATCTGCATGGCGAACTCAAGCTACCTTTGGCCTTAGGCTTTGTGGGCGGCGCGACTAAGGTGTTGCCCCTCGTGCAGGTCAACCAGCAGATTGCGCAGGTTTCCAGCGCCCGGGAACTAATGGGCGTGACTGCCGCAGTGGGATTGGCCCAAAACGTGGCGGCCTTGCGTGCACTGGTGACCGATGGCATTCAACGCGGCCACATGTCCCTGCAGCGCAAGTCGCTAGCACTCTCGGTCGGGGCGACGCCGAGGGAATTACCGGCCGTGGTTCAACGTTTAGCGACGATTACGCAACCGACGACCGCCCAGGCACAGGCCGCGCTGGCCGCCGTTCGCCAAGCAAATTTGAAAGAATAGGTGAAATAAAACAGTATGCAAGCAAAAGATATTCAATTAAATAAAGAAGTGCAAAGCCTGTTAGACCAGGTTAACGCGCTGTATCCGGGCAAAGTTGAGGTCCAATTCATTGGTGAACTGCAGACCGGCTTCGTACGGCATGACCAGGCGCAACAGATGCAAATGGGCAAGGATATTGCCATCCAAGTGGCCGATTTAACCGCGCCCAACTATACGGCTTCCCATGAATTGCTGCATTTATTAATGATTTTATCTGGGTTCCCACAGGTTTTCTTCTCCATGACGACCGGCCAACCACAACTCGATGAACAACTCATGATCATGGGGACCGAGCTGTACGACATCGTCAGCCATGAAGTCGTAGTCAGCGAACAGCGCAAGCACAACCTGATTGACGACCACATTAAGGACCTCTATTTGAAAGGCGTCACGGCAACTCTGAAGCCAGAACCAACGCCGGTCGACGACGAAATGACCTTGCGGACGCTGACGTTACTGGACGCGTTGGTCTTCTTTGGTACCGACGAAGACGCCATCATGGCCCAGTTTGAAAAGGACTACCCGATTAGTTTTGCAGCTGCCAAGAAATTGTACGCCGTCATCACGGAGAAGCCCGTCGATTCGCCATTTAGTCTGCGACGCAACGTGGTGAAATTATTCAAGGCGTTTGACGCCCAACTAGAAGCTTGGCGGTTACCAGCCTTGCACAACACCGAGTTCACCACGTTGACCAGTGTCTTGTCCAAACGGCAACTGAGTCTGCAGGTCAAACAGATCTTTGAACTCTACCACTCAGATATGCACGAGAAGACGACCCAACGGCGGGGGTACGTGGGCTTTAACAGGGCCGACGAGCAGAACGCGTTTGTGATTCCTTCGCCAGCGCCTAAGGAAGATACGCCGGAGTACTTCACCAAGATTTACAGCATGACGGTTGAGGAGCTGTTCAAGCAACTCAAAATGCCTTATATTTTACGGTAGGGCTAGACGGATATTTGGTACGCCTTACCGGGCGGGCAAAAATGAGACCGGAACGCTGTGGGCGGACGCTGGCAGCCGAAGGGCGGTCTTCCATGGCTAGGCTCATTTTTGCCCGCCCTCACGGCTGACACGGTGTTAGCCCATACGTACGCGTCGATTTGATATTAGCTCTTTCGGTTGGCGTAGACCGGTATGAGCGAAGTGGCTTACGAATAGTAATAGCGTGGCCAACTAGCTACACGAAAGCTGGGTTTACTTCTAGGTATCGTAATTTAGTCAAATTGGCATAGTACTAGTGAAACAGACACAGTTCAAGCATTTTAAGAAGGGATGATGGGGATGGAAGCGAGCTTACAAGCAACCTTTGATGACGCCAAGCACATCGTATTTTTAACGGGTGCGGGCGTCTCGACGCCGTCGGGGATTCCGGATTATCGGTCTAAGAATGGCCTGTACACCGGTCACCGTAACGCCGAGTATTACCTGAGTCACGCCTGCCTGGTACAGGAGCCAGAGGTCTTTTACGATTATGTGAAACAAAACCTGTACTACCCGGACGCCAAACCCAATGTCATTCATGAAAAACAAGCCGCCCTGACCCAACAGGATCGGGCCATGGTGATTACGCAAAATATCGACAACCTGTACAACGTGGCGCACACCAAGCACCTGGTGGAATTCCACGGCAACATGTATCAGGTCCACTGCCAGGTCTGTGGCGCCAAGGTTGCTTGGCAAGACTACCTGCAGGATCCGCACCATGACGCGGACGGCGGCTGGTTGCGACCGGACGTCGTGCTTTATGATGAGGGGCTGAACGAATTAAATATTCAACGGTCGGTCGCCGCTATGAATCAGGCTGACCTGGTCGTTATTGTCGGCACCTCCATGCGGGTTTACCCATTCGCAGGGCTGCTCGACTACCGGAACCAATTGGCCAAGGTGGTTGTGGTTAATCAGGAAAAGTTAGACTTAGGCTTCGACTACACCATGGTTCAGGCGGACGCAACTGCGTTTTTCAATGAACTTCAAGTACGGGGGTAACGTCGATGACCCATCAAGAAGTAATCCATCAACTTCGGGGGCTGGTGAGGCGTTTGCGCTGGCTAAACGTCCTCCAGCTCATTCCCGATACACTGGTGATTTATGGCATTCTCCAGTTGGCTTTTAGCAGCCAATTGGTGACACTCTTTAATGCGAGCTTCAGTCGCAATCAGGCGATGCTGGCGACCGTGTTATTTGCCCTGATTGACCTCTGTGTAACCGGTATTCGGTATAATGATCGGATGGCTGGCAAACGGCTGATCAGTCAACTAAGCGGCCGTTTGACAACCCCTGAGGCGGAGTTGATTAAGCAGTTTGAACGGTTTAAGTAAGGAGCAATCGGCATGATAACCATTGGATTGACGACCTGGACGGAACATCCGGCCTTGATTGGCGGTGAAACGCGCCCGGTGACGCTGAGTGAATACACGGGTCACTTTCCAGTCGTTGAATTGGATACGCCCTTCTATGGGATTCCCCGGGAGAGCACGATTGAGAAGTGGCAGGCGGCGGTTCCCGAGGGCTTTCAATACATTTTGAAGGCCAATCAGGTCATGACGCGCCACGACCGGGATGAGACGCTGGCTGAAACGGATCGAAACCTGGCGTTTGACCAGTTCCGCGCGGCGATTCAACCACTCGTCCAGCACCGGCAACTATTGACGGTGCTGTTTCAATTTCCCCCGTTCTTCAACCGCACGACGGCGAATATCGAATATCTGCGGCAGGTGCGCGTGTTGATGGGGAATTTGCCCGTGGCGGTTGAGTTCCGGAGTCCCAGTTGGTTTGCGACGCCGGGGATGGCGGCCGATGTGATGGCCTATCTGAAATCGCTACGCTTCACCAACGTGGTGACGGATGAGCCCCACAATTTGAACGACGGGATTCCGCTGGATACGACGGTCACCACGCCCGAGCTGGCTGTGGTTCGGCTGCACGGACAAAATGCCGCGGGCTGGTTTAACCACGGCGAAAACTGGCGCAAGACGCGGACACTGTACCGTTACTCAGAGGACGAACTCCAAAAGGTAGCAACGCTGGTCCACCAACTGAACCGGCAGGCGAAAAATGTTTGCGTGATCTTCAACAACAACGCCGGGCGGGACGCGGCTCCCAACGCGCAACGGCTTCAGGAAATTCTGAATCTACACTGGCAGAACCTAGCGCCCCAGCAACTCGACTTGTTTTAACCGATACCAAATTTGCGGTGCGCAGCTGACGAAAATTCAGTTGGGTGCTTTTTGGTTTTCGGCGATCGATTTTCACCACAAAATCCTGGGTTAGCGCTATGGCTAAACCGGGGTTTATGCTATACTTGATTAGAATTTATCATGAATTTTAACCCGATAATAACGGAATAATTTAGAGCGAGGGAAGGCTTTTATTTTATGGCAGACAAACCAAGTTTTTACATTACAACGCCGATCTATTACCCATCTGGGCGGTTACATATCGGTAACTCCTACACCACGATTGCGTGTGACACGGTCGCGCGTTACAAGCGGAGCAACGGTTACGACGTTTTCTTCTTGACTGGGACCGATGAACATGGTCTGAAGATTGAGGACAAGGCGCAATCTCAAGGCCAAACACCGCAGGAATACGTGGACGGTATGGCGACTGGCATCAAGCAACTCTGGAAGACGCTGGAAATTTCCAACGACAAATTCATCCGGACGACCGACAAGGAACACGTCGCTGCCGTGCAAGAAGTCTTCGAACGTTTGTTAAAGCAGGGCGACATCTACTTGGGCGAATACGAAGGTTGGTACTCCGAGGACGACGAAGAGTACTTTACCGAGACCCAACTCGCCGAAGTCTACCACGACGATAACGGCAAGGTGATTGGTGGGAAGGCGCCTTCTGGCCACGAAGTTTCCCTGGTCAAGGAACAGTCGTACTTCTTTAAGATGAGCAAGTATGCTGACTGGCTGCTGGACTTCTACCACAGCCATCCCCACTTCATCCAACCAGAATCGCGGATGACCGAAATGATCAACAACTTTATCCAACCTGGCCTGGAAGATCTCGCCGTTTCACGGACGACCTTCACCTGGGGCGTGCCCGTTAAGAGTAACCCCAAGCACGTGGTCTACGTGTGGATCGACGCGTTGCTCAACTATATCACCGCCCTCGGCTACACCAGCGATGACGAAAGCCTCTTTAAGAAATACTGGCCCGCTAACGTCCAAATGGTCGGTAAGGAAATCGTGCGGTTCCATTCCATTTACTGGCCAATCGTGTTGCACGCCCTGGGCATCGAAGCCCCAGACGAGTTATTTGCGCACGGCTGGTTACTGATGAAGGACGGCAAGATGTCCAAGTCTAAAGGGAACGTCATTTACCCTGAAACCTTGGTCGACCGTTACGGCTTGGATGCGCTCCGGTACTACCTGATGCGCGCCATGCCTTACGGAAACGACGGGACGTTCACGCCCGAGGACTTCGTTGACCGGTTGAACTACGACCTGGCCAACGACTTGGGGAACCTGTTGAACCGGACCGTTGCCATGATCAACAAGTATGAAGCGGGCAAGCTACCGGCATTTACACCGGGCGTCACAGATTTTGACAAGGACCTGGAAGCTACGGCTGAAACGGTGATTGCCAACTACCACGACCTGATGGACAAGATGCATTTTGCCGATGCCCTCTCCGAAATCTGGAAACTGGTTTCTCGGACCAACAAGTACATTGACGAAACGGAACCGTGGAACTTAGCTAAAGATGACAGTCAGGCCGCTGAATTAGCCGCCGTTATGGCCCATCTAGCTGCTAGCCTGCGGGTGATTGCCACGCTGATCAGTCCCGTCATGACCCATGCGCCAAAGGAAATCTTTGACCAATTGGGCTTGGACCCAGCGACGTTGACGATGACCGACCTGAACTTAGCCGACTTACCAGCTGGCAAGCAGGTGGTTGCCAAGGGAACACCAATTTTCCCTCGGATCGACGTGCAAGAAGAAGTTGACTTCATTCAAGGTCAGATGACCAAGTCTGAAAAGACGAAAGGACGCGCAGCTATGGCTGAAAAAGCACAAGCACAACAGGCAGCCGCCAGCAAGAACGACGCTGACGAAGCCGTTGACGGCAAACCGGAAATTCGTTTTGATAAATTTGAAAAGATTGAACTCCGGGTCGCTGAAATCACGGCGGTCGACCACGTTGAAGGTGCCGACAAACTCCTGAAGTTCCAACTGAACGTCGGGGACCAAGGCAACCGGCAGATTCTGTCTGGTATCGCCGAATGGTATCCAGAACCCCAAGAATTGGTGGGGAAGAAGGTTGTGATCGTTGCCAACCTAAAGCCACGGAAGATGCGTGGTGAGGTGAGTCAGGGGATGCTACTGTCCGCTGAACACGACAATCAGGTCCAACTCTTGACGTTGCCAAGCACCATGGTGAATGGCTCCGACGTCAGCTAGGATTGCCGGTTAAACTGGTGGTCAACCGCGCCTCCGGGATGGTGAAAAATGGGACCGGAACGCTGTGGGCGGCCGTCTGAAGCCGAAGGGCGGTCTTCAGACTTGCTTTGAACCTCGCTGTGCGAGGTTCAAAGGCACCAGTTCTCTAACCAGCTAAGAACGCTGCTAAGAGAACTCCCACGGCTTGGCCCGTGTTGAACTCCGCCTCCGGGATGGTGAAAAATGGGACCGGAACGCTGTGGGCGGCCGTCTGAAGCCGAAGAACGGTCTTCAGACTTGCTTTGAATCTCACAGTACGAGTTTCAAAGGCACCAGTTCTCTAACCAGCCAAGAACGCTGCTAAGAGAACTCCCACGGCTTGGCCCATTTTCACCATCCCTGCGGCTGACACGGGTTTAGACCGTGATACTGGCTGGGCTGCTACTGTGGATTATGTATTCCACGGTCAGCAGACGGTCCAGGCACAAATCAATTAAATAAAACCATAACGACAAAACGTGGGCGGCGGATCGATGAGACGCCGGTCACGTTTTGTCGTTGCGAGGCCTACTGTGTGGGTGGGATGATTCACTTCCTGTTATGTGGCCAACAAGCGGCGCAGTAACACGTTTCAGCGTGCGTCCCCACCCCCACGTTGCCAGAGAGTCACCGTCAAGAGCCGGAGGAGGCTAGGGTGGAGCCAGCTGTGTCGGCGGTGTTAGACCGAGTGTTCTGCTCGGCCTTACAGCGCGGGACGACCTTGGAGACGCGCGGGTTTGGCGCGGCTTCAAGTCGAGGTGGCAGCCCGCTCCTTAGGCTGGAACCGGCCCCACAGCAGGCGTAACCCTAGCAGCCGCAGGCGGCAAACCACCGCAACCCCATCACTAAGACAACAGATAATAAAAAGGAGACTCACGATGAAAATCTTTGATTCGCATACGCATTTGAACAGTGAAGAATTCATCAACGACGTGCCCGGCTACCTCAAGCGAGCGGCTGACTTGGGTGTGGTCAAAATGACCAATATCGGCTCCAACACGCAGCTGAACGCCGACGCCATCAAATTGGCCCACCAGTATCCGCAGCTGTACGCGGCCGTTGGCTGGCACCCGGAAGATTCTAAAAACTACGATGCCGCGGCTGAAAAGCTGTTGGAGGAGCAATTGGCGGACGACCGGGTCGTTGCGTTAGGTGAAATTGGGTTGGATTATCACTGGGATACGTCGCCCAAGGACGTGCAACGCAAGGTCTTTGCCCGGCAAATTGCGATTGCCAAAGAGGTCGGCAAGCCCATTGCCGTCCACAATCGTGATGCCTTTGAAGACACCTATCAAATCATCAAGGATGCCGACATCAGTGAGATTGGTGGCGTCATGCATAGCTTCAATGGTGATCCCGAATGGTTGAAGAAGTTCCTTGACTTAGGGATGCATATTTCGTATTCTGGCGTTGCGAGCTTTAAGAACGCTCACGAGGTCCACGATGCTGTTCGCGCGACGCCACTGGACGTGATGATGGTGGAAACGGATGCGCCGTACCTGACGCCGGAACCACATCGGGGCGAGCAGAACGAACCGGGCTTTACCCGTTATACGGTCGAAGCCATTGCCAAGGAGCGCGAGACCACGCCGGAAGAAATTGCGGCCGCGACCTTTAAGAACGCAGAGGAGTTTTACAAAATTAATGAAAAAGATTAAAGAGGTCCTCGTTGTTGAGGGCAAAGACGATACCAAACAGATCAATCGTGCGGTCAACGCCGATACCATTGAGACGCGGGGGTCAGCGATTGATGACGATACCCTGGCCTTGATTGAGAAATTAGCGGATCAGCGGGGAATCATTATCTTCACCGATCCTGATTTTTCCGGAGAAAAGATTCGTAAGATCGTGGCCGAAGCCGTGCCCAACGCCAAACACGCCTTTCTTCCCAAGAAGGAGGGCCGTCCGGACAAGGCTGGCGGGTCCCTCGGCGTGGAGCATGCCAGTCCGGAAGCCATTCGGGCCGCACTGAATCACGTGTACACGGAAACGACCGCGGCACCGACCTTGATTACCCACGAAGACCTGTTGGCCGCTGGGCTGATTGGTGGGGCTGGGGCCAAGGAACGCCGGGAACAGTTAGGCGAGTTGTTACAGATTGGCTACGTCAACGGGAAACAACTTGAGAAACGCCTACGTATGTTTGGCATTCAACCGGCTGATTTTGCGGCCGCTCTCAAGCAAGTACGGGCAAAGGAGAATGATTAAATGAAGAATGCAGTACCCGAAATTGGTTCACCAGCACGGACTAAGGCGATTCTGAATCGGTATCATTTGGTAGCGAAGAAGAGTCTGGGGCAGAACTTCTTGTCCGATCTTAATATATTACGAAATATCGTTGCGGCTGGGGATGTGACTGAACAGGATAACGTGATTGAAATTGGCCCTGGGATTGGCGCGTTGACCGAGCAACTTGCCAAGCGGGCGCACAAGGTTGTCGCGTTTGAAATTGACGAAAACCTCCTCCCTGTGCTCGATGAGACCTTGCTTGATTACAATAACGTTAAGATCATCAATGAAGACATCTTAAAGGTGAACCTGCCCGAGGTCGTCAAAGATGAGTTCGAACCCGGTCATCCGCTAAAATTGGTGGCCAACTTGCCATACTACATCACAACACCGATTCTGATGGCCGTGCTACAGAGCACCGTGGACTTCGACGCTATCGTGGTTATGATGCAGGCAGAAGTGGCCGATCGGATGGTGGCATCGCCTGGCAGTAAGGCGTACGGTTCCTTGTCCGTGGTCATGCAGTACCGGGCCCACGTGGAAATTGCGTTTGACGTTCCGCGGACGGCCTTCATTCCCCAACCCAACGTGGATTCCGCAATTTTACGCTTAACGCCGCGCGAACCGTTGCCAGTCAATCCGTACGAAGACAAGGCCTTGTTTAGTTTTGTTAAGGGATGCTTTGCGCACCGGCGGAAATCCTTGTGGAACAATTTACAAGGTATCTTCGGCAAGCAACCGGAAGTTCGCGAACGAATTGAATCCGTCTTAAATCAAACGAAAATTTCGCGACAACTACGGCCAGAACGGCTGACCTTGATAAATTTCATCGAATTAACCAACGCTTTCCACAATGAAGGACTTATGTAACCCTTACCAATTGAGGATTCTTGCGGTTTGTTAGCTGTTGTGGTATAATTTGCAATTCTTGTGAAACGGTGCTATAATTGTTTCACAGAGGTGAAGTGCATGCCAACAAGTTTAGCGAACATTAAGAACAAACTGGACGATCGTATCGGCGAAAAGTTGATGGTGATTGCCCAGGCCGGTCGTAAGAAAACGACAGAGCGGCATGGAATTCTTCGGGAAACCTATCCAGCCGTTTTCGTGGTGGATTTAGACCAAAACGAAAATTCGTTCGAACGGGTTTCATACAGTTATACCGATATTTTAACTAAAAACATCGAAGTCGACTTTGATGAATAAATAATTGGGCCTACTGAGGCCTTTTTATTTTGGCCATTTTTTCGTGGGTGAGGGCTAATCACGTATTTTTTTCCTGAAATACCTGGCACCCAAACAGGGGATTATTGGGTTATTGATGTAAATGTTCGCCAAGTGACCTTCTTTTGTCACACACTCTTTTTATTTTGGTTGAAACCATAGTATAATGGGCTTAATTAGAATTACGAGAACGGTAGGCAACCTACCCAGTAGAATTCAGGTGAGCTCATGCAACTGATTGAAAAGGCGCCAGCGAAGATCAACCTCGGCCTTGATACCCCGTACCATCATCAGGATGGCGCGGAGGAGTGGAACATGGTCATGACGTCCGTGGACTTGGCGGATTATGTCGAAATCCAAACGTTAACCAAACACAAACGCATCCGGGTCGCCTCGGATAGCGGTTTTTTACCCAACGATCAGCGGAATCTGGCTTTTCAAGCGGCCCATTTGTTACAGACGAAATACCACATTGATGAGGGCGTCAACATTCGCATCAAGAAAAACATACCGGTGGCCGCCGGTTTAGGTGGGGGCTCATCGGACGCAGCGGCCGTTCTGCGCGGCTTGAATCAAGCGTGGGGTCTTGACCTCAGTTGGCAGGAACTCGCCGAATTGGGGCTGCAGATTGACTCTGACGTGCCGTATTGTGTCTATGGTCGCACGGCACACGTCCGGGGACGGGGAGAACGGATTACGCCACTGTCCAAATTACCGGCGGCCTGGGTCGTTTTGGCAAAGCCCAAGGTGAGTGTTTCGACGCCCACCATCCTTCAACAGATTCATTATGATCATTTGGAACACCCCAATATTGAAGCGCTTTTACGCGCCGTCCGGGAACAAGACATCGACGGGATGTGTGCCGTGATGGGCAACGCGTTAGAGCCACTAACGGCTCACCGGTATCCAGAGATCACCCAACTCAAGCAACAAATGATGAAGTTTGGTGCCGATGCCGCGCAAATGAGTGGCACGGGCCCCACCGTTTTTGGCCTGTGCAGCAAGCAATCGCGGGCACAACGGGTATTTAACGGCATGAAGGGCTTCTGTCGGGAAGTGTATTTGGTACGACCGTTACCGTAGACCTTTTTCACCATGAGCTATGCGGTCAAACATTAGATTGTCCCAAGTTTAGTATAGCTTATGTTTTTTAGGCTCAACTGAACCTGTGTGGTATGTTTGGAGCTAAGAGGGTGAAGCTGATGTTGAAGTTTAAGAAAATATATTCTAAGTCTTTTATTCGGCAGTTTGGTAATCAAGCAAATCAGTTCAGTGAAATGTCAGCTCTTTCTGATTCACCATACATTGATTTAAGAAAGATTAGTAAGCTAATTGGTATGGGTATTATTTATGATTCTCTCTCAGAGCATAATTCTGGAACAGACAGTTGGTGTAATGGGAACGTACATGTAAATCAAAGAGTTTCTGAAACTAAGAATAGATTTACCATTGCCCATGAAATTGGTCATGAATTATTTGGTCACCATAACTTAGTTTGTCGTCCGAATTATTTGGCGTCGTATCAAAAGGTGCTAGAGAAAAGTCGTGAAATGACGGCTAATACTTTCGCTGAAACACTGCTCATGCCCCGGATACTCTTGGTAAAATTGGCGAGTGGGATAATTAGGAAGAATCAATTTGATGCCGCGGGACTAACAGCACAACAAGTTAGCATGATTACGGACACGATTTCAGAAGAACTTGTTCTGTCTAGAAAGATGGTTAAATATAGATTTCAAAATGTAAGAATTTTTGTAAATCAACAATAGTAGTGAATTATTAGGAGTGATAAGCCATGAATGCAGACGAGATTTTCCAAGCCATTCAAGCCGATCCGGCCAACCAGGCCTTTACCCAACAGGGGATGTTACCGCTGTACCACATTGACCCCAACGCGGAAATCCTGCTGGTCAGTCAGGCGCCCAGTCGGCAGGCACAAGCGTCGATGACGTTTTGGGATGATCCCAGTGGAAACCGACTGCGGGACTGGATGGGCGTCACCAAGGATCAGTTTTACAATTCTGGCAAGCTGGCCGTGATGCCCTTGGACTTTTACTATCCAGGCAAGCACGCTCACGGTGGGGACTTACCGCCGCGAAAGGGCTTTGCGGAAAAGTGGCACCCATCGTTGTTGGCGTTGATGCCTAAAATCAAGCTGACATTACTGATCGGACAGTACGCGCAAAAGGCTTACCTGCCCAAACGGGAGAAAACGTTGACGGCCACGGTTGCGCACTATGCCGATTATCTGCCGGACTACTTCCCGTTGGTCCACCCCTCACCGCTCAATTACGGCTGGATGCATCAACATCCGTGGTTTGAAACGACAGTTGTTCCTGAGTTACAGGCTCAGGTGGGAAAAATTATTCTTTAAAAAAAGCAGGCTAGTCGCAGGTAATTACCTGTCGCCCTGAAAAGTCGTCACCAGTTATCTTCAGCGATAGTTGGTGACGACTTTTTGTTTGCCAAACAACGGATAGTCTTAAAGAAACTCTGCGGCCAATTACATCACTTTAGCATATTACAATCATGATGAAGATGATCCAGTAGAGAATTTCTAGTAAAGGTAGTCAGTTGCAGTCGTCACAAACACGGTCTACGGTAACGTAGTGATTAAGCACAATCAAAACCGGAGGAGGCCAGAGGTGGAGGCAGCTGTGTCGACGGTGTTAGCTGGGAACCAGCTTACACCGTGGGACGCGTTTGGAGACTGTCGTTTTTGGACAGGCTTCAAACCGAGCCGGAGGACCGCCCCTCAGGCCGCAGGCGGTCCCCATAGCAGCCGGAATGAAGCACCCAGCACCCAATTTACATTGTCGAAACGTGTGACCAAAGGCAGCTGACTCCGCTTAAAACGGATAGCCGAACAATCCAAGCCCGGGATTATCCGGCTATCCGCCTTAATGCTCGCCAGCTAACCGCCTTTTGTCGCACTCTTTCCAAACAAAAAGTCCCCATACTACCAACGACTCGCGGGTCGCTAGTGGCATGGAGACTTTTTAAGATATCAGGTTAAATGCAGAACTTACAGGGTAACCGTAACTGAGTCGCCAGCTAAGGCAGCCTTCGTTACTTGGCCATTTTCATGAACCAGAACGGTCGCAGAACCAGACAAGCCGGTAGTCGTAACCTTCAGTTCGTTGCCGTGACGGTCAACCGTGACCTTACCAGCATCTTTCCCTTTTTGATCAACGACTGCTACGGACGTGGTGCCTTCGTGCATGTCGTACAGGTTGATGTCGAGGTCCTTGGTGAAGTCGTAGTCGGCGTGGACAGCCTTAGGATTCCGCAACAGAATTGTGTTGTCCTTGGCCAGAACAGGGAGGGCTAACTCACTGTAGTCCTTGCTGAACCATTTGCCATCTTGCACGTCGTAGACTTCACTGTCGTCAATGATACTAGTCCACTTGCCGGCTGGCAGGTAGAGGTTGACGTGGCCTTCGTGGTTGAAGACGGGGGCAACTAAGATTTGACTCCCCAGCATGTACTGGTTGTCCAGGGTGTGGGTGGTGAGGTCGCTCATAAAGTCGAACCACATTGGCCGCATCAGTGGGTTACCGTAAGCTGTGTTGTGGGCAGCTTGGGTGTACAGGTAAGGCATCAGGGACAACTTCAGGTTAACGAACTTCCGGGTGTTGTCCACAGCTTCGTCATCGAAGTTCCATGGCACACGGTAAACGTTGCTACCATGGTAACGACTGTGAGAAGACAACAGACCAAATTGGGTCCACCGCTTGTAAAGGTCAGCAGTTGGCGTATCTGGACCATCTTCGAACCCACCAATATCATGGCTCCAGAAAGCGAAACCAGAACTCAGGAAGGAGAGCCCACCATGTAAGGTGTCAGCCATGTTCTTGAAGGTTGACAGTGCGTCGCCACCCCAGTGAACAGGGAACTTTTGTGAACCGACAGTTGCGGAACGGGCGAAGACAACGGCTTCATCGGCACCCTTAGCTTCAGCGATCGTGTCAAAGACAGCTTCGTTGTATTGCAGGGTGTAGTAGTTGTGTTCGCGTTTTGGATCGGAGCCGTCAAAGAAGACAGCGTCGTCAACGGGAATCCGTTCACCAAAGTCGGTCTTGAAGCAATCCACACCCATGTCAAGCAGGGCTTGGAGCTTGCTCTTGTACCATTTAACGGCGTCAGGGTTGGTGAAGTCGACGAATGCATTGCCGGCTTGCCACAGGTCCCATTGCCAGATATTGCCATCTTCGCGCTTGACGAAGTAGCCGTTCTTCTTGCCTTCTTCAAACATCTTCCCTTTTTGGGCGATGTACGGGTTGATCCAGACACAGACCTTGATACCACGGTCATGAATCTTCTTGATCAAGCCTTCAGGGTCTGGGAATTCGTCGCGATCCCATTCCATGTTGGACCATTCAAAGCCCTTTTGCCAGAAGCAGTCAAAATGGAAGACATCCAAAGGAATTTCGTGATCCTTCATGCCGTCAATGAACTTCATAACGGTTTCTTCACTGTAATCAGTGGTGAAGGAAGTCGTCAACCAGAGGCCGAATGACCATGCTGGTGGCAATTGCATCTGACCCGTCAATTGGGTGTAACGGTGCAAGATTTCTTGAGGCGTTGGGCCGTAGATCACGTAGTACTGTAAGGATTGACCCTCAGTGCTAAATTGAACCCGGTCAACGTTTTCGGACGTAATTTCAAAGTCAACGGGTTGTGGTTGGTCCACGAAGACCCCGTAGCCGGCATCCGTTAAGTAGAAGGGGATGTTCTTGTAAGATTGTTCGGAAGCAGTCCCACCATCTTGGTTATCAATGCGAACTTCTTGGCCGTTCTTAATGAAGTTACCGAAGCGTTCGCCGAGGCCGTAAACCTTGTCGTCCACGCCAACGTTCAGTTGTTCACGCATGTAGTCTTTGTTCGTGTCCTTGTCGTGAATCACGCCTTGGGCCTTGTCCAAAGATTGGGTCAACAGGTGGTCACCATGTAAGAAGTCTAATTGGAAGGCCGTCTTAAATGGAATCCGGGCAGTTAAGTCGCCTGACTTGAAGGTTAATTCGTCATCGCCCGTGGTAATAGCCACGTCAGGATTTTGGTTATCAATGTGGTAAGAAGGACCCTTCGTATCCTGGTCGAAGTGGGTCAGCTTAACGCCAATCACGCCTTCAACTGGGGAAGTCAGGTTAATCGTACTCATACCTAAGTTTAGTTCGTCGCCGCGTTCATTGATGAACTTGAATGGGGCGTACAGCGTCAATTGCTTGTCCGTCTGCTTATAATCGAAAGCTTCACGTGGTGATTCAATCTGGTATTGTGGCCGGTCTAACCAGTAGCCATTCGTAAACTTCATGGATAAACACCTCTTAGATTTTTTTGAAAATTGAATTTCTTAATCGACAACCACAGTGTACGTTGATATTCAGAAAATGTCAACGCTTTCACAAAGAATTTCCCGAAAAAAATCGATTCACAGCAGGAGACCAATTTGGAAATTGGCGAAAGCGGGTCTGTCATTTATAGAAAGAAAAGCTGACGATTTCAGGACAACCGGTTGCACAACTTAATCAGCGGATAACCGCAGGCTGACGCAGATTTCAGCCGATTCAGATTGCCAGCGAAAACTTAAGAAAATTAAGTTTTTCGGTACCGTTTTTGCACAATCTCTGGCGGAAAAGACCGTGCGATAGTCTTGAGCCAATTCAGAGATAGCGAAACGACTGAGAATAAGTGGTTGCGGCCCTAAATTGCTTATTGACAACTGGAAGCGGTTACAGTATGCTATGTTTTGAAAATTGAATTTTCTTGAACGTCGACGATTCAGCTATGATTCAGGTTTCATAATTTGGGTTTATAAATTATAGAGGTGTTTAATATGAGTGAAAATGCTCCTAAAGCAGTGACTGCCATGAAGAACATGGTGCCATGGAACGAACGTATTGCTTATAGCTTTAGTGACTTCGCCTGCAACCTGTCCTTCCAAATGGTTGGGACGTACTTAATGATTTTTTACACGGATACATTTGGTTTGAGTGCCGCTGCCGTTGGGACTTTGTTCCTGGCCGCACGGATTGTTGATGCGTTCGACGGCCCATTCTGGGGAATCATGATTGACCATACACATACTAAGTGGGGGAAGAGCCGGCCGTACTGGTTATGGTTCTCGATTCCATTTGCCGTGTTCTGTGTGTTGGTCTTCACCACACCAAGCATGAGCTTAACTGGTAAATTAGTTTGGGCTTACGTGACCTACATTGGGGTCGACGTGCTGTACTCAGCCGTTAACATTCCAATTACTTCTATCTTGCCATCATTGACTAGCAACCCCCAAGAACGGGTAACGTTGTCCACGATTCGTCAATTCATGGGAACTGCTGGTGCCACCATTATTACTGGGATCACGTTGACCATGGTTGCCTTCTTCGGTCACGGCTCCACAACCAGCGCCCGTGGCTGGTTCATCTGGGCCTTGATTGTTGGGATCATCGTTGTGATCATTTTCGGTTTTGTGTTCAAGAATACGACTGAACGGGTTCAAACGAAGAGCTCTCGTCAATCCATTCCAATCAAGGAATCCTTGAAAGCTTTGAAGCGTAACTGGCCTTGGGCAATCATCATCTTCATTAACTTCATCTACTGGATGGGGATGCAAACCCGGTCACAAGTTACTGTTTACTTCTTCAAATACAACATGCATGACGCAACGTTAGCTTCATTCGTCTTGAGTTTACAAATGGTTGCCTTGGTTGCCGTTGTCTTGACGCCATGGACTTCCAAGCGTATCGGTAAGCGAAACACCATGCTCGGTGGGATGATTCTCGCCGTTGTTGGCCAATTACTCTTGAGCTTGGGTGCTAACAGCTTGAGCGTGCCAATGATTATCTTCGCTACCATTGTCGGTTACTTAGGGACTGGTTACGTTTCTGGCCTGATCGCCGTTATGTTAGCCGACGCCGTTGACTATGGTGAATGGAAGAATGGTGTGCGTGCCGAAGGAATTGTTACCTCATTCTCCAGTTTTAGTGCTAAATTAGGTATGGGGATTGGTGGGGTCATCACCGGTTGGATTTTGACTGGGACTGGCTACGTTGCCAACCATACCCAAAGCGCTGGCGCCTTACACGGGATCGAATTGAACTACATTTGGGTCCCACTGTTAGGCTTCGCACTTTCTGGAATTGCTTTGATGTTCTACCACGTTGACGGTATCGAAAAGAAGATGCAGAGCGACTTGGCTGAAAAGCATGCCCGTGAAAATGCAGAAGATGCTGAAGACGCTAAATAAACGATAAAGTGAGTGAACTGCATGATTATTAACAAGGACGTGATGCGTGATCACAATGAGCGGTCGGTTCTACAGGCCATCGTGAATCACGGACCCATTTCGCGAACAGCCATTTCAAATTTGTTGGGGTTAAATAAGGTGACCGTTTCAGATATTGTGGGCACACTTAGCGACCGCAAATTAGTCTTGAGCCAGGGCGAGACCACCACCAATCCGGGAAGTGGTCGTCGGGCCGCGCTGATTGCTTTCAACGCGACGTACGGCTACACCATCAACTTCAGCATTTCCGGGAAAACTTTGGAAATGCTAGTGACCCAGCTGGATGGTCGCGCCCTGGAATACAGCGAAAGTCCCATTGGTAAGCTTGCAGTGAAAGAAATCGTCGCCAAGATGGAAGATATGATTGCGCAGTTGCCCAATTTCAAAACGGAAAATGGGCTACAGGCCATCTCCATCGCCATCTTCGGGGTCGTTTACGAAAATGAAATCGTCACGTCGCCCTTCGTGGACTTCGCTGATTTCAACCTGGTCGGCTACTTTGAGCGCCGCTACCACGTGCCCATCGTCATGGAAAATGAAGCCAATCTGTCCGCCGTCTTTGAGCAAGACTTTAGTAAGCAGGAACTGCAAAGCATCGTGTCCATCAGCATTCATGAGGGCATTGGTGCCGGCATCCTGTTGAATAAGCAGCTCTACCGCGGCAACTATGGCCGTGCTGGTGAAATTGGCCAGATCATGATTCAGGGAACGGGGCGGAAACGCCAGCGCTTAGCCCAGCTGCCCAGCTTCGATAGCGAATGGTCGGAGGCAGCGGTGTTGCGGAAGGCGGCCCTGATTAAGGACGTTGATGATTACACGTTGAGCGAATTGGTCGCCGCAGTGAATCAGCATGACCCGGAAATTTCCGAGTTGGTTGAGGAGCTGTGCTACCACCTGGCAATCGTGACCAGCGACTTGATTGTCGCCTACGATCCACAGATGATTTTCTTCAACTCACCTCTGGTTGATCAGTTGCCAGAAATTTTAAAGAATATTCAGATGAAATTGGGCTTTATGCCATTGGTACCGCCACTGGTGATGTCCAAAGATGTGAAGTATGCCACCTTATTGGGCGGCGCTTCGTTGGCCATTCACAAGGTGCTGTCGATGCCTGGAACGCGGCTGATTTTTCACCATTAGCAAAGCACCCTCTAGCGTGGCCCAGCAGCTCAGTTCTTGAGTTTGTTGGGCCACGCTTTTGATTCTGTATTGGTTTGGTTTAGTGCGTTGGATTGTGTAAACTTTGACGCCTGCGGCCTCTGGGTACTTCGCCTGCTGTGGGGACCGGCTGCGGCCTGAGGGGGCGGTCCTCCGCCTTGCCTTGAAGCCTCGCTGAAGTGCGCGAGTCTCCAAGGTCATCCCGTGATGTAAGGCCGGGAAAATTCGCCCGGTCTAACATCACCGCCACAGCTGGCTACGTACCCAGCTGCCTCCGGCTCTTGGTTGTGGTCCTGCTATTCTGTTGGTTTGGATCCAGCAAATCAATTTTGTGGTGGCTAACCATGGATGTGGTTTGGTCCAGTAGATTGATCTCAAAAGTTACGGGCGAAACTAGACGGGGTTGGAGAGTGAGTTGGTGCAATAATTCCCGGTGGCCGAGCAATTAAACCGTCCACGAAGCGTGGAAAATTTTCCGTGGGCTTTGCACTAATCTAAGAGATATGAACCATCGTAGCTGAGAGGTCAGGGAAAAATGATTCTAGTTGTTCAAATTCATCCAGGCGAATCGTGAGTTAACCAACGTGAACGACCAGAGGCGGGTCAAGGTTCCCAGCTGTGTCGATGGTCTTAGCTGAGTGAATTTTTCTCAGCTTAGAGCATGGGACGACCTTTGAGACTGGTGGTCTTCCAGGCTTAAAGGCGAGGCGGAAGACCGCTCTTTGGCTGGAGCCGGGCCCCACAGCAGGGAACACTGAAGTCGCCACGGAAAAGCTGATTAGCGTAACAATTCCAGGGCACCGACCAATTTACCCGACCACGAAGCCGTGGAAAAATTTCCGTGGGCTTTGAACCAGCCTAAGAGATATGAACCATTTTCCCCGCCCGGTAAGGCGGCAATTAACGACAATGTAACTATCGTAAAAAGAAAGAACATCAAGGAGGAAATTATTTTGACGAAAAAGAGTTTACCAGCAGGATTCCTTTGGGGCGGCGCCGTTGCTGCCCACCAAGTTGAAGGCGCCTACAACGTCGGTGGCAAAGGCCTGAGCGTGGCCGATGTCATGACCGCGGCCGGCAACTACGACGAACGCCGCATCACGGATGGCGTTCAGGACGGGGAGTTTTACCCGAACCACGAGGCCGTGGACTTCTACCACCGCTACCCCGAGGACGTGAAGTTATTTGCCGAAATGGGCTTTAAGAGCTTCCGGACGTCGATCGCCTGGTCTCGGATTTTTCCGCAGGGTGATGAGTTGGAACCGAACGAGGAAGGTCTGAAATTTTACGACCGCCTCTTTGATGAATGCCGGAAGTATGGGATTGAACCGGTGGTGACCCTGTCTCATTTTGAAATGCCTTACCACTTGGTCACCGAATACGGCGGGTTCCGCAGCCGCAAAACCATTGAATTCTTCACGCGGTTCGCTCGCGCCGTGTTCACCCGTTACCAGGACAAGGTCAAGTACTGGTTGACGTTTAATGAAATTAATAATCAGACTAATTATGACCGCGCCTTCACGCTGTTCACCAACTCTGGGATTCAAGCGCAACCGGGTGAGGACGCCGAGGCCGTGATGTATCAAGCCGCCCACTACGAGGTCGTTGCCAGCTCACTCGCGGTGCAGATTGGCCACAGCATCAACCCTGATTTCCAAATTGGGGCAATGGTGGCCTTCTCACCAGTCTATCCGGCCAGCGACAAGCCCCGCGACGTCTTCAAAGCGCAACGGGCCATGCAGGCACGCTTCTGGTTCTCCGACGTGCAGGTTGAAGGCCAGTACCCAACTTGGCTGACGCAGTATTTCCAGACCAAGGGCTTTGATTTAGACATCACCGCGGCCGACCTGGCGAACCTGAAGCAGGGGACCGTCGACTACCTGGGCTTCAGCTACTACATGTCCTTCGCCACCCAAGCGACCGATCACGAGGACGACCAATTTTCTTACAACGAAGCCAATGATTTGGTCACCAACAAATTCGTGCCGCGTTCCGACTGGGGCTGGCAAGTGGACCCCCAAGGCCTGCGCTACGCCTTGAACTGGATGAACGACCGGTATCACTTGCCACTATTTATCGTGGAAAATGGGATCGGCGCCATCGACGAGTTGACGGCGGATCACGAAGTTCACGACCAATACCGGATTGACTACCTGCACGATCACATTGAACAGATGGAACTGGCGATGACAGAAGACGGCGTGGACGTCATGGGGTACACCCCGTGGAGCGCCATCGACATCGTTTCCGCCAGCACTGGCCAGTTGTCGAAACGCTACGGCTTCATTTACGTCGACCGTAACGACGACGGCAGTGGCAGTCTCGCCCGTTACCGCAAGGATTCCTTCTATTGGTACCAACGCGTCATCGCAACCAACGGCGCGGATCTCAACAAGACGGTGGGTGACCAAGATGCCAGTCAAGTCTGAACCGCTCTTAGTGATTGATATTGGCGGGACCACCGTTAAGTATGGGGTGTGGCTGAATGATCAGTTGGGCCGGAAAAATCGGTTCGACACGCCCGCTACCTGGCCCGAGCTCTTGGCAAAATTGACCGCGTTAAAGGCCAGTTTTGAGTTACCCTTCACGGGCGTTGCCATCAGCTTGCCTGGCGGTGTTGACACGGTGGCCGGTAAAATTTCTGGTACCAGCGCCGTCGACTACCTGAATGATTTTCCCATCAAGGCCACGTTGCGAACGGCGTTGGGCCTACCCGTCACCATTCAAAATGATGCGAACTGTGCCGCGCTAGCCGAGTCGTGGCGCGGCAATGCCAAGGACGTCCAGGACGCGCTCTACCTGATTGTCGGGACGGGGGTTGGTGGCGCGGTAACGTTGAACGGCCAACTGTTAACCGGCCAGGACCATTTTACCGGTGAGTTCGGGTACATGGTCATGACCCCGGCGAACGAAACGTTCAGTGAGCTGGGTAGTCCGGTACGGATGGCCGAACGCTACCAGCGCCTGAAGGAAATGCCGACGCGTTTCACGGCGGAAGACGTCTTTGACCTGGCCAACAACGGTGATACCATCGCGCAACAGTGTGTTGGCGACCTCTTGAATTGGCTGAGCCTGGGCGCGTACAACCTGTACGTGGGCTTCAACCCGCAACGCCTGCTGATTGGCGGCGGAATCTCGGCGCGGCCGGGCTTTGTGGCCGATTTGCAGCAGCGGATCCAGCGCTTCATGCACCAGCACCAGGCCGCGTTAACGGCCGACGTTCAACCCTGCTTGTTCCTGAACGACGCCAACCTGATTGGGGCGGTGCGTCAGTTCTACTTGGAAACGGGGGATGAACGACCAGCGGGGATGGTGCGGTTGCGGGCTTAGATGGTAAGCGTGGGACAAATGGCGCTTAGCTGACGAACATTAAGGCTGATTGCCAAATGATTCTGGACTTGGATTCTTTGGCGATCAGGTTAAAGCGGAACCAGTTGCCTTTGGATTGCACGTTTCAGCAATAGAGCATTGGCGTCTGGGATTTGTCCTGGACGCCTTTTCATGGAGACCAATAGCTTGAAAGTATCTGTGCCGCAGGGTATTGTGAGGCCGAGGTGACGGAAATGACTCGAAAGAAACAGCGTGTACAAGTGACCATTGATGCAGACTTGGTTGATGAAGTTAATCATGTGTTGGCGAAGATCGGAAGCAAGCCGACTACCTTAATCACGGCCTTGTACCAACAAGTGGCAACTACCGGCGAGATTCCTTTTAGGTTAGACCTCACTGAGAGAGAAAAGGTCGACTTGGCGGTTAGAAGAGCCAGTCAAAGCCGACCCACAAAGATTGTCCACTCGGTAGCTGAGCTGGACAACCTATATGATGATGACGATGAATACTAGGGCCGCACACGTTTTCTATTCGCGGTACTGTCAATGATTTAGTAACCTGAATGGTAAAAGTAGTGGTGCGCGGTAGCAATTACCGTGATTTCTCAAGTGAATTAGTGGCAACCGCGGATTTTTTTCGGTAGAGTAGGGGTAGACATTAAATAGAAATGGGGTAGTGACATGAAGACTTGGCAAAAGGTCGTTGGCGGGGCAGCCGCACTGTCCGCGGTGGGGGTCGTCAGTGTGCTCGGTGCCGCAGCCGGCCTGTATTTATCAGCGACGCGGTCATACGCGCGCAGTCGGCAACAATCCAAAGAGCGGGCCATCAGTGAAAATACGGCGGCCGACAACGTGTGGTACATCCGCCACAATCCGGTCGAATGGACCCAGACCAGTCAAAATGGCTTGTGCTTACGAGCGAGCTGGATTGCGGCGGAACAGCCAACCACCAAGGTCGCTATCCTGGCGCACGGCCTGGGCCACGCGCGTGAGCAAATGATTCCTTGGGCGCGAGTATTTCACGACTGGGGTTACGCGGTTTTGATGCCAGACGCCCGGGCGCACGGCGAGAGTGACGGCCACACGATTGGTTACGGCTGGACGGATCGCCACGATTATCAGGGCTGGATCAACCAGGTAATCGCGCAAAACGGCAATGACAGTCAAATTGTCATGCTGGGGATTTCGATGGGCGCGGCGACCGTCATGGCGACGGCGGGGGAAAATTTGCCGGCCAACGTCAAGGCCATCATCGCTGATTCGGGCTACGCTTCCGTCTTGGGTGAGGCCAGCTTCCGGATGCGCCACGAATTTCACGTGCCAACGCAGCCGACACTCGCCATCGCGGACCAGTATTCGCGCTTCGGCGACTACCGGCTGTCGGACGGCAACATCGCCGCACAGCTGAAGAAGAGCCAGATTCCGCTGTTGTTGATTCAAGGCACCAAGGATGAGACCGTGCCGGTTGAGAATTTGAACCTGTTATACCAAGCAGCTGCCGGACCCAAGCAGAAATATCAGGACCCCGAGGCGGCGCACATTGCCACGCGTGAGGACAATCCTGAGCAGTATGATCAATTGGTGGCAGATTTCTTAGCCCCTTACATTGTCGATTAAAAAAATAAATGAGACGTGAATTTCCGGTGATTGCCGGGGGCTCACGTCTTTTTTTTGCAAAATGATAAAATGATTAGACTTGCGTTTTTTTTATAATTGGCTTTTAATGTTAGATAAGTTGCGGCGTCAAGACAACCGGGATGTCGTGAGGGGCGTTCGTGTTTTGCTAAATAGCGTAAGCGGGTGATTAGGGTCGCTGTCACGAAAGAGAGAAGTGGGGTCCATGTTAAACGTTCTCAAGAATCAGTCGGTCCGGGTGCTGTCCCTGGCCAATGTCTTTGAAACATTAGGTATCAGTATTTTTAACATCGTCCTGTTAACGTACGCCAAGACCTATGCCAATCCGGCAATCATGGTGTCGGTCGTATCGATTGCGACGGTGGTGCCCGGAACCTTGGGCTTTGCGATTGGCTTTTGGGCGGACCACGTGACCCACAAGGATCGGATGTTGATTCTCACCAAGGTGGTGCAGGCCGCGCTCTACCTGTTGCTGGCAGTGGTGATTGATGCGCGGACGGTAGTCGTGTTCACGGTGGTGGTCGCCATTAATTTGGTGTCCGACTGCTTGGGATTCCTGAGTAGCAGTTTGCGCCTGCCAGTCATTCGGGAACGGGTGGCCAGAGACGACCGCCAACAGGTGTTGGGGTTCAACCAGAGCATCGCGTCACTCCTACAGCCAGTTGGCCAGTCGATTGGCGTCTTCGTGTTAGCGGCGACGCATGACTACGCGCTGGCGGCACTGATTAACGCGGGAACATTTCTGATTGCGGCCGCGATTCTGCTGGTCGGCAGGCACGCCATTCACATCGCGCCGGTTGCCGTGCCCCAACCGCAGACTGCAGCAAAGGGACCGAGCTTGTGGCAGAAAATGAGTGACATCCTGGGGCAATCGTCAGGCGTCAGCATTGTGCGGCTCCTATCGGCGGTGGTCATCGTAAACGCGGTGGGGGCCAGCGTGGACGCGGTCATCAACCTGTATCTGCTAGACCAGGGCAAGGCGACGGGGGTGCCATTTGGGATGGCCATCCTGATTGTGAATGTCCTGTTTGTGATTGGCACGGTGATGGGGAGCACACTCCGGCTGAAATTTCTCGACCGGCAATCGTTTAAAATGGTCATGGTCGAAACCATTGCGGTGATGGTGGTGCTCTACCTGGACTTCCTGTGGCTGCAAAACTACTGGCTGCTGGTCGTCTTGATGTTCGCCATCGCGTTTGGCCTGGGAAATATGAACCCCAAACTGTACGCGCAGGTGATCAGCATCGCGGACCAAAGCCTGGTGGGCACCATCTTCGGCACGGTCAGCTCGCTGGTGACGGTGGCGGCACCGGTCGGCAGCGTGGGCATCGTCCTGCTCTACAATGCGGTCTCACCGGCAGCGGCGTACTGGGTGTCGATTGCCATCCTGGTCCTGGGAACGGTAATTCTGTTGTCGGGCAAGTCGGCTGCACCAGTAAGTGGTGATTAGATAGTGCTGTCCGTTCTCGCCGGCGGGGGCAAGGTTCCCTGCGGTGGGGACCGCCTTCAGCCTGAGAAGCGGGCTTCCGGCTTGACTTTGAGCCAGGAAACCCACCGGTCTCAAAGGTCATCCATGTTCTAAACCGAGAATGTCACTCGGTTAAGACCATCGACACAGCTGGGAACCTTGCCCCGCCTCTGGTCACTTATACCGTGTGTGCATTGTGAGCTGGCAATGATGATGTGAAACGAGTTTGAATCTTTACAGAAAATAAAATGAAAAGCGACTGGGTTTTCGAGTTCTGCCGGTATTGTCCAGCGACATCTGTTTGGGCCGATACAGCTAGTGTGAGATTGACCGTAAAATTCTAGTTGACGGTAATGCCAGCAGGCGGTATCCTACTACTAATCCAGATTGGCTAATCGGAATTGATACCAAGTAATTTGGAAAAAAATTATAAATGTACGCTCGGCGCGGGTTAAACCAATTTCAGCCGCAGGGATGGTACAAATGAGCCAAGCCGTGGGAATTCCCTTAGTGGCGCAGCCGCTTAGGGAATTGATACTTTTGAGACGCCGATTTTGGCGGCTCAAAATAAGTCTGGAGACCGCCCTGTGGCTCCAGACGGTCGCCCACAGCGGTCCGGTCTCATTTGTACCATCCCGGAGGCGATGGAAGAACCTGTTTAACCGAGCGAACAGCTAGACATTAACGTATCACGGGAGGATATCTATGTCAGAAATTAGTGTGCAGTTACCGGGGTTGAACCTCAAGAACCCCATCATTCCAGCCAGCGGGACGGCGGCGTACGGTCAGGGATTAGCGCAACATTTCAACCTGAATGACCTAGGGGCCTTGGTGGTCAAATCCACGACGCTGGAACCCCGGACCGGGAATCCGCGGCCCAACGTGACGGAGACGACGGCCGGGTGGATGAACGCCATCGGGCTGACCAATCCTGGCATTCAGGCGGTCATGGCCGACCAGTTGCCCTGGCTCGCGGACCATTACCCGACGTTGCCAATCATCGGTAGCATTGCTGGCAGCACGTTTGCGGAGTACGTGGCGGTTGCCCAGCAGATGACTCAAGCGCCCAACGTCCACGCGTTAGAGGTCAACATTTCTTGCCCCAACGTGGCGGCGGGCGGTTTGGCCTTTGGCACGGATCCGGTGTTGGTAAAGGACTTAGTCTCGCAAATCATGGCGGTAGCCACCAAGCCGGTGTACGTCAAATTAACGCCGAACGTGACCGACATTACGGTGATTGCGCAAGCGGCCGTCGCGGGCGGGGCCACCGGACTGACGTTGATCAACACGTTGACGGGCTTGCAATACGATTTGGCCACGCGCCAGCCGACCTTGAGTAATGGCACGGGCGGCTTGTCCGGTGCGGCGATTCACCCCTTAGCGGTCCGGATGATTCACGCGGTGCGTGCGGTGACGGACGTGCCCATCATTGGTGTCGGCGGGGTCATGCGGGCAGAGGATGCCATCGAGTTCTTCCTGGCAGGCGCCAACGCGGTGGAGGTCGGGGCGGCCACGTACGGCAATCCCTGTGCCTGCCGTGACATTGTCCGTGAGTTGCCAGCAGCGTTAGACAAGTACGGCTTGCCGGATTTGATGACGTTGAGCCGGCAACAAGCCCAGCACTAGTCGAGATGGTTCGGTTAGCGTAATAGGCGTCTTTAATAGAAAAAACAAGTAGGATTTGAGAGGCTGTGACCACTGTCGCAACCTCTTTTTAACGTCGAAATTAACTGATTACACGTGAGTCAGAGGGCAGCTGGCTCCATCAACCGCCATGACAACATAGTGCTTCCTAGCCCAACCACTTTACGTTTCCACAAAGATTCGGCCACGATTTCCGAAAGCTGTTGACAAGTTTTCAATTTCTGGTAAACTACTAAACGGTAATCATTACTGTTTACATATGGCTATTGCTTGTAAAGTTGCTGGTTAACTTCCACGCTAAAGAACGAGTAGGGTGAATTGTCTTCACTACTTTGGAATAGCGAAGCTGCGAGACGAAAAAGTGGCGTACATGGCCGTTCCAGTGGGCTAAAACAACGTTAGCCGCAGGGCGGGTGAAAATGGGCCAAGCCGTGGGAATTCGCTTAGTGGCTTGGCCACTTAGAGAATTGGTAGCATTGAGACGCGATTTGCGCGGCTTAATGCTAAGTCTGGAGACCGCCCTTTGGCTCCAGACGTCCGCCCACCGCGTTCCGGTCCCATTTTTCACCCACTCGGAGGCGCTGACATGGATAAATGATTAAAGATGGGGATGACGGACTTGCGAAATAAATTAGGACGACTGAACGGCTACCGGTGGCTAGCACTGGTGGTCAGTTTGGTGGCGGTATTCACGTTGGCGGGCTGCCAACCAACCACCCAGCCGAAACAGTCCGGTAAAATTAACGTGGTCGCCACGCTGGGATTCTACGGCGAGGCCGCGCAAGCTATTTTGGGCAATCAAGGCAACGTGCACACCATCATCAACAGTCCCAGCATCGACGCCGAGAGCTATGAGCCGGACGTGAAGACGGCTAAATTGGTCGCTAAGGCCAACGTGGTGGTCGAGAATGGTCTAGGCTATGACAGCTGGATGGACCGCGTGGTGGCCGCAAATCAGGGCTCTGGGACGAAGACTTTGTCGATCGGCAAACTGATGGGCAAGACCACCGGGGACAATCCCCACCTGTGGTCGGATCCGACCGTCATGACCAAGGTGACCCAGCGACTGGTGAAGCAATTTAGTCGCTTGGAACCTAACCATGCGGCGGCCTTTAAACGCCGTGGCGCCGCTTACGAAAAACAGTTGGCGGTTCTGGCACAAACGGCTAAACAGATTAAGAAGAATGCCAATGGCCAACAAGTGGCGGTCAGCGAGCCCGTTTTCGATTTTGCCCTGACCGCGATGGGCTATAAAATTAGTGATGGGCACTTTGCCAAGTCGATTGAAGAGGACAGTGATCCCACGCCGGCTGACATCACGCAGTTACAAGCGCAGATCAAGCAGCACAAGATTGCATTTTTTGTGGAAAATACCCAAAACTCCAGTAAGAATGTGACCGCCATGGTTCAGCTCGCCCGCAAGTACCACGTGCCGGTGGTCAAGGTGACGGAAACCATGCCAACTCATCAAACGTATCGGACCTGGATGCTCGCGCAATATCGCCAGGTTCAGCGGATTCAGGAGGAGAATCGTTCATGACGGAACCAGCAATTTTAAAACTTGAAAATTTGGGCGTGACCTTCCCCAATCATCCGGTGTTCACGGACCTCAATCTGACAATTCATCAGGGGGAGTTCTGGAGCATCGTTGGGAAAAATGGGGTGGGTAAGACTACGTTGATGCGCGCCATCTTGCATCAATTACGGCCAACCACTGGGAAAGTGGCCTACCTGCCAGACGGTGGTAGCTTGAAGATTGGCTACGTCCCCCAATTTCGGAACATCGACAGCGATTATCCATTGACCATTAAAGACTTTGTTGGGCTTAACCTGACGGGGTGGAAGTGGCCGTGGTTGTCGCGCAAGGAACACGCGGAGATCGACCACATTTTGGCGGAGACGGGCTTGACGAAATTAGCCAAGCGGCCGATTGGTCAGGCGTCCGGTGGGGAACGGCAAAAGGCATATCTCGCACAGGCGTTGGTGGAATCGCCGAATTTGTTAATTTTGGATGAGTCGACGGCCAGTCTGGATCCCGTCACCAAGACGGAGCTGCTGGACCTGGTCATCGAGTTGAATCAGCGGCTACATTTAACGGTGCTTTTCGTGACCCACGATATTCCGATGGCCCGTAAGTACAGTTCACAATACCTGATGTTAACGCCAGCGGGCGCCGAACAAGGCCCCATCAGCGGCTTAACGCAGGAGAAGGTCTGGGAGGGCGAAAAAAATGTTTAGTTATGAATTTATGCGCAACGCCTTCGCGGCTGGGACCATCATTGCGATTATTTGTGGGATCATGGGTGTCTTCGTGATTGCGAGAAACATGTCCTTTCTGACCCACACCTTATCAGAAATTGGTTTCTCTGGTGCGGCCTTTGGGGTCTTCGCCGGTTGGGCACCGCTGAACGGGATGCTCCTGTTCACGGTCGTCAGTTCGGTCATTGTCGGCCAGTTGAGTGCCCGGAGTGAACGCCGGGAAGCGGCTACTAGCGCCATTTCCGCCCTGTTCATTGGGCTAGGAATTCTGTTCCTCTCGTTGGCCAATAAAAACGCCAGCTACGCCACCAGCATTTTATTTGGGAGCGTCATCGGAATCAGTGCCAGCGACGTCCAACAAATGTTGTGGCTGTCCATCTTGGTGTTGATCGTCGTCTTCATTATTTATCGGTTCTTAAAATTCGATTCATTCGACCACACAGGCGCCCGGGTCAAGGGTTTGTGGACCAACACATTGTCGATCACGTTCCTGGTGCTGGTAGCGCTGAGTGTCAGCGTAGCGGCCCAAATCGTCGGTTCCCTGTTGATCTTCATCCTGTTAACCTTACCGGCAGCAACGGCAAAGTACTTCGCCCACACGGTAGGCGGCATGATGATCCTGGCGGTCGGGTTAGCGCTATTGGGCGTCTGGGCAGGCTTAACGCTGAGCTACGTCACCAACTACCCGGTATCCTTCTTCATTGCAGCAATTGAAGCCGTTTTTTACTTCTTGGCGCTGGGGTGGCAGAAGGTGCAAACGGCAGAATAGAGTGCGGAGCGGGGCGGTTAACTGGCGAGCATTAACGGCGCTAAGTGAAGGCCCCTGGGCTTGGGGGCTTTGCTTAGCGTTGTTAAGCGGAACCAGTTGCCCCGCGTAGCACGTTTCAGAGGCTGCATATTTCCGAGTTGTTCCGTGGAGAACCAATCAAACGGGCTAAAGCAAGATAGGCTTAAAGGAAAGTCCCGCCTCGAGCAGGAGAGTGTTTCTGAACCAAAGTTAAGCGCAGGACCTGCCCGGTGTAGCACGTTTCAGAGGCTGCATATTTCCTCCGAGTTGTTCCGTGGGGAACCAATCAAACGGGCTAAAACAAGAGAAGCTCAAAGGAAAGTCCCGCCTCGAGCAGGAGAGTGTTTCTGAACCAAAGTTAAGCGCAGGGACCTGCCCCGTGTAGCACGTTTCAGAGGCTGCATATTTCCGAGTTGTTCCGTGGGGAACCAGTCAAACGGGCTAAAACAAGAGAAGCTCAAAGGAAAGTCCCGCCTCGAGCAGGAAGGCATTACTGAACCAAAGTTAAGCGCAGGGACCTGCCCGCATAGAACCAGTTCAGCGACCTAAATCAGCAAACAAATAAAAATCACAAAGTCTCACCAGAGAGCCGGCCAAAGTGGTCAGCTTTTTTGTTTACCATCTGTCACCGCTCCACGCACATCAGAAAATAACCACACCATCACGAGTGACCAGAGGCGGGTCAAGGTGATCAGCTGTGTCGATGGTCTTGGCTGAGGCCACTCAGCCTAGAGCATGGGACGACCTTGGAGACTGGCTGGGCTGTGCCAGGCTTCAAGGCAAGCTGGAAGACCGTTTCCCAGGTTGGAAGCGTTCCCCAAAGTAGAGCACCTGGAACCCGCTGCCAGAAACGCCAAACGTTTCCTAAAAATAGAAACACACATCCAATCGATTGGTCCTAGGTCAGGCCAGTGTTAGCCGCAGGGCGGGGGAAAATGAGCCAAGCCGTGGGAATTGCCTTAGTGGCGACAGCCGCTTAGGCAATTGATACTTTTGAGACGCTGAATTTGGCGGCTCAAAATAAGTCTGGAGACCGCCCTTTGGCTCCAGACGTTCGCCCACAGCGGTCCGGTCGCATTTTCCCCCGACCGGAGGCGAAACCAACGACCAGTCTGGCGTAGACCAATCACCCAACAAAACCGTTAAAAACATGGAAAATACCATCCGATTTCTTAAATTTACCCAACTATTCTTAATTCTCACGAAAATGTAACGAAAAACCCGAACATTTATGCTAAAATTGGCTTTACAATTAACTCTAAAGAAAACAGTTGAGGTGAAGAAGTTGAAAGTCAGAAGAAGTGACCGGTTGGTCGACATGACCCGGTATTTGTTGGAACGACCGCATCAATTAGTATCATTGACATTTTTTGCGGCGCGTTATGAGTCGGCGAAGTCTTCCATCAGTGAAGACCTGACCATTTTAAAACGCACCTTCCAAGCACGGGGGACCGGGATTTTGGAGACGGTGCCGGGTGCTGCTGGTGGGGCGCGGTTCATTCCCTACATTTTAAGAGAAGAAGCCGAACAATTCGTAGATGAAATGATTACGGAACTGTCCGAAGCCGATCGTTACCTGCCAGGTGGTTACGTGTACATGTCCGATATTTTGGGACGGCCCGCAGCTTTACGGCAAATTGGTCGGATCTTAGCGACGCAGTACTTGAATCAAAACGTTGACGTGGTTGTCACGGTGGCTACCAAGGGAATTCCTTTGGCCCAGAGTGTGGCGAACTACCTGAACGTGCCATTTGTGATTGTGCGTCATGATTCACAAATCACGGAAGGTTCCACGGTCAGTGTCAATTACGTTTCCGGCTCAACGAAGCGTATCGAACGGATGGCGTTGTCTAAGCGGAGCGTGAAGCCTAACTCACGGGTCCTCATCGTGGATGACTACATGAAGGGTGGCGGGACCGTTGGTGGTTTGCGCTCCCTGGTTGATGAGTTTGACTCACAACTGGCCGGCGTGGCTGTCTTTGCGGAAGGTGACTTCAGCGGGCAACGGACCGTCAGCAAGTACACGTCGCTACTGAAGATTCAGACGGCGGACGAACAGATTCGCGTTTCACAAGGGAACTACTTGACCCAAATCTTTGGCGACGAAAATTCCCAATTAAATTAGCTAGGAGAGATTTGGAATGACTACCAGAAATACCATTATCCTCGCTGCCGGTAAGGGCACCCGGATGAAATCGAAGCTGTATAAAGTCTTGCATCAAGTGTGTGGCAAGGCCATGGTTGACCACGTGTTGACGCAGGTTGAACAGACTAAGATGGACAAAATTGTGACGGTCGTGGGCTACGGTGCCGACGACGTTGAGACCACGTTGGGCAAGCGGACGCAATACGCGTTACAAGCCAAGCAATTGGGGACCGGTCACGCCGTCTTACAAACGGAACCGATGCTCAAGGACGAAGAGGGCACGACGCTGATTGTCAGTGGCGATACCCCGCTGTTCCGCGCAGAAACTTTTGACGACCTATTTGCCTATCACGAAGCCAAGCATGCCGCGGCGACCGTGTTAACGTCCATCGCACCCGACCCAACCGGTTACGGCCGGATTGTCCGCAACAACATCGGCATTGTCGAAAAGATTGTGGAACAAAAGGATGCCAGCTCCGAAGAACAAGAAATTCACGAAATCAACACCGGGGTTTACGTTTTCGACAACCAAAAGTTGTTCAAGGCGCTCCATGAAACCTCTAACGACAACGCCCAGGGCGAATACTACCTGACCGACGTGATTGAAATTTTGAAGCACCAAGGGGACATCGTGGCCGCTTACCAAATGGCTGACTTCGATGAATCCATGGGCGTCAACGACCGGGTTGCTCTGGCTGCTGCAACGAAAATCATGCGTGACCGGATTAACGAAGCCCACATGCGTAACGGGGTCACCCTGATTGATCCCGCGACGACTTACATTGATGCCGGCGTGAAGATTGGTTCCGACACCATCATCGAACCGGGCGTTCTACTGAAGGGCGACACGGTGATTGGTGAGGACTGCTACATCGGTGCGCATTCTGAATTACGTAATGCCAAATTGGCCGACCACGTGACGGTTACCTCTTCATTGTTGGAAGATTCCGACATGGCGAGCGGCTCAAACATTGGTCCTAACAGTCATTTACGACCTGAATCACACATTGGGCCTAAGGTTCACCTGGGCAACTTTGTGGAAGTGAAGAAGGCAACCATCGCCGAAGGCACCAAGGTGGGGCATTTGACCTACGTTGGGAACGCCAAGCTGGGTAAGAACATCAATGTCGGCTGTGGCGTGGTCTTCGTCAACTACGACGGTAAGAACAAGCACGAGACGGTCGTGGGCGACGATGCCTTTATCGGCTCCAACTCGAACTTAGTTGCGCCGTTGGACGTGGCTGACCACAGTTTCATCGCCGCCGGGTCGACAATCACTGATTCTGTGAAGCAATACGACATGGCGATCGCCCGGGAACGACAGACGAATAAACCCAATTATTATCAAAAACTACCATATCGTGGCGAAGATTAAGCCGAAGCTCTTGTGTTTCCGCACGCGATAGCATAAAATTGTTGTAGGAATTCAGGCAGACTATAGGCTATTGGAGGAAATTATGGCTACGCAATATTTTGACCCTAAACTAAAGATTTTTGCGTTGAACTCCAACAAACCGTTGGCAGAAAAGATTGCTAACGAAGTTGGTGTCGAATTAGGGAAAACCTCGGTGGACCGGTTCAGCGACGGCGAAATTCGGATTAACATTGAACAGAGCGTTCGGGGTAGTCACGTTTACGTGATTCAGTCCACGTCCGCTCCCGTCAACGATAATTTGATGGAACTGTTGATCATGATTGATGCGCTGCGACGGGCAAGTGCGGCCACCATTAACGTGGTCATTCCGTATTACGGCTACGCGCGGCAAGATCGTAAAGCGCGTTCCCGCGAACCAATCACGGCGAAATTAGTCGCTAACATGTTACAAACGGCCGGTGTGACCCGGGTCCTAGCGTTGGACCTGCATGCCGCCCAAATTCAAGGATTCTTCGACGTTCCAGTTGACCATTTGATGGGTGCGCCGCTGTTAGCGGACTACTTTATCAACAGTGGTTTGGCTGAAGATGCCGTTGTTGTGTCACCGGACCATGGTGGTGTGACGCGGGCACGGGCGTTGGCTGAATTCTTGAAGGCCCCAATTGCCATTATCGACAAGCGCCGGCCAAGAGCAAACGTGGCAGAAATCATGAACATCATCGGTGATGTCAAAGGTAAGCGTTGCATCATGATCGACGATATGATTGATACGGCTGGGACGATTACATTGGGTTCGCGAGCATTAATGGAAGCGGGCGCCAAGGAAGTCTACGCCAGCTGTACCCACCCCGTTTTGTCCGGTCCAGCGATTGAACGAATCGAAAAGTCACCAATCAAGAAGTTGGTTGTGACGGATTCAATTCAATTAACGGCCGAAAAGCAAATTGATAAGATCGAACAAATCTCAGTTGGTCCACTGATTGGTCAAGCCATCAAGCGAATCAACGAAAACCGGCCAGTCAGCCCATTGTTCAAGAACCGTTTCCACAGTCAAGAACAATAAAGAGACAAGGAGACTCAAGGCGGCGCGGGCTGGCTTGGGCCTTTTTGGTAGAGTGCGGAGCGAGCCGCTTAGGTCCTGAGCATTAACATCGGTTCAGTGATGACCCTGGGCTTGGGTCATTGCTGAACCGGGGTTAAGCGCAGGGACCTGGCTCGCGTAGCACGTTTCAGATTAAAAACAAAGCACCACCAAAGCACCACCCTCACCATCAACCCAAAGGAATGAACTGAATGAAAAACTGGAAAAGAGCGGCGACCGGAACCGTAGCGGCGGGCCTGTTAGTTGCATTAGTCATGAAAATTATCGGCCAATCGTTTATGGTCATCGGCAACCTGCTGTTCATGGTGGGCTTGGTACTCATCGTGTTCGGCGCCATTTGCGTCCTAGCCAAGGGTCACCTGTTTACGGGCTGGCGGCACTTATGGCACCGCAAAGAAAAGGTCGAACCGTTACCCGGTGAAAAGGTACCAGTACGGCAGGTAGCCAGCACGAAGAACGCGCCAATCGTGGTGAACACGTTGGCTCGGTTTGGGCTGGTTAGCGGCATCTGTTACATCATTTTGGGTGTCGTATTTACAATTTAATTAAAAAATTAGGCACTCGGCTGTGACGGCTGAGTGCCTTTTTGAAATGATTTGGTTGATTGAAGGTTCTGCCGAAAAAATTATGCATCAGTGATGGTGGCACGCTTTTGTTGTAACAGATGATGCAAAGCGGGATTACTGTTTTGCGGGTCATAAACCATCACGATTCTGTATTCCTGCGAGTCCAATTCAAAAGGACGGTAGACAATGTTGTCAGTGCTTGCAGAACCGGTGTCTAAAAGCCCGGCTGGATAAAAGGCCACGGCCTGGTTAAGTGCTACCAGCAATTGCATTTGCTCGATGCTGGGGACCCGTTGAACGTGTTTCGTCTGCTGACTTTGTGGAATGCTAGCCAAGAAGCTTTCAAGCAAGAAGGTTGAGCTTTCAGGGCTGTAGTACAGGATAGGAATCTCTTGTAGATCGGTCACTTTAATCTTTTGCTGTTCTGCTAATGGGTTGTCCGCACTAAGTCCTAGGACCATTTCGCCAGAAAAAATCGGTAAAACGGTCAGTGAGGAAGTTTCGGGCAGGACTGATTGCCCATACTCGATGGAGTAAGCAATGTCCAACGCTCCTCGGTGAATACTCTTGACCAAGTGTTCATTGCTTGCCTCACGAATGGTCACGTGAACGTCCGGATGGTCTGCTTTTAATTGATGGACGTCGGCTTGTAGTAAATGACTTTCAAAGATGGAAAAATAACCGATGCGTAAGGTCTGACTACTGAGGTGATCTAGTCCATGCAATTCGTGAACGGCATTGTTGTAATGATTCACAATGTCTTGTGCTTCGGCCCAGAAAAAATGGCCTTGCGTGTTTAACGTAATTGTATTGGCTTTTCGCTGGAAAAGGGTGACACCAAGTTCAGATTCAAGCTGGCGAATTTGTTTTGAAACAGCCCGTTGTGAAAGGAAATGGCGGTCGGCAACTTGCTTAAAACTCCCATACTGAGCGACTTCTAAAAATAAATGCAGATGATCAATGTCCAAGAATTTCCCTCCTAGGGGTTAGATTTAGTTCGCCTGGCGAATTCTTTTGTGACTATATTAACATACACGTGTGCTTTAGAATATAGTCATTCGATAGGATATGCAGCAAGAGAAAATTTTTTTGAATCTAATTGTGTATAAATTCACTTTCTAAAACGGAGGAAAAATGATGACTATGCCAAACCAAAAGCAATATGATGTTGTCGTCGCTGGTACGGGAGCCGCTGGTATGTCGGCGGCTTTAACTGCCGCGCAACAGGGATTAAAAGTGCTGTTGTTAGAGAAGGGCCACACGACCGGTGGCAGTAGTAATTACACTGAGGGACTATTTGCCGTTGATTCCTATTTGCAGAAGGATGCAGGGATTCATGTTTCTGGAACTGAAGTTTTGAAAGAGGAAGTCGCCTATTCCAAGTACAAGGCCGACTCACGTATTTGGCGGAAGTATGTTGACGCTAGTGCAGATAACGTTCAGTGGTTGGCTGACCAAGGCGTTGAGTACGAAGGCGTACAAGCGATGGGGGATGGCGAGGCCACTTGGCACATCTACAAAGGAATGGGTAACCAAGTCATTCACGGTGCTTTGCAACCCAAGGCAGAAGAACTCGGCGTCGAAATTTTAACGTCAACCTCTGCGCAAGGGCTTCATCGCAATGACGACGGCGCAATTGTTGCGGTGGATGTTAAGGATGAAGAGTCTGGCGAAGTCATTCCGATTCAAACGCCCGCAGTTGTCTTAGCAACGGGTGGCTACTTGAACAATCCAAAGATGATGGCCGAATTGACATCATACGATACGGAACGATTAATTCCAGTTAGCTCGGGTAAGGGAACTGGCGATGGCTTGCAAATGGCTTGGAATGCTGGTGCAAAACCTTATGGAACGGGAACTGCCATGTTGTTTGGTGGTTACTTAAAGGATCCGGATGAACCATCATTTAAATTTATGGGCTCGCAAATGAATGCCGCCGCTGGACAACAACCACTCTTATGGGTGAACGAAAAGGGCGAACGCTTCGTTGACGAGAGTGTCGTTTATAACTTCTCTTATGCTGGGAATGCCATGTATACGCAAAACGCGGTCTACAGTATTCTTGATCAAGGGGTCATCGACCGGATGGCTACTGAAGGAAACTTCATGGGGTTAGGTGTTTACGTGAAGCGGGGAGAAAAGATGACCAAGCTTCAGGATGAAATTGATACGGCCGTCGCAGCAGATAAGTCGTTTATCTTTAAGGCTGACACGATGGCAGAGCTGGCCAAAAAGATGGGGATGCCAGAGGATCAGCTAAGCCAAACCATTCAGGTGTACAATCAAGCAGCCGAAAATGGTGTGGATGATCAATTTGGTAAGGATGCCGCGTACATGATTCCCGTTAATGAGGGACCCTATTACGGTTTCAAGCTTAATACAGGTGCCTTTTGCACGATGGGTGGCCTGCAGGTAACACCGGACAATGAAGTCGTTGATAATGCGGGGCAAGTTATCCCAGGCCTCTATGCGGCTGGAAATGATTCATCTGGGCTGGTAGGTGATACGTATGGTCCTAACATGCCGGGGACTTGTGTGGGTTATGCCTTTTATTCAGGACGGAATGCGGGGCAAAGTCTAACGGATTATTTACAAGTGAAGGAGACAGCCAAATGAAAATTATTGGGTTAGTTGGGAACAATGCCGACTTCTCTTATAACCGGCTGCTACTCCAGTTTATGGCCCAGCAGTTTACGACGGATGTGACAATTGAGGTTCAGGAGATTAAAGAACTTCCTTTATTCAATGAATCGACTGCCCAGCCGGCACCGGCTTGTGTCGTTGCTTTGGCCCAAAAAATTGATGCGGCCGATGGCGTTGTGATTGCGACACCGGAATATGATCATTCGATTCCGGCTAGCTTGAAGAATTGTCTGGAGTGGCTATCCTTTGCTGCGCATCCATTCACGGACAAACCAGTCATGGTGGTGGGCGTGTCACTGGGTCAGCAGGGAACATCATTCGCGCAAACGCAATTGCGTGAAATCCTGAATTCACCAGGCTTGAACGCACACGTTTTGTCTGGCAATCAGTTCATGATGGGCTTTGCTAAACAGCAGTTTAGTGAGGATGGTCAACTGACGGACGCACGAACGCTTAAGTTTTTGACTCAGTGCTTCGCAACTTTCCAGCAGTTTATTCAAGCACATCAAGTGATGCCGGTGGAGTAGTAACGCGTTATTAGTCAAATAAATTTGGAGGTTTTGACAAATGTCAGAACCTCCTTTTGCGTTCAAACGACGTCTATTTAGGCGGTTGATGAGTAGTGGGTTAATACGATTGTTGGGGCGTTTGGTATCTTTGTGGAGGGGAGTTCGGTATAGTGGTCTTATTATTAAAATGAATAAATTGAAAAAAATTGAGGGCAAAATAAAATATTTTGACATTTGTTACGCAGTTAACCTTAAAGGAGTCTTTAGAGAGAGGTTAGCTAGTGTGATAGTGGAAATTGAAAATCATAAGTTGAAGACGCAGATAGACAGTGAATCAAAATTGGTGAAAAAATATGGTAAGCGAAGTGCAGTGCAAATCTTACATAAAATAGATTTGTTGAAAAGCGCCGTCAACTTGTCAGATTTATCGCATTTGCCGCCAACGCGATTGCACAGATTATTTGGTGAATTGTCGGGCTACTTTGCAATAGATGTCACGAAACAATTGCGACTTGTATTCCGCGGAATGGATGTTGCCGGAAATATCATCGTTGACAAAGAAGAGATTATTCATGTTCTGATTAGAGAGGTAGTTGATTATCATGATTAGAAAAGGGTATGCATTAGATCGTGACTACGTATCGTCACCAGGTGAAATCCTAACTGAGTCGTTGGCAGCGATAGACTTGTCGCCACAAGAATTGGCGCAGAAAACGCAGACGTCAATAACGTACGTGGAGGCGGTTCTCCACGGGAAAGTGCCAGTAACCCCAGAATTTGCGATGGCTTTAACACAATTTTTTGAAATTGATGCTGGGTTCTGGCTACGATTAGACGAAGGGTATCAATACTTCAAGCGAACCGGACATGAAAAGCAGTAATCAGCAAGTTAGTCTTTCGAGGTGGACTATCATGACAAATAAGCAAACCAATTACGAACCAAGTCGCCCCATCGCCCCCGGGGAAAGTATCCAGGAAGCACTCGCGACTTTAGAGATGACACCCCAGAACCTAATTGCGGAAACGGGGCAGGACAGCGATTACGTCATCAACGTCTTAGCTGGGACAGCGGCGATTACATCGGAATTTGCCGAGTCTTTAGCGAGTGTCATGCAGGTGCCCGCTAAATTCTGGTTGGCCTACGAAGACCAGTACCAACGACTACAGAAAACGAGGCACTAGGACTAGTTTTCAACCGGTAGACGTCAAAGCTTGATCAGTGAAAGGGTGGTTAATTACCATGAATAAAAATGAGAATGTTATACATCCCCAGTACGCCTCAGCACCGGGAGAAACGCTAGCGGAATCCCTGGAAGTGCTGGGCATGACGCCCAACGCTTTAGCAGTGGCAACCGGCAGTTCACCAGCCTACGTGGCTGCGGTCCTCCGTGGTACCGACAGGGTGACCCCGGCGTTCGCCGAAGCCTTGACGCAGGTCGTTGAAGTTGAAGCAACGTTTTGGTTGCGAATGGATCAAGCGTACTGGAATTTCAAAATGACTGGCCGAATTGATGAGATGTAAGCAAGGGTGCAGACGCTAATTAACGAGGGTCATGCAGGATGCCCGCTAGATTCTGGCTGGCCTACGAAGACCAGTACCAACGACTGCAAAAAGCCAAACACTAGCACGAATTTACCACCACTAAAGGTCGCCACCGTGCGGCCTTTTTAGCTGCCCACAGATTTACCCCAAACAAAAATCGGCGCTCCAACAATGGAACCCCGACAACAGGTTTGCAACATAGAAGCCATCTCCGCGCGGCAACTGCCACAGTCCAGTGTTAAACCACTTGGTCGTCCAGCTCGCCAAGTTCCTCAATCATCGCGTCCAGCTCGCTCTTGGACAGGGTGGACCTGGTCAAGGCCTCTGCCATCTGGTCCGTCAGTAGCGCCAGTTGCGCATAAAAATGTTGGTTATCAATGAACTGGGCGTGTTTGCCCGTGATGAAACGCAGCGTGTCCGCGCAACAGGTGGCGTCAACGTCGGCCGAGCGTAAGCAGAGAATTTCCTGAATCTCTTCTAGGGGCAGGCCCGCCCGCTTGAGACTGTGAATGATCCGGTAGGTGGCCAGGTCCGCCACGGTGTACTCGCGGTAATTCCCCGCGGTCCGCGTCGGCACCAACAACCCCATCTTTTCGTAGAAACGCAGCGTGTCCGGATTGCACGCGACTTTCTCAGCAAAATCTTTTATATTCATTATCAATCCATCTCCTCTGATTGAGGCAAGCCTACCACGTGAGCCAACCCAAGGGTTAAAATAGGCCATTGAACGGTGAAATTTAACCGAGGTTCGGTGAGTTAATTAAAAAATCGACTTATCCGCTTAAGGGGTAAGTCGATAACGGGGCAGATTAATGTTAGGACAATGCATACTTCCGGATTGCCGCAGCGACACCGTTTTCAGCGTTAGTCAGGGTCACTTCCTGAGCGGCGGTCTTCACTTCGTCGATGGCATTGCCCATTGCGACGCCTAAGCCAGCGTATTTGATCATGGTCAGGTCGTTGCCCTGGTCACCAAGGGTCATCACGTTGTCCGCGGTTAAGCCGAGTTGGTCGACCAGTTCGCTCAAGGTACCCCCTTTGCTGGCGTGTTTGTTCATGACCTCGATAAAGTAAGGGGCACTCTGGACCACGCTAAACCGTTCCTTGAAAGCTTGTGGCATGTCAGCCTTGACCCGGTCGATCACGGCGGGGTCGTCCACGAACATGGCCTTTGAAATCGTCAGGTCCCGTGAAATTTCGCTCACTTCGCGGTACCGAATCAACATCTTCACCAGGTAGCTTTCGCCGATCGTGTAGGCACTGATATTCTTGTTGGCCGTGTAGATGTAGTCCGGCGTTTCAATTTGGAAATGGGCGTCTAGCTTGCGGGAGAGGGCTTCCAGGTCGATGAAGTCGTCGTAGGTCAGCGAGTGGTTGGTCAGAACCTTGCCGGAGATGGTTTGGGCAACCGAGCCGTTAAAGGTGATGGAGTATTGGTCGTCGCCGCTGATGTCCATGGCATCCAGGTAAGGTTGGACACCGGTTAGTGGGCGGCCGGTACACAGGACAACCTTGATGCCCTGGGCCTTGGCGGCTTGCACGGCGTCGATGGTTTCTTGTGCCAGTTCATTCTTCTCGTTGAGCAGGGTACCGTCGATGTCAATGGCAATTAATTTGATGGTCATGAATGGGTCTCCTTTGAAAGTTAGAGTTAAAGGGCGTAGGTCAAAATGGCGTTGGCCACCCCGTCTTCAGCGTTACTGCTGGTCACTTCGTCAGCGGCGGCTTGAACCTCGGCGGTGGCATTGCCCATCGCGACACCTAAGCCGGCAGCTTTGAGCAGGGGCAGGTCGTTCGCCCCGTCCCCAATCGCCATGGTTTCGGCTGGTTGGAGGTGAAGGTGGTCGGCCAATTCTTGCAGGGCGTGGGCCTTACTGACGTGTTGGTTGAGCGCCTCGATAAAGTGCGGATCCGTCCGCACCAGGTAAAATTGCTGGCGCAGGGCTGCGGGGATGGTGGGTTCAAAGGCATCAACCACGGCCGTTTCGTCGATGAAAACAAAGGTTAAGATGTCTTCGCCGGCAGGAATTTCAGTGGCAGGTTGGTAAACGACCGGCAAGTGGACCAAACGACTCTCCCGGATGGTGTAGGCGCTGGCCGGCCGGTTGGGCGTGTAAATGGCTTGCGGTGTAATCATATGATAGTCGATCGGTGCCTGGTCGGCGAGACCCGCCAGCCGTTGCGCATCGTTGCGACTCAATGAGTGGGTGACCAGCGCCTGGCCATTCGTCGTTTGAATGGCGGCACCGTCGTGGGTAATCACGTACTGGTCATCCCCCGTGAGGTCTAGCATGTCCAGGTATGGTTGCACGCCAGCCAAGGGGCGGCCGCTACAGAGCACGATTTTGATGCCGGAAGCGACGGCCGCCTTGATGGCGTCAATCGTGGAGAGGGCTAACTTGTTATTGGGGGTGAGCAACGTGCCATCAATGTCAATGGCGATGAGTTTAACCGTCATGCTTAGGACTCCTTTGGTTGAATCAATTGGTTATTTTGAATGTAAGAGCCGAACTCGTCGTAAATGGGCTGGAACAGTTCTGGGGCGTCGTTGCCCGGATTTAACATTTCCTTGGGGAAGAAGAAGCGTTGATCACCAGAGAACTTGCCGCGAATGGCGTTGACCAGGTCGGATACCGTGGACAATTCCAGTAGGGTGCCGTCTGGTTCTTGGAGTTCAATCTGGGTCAGCGGGTAGGTCATTTTCGGATCGTACGCGTCATCATAAGGTAAATCATAACTGTTGTCGGTGGCGGTGTAGTAGTCCGTGTTAAAGCCTACGGAGCGAATTATTTGGCGTAACTGGGGCAATAGTGCCTGGGTCGCCGCCGAGTATTCCGCACTCTTTAGGGGCTTTCGGTCCAAGAAACGGTGCGCCAGGTCGGCCAAAATTTCGTCCGGTGACTGCCGCCAGTGAATGAAGTAGGTCGTCAACACGCCGTCGTCCAGGTTCAGGTAGTCTTGGAGGTCGAATTCGTGGTTGAAGAACGGCAACAGCAGGTGGGGGATGAAGCTCTCATCCGTTTCGTCCGCTTGGTACAGCTCGTTGGCCCGGCCCAACAGGTGGTCGAGGATCACTTCCATCGACCGAGAAACCGGGTGGAAATAGACCTGTTGGTACATTTGGAAGCGGCTCACGATGTAGTCTTCGACCGCGTGCATGCCGTTCATGGCAAAGGCGATCCCGTCTTGGTACGGTCGCATGACGCGTAAAATACGGGTCAAATCAAACGTCCCGTACTGGGTGCCCGTGAAGTAGGCATCGCGCAACAGGTAGTCCATCCGGTCGGCATCAATTTGACTGGAAATCATCTGGACGACCTGCGGATTGGGATACGTTTTTTGAATAACACTGGCAACTTCGGCGGGGAACGTCGGACTGACACGGCGTAAGACCTGGTTGACTTCGGTGGTCGGAGACGTCAAGATTTCAACGGTGATGGCCTCGTGGTCGGTGTGGAAAATGTGTTCAAACGTGTGGGAGTACGGGCCGTGGCCGATGTCATGTAACAGGGCGGCACACAGCGCGGTTAACCGTTCGTTGTCGTCCCAGCCGCCATCTCCGGGCGTTTTCGTGGGATAGTTACGTTGGAAGTTATCGCAAATTTGACGGGTGATTTCGTAGACGCCCAGTGAGTGGGTGAAGCGGGAATGCTCTGCACCGTGGAAAATCAGTGAGGCCGTTCCCAGTTGTTTGATCCGCCGTAAACGTTGAAATTCCTTGGTGTTGATCAGGTCAAGAATAATTTGATGTTGGACGTAAATGTAGTTATGGACTGGATCCCGGAAAACTTTTTCCCGGGGCAGTCGCTGTTGGGCGTATGTCACACTGATTCCTCCTCGTTAATTTGTCGTGAGCCGTGGTTGGCGGCGGACCATTTGTGCCGTGGCGTGGTCGAGCGCGGTGGTGAATTTAGGGGTGGCCATGAGGGTCGCTAATTTTTTGTGGCCGACCTGGACACCCGCTGTTTCCACAGCCGTCAGGAAGCGCTGTTCGGCATCGTTAACCGTTAAGTCTTGGCTGAGTAAGGCACTAGTCGTGGTCATCACGGCCGGGTCGACGTCGGGGAAGGCCCATTTGTTCTCGGCAGCCCCCAAGCCAGCCTGGTAAAAGTCGCGAATCATTTGGCCCCGCGCCACTTGGTCGCCGTTCACGCCCAGGTACAGCATGGTGACGAGTGCGTGGGGACTGCGGCGTTGCGCGATGCCGGCAATCTTTAAGCCGTCGACGCTCAGGTCGTAGTCGCCCGGACAATAGGAGCGGGTGATTTCATAATGTTTCAACGTCAATTCCGGCCAGGCGGCGTCGACCAGTGTGGTCATTTGGGCGTAGGCCGCTTCGACGCTCATGGGTGGCGTGGTCAGCGGGGTGAACAGGGATACGTTTAAGACGCCAGCGTCACTGACCACGGCAAGGCCGCCAGAATTGCGGAGCACGTAGTCGTAGCCGTGAGCTTGAACGGCGTTGACGGCCGCTGTGAGGTCGGGGAGCCGCTTGTCCTTCAGTCCCATGATCACGGTGGGCTGCATGGCCCAGAAGTGCAGTATGGGCTCCTGGAGGTCCACCACGAGGTCGAGGAGGGCGTTGGTGTAGCCGAACGCTTGATTTTTATTGTCGGCCGGGATTGGGGTGGTCACGGTCTGGAGTGAATCTGTGGGGAGATCAAAGGGAAACATTGAACCCACCTTCTTTCGTTCAGTATCTTCAACCTCCCATTATACTAGAAAACGCTTGCGCCGTCATGGTCCGGACCAGTCCTTACGCTGGGCTTAATCTTGTGAACGCCAAACGGCAACATAAGATTGCTTAAAATTGCCACCTGCGGCTGCCAGAGATTCCGTCTGCTGTGGGGACCGCCTGCGGCCTGGGGTGCGGTCCTCCGGCTCGGTTTGAAGCCTGACAAAGAACGCCAGTCTCCAAACACGTCCCACGCTGTAAGCTGGTTCCCAGCTAACACCGTCGACACAGCTGCCTCCATCTCTGTCCTCCTCCGGTTATGATTGTTCTGCAACATGACATTGCTGTGACTATCGCTGGATTGGCAACGTTTGACCAGAATAATTGGTCGTCGTCTACGTAGGCGTGAGTGAGCCAAATTTAGGCTCAGCCGTGGGATTTTCCACGTGGCCTTCTTGGAAAATGGCGACTTTGAAACGCGGGTTGGGCGGTTCAAAGCGAGCAGGTAGACCGGTTCTCAGGCTACCCGCGTCCTTCCCACAGCGTTCCGGCCTAAATTTGGCGAACGGTAAGCCGGCAGGTTTAGACAATGTTGCCACTTTAAGCGTTAGCCTGAGTCAAACCAAGGATTGGAAATGCCCGAGAAAAGATGATAATTGGTAGGTTTTCTGGCCGAAATGAACTATAATTAATCCAGACAATTCGCGGAAAGGAAGTGTGCAAATGGATCAATTATCTACGGGGGTGCCCGTCATGATTCACTTGGAGACGCACATCAAGCAAGATCAGGACGTTTCCGACTACCGCTTGGATGTGGATGGCCAGCTAGTTCAGATGGGCCACAACCTCTACCTGCGTTACCTGGAACCGAACAAGGAGACCGGGGAACAAACGCCCGTGACGATGAAGTTTACGCCAGAAGGGGAGGTCCACCTGACCCGGAACGCCGAGGCTGAACTGCGGCTACACTTTGTGAGTGGTAAACGGGTAACGGCGCGCTACAACACGCCTTATGGCCCCTTGCCAATTGAAACGGTGACGCCATACTTGGAAACGAGTTTTAAGGAAAAGCCGTTTAGTGGCAACGTTAAGATTGATTATTTGCTCTACGCTAATGATGATTTGGTCGGAAACTACAAGATTCGATTGCAATTTACGGCTTAAACGAGTATCATATTTCGTAGACTGTGGAAAGGACGTGCACCAGTTTGGAATTAAAACTCTTTGAGGGCCAGAATAAAAAGGAATTATCAATGATCGAAGTTGCTCACGCCATTTTGTCTCAGCACGGCGACGTGATGGGGTTTGCCGATTTGGCTAACGCCGTCCAATCATACTTGGGCGACAGCGACGAAGAAATTCGTGACCGGCTGTCCCAATTCTATACGGATTTAAATGTCGATGGTAGTTTCATTTCTCTGGGTGATAACCTTTGGGGGCTGCGAACTTGGTATCCGTTTGAATCCATCGATGAAGCCACCGTTCATGCAGAGGAAGATGAAGATCAACCTAAGCGTAAGAAGCGCAAGAAGGTTAACGCCTTCCTCGCCGATACGACCGATGACGATGACGTGATCGATTACGACGATGATGAAGAAGACGACACGGAAGATATTCCGGACGGTATCGAAGACCAGCTTTCTCAAATGGAAGCACCGGACGACGATGACGAAAATCTTGACTTCTCTGCCGACGATGATGAAGCCGATGACGATGATGATGACGACGAAGAACAGAAATAAATTTCCGAACTTCGCTTGACCTCCTGCCAAAAAGCAGGTATTATGTTTTTTGGGCTCCCTGCTACTTGTAGCGAGGACAACTGGACGGTAAGCTCCCTATTCGCAATGGATAGGGAGCTTTTTTTATAGTTTTCCGACCCTAAATAATCTTACGAGGAGTTTGCACATGACCAAATATATTTTTGTGACTGGCGGCGTGGTTTCATCACTAGGTAAGGGGATTGTGGCCGCTTCCCTAGGACGGTTGTTAAAGAACCGTGGCTTGAACGTGACCATTCAGAAATTCGATCCGTACATCAACGTGGATCCCGGCACGATGAACCCCTACCAACACGGGGAAGTCTTCGTTACCGACGATGGGACCGAAACAGATTTGGACTTAGGCCATTACGAACGTTTCATTGACAACAACTTAAACAAATATTCCAACGTCACGACTGGTAAGATTTATTCAGAAGTTTTGGAAAAAGAACGGCGCGGGGATTACCTCGGCGCGACGGTTCAGGTTATTCCGCACATTACGGGAATGATCAAAGAAAAAATTATGCGGGCCGGCAAGACGCTGGGCGCAGACTTTGTGATTACTGAAATTGGTGGGACCGTTGGGGACATTGAATCCCAACCTTTCTTGGAAGCTATTCGCCAAATGAAGGCCGAAGTTGGCGACGAGAACGTGGTCTACATTCATACCACGTTGGTCCCAACCTTGCACGCGGCCCACGAAATGAAGACCAAGCCGACGCAACACTCTGTGCGTGAGCTTCGGAGCATCGGGATTCAACCCAACATTTTGGTCGTACGGACCGAGGCACCAATCACCGACGAGATGCGGCGGAAGATTGCCTTGTTCTGTGACGTGAAGCCTTCATCCGTTATCGAATCCATGGACGTTTCCACAATTTACTCGATTCCACTGCGGTTACAGGACCAAGGGTTAGACCAAATTGTCCTGGACCATTTCCAAGTGGACGCACCTAAGGCCGACATGACCAAGTGGGCAGCGATGGTGGACCACATGCAAAACCTGACGCGGACCATCAAGATTGCCTTGGTTGGGAAGTACGTGGCGTTGCATGACGCGTACATTTCCGTGGACGAAGCTTTACAACACGCCGGTTACCCGGTTGACGCCAACATCGACTTGAAGATGATTGACGCCGAGGAGATTACGGAAGACAACGTTGCTGATATGTTGGGCGACGCGGACGGCATCATCGTTCCTGGTGGCTTCGGTGACCGGGGAATTGAAGGCATGGTCACGTCTATCAAATACGCACGGGAACAAGACGTGCCATTCCTGGGGATTTGCCTGGGGATGCAAGTGGCCAGCATTGAATTTGCCCGCGATATTCTGGGCTACAAGGATGCCAACTCAACTGAAATGGACCCAAGCACGACCCACAAAATCATTGACTTGATGGCAGACCAAGCGGACGTCCACGAAATGGGTGGCACGCAACGGCTGGGTCTGTACCCATGCAAGTTGAAGCCGGGTAGTGTCGCAGCAGCGGCCTACGACAACCAACCAATGGTCGAGGAACGCCACCGTCACCGGTACGAGTTCAACAACCAATACCGTGAAGAAATGGCGGCAAAGGGCTTGGTATTCTCAGGAACATCACCTGACGATCACTTGGTAGAAGTCATTGAATTACCAAAAAAGAAGTTCTTCGTGGCAGCACAATACCACCCAGAATTCCTGTCGCGTCCAGAACGGCCTGAAGGGTTGTTTAGAGACTTTATTGCGGCGGCTAGTAAAGAGAGTGCGGAATGAGCCGGTTAGACTCTGAGCATTAGAGGAATAAAGACGTTTCAGTTCGGCGAAGCCGGGCTGGGACGTCTTTATTTTTCTAAGCGGAGGAGTCTGGCTCATGTAGCACGTTTCAGAGGCCGCCAGGACCAGGATATGAGGGCGAGAGAAAGATTAACGAACTAGGCCAGTAGGCCCAACAAAGAACTAATGCCGGGCAGGAGTTCTGGGGCTTTTTAAGCGCAGGGACCTGCCCTGTGTAGCACGTTTCAGAGGCCGCCAGGATCGGGATATGAGGGCGAGAGAAAGATTAACGCACTAAGTCAGTGGGATCAACAAAGACCAAATCGACTGGGGCTCCTCTTTTTGCTAAGCGCAGGGACCTGCCCTGTGTAGCACGTTTCGGAAAAGAGTGTGGCGCAGGGCGGTCAGCTGGCGAGCATTAACGGCGTAACGGTGATGACCCGGGTTCTGGGTCGTTGCCGTTACGGTGTTAAGCGGAACCAGTTGCCCTGCAGAACACGTTTCGGAAGCCGCCAGGACCAGGATATAAGGGCGAGAGAAAGATTAACGCATTAAGCCAGTCCTGGCCAAATGAGTCCCAAACAATTGTTGAAACTTTTCAAACGTGAAGTGATTATCCAACAAGAATATTTGATTATCAATTACAAGTATTAGTCGTGTTGACAAGTTCCTAATCTTTTAATAAATTCAGTTAATCAATGTGCCTGATTTTCATCTCTAACGAAAAAACAACATTATTGAGTAATCAGCGTGCTATACTCACCCAAGCAAAGTACTTTGAAAATTTAAATTGATTGAGAGGAGCGAGTTTCTATGACTTTTCAATTTGATTTTGAACAAATGACGCATCCAAGTCGAAAACTGACGCAACAGGATATTATAGAGCTAAGAGAAAAATACGACAGTCGGGTCACGAGGACCCAGGAGTCACCTGATGAAGCAAAATTTGTCACCCGGACGGCTCTTGAGTGGCTAATAGATGAGGTGACCAGGCAACAATCATAATCATCTACGACAGAAAATGTCAGTCTTTTCACAACAGTCTCAACTAACCACCCGCCAATCCAATCGCAGAAAGCGGCCTAATCCCTTGATAACACACAGTTCGCGACGCCCTACTTTCATTTATTATAAACATATTTGTGGACGTGAACCATCTTTCATGATATCCTAGTTGCTACTATAGGATGAATGCGCGATAGATTAAGTCAAGCAACTTTTTAATGCGAGGAGGGCTGCGACGTGAAGAAGCGATGGTTGTGGTTGAGTGGTGTCGGTATGATTCTAGGATTGTTTGGTCTCAGCGGCGTCGCTCAAGCGAGTGACAGCGCTGTAACTGCGGACTTGCCGAGTAGTTTTGCGATTGATGGCCTGTTCAACACGACCAGCACCATCCCCAACGCAACGAACACAGCGAGTCTGGTCGCAGGCAATCACGGCCTTCAGGTCACGGACAATACCGCCAATACGAACGGGTCGGCTTGGGCCACCAGCGATAACAAATTTGACTTGAGCAAGGATGGCTACTTTGATATGTGGCTGTACTTTGGTAAAAATGGCGCGAAAAATTCGGGCCAAGGCATGTCGTTTGTCATGCAAAACTCCAGCAGTACCGGCTTTACCACCTTCCCCAGCGCCAGCAAGCCAGCGGGCCAAGCGCTAGGCGTGTGGGGTGTTGACTACACCAATACCGCTACAACTGCTTCTACGATTGCTGGACTGGGAATCCAGAAGAGCTGGGCGCTTGAATTTGACGAGCAAATCAACTCGAGCCGAGCGGGTGCGGACAATGATGGTCTGGATTATAGCTACCAGTATGAAGATTTACAGCACGTGGCATCCAACTACCCCGGGGATGCCGGAAGTTACCAACGAAATGGGACGCAAAGTAGTGGGAATCTTTATTTCTACTACCTGAAGCATCAGGGAGCATTTCAAACGACCCTTTCTGATGGCGCGTGGCACCACCTCACATTGAAATGGACTGCGCCAACCACCACTGGTGGTGTCACCAGTGACACGGGAAGTATGACCTACACGTTGAACGACAAGGATCCTAAGACCGGGCTGGCAACCACCGGGACTTCCCAAACGGTGTCGGTTGATCTCACCAAATTGGGCATCAACGCGACGGACAGCACGAAGCAGGTCTACTGGGGATTCACCGGGACGACCGGTAGTCTCTATGCCAATAACGTCGTGGCCTTTGAACACATTCCGGGGCTAGTGAACGCCTCATCAGGGGTCACCGTCACAGACACGACAGCCAACAAGGAAGTCACCGATGGTGGAACGGTGAATGGCAATGATGAGTTAACCTACACGTATAATTTAAAGTATGACAGCGGCAATCAGTCGTGGCAAAACATTGCGACCAAGATCCCAACACCGGATGGCGTGACGTTTACGTCGGGAACGATTACCTACGCGGACGGGACGACGGAAACGGTGAGTGCCGATGAATTGGGGACGAACCCAATCGCCCACACGCTGAGTAAGAATCTGTCGTCGTCCAATAAGAGTGCCACGATTACGTTGAACGGGAAAGCCGACGCGGTTACCAGCAACACCAGCGTGGCCAGTGCGTCGAGTTCCTTCAACGGGACCAATGAAGTCAGTTCGGTGACGACGCCGAGCTATACGATTTACCCAGCACGGAACTGGACGCTACAGCGGACCTCGGCGGCTAATACTACCGTGGATCAGGGGGCGTCTGCGACGGTGACTGGCTTGGCCACGCTGGCAGGCAACGAAGTGGTCAGCAACGATAACGTCACGGTCCACGCAAGCTTGGACAACGGTCAGACGATTGATGATTTCACATTAAATGGGACCAGTAGTGATTCCACCGCTAAGGGAGCCTTCAACCTGACGATTCCGGCCGATAAATTGGTCACCGGTAACAATACCGTGAGCCTCTACGTGACGGATGACCGGGGCAACCGCTCCAATACGGTGACAGCAACCGTGACGGTGACGGGCAAGCTGGCGTTTAACAAGGTCAGTCCGGAAAGTTCCTTTGAAACGACGCAGCTGAACGGAACATCGATGATCTTGAAGCGGAATGCGGACTGGGACTTATCGGTGACCAACGGCATGGGAACCGGTACGGACTGGGCAGTAACGGCCCAGGCAAGTAAGTTCAGTGATCAAACAACCGGCACGGAACTGGCTGGTGAGGTTGTTTGGGTGGACCAGAATGGCAATCAGAGTTCGCTGAACGAAGCGCAAACCATTGCCAGCGGAACCAACACCGAGTCCAGCGAAACCACGGATGTTGTGGCGGGCTGGTCAGATAGCTCGGGCATCATGCTAAAAACCAGCAGTAGCGCTTTAATTGGCGAGTACCAAGGCACAGTGACCTGGGTTCTCAGCAACGCAGCAGGTTAGGTTGGGGGCTGTTCACCTGCGACATTGCAGCGCCTCCGGGATGGTGAAAAATGAGACCGGAGCGCTGTGGGCGAGCGTCCGGAGCCAAAGGGCGGTCTCCGGACTTACTTTGAGCCTCCCGGACCGAGTCTCAAAGATATCAATTCCCTAAGCGACACAGACCGTCACTAAGGGAATTCCCACGGCTTGGCTCATTTTCACCATCCCTGCGGCTGACATTGTGGCAGGGTGTCCAGACTAGGCTGGTTGCATCCCCGCGTGGCACTCGCTACATGGTCTGTGCATCGTGGAATGTCTATCGCTGTGCTCGTGTTAACCACGTAAATAACAAAGACGCAGGCAACTATCGGCTATCGGTAGTTGTCTGCGTCTTATTTGTGTTCTTTGGATTTCTGAGCCAGTGTCAAGGTGACCAGCAATGTGACACCGGAGGAAGCCAGGGACGGAGCCAGCTGTGTCGACGGCGTTGGTCGGGGTATTTTCCCGGCCTACCCCGTGGGACGACCTTGGAGACACGCGTACTTCGTGGCTTCAAGTCGAGGTGGAAGCCCGTTCTTTGGCTGGAACCGACCCCATAGCAGGCGGAGCTCCCTGGAAGCCGCAGGTGTGCCAGTGCCGACACGCCTCGTCAGCAAGCTAAGGAACACGAAAAAGGAGCCGCGCAGAGCACGACTCCTTCGTCAGTAACCATAAATAACCATGGTGCAAAAGAAACTATTCGGAACGTAAGGCCGTAGCCGCGTCCTTCTTAGCCGCCATCCGGGCTGGGATGTGACCACCTAACATGGTCAAGACGGTACTGATGATGATCAGCACGATGCCGTGAACGGGGTTGAGGTGGGCGACGTTGCTCAGGTCGGTAATGCTCTTCAACAAAATGTTGATCGGGAATGTCAATAACCAGGCAATCAGAACACCCAGCGCACCAGAACCGACACCTAAGATGAACGTTTCAGCATCGAAGACTCGGGTGATATCTTTCTTCCGGGCACCTAAAGCCTTCAGAATCCCAATTTCCTTGGTCCGTTCCAGGACGGAGGTGTAGGTGATGATGGCGATCATGATCATACTGGTAACCAGTGAAATCCCGGCAAACGCAACCAGTACGTAGGTGATGGCATCCATCAAGCCACCGGTCAAGCTAGAAACGGTTCCGGCCATATCGGTGTAAATGACCTTGTCCGCCTTGCTCTTACCCTTGTTGTACTTGTCCAAGTACGTCAACACCTTGTCCTTGTTCTTAAAGGTGTTCGGGTAGATCAAGATGCTAGCTGGCGTGGTTGAACCACCGAGGTAGCTGACCAAAGACTTCTTGGTCGTGCTGTCAACGCTTTGACCAGTCATGACGTTGTCGCTGGCCTTCTTCTGGGCCTTAACAATCTTAGAATTCTTGTTCTTTTGAATAATGTTTTGGGTCAACTTATCACTGTAAGCAATCCCAGAAGCCAAGACGTTTTCGGAAGCTTTGGCCTTGACCTTCACGATTCCCGCAACCTTCAAAGTCGTGTTGTTACTGTTGTTGTACAGGGAATTGCTAGCCTTGTTGGGCACGTAATTGCCAGTAGGCAGGCTTTGGTAGTAATCGTTGTTGTTGACGACTTTAATCTTGGTGCCAACGATTTTGCTATAGCTAAATGACTGGTTGTTCTTTGCCGTGAAACCGAGGTTCTTCAACGCGTTGATGTTGGTGGAACCGTCACGGTCGACAATCAAGATGACGTCGTTGGCGTTCTTAGGATAGCTCCCGGAGACCAACTTGTAGTGCTTCTTCAGGAAGCTCGTACCGCCGTCATTCGCGCTAGGGTAAACGGAACCGCCGACCCCGGTAGAAGCGCTCATGGCTGACTGCATGGCACTGGAGCCGCTGGAACTACTGCTATCGACGTTAGAGAAGGAGACCGTCTTGGTCTTGCCGTTCACCTGACGTAGCAGGTTCATCCCGGTTGAGTAGGTATAGGTGACGTTCTTGCTCAACTTAGGATCCAGATTTTTAACATAGTTTAAGTAACTCTTGGTAAGCTTATTGGTGTGGGTCGCCTTGTCCTGTTGGCTGACCTTGGCCGTGACGGATTTCTTGTTGTTGGCCTTGACCGAGTCATTGGACTGGGCGGTCGTACTCGTGGCCGTTTGCGAAATGGTCACGGGGAACTGGGCCAGCGTGTTGGACTGCGTCTTGTTGATCTGGGCCTGGAAACCGTTGGAGAGGGCCAGAACCACGGCAATCCCAATGATCCCGATACTGGAAGCAAAGGCGGTCAACGCGGTCCGCCCCTTCTTGGTCCGAATGTTGTTAAAGGACAGTTTCAAGGCCGTCCAGAAGGTCATCCGGGTCTTCTTCAGTTCAAATTGTTGGGCATCGCTGTGTTCGGTGTAAGGGTTAGAATCATTTTGAATCTTCCCGTCAGCGAACTCGATGATTCGGTCAGCGTATTGCCGTGCTAGGTCGGGGTTATGCGTCACCATGATGACCAAACGTTCAGCGGAAAGTTCCTTGATCAGTTGCATGATTTCTTCACTGGTCTCGGTATCTAGGGCCCCGGTTGGTTCGTCACACAGGAGAATTTCGGGTTCGTTGGCAATGGCCCGCGCAATGGCGACCCGTTGCAGTTGCCCACCGGACAGTTGGTTGGGCCGCTTGTTGATGTGTTCGGACAAGCCGACGCGGTCGAGGGCCTTCAGCGCCTTTTCTTTCTTTTCAGCGGTGCTGACCCCACTCAACGTCATCCCCATTTCCACGTTATCGAGGATGCTCAGGTGACTGATGATGTTGTAGCTTTGGAAAATGAATCCGACGGAATTGTTGCGGTAGGCGTCCCAATCGGCTTCAGAGAAGTCCTTGGTCGACTTGCCTTCGATTGCCAGGTCACCAGAATCGTAGATGTCCAGGCCGCCAATCCCGTTCAGCATGGTCGTCTTCCCAGAACCACTAGGGCCCAGGATGGCGACGAACTCCTGTGAACGGAACGCAACGGAAACATCATCGAGGGCTTTGGTGACAGAATCGCCCACGTAATAATATTTCTTGATATGTTTTAGTTCCAGCATTGTAAATTAATCCTTCCATTTTTGGTTTTCGGCTGTTGCTAACGGCACTTTTCTGATAAAATGAACATTAATGCAACACCGTGTCTTATATCATAAAGCAAATTGTTCTCCTGACAACCGTCAATGTTGGCGGATTTGTCGTTAAAACAACAAAGTTTATGAAAGTGTCGCATTGATAGCAATGACAGCGAATGAGCTGGTTTTTACCATACCATAAAACTAGTGCGGTCGGCACGTAATGTCTCCCTTGAATTGCGGCGAGGCGGCTAGTGAGGCAGCCAACAATTTGCTGGTTATTATAGGAGTGAAGATTTATGGCTGGTGTGAAAAATAATCGGCGGGCGCAGTATACCCAGCAGACGATTCAAGATACGGTGCTGGGATTACTGGAAAGCAAGCCGATCAACGCCATTTCGGTGACGGAGGTCTGTGCGCAGGCTGACGTGAATCGGACGACATTTTATCGGTACTACACCGATATTTATGATTGCGTCGCGTGCATTGAAAAGGACTTTGTGGCGGCGTTACACCCCTTAGAAGAGGGAACGCCGGCTCAGGCCCTGGAACACCTGTTAACGGCCTTTTATGCGGACAAGAAACTCAGTAACCTGGTCTTCATGGAGGGTAAAACCAAGCTCCTGAAGCGGATGCAAGAATTGATGCGGCAGAACGGCCCGGAACCACCGGTCCTTGATGGCTACCAAGAGGCCTACATCAGTGCTGGTTTGCAAAGTATCCTGAAGAAGTGGGTCAAGGACGGCATGCCCGAGACCCCGCAGCAATTAACCAAAATTATTATGGATAACATCCTACCCAGTAACCTAATGGCGCTCCATGATGAGATTTGTGGGGCGTAAATATTACATTTTGCCCGAAATGCCGGGAAACAGTTGTCTTTTTGCTCGGTATTATTTATCATGGTATCTGACTGTATGGAATTACAATGGAAGATAAATTAAGTGAGGAACACATCACAATGAAGAAAATGATTATTCACGGCGGCCGACCACTTTCTGGAGAAGTGACCATCGGCGGCGCTAAAAATAGCACAGTAGCATTGATTCCGGCAGCGATTTTGGCTGATACACCGGTTCGTTTCGATATGGTACCGGATATCCTTGATGTGCATAAACTAATGTTAATTTTGAAATCGATGAACGTGCACTCCACGTTTGAAGATGGGGTCCTCACCATTGACCCGACGGAAATTGTTGAAGCACCGCTCCCTAGCAAGGCCATCAAGAGCTTGCGGGCGTCGTACTATTTTATGGGGTCCTTGTTGGGGCGGTTCCAACGGGCCACGCTGAGCTTCCCTGGCGGCGACAACATCGGGCCCCGGCCCATTGATCAGCACATTAAGGCGTTCAAGGCGCTGGGTGCGTCGGTCGATGAGCACGATGGCACGGTGCGGATTACGACCGGGCCAGAAGGCTTACACGGCGCACGGATTTTCTTGGATATGGTGTCCGTGGGCGCGACCATCAATTCTATTTTGGCTGCGGTGAAGGCCGTGGGCACAACGGTGATTGAAAATGCCGCCAAGGAACCCGAAATCATTGATATTGCCACGTTCCTGAACAACATGGGCGCACACGTCCGTGGAGCGGGGACCGACGTCATTCGGATCGAAGGGGTCCCAACGTTGCGGGCGATGAACACGCACACGATTATTCCCGACAGAATCGAAGCCGGGACCTACCTGTCCATGGCTGCGGCTGTGGGGGATGGCGTAGTTGTGAAGAACGTGATTCCAGAACATTTGGAAGCCTTCACGGCGAAGATGATTGAAATGGGCGTCCCGTTGGAAATCAACGAAGACAGCATTTACGTGCCCCGGGCCGATGACTTGAAGCCGATTCAGGTCAAGACAATGCCGTTCCCAGGGTTTGCGACCGACCTGCAACAGCCGTTGACGCCGCTGTTATTTAAGGCGGACGGCAGTAGTGTTGTGATCGATACCATTTATCCCAAACGGATCAAGCATATCGCGGAATTGCGTAAGATGGGCGCCCACATTCGTTCTGAAGAGGGCACCATCGTGGTCGATCCCAGTGATGACTTGATTGGTGGCGAGGTTCAGGCGGGAGAAATCCGGGCCGGCGCCTCACTGGTGATTGCGGGGTTGATGGCGGAAGGCGACACGGAGATTAGTCAGGCGGATAATATTTTGCGCGGCTATGACCGAATTGTAGCGAAATTAACGGCTTTAAACGCCGACGTCGAGATCGTTGATGACAGTTTAGTTGAAAATGGCCAAGATTAGCCATTGCCGCTAGGGTGTTTTCATGTTATAATTCAACGGTTGACGATTAAAATCAATCTCTGATTCAGTCAATGAATCAGGGCAAAGGAGCGTAATACATTATGAAGCAAGGAATTCATCCAGATTACCGCGAAGTTGTGTTCCAAGACTCAAGTACTGGTTTCCAGTTCTTGTCTGGCTCAACTGCAAATTCCGACGAAACTGTTGAATGGGAAGACGGCAACACCTACCCATTGATCCGTGTCGAAATTACTTCTGATTCCCACCCATTCTACACTGGTAAGCAAAAGTTTACTCAGGCCGATGGTGCTGTGGACCGTTTCAACAAGAAGTACGGTTTATCCAACGACTAATTATAAAATTTATGATTTGTCTTACCGGTTACGGGGCTTTGGCCCGGTGCCGGTTTTTTTGTGTAAGAGTGTGGAGCGAGCCGCTTAGGTCCTGAGCATTAACGTAGCTAAGTGAATAACCCCGGGCTTGGGTTATTTTCTTAGCTGGGTTAAGCGCAGGGACCTGGCTCGCGGAGCACATTTCGGAGGCTGCCAGACTTGGGATTTAATGGCGAGAGAAAGATTAACGGTTTAAAGCAAGCTAAGCCCAACCAGCGCTAGGCCCCGTTAGATTCGCTAAAATCAGCCGACACAACGTTCTGTGGTGCAACGAGAGACCAAGTTCCACCAGCACCAGCTAAGCACCTAAAAACAGCACTCAGGCCGTCTAAGCACTACCCAGCTACAACCTCCGACCCCTCAGTGCAATCCACAAACAAATTTGTAAGTTTTCTGACCGCCACGAGTCGGAGACTTTGTTTTTGTCAGTAAAAAGGGTAAAATTCAGAGTCGTAGAGATCGAATTACTTGGGGATTGGAGTAAGAAATATGGCAGACAAAAAGAAACAGCAGCCGAAACGTCGTTGGCGATGGTTGTGGAGTACGCTGTTTGTCCTCCTAATTGTCATTTCGTTGGGCTTAATATTTAACGAACAAATTAAAAACTGGTTGATTTCTTCTTATCAACCTAAGGTGACACGCAAGGCCGTCAAGAGTAATGAGAAGAAGAAGGCCTCCTACGACTTCAGCAAGGTCAAGTCGCTGGACTTCTCCACTGTTGCCAATGCGCGCTGGAATACGGCGGACATTCACGTGGTTGGTGAAATTTTGATGCCACAGTCGAAGATTCATTTGCCGATTGCGAAGGGGGTCAGCAATGAGGTCTTAGCGCTCACGGCGGGGACCATGCGGCCGGACCAAAAGATGGGCCAAGGCAATTATCCATTGGCTGGTCACCACATGTCTTCACAAACGATTCTATTCAGCCCGCTGTACTGGAAGACTCGGGTTGGCCAGATGATTTACCTGACCAATGCCAAGACGGTGTTCGTCTACAAGGTGAGCGTCCGGAAATTCATTCCGGCAACGGACGTTGGGGTGGTGGCTCAGACCAAGCAAAAGTTGGTCACACTTATCACTTGTGACGCGACCGGTGCGAACAGACTGATGATCCGGGGGAAATACGTGAAGCAGATGGCGTATAAGAACGCGCCTGTTTCCGTGCAAAAGGGCTTCCACGGTGGCTTCAACAACAAATAAACGTAAGAATTCGACATTTTCTGTCCAAAAAGCAGAAAATGCCGAATTTTTTTAATTTTTTTCAAAAAATTTTTAAATAAACAGTACTAGAGCAGCAATGGTCAACAAACTCAGTAGTGATAAGGGGTTGCGGCACATAGTACATACGAGATACTAAAAGTGAAAATGTTCACACACCCTATAAAACAAATGCAAAAGCTGTGCTAATTTGAGGATAGTGGCCTTAAAGCACTAACTGTACCTGAAAATAAAAGTGCCTATGAACGTTGATGTTATCGCCTTTTAATTGTAATTGCGTTTATAGTGTAAATGTATATGTTGGGGCTGAAAGGGTTTCCCAAAGAGTCATTCTCCCCACAGATAATTAAGAGTGGACAAAGAAGAGAAAATGAGGTACTATATTCTTGTAAGGTTGATACAGAGAAAACACCAAACGTTGGGGGCACGATTAACTAGGGTAATCCCGCGAGGTTGTTGGACGATCAGCCATAGTTGACAGAAAGATTTTTAGCCAAAAAGGCTTAAAGGGGATAATAAATATGTTTAAGAAGACTTTAGGTTTCGTTGCTGTTGCTGCTGCATTTGCTGGTTTAGGTTTAGTTTCAACGACGACTGCCAACGCGGCTGCTGCAAATTCTGATGATGTTACTGGAAATACCACTGCACAAGTATCATTGACCAACGATGACACTGCCGGACTTGGTGGTATTAAGCTGACTGCAGTACCAAACATCGTGTTTGATTCCACTGCGTTAACTGGTGCTGCTACCTCTGCTGCACTTAAGAGTATGGATAGCGATTTAACAGTTACTAACCCTGGTATTGATTCTGCTACTGGTTGGACGGTTCAACTGAAGAGTGAGCCCATGACTAACGCCGAAGGCAATACCTTGACCGGTGGTAGCTACACACTTGATGGGACTGCTAGTGTTGAGAAAACTACAGACGACACTAATGCAACTACAGCATTGACGAGTTCCACTACAATTAATACTGGTAATACAGAGTCGCAAAATATCATGACTGCGGCTGCTCACCAAGGTATTGGTATCTGGAGTGCTGGTTTGAACAGTGACACAACGAAGCCAACTCTGACGATCCCTTCACAAGCAGTTAAGGGTGACTACAGTCAGAACCTTACTTGGACTTTAGCTAATACGCCAGCTTAATAATAAATAACGAAAAAAAGTGGCCAAGGCCACTTTTTTTATCTCATAATTTATGTCACAGGTGTAAATTAGTAATAACAGGTCCACATGAATTAAATGACTGTAAGGAATTGAAACATAGATTACAAACTGGTTAGACGTAATAGATACTGTGTATATACTAGTACAACGGCATTTACTCGGACGTTAAGATAAATATAGAATTGTTTATACACCCCTGATAATAATGCTTATAAAAACATTTGTTACCACAGATGATTAATTGTGGACAAAACACCAAATAGGTGCTAGTATAAGTTATGTAATAAGATGAATTCATCAGAAAGCTTCAATTAGAGTTGCTATTTAGGTAAGTGTTGAAATAGTTGTCAGGAACAAGGACGTGAGGATGGGACAGCGATGCGATTACGAGATCTAGGTTTGCTGGTGCTGAGCCTGCTGATCGTCGGTTGGGGACTCCCAACTACGGCTCGTGCGGACGATGTTCAGCAATCACACTATTCGGTGGTTCTTACCAAGCCAACGTCGTCGAGTACGAACTTGAACGGCGGCGATGGCGATGGCATTACTGGTGATAAGGTGAATAACTCAAGTTCATCGAAGACTTCACCGTCACCCACAACGAACACTAACGGTGGTCAAGGGGCGACCGTTAGCCCGACGAATAGTCAGGGAACAAGTGCCAAAGGGATTACAGGTCGATTACCACAAACTTCCGAAGCGTGGTTCGGCTTTGGGACCATGGCAGGAATCATCATGTTACTGCTGGTCTGGATTGGGATTTTACTAAAGAGAAGAAAACAACAAAATTAAAGTTGAGGGAGATTTTCATTATGACTAAGAAAACTTTACAATTATTAGCTTCTGCTGCATTGGTTGCCGGCTTGGGCTTTACGACTATTACTGCTAACGCTGATGCAACTAGTGGTGTAGGATCACAAACTACTACTGCCAAGGTAACCTTGGATTCAAAGGGTAGTGGCGATGGTGGTAACGTTGCTGGTAAGTTAGCTTTGACGTCAGCTCCTGATGTTACATTCGCTGGTGGTACTTTAGATGGGACAAACGCTCTAGATTTGGCTGGGACCTTTGAAAAGGGCGCTAATTCTGCTGATACAAGTGCTGCTGCTGGTGCTGTTACGGTTGTTGACCCTGGGACCGCTAGTGGTTGGAATGTGCAAGTAAAGAACACTGCCATGGCTAATGATGACTCAACTGCAAGTGGCGCATCTGCACAAATTACGGGTGGTAACTTCACCTTTAGCAATGCCGTCTTAGCTTCGTCAGATGGTGCCACTGCCAATGCTGCTGTTCAAGATATCTCGGATCTAAGTAATAAGGCTGATACGGTTCAATTCAATACTGAGGGTACTGCCAACCAGAACATTTTCCATGCTGAATCCGGGAATGGTGTTGGGACATGGGCGAACACTTACAATGCCGCTTCATTACATGTTCCAGCTGGTAACGCCAAAGGTTCATACACGTCAACCTTAACTTGGACGTTAACTAACACTCCTGAAACTAAATAACCACAAGCAGTCTAGCATGTAAAGGAGGGCTGCGCAGTGACTAGATTAACAACGTTATTAGTGGCTTCGCTGGTCCTCGGCACCATTGCCGTGGGCGTACCAGCAACCGCTAAGGCTAGTTCTACGACCTCCACTGGTAATGAAACGACAACTGCTAAAGTGACTTTAGTAGGTGGTGACACCTCGAAGCCGGTCAGTCCAAAGGATCCAGATGGATCTGGCGGCGAATTCCCAGGCGACAATCTGGACCCGAATAACAAGGGGACGGGGTCGACCGGGGATTTGACCATCGATTATGCCTCTAACCTGGTGTTTGATGAAAATAGTTATGCGGACGGTATCATTACCGCCACGGCTACGAATAATCGGGCGTTTGTTCAGATTAGTGATCGGCGTTACACGGGTGATGGTTGGCAGCTCATGTTGACACCAAGTGTGTTGACGGGCCAATCGGATTCCAGCAAGATTTATGGCGACAATGCCTCAATCGAGATGGGTGTAACCAAGTTTCTAGCGTCTGGTGCCACCGTCAGCAAGTACCCGCACGTCACGACTTCCAGCACAACGAGATTGCCCTTGGGAGAAATGGCGAAGGTGGGCCAAGCTGACGCCGGGACTGGGCTAGGCACGTGGATCTATCGTTTGAACTATGACACGACTGAACCAACAAAATTATTAGTAAATGGGAGCCAGGTCTCCGAAACGCAAACCTATACGGGTGTGCTGACTTGGACCCTCACAGATTCACTACATTAAAAATGTTAAGAATGCGAATGCGGTGGCGACAGCTACCGCATTCTTTGTTACAATGAGAACATAAAGCTGAGTTTTTATGGAGGTTGGGAGAATCATGAAACGTTGGGTTAGAATTTTAGTAACATTAGGGACGTTACTGATGGCGTTTGGCTGGTACCAACAGACTGCACACGCCGAAAGTGTGGGTTACTCGGTCAGTGCGGTTTTACCGAAGAACCAGGATGACAAGAAGGTTACCTACTTTGCCTTACGGGTTAAGCCAAAGCAGCAACAGAAGCTGACGATTGTGATCCGCAACACGAGTAATTCCATGAAACGGTTCCAGGTTGGGGTCAACCAAGCGATTACCAACGACAACGGGGTCATCGACTACAGCAAAGCCAACCCAACGTTAGACAGCTCACTGAAGGTCGGCATCAAGGATATTTTCAGCAAGGACAGCACACAAAAGGTGAATGTCTCTGCCAAGAGTACCAAGAAGGTTTCCGTTTCCTACACCATGCCTGCCAAGACGATTGACGGGATGATTTTAGGTGGGGTTTACGTGAAGCAGTTAACCTCAAATGACAGTTCCAGCGCGAAAAAAGGTGTGACCATCAAGAACGCCTTCGCCTACGTCATTGGGGTCCGTTTACGGGAAAGCAGCGTTGACGTTGCGCCTGACATGAAGTTAAACACGGTTAAAGCGGGACAGATCAACTCCTACAACCAAATCCAAGCCAATTTACAAAATCCTCGTCCAGGTCTGATGAGTGAGCTAAAGGTCAACTCCAAAGTGACCAAGGCCAACGAAACCAAGACGGTCTTGAGCAACGAGAAGAGTAACATGTCAATGGCGCCAAACTCTAACTTCAACTACTCGATTCCTTGGGGTAGCAAGCAGTTAACGGCTGGCGAATACACCTTGACGCTGGACGCCTACGCCAAGGGCGGTTACCACTGGCACTTCGTCAAGAACTTCAAGGTTACCCAAGCACAAATCAATCAATTAAAGAATAAGATTAACACGCCGCAACAAAAGAACTACTTCTGGTGGTTCGTGGCCGGTGGAATTCTGATTCTCCTGTTGCTGATCATCATTATCTACTTGTTAATGAAGAACCGGCGCAAAGATGACGATGACGTCGCAAGCGACAAGACGGATTCGACGAAATAAATAAGCTTCTCATGAGCGTTACGTGTGCCCGACCAGTGTCAGCTGGCGGTGTGCGTAACGCTTTTTTTTGCGTACAAAATTATTCCGGGTGTCACCGAATTTCACCCGAATAGCGTAGGTAAGTTTAGTTAACAGAGCAAGCCAATGATATCCCTTACTGATGGGGTTAAAAGCGTTGTCTAGGGTTAATCGCTACAAGAATCATCGTATAATAGGATTAGATATTGAAGGCGGTAATCAAGTAGGCAATCACGAATTTTATTGAAAAAGGACCACAGATTACGATAGGCGTAACGCTGTGTGTAAGACAGCCTGAAGCAATGGTTTTGGGGACCAATGGCTGTGGCTACCAAGGTGACAAAGTTGAGGACCGACTAGAAAGACAGCGAGGGGAGTGTCAGCGATGAAGATGCGGACTTTATGGTTAAGTGGATTGGCAGCGCTTACGGCACTGATCGGTGGGGTGACGGTTGCTCAGGCGGCGACCATGCCGGAGGGATTGCCTATTAAACCCTATTTTCAGGTGGGAACGTTTACGGGAGCGACGAACTCGGCGACGGTCATTAATGACAGCACGGCGGGGAGCCAGACCCAGGCGGTCCAATTGACGGATGCGGCCAATCAGTTGGGAACCATTTGGGCGAATGAAGATGGCTATTATTTTGATTTAAAGCAGGACCAAAAGGCCTCGATGTGGATGTACTTTGATGACAAGGGAGATCAAGCGGGTGACGGGATGGCATTTGTGCTACAGAACGATGGCGATAAGTATGCCGCCGTTTCCAGGACAGCGCTAACGAACAAACCGGCCGTGGGCGAAACTATGGGTGTCTGGGGCAGCCCAGACAACTACACGACGCTACAAAGCAGCGTTGTCTCTGACCAGGCAATCAAAAATAGTTGGGCGTTGGAGTTTGATTCCTTCGTCAATGATCAGCCCTTCTCAAGCAACGTTCAAAATTCGACCGACTTCGACCTGTACGTTCCAAATGTGTCGAGCCAAGATACAGAGAAGCCGCACATCGCCTCGCAATATCCGAATAAATCAGCCACATACTCCCGGCGGTACTACGGTGGGCAATACTATACCGTGATGCTACACAAGGGAATTATCCAAACGCCCTTATCTGACGGCGCATGGCACCACTTGACGCTGCAATATAAAGCACCAGCGAGTTACCCGGGGACGGGGGAAATGAAGTACACGTTTAATGATAAGGATCCTGAGACGGGCGCGGCTATCCCGACGACCGCGGCAATGACGCAAACCCTTGATATTGATACGGCCACGGTCGATCCTGAAAACACCGGTCAAGCAATGTGGGGCTTTACGGGTTCCACGGGGCAATCGTTTGAAACGAATCAGGTCGTCTTTGAGCAGATTCCTGGATTAGTTGATGCCAGTGCGACCGCCAAAATTTACGATAGAACGGAAGACAACGTGGAGATTCCAAACAGCGCGGCAATCATGGGCGGGGATCGCCTGCGGTTGGATTATAATCTAACCTATAATTCGGGACGAAAACCTTGGGATAGTATCGATGCCAAGATACAGATACCAACCAACGTCACGGTCAATTCCGGAACGGTGACGTATGCGGACGGCACGCAGGAGACGGTTGATCTCTCTGGCTACAAGGCAGGCAGTTCGGAACTGGATTACGTGCTCAAGAAGTCGTTGTTTACGGGCAGTAATCCAACGGCGACAATTTCGCTGAATGCGACCGCAGCCAATCCATCGTCTCAGACCGTTGTGGCCCCAACCACTAGCAAATTCAGTGCGCCGCTGGGGATTGCGTCTGCTGATATGGTCGGCTTTCAAATTGCCCACTCTGATGTCGACCTCTCCGCAGCTTTGACGAGTGACAGCTCCGTCAGTGTTCTGCCTGGTAAGACGACAACGGTCACGGGGACGGCAACGCTGAAGGGCGCTAGCGACAATGCCCAGTTTACCCTGCACCCGACGCTGAACGACCAGGATATTGCCACCTCAGATTTTGATTCGACCAAACAGAGTGATGGCAGTTACACCGGGAACTTTAGCTATCAGCCATTAGCGAGCGATTTGAAGACGGGGCTGAATACGCTGAACCTGTACGTATCGGATGCCTCGGGGAATTCATCGGCCAACATTTCCGTGTTGATCAACGTGGCGGGCATTCTCAGCTACGACCACGTGCCGTCGCAGATTTCATTTACCGATACGGCGCTGAACGGCACGGGGCAAATGATTCCGCGTGAGGGCGACTGGGCGTTACGGGTGAACGATGCCCGGGGGACCGGTTCGACCTGGGAGTTGACGGCGCGGATGACAAAGCCGATGACCTCCACGACGACGCCGTCTGCCACGTTGGCCGGGACCCTGATGTACAAGTCAACGGCAACCGCAACGCCGACGGTCATTGGCACGGATTCAGCGGTACCAGTGGCCACGCACACGTCCACCAGTGACGATGACACGACCGATGCCACCAACTGGGATAGCGATGCCGGCATGCTGTTACACGTGAATAGTAGCGCCGTGAACGGTACCTATCAGGGTGAAATCACCTGGAACCTGGCTAATGCGCCTGAATGAGGGTGTTAGGTGAAGATGACTCGGTTCTGTGGCTAGCCAAGTAGAGAATTGCATGAGGGTGTAGACGATTATCGTAAAGGATAATGTCTGCACCCTCTTTGTGTCCCGGGAATCGTTAATGACAGGGTTGATATGCTGCCATTGCGTGACTTGAAAAATGCTGGCGGTGATTGGTTTGATACAGAACGTGTCTGTTGTGTGAATAGGTAAAACTGGTAATAGATAATGCAAGCATTGTTTTATGGTAGGTCAAGTGAACAAACTTTATTTATTCGCCATTCCAAGTTATAATAAAGGTTAGTGGATAGTTGATATGACTGATTTTTTTAAATCGAACCGTGACTAGGGCAAGAATAATTTGTGTAACAGATTATTAAATCTGTAACCGATAATTAAGTAACTTGAAAAGAATGAGTCAATGAGAGCGGATACATAGGCGTGCGATCACCGGGAATGGCCGCACAGAGAAAAGTTGAGGAAGGGAGTTTGAAAATCTTATGCGGCTAAGAGCGGGAATCGTAAGTTTAATGACTTTACTGCTGGCATTGGGATTGTTTGGCTTGCAAGCAACGACAGTTCGGGCAGATTCGACAACTGATTCTGCTACGGACTTTGGTAATGCGGTGGCGTCAATGCCTGAGGGGCTGAGTATCAAGCAATATTTCACACCGGGGAATTTCACGGGGACCAACTCGGCGACGGTGACGGATGACAAGAGTAGTACGGATCCGACCCAAGCGGTACGGTTAACCAATGATAAGAACCAGTTGGGGACGATTTGGGCTGACGACGATTATTACTTTGACTTAACGAGAAATCAAAAGGCTTCAATGTGGGTCTACTTTGGCAATCGGGGAACTAGTGCCGGTGACGGGATGGCTTTCGTTTTGCAAAATGATCCCCGAGGAACTGCCGCAACCTCAACCAAGAGCGCTGACGGGTTACCTGCTAGTGGTGAGTCGTTAGGTGTCTGGGGGTATCCGGATGATTATACGACTAGTGCCACTGGCGGTGTTGCTAGTCGTGCTATTCAAGCTAGTTGGGCGCTGGAGTTTGATACGTTTCCGAATACGCAGGATCCAAGCTCTAATGTCGCAAATATGACGGACTTTGACTACTACAAGGTGAACTTTGGAGCCTCAAAGCCGGAAACCAAGAATCCCCATATTGCGTCCGCCTATCCGGCACAGTCGAGCACTTATTACAGAAGATATTATAGCGATAATAATTACGCGACTACCATGAATCATCAAGGGGTCGTTCCGAACGTCACGTCGTTGTCCGATGGTGCATGGCACCATGTTACCATGCAATACACGGCACCGACCACGACTGGTGGGAAGGGCAATATGACCTATACGTTTAACGATAAGGACCCGAACACGGGGCAATCCGAAACTGGTGAAAGTAACTCATACGAAGTGGATCCAACAAAGCTAACGCCCGCTACCAATCCTGCTTCACCAACGGCTACCATGGCAAAATGGGGATTCACTGGATCCACCGGGGATAACTACGAAAATAACCTGGTGGTCTTCGAACAGATTCCTGGATTGGTTGATGCCAGTGCGGCTGCCACGGTTACCGATGTTACCGCGGGCGCGGCCATTCCTAATGGAGCCACGATTAACGGTGGTGACCGGTTGCGAATGGATTATAACCTGACTTATAACGAAGGCCGGACACCTTGGAAAGCAATTCAAGCGCAAATTAAAGTGCCCACCGACGTTTCGCTGACGGCGGCTAAGGTCACCTATGCGGATGGCACCACGGAGACGATTCCAATCGATGGCCTGAGCGGGCAGGCGTTGGACTATACCTTGCAGAAAACGTTGGACAACAGCGGTAGTACGGGCAGTGGTGGCGCAACCGCTACAATTTCTTTGTACGGCCGTGCGGATAACGTGGACGCGACGGTTTCCAGCACCGTCAACACTTTCCGGGGCAGCAATGCCTTGGCGACGGCTGAAGCGGCTGGCTTTACCATTCAGAAATCTACTGGGACCTTGGCCCTAAACCTAACGTCTAATTCGACCGTCAGCATGGCGCCAACGGATACGACGACCTTAACGGGGAGCGCATCGTTAACTGGCGCTACCACTAGTTCTGCCTTTACGCTGCACAGTTCGGTGAACAACGGGGATGAGACGACCACGAAGTTTGACGGGACTGGTAGCTCGCAGACGTTTAGTTCGGTTGTGAAGGGGTCTGACCTTAAACAAGGGACCAATACGATTGATCTGTACGCGACCGATGACAATGGCGATTCCTCTGGGACCGTCACGGTGACGGTGACTATTGGTGCGCTGGGATTTGGCACGGTGGCACCGAATAGTTCCTTTGCCGATACGGTTTTGACCGGTCAGGCGACGACGATTGAACGGAATGATGATTGGTCGTTGACCATTGATGATAGTCGTGGTTCCGGTAGCGGTTGGACGCTGCAAGCCGCCACGACACCGTTTACGGGTAAAAACATACCGGATAATACGCTGAAGGGCAGTCTGGTGTACGTGGACAGCAATCACAATACAACCGTGCTCGGTTCGACACCGATGACCGTCATGACCCATGAAAATAACAGTACGGACACGACTACCAACGTCGTGGACGGCTGGACGGCGGATACGGGCCTGCTGCTGAAGACTAACAGTGATGCCTTGCAGGATGATTATTCTGGGACAGTGACCTGGTCGTTGATCAATGGGGTTAGCTAGGGATGTGCGCGACGTATTGTGAGTTAAATGAATTTTAGGGCTATTGGTTGTGTAGGGCCCTTAACTTAATGAAGAGTGAGCAAGAGGAGTCAGAGTGGCGAAATGCTGCTTTGGCCCCTCCTTTAGTTTGGAAATAAAATGGCAAAAGGGTGCTTACTAAACGTTACATTTCTTATAATAAGGACAAAAATTGTGCTTTTTACTGATTATTATTGGACGACAAGAATACACGCGAAACACCCTTTAACCGGTTTATCGGGAGCCGGTTTCGTGTATGGATTAATTAGTATTATTTTTATAATATCAAACAAATAATGGTATACTGTATTTATTGAAATGAAGGCGTTGACTACGTCTGATGACAAAAGAAAGTTCAATTTAGCAATTAACAAAGCAATCACGAGGGGCTTCAATGGACAGCCTGAACCTACCGTGGTTGAAGAATGACGTGGGTGGAAAGTGAGGCTTTCAAGCGATGAGAGCGCGGATGAAGATGATGATGGCAGGACTAGTGGTTGTTGCGGGCATGACTGGCTGGGTCCAGGGAACAGTTTCCGCCCGAGCAGCTGTTGGGGATTCAATGGCGACGGTACTGAACACGGCGCCACAAGGACTACCGATTAATGCTGATGGCTACTTCACGGAGGGGACCAACAGCAAGAGTACCACGGCCAACGAAGCATCAATTTCAAACGTCACGACTCCTGGGGTTGAAGATACCCAAGCCGTTCAGATTTCTAACAGTGCCGATACCGATAGCTGGGGGTCAATCTGGTCCAAAGGGGCTTATTTTGACTTAGACAAGAATCAATACCTCTCCGCTTGGATCTATGCAAGTAAAGGATCGGAAAATGATGGACCGGCGGATGGGATGGCAATCGTCCTGCAAAACGGTGGCACGAATGCTTATTCCGGCACCGGAGAAGCGCTTGGTACCTGGGGGATGGATAATACCAAGAGCAAAACAGATATTGCCAGTGCAGTAGCTGCTAGCGCCATTCAAAATAGTTGGGCGTTGGAATTTGACACCAACGTCAATAATTACGATCCAGCAAGCAGTTCAACTCTTGGGAACAATGTTTGGACGCCTGGTGATGCGGGTGAATTTGATCTTGGTGCTAACAGTACCGTACAGAACGGCGGAACAACGGCAACGGGGATGAGCATCAGTGGCCAGCACATTGCTAGTGGCTATCCGGGGGACCAGAGTTACTACATCCCTAAAAGTCAGTTCACCTCAACTGGGATGCTTCAGTTTGGTACCTACTATTACTACGAACTCAAACACGACGGCCTGTTGCAACAAGGAAGTACGTCGTTCATTGCTGATGGCGCTTGGCACCACGTTACCCTGGAATACACGGCGCCAACGGATCCCACTGCAACTGACGCGGCTGGGAGTATGAAATACACGTACAATGATAAAAATCCAGATACGGGGGCAGCCACACCTAGTAGCGCTCGGAGTGCGACGGTACCCATCAACTTCTCTGAATTTCATTTTTCCAACTCTGATCATGAAGTTTATTGGGGCTTTACCGGGTCGACGGGGGCAAGCTCAGAAAACGCGCTGGTTGATTTTGAACAGGTTCCTGGTCAGGTGCGAGTCAATGCTGGGGCCACGCTGACGAAAATTACCGACAAATCTAAGGATACGGGAACGACCATTAATTCTGGGGATACCGTCTCTGGCGGCTCAACCGTGAAACTTGAGTATGATTTTAACTGGGCTGACGGTGATAAGGATTGGACGGGGGTTAACGCGACCCTGAATATTCCGGATGGCATCAAGCTGACTTCCGGGACTTACCAACGGGACGATGATTCTACGGCAACCAAGATCAGCGACTTAACCGAGTCCAGTGGAAAATTGAAGGTGGCGATGGGAGATTCCGGGATGACCCTACTCTCGGGAACCGACGCGACCGATGATAAACAAACATCTGGTAAAATTGTGCTCTACGGAACGGTGGACAACAGTGGCACGACCACCAGTTCCGACGCGAAGGTCAGCCAAATAATTGGGACCAACGCGTTAATCCAGGCAACAACGCCGCAATTTAATATTCAGCAGTCCACCATTGGCGTGAACATCGACTCGGAAACGAGTACGTTAAACGTCAATAAGGGGGATGACGCAACGGTTAAGGGGACCATCGATTTGGCAGATGCAACCACTAGGGCCAGCGATATTTCGTTAGCCGCGACGTTGGGCGGTAGTGATGCGGATATTAAGAATTTGACGATTGCGGACGACGGTACGGCTAGTCGGGCATTCTCGTTCACGGTCCCCGCCAGCGAACTAACCACGGCAGGAAATCATGATTTGAGCCTGAAGGCATCGACCGGCGGAACTGATTCAGATCCAGCTACCGCTACGATAACGGTTGGCGACCTGACGTTTGGCGACGTTGACACGACTATGACATTTCCAACTACTTTCTTAACGGGGAGCAGTCAGACGTTGAATCGGGACAGCACGGCATTTAATCTGGACGTGGCTGATTCACGAACGGCGAATTCACCGTGGTATCTCTACGCAACGGCCCAACCAATGACCACTGATTCGGCAACGGATACCGGGCAATATACCTTGGATGGTGCGCTGATTTATACGGATGCTGATAACAATACGAGCACGCTGTCTAGTACGAATCCCGTTCTGATCGATTCAGGAACGGCCAGTGGCAGCAGTGATGGTACGGTCACGACGACAAACGCAGCCAACGATTGGCAAAGTGATACCGGTATTCGCCTTCGAGTCAATAGTGGCGCGGTTGTTGGGAGCTACACGGGTGAGATTGACTGGGATTTGGTCAACGCACCTAAGTGAAAATTATTATAAGTATTGAGAAGCCAGTCATGAGATGTGACTGGCTTCTTTTGACTAGAAGTAAATCTTTAACTGCAAAAGACGGGATGACCTAACTTTGCTACAATTCGATATAAATATTGTTATATCAGTATTTAAGCTTTATTTTCAACTTGAATGTGATATACTGTCTTCTAAACAGTGATGGGTGTTATTATTACACACGCAATAATATAAAATTATTTGTAAAAGGGCCGTATTTGGGCGGCGATACAGGTAGTTAAGGGGAGGGATAGCTTTTGCGATTTTTGATGATTTGGGTTCTGGTGCTGGGACTAAGCTTTTTGATCATGCTGGCACAACCATTACTAGTCCAGGCCCGAGATTTTGATCATGACTTCGATGATTTGAATGCGGCTTTGGCATCTGCCCCCCAAGGCATCCCCCTCTCTTACTATTTCGATACGCCTGAATCGGAGACTAACTCCGCCGTCACGGTGAAGACGACCAACCCGGAAAGTCCCAATACGGAGGCGGTCCAATTGACGAATGGGGCGCATCAATTAGGGACGCTCTGGTCTAACGACAAGAATACATTTGATTTGAATCGTGATCAGACGGTATCCATGTGGCTTTACTTTGGTCACGGGGGTGCGGCTAGCGAAAAGGGAAACAGTGCCGGCGATGGCATGGCTTTCGTCCTGCAAAATGATGGTAAGGATGCTAGGACCAAGTTTAAGGGGCAGACATATGGTGAGACCTTAGGCGTATGGGGCGATGATGAGGACAATAGCGCAACTCTGCCGGATAATGTGGCGTTCTCTGCGATTCAAAAGAGTTGGGCACTGGAGTTTGATACCTATGTGAACAAAGACAAGACCTACGATGGTGCCGGGACAACGGGGTCATTTGATACGGACAGTTCGCAAGACAAAATTTTATTTCCCCATATTGCGTCGAACTATCCCGGGAGCTTTTTCAGTTATGAGAAGCATACGGTCTACCATACCAAGGATGGTAAGCGACCAGGTTGGGACTTTGGAGATTTTACTGACAAAAGATACTACTACTCGCTCAGGCATGAGGGCCTGATCCAAGGCAAGGATTATAATTTTTTATCTAATGGAAAATGGCATCACTTAACCCTCCGGTATAGCCAAGAGGCAGATGATAATCCGCGCAAGGGGGAAATGCAGTATACCTTTGACGATAAGGATCCCCAGACCGGTGTGCCGCAGACGGGGGAGTCCCGGACAGTTCAGATTGACAAGGACATCATTGATCCAGGCGGGCTGGGCACGGCTAGGTGGGGATTTACCGGTTCAACGGGGGGCTATTTTGAGAATAACTTAGTCGTCTTCGACCAAATTCCTGACCTAGTTGATGCCACCGCTGAAGTGCATCTGATTGATGTGACGCAGGGCAAGGACCTCACGCCTGCAGCGGATGAGCAGAGTCGTGGTCACGTTACCGAGGGTGACCAAGTCGCGTTGGACTATAAAGTCTGTTATATCAAAGGAAAGTCTGACTGGCACAATGTGGTGGCGAAGCTCAAACTTCCTAAGCACCTGACCTTTGAGAGTGGGACAATCATGCCAGCAGATGGTGGCCAACCACAGCGACTTTCACCAGCAGCGTTGGCCAATCATGAAGTGGCACAACAGATTGCGGACAAATTGGATCAGGACCACACGACGGTATACATCCATCTGACGGGAAAGGTTGACGCGGGTCCCGGTTCCGTGGCCCCCGCGACCAGTAACTTCAATGGTACGGAAGCGGTGGAAGAAGCGACGACACCTGGTTTGGTTGTCGATCCCTTGCTCAAGCTCGCAGTTAAATTAGACGAAACGAACTTGGCAGTTGCGACCGGTCAGTCAGTTGCGGTTGGTGGGCACGTTGCCATTCTGGATTCGGCTCTGCAAAGTCCCACTGTGACGCTGCAATATGAGCTCAACGGCACAGCGATGCCGACCGAACAGGCATTGGGTGAGATTGCGGACGGGCAGACCTTTCGAAAGACACTTTCAGCAGCTGATTTGCAGGATGGCAGTAATGAGCTGTGTGTGACCGCAGTTGATGACCAAGGCAACAAGTCCCTGTCAGTGAAAGTGCACATCTTCAAGGGACAATTGGACTTTGGCACGATTACGAAGGCGGTAAATTTTCACGCTAACTTAACGGGCCAGGCTACCAAGGTGTATCCCACACAGCCCTTTGACCTAACCGTGGCGGATACGCGCGTCACGGGCAGTTGGCAGCTGTCGGCAAGTGTCGCGCCCTTACAAACGACGCAGCAGGCTACCTTGGCGGGACAGTTAGAGTATGTAACACCAACGGAACGACTACCGCTCTCGGCCACACAACAACGGATCGCTACGAAGCCACCTGTGGTGGGCGATGCTTTGAAGGCGGTCACCGCCATTGCGGGCAACAAGACGGGTGACCGGGGACTGCTCCTGCAATTACATTCGAGTGCCGTGGTAGGTCACTATTCAGGTGAGATTACCTGGACCCTGGCCAATACGATTACGGCCTAGTGAAAAAAGAACCCTTAACTGATGACAGGCGCAACTCGTGCGGGCAGTTAAGGGTTCCTAACGAATCCGGATTATTTAGAAAGTTCGTCTAACCAGGCTGGTAATGCCTCGGCCAGTTCTTGATAGGTCAACTCAAATTTATGGGTATACCACGGGTCGTCGATAGCTTCGCCTTCACGCCCCGGCAGAATGTCCAAACAGAGTTTAATTTTGGCCTGATCTTCTAGGGTGGGGGCTAGCCGCTGGAGATTGTAGACGTTGCTGTGGTCCATGGTAATAATCGTGTCGGCCCAGGCAAAGTCTTCAGCCGTAATCGGCCGTGAACGGTGCTGGCTTGCATCTAGTCCGTGAGCACGCATGGCTTTCAGTGCCCCGGGATGGGGATGATTGCCTTCTTCTTCGGGACTAGTGGCCACGGAAGCTGAGGTGAACTGATTAGTTAGCTGGCGTTCCGTAATCAGCTGGTTGAAAATAGCCTCGGCCATGGGAGAACGACAAATGTTGCCAAGACAAACAAAGAGCACGTGTTGCATGTGGTAACCTCCTAATTAATGGTAAAGACGGGCGTAGTTGCTGGAGTCCGTCCTTAGCGTTTGTTATGATGAGTGTACCAGAAAAAATAGGAGGAGTGAGCATATGGTAGCAATTATTTTAATCATCGTCCTGGTCTTGCTGGCCGTTTGGTATATTAGTTCTTATAACGGCTTGATTCGGACCCGGACCAATGTGCAAGAGTCGTGGAGTCAGATTGACGTGCAAATGAAGCGACGGAATGATTTAATCCCCAACCTGGTTTCGACCACGAAGGGCTACGCCAACTACGAGCAGTCGACGATGAAGAAGGTTGTTGAGCTGCGGAATCAATTGACGGCTGTTCCGGCGGATGATCACCAACAAACGATGGAAGTGTCCAACCAACTTTCTACCACGTTACGGTCCTTATTTGCCCTGTCCGAAAACTATCCGGACCTGAAGGCCAACACGCAGTTTACCCAGTTAATGGAAGAGCTGAGCAATACTGAAAACAAGATTGCTTACTCTCGGCAACTGTACAACAGTTCCGTTGCTAGCTTAACCGTTAAGATTCAGTCGTTCCCAAGTAACATTGTCGCGAAGATTCACCATTTCCAAGAGAGCGACTACCTGCAAGTTCCTGAAGAAGAAAAAGTTGCGCCGAAGGTTAACTTCGATGACTTTGGCCAAGATAAGTAGGCGATAACATGTTGTATGACCAAATTGCCTCGAATAAACGTCGCACGGGATACGTCATGTTTGGTTTTGGTGTTCTCGTTTTAGCGCTGGGTGCTGCCCTTGGGTATCTCTTCTGGAATAATTGGCTATCTGGGACCATCATTGCGGCCGTAGTCGCGGTGGTGTACATGCTCATCATGATCAGTCAGTCGACCAACGTGGTCATGAGCATGAATCATGCGCGTGAGATTACCGACGTCAGTCAGGCACCACAACTGTGGCACTTGATTGAGGACATGGCGCTCGTTGCTCAGGTACCAATGCCCCGGGTCTTTATCATTGATGATGAAAGTCCCAATGCGTTTGCGACCGGGAATAATCCCCAACACGCCGCAGTGGCCGTGACCAGTGGCATTATGTCCCGGCTCAACCGTGAAGAGTTGGAAGGCGTGATTGGTCATGAGATGTCTCACGTCCGCAACTACGATATCCGCCTGCAGACGATTGCTTTGGCCTTGTCCGCTGCAATCGGGTTACTGGTGAATTTTGCCAGCAACTGGTTCTGGTGGGGCGGTAGTCGGCGTCGAGATGATCGCGATTCCGGTGGCAACGTGATCGGCATTGTAATTTCGATTTTTCTGGTTATTCTGGCGCCATTAGCGGCCAGCATTGCCCAAATGGCGTTGTCCCGGAACCGGGAATATTTGGCGGATGCGTCCAGCGTTGAACTGACGCGGAATCCTCAGGGATTAATCAGCGCGTTACAGAAGATTGACGATAGTGCACCGATGAAGGAAGCCGACCCAAACAGTGCGGCGCTCTACATTAGTGACCCCTTCAAGCACAAGCAGAAATTTGCGGACTTGTTTGCGACCCACCCACCGATTGCAGACCGGATTGCCCGGTTGGAAAAAATGTAAAAATAGTGAGCGGTTGGGCACCTTTTCGTAGTACAATTAAGTGTGATTGAAACTAGGGGAAAGAGTGTGCAACCATGCGCGGAAATTTTATCTATCTAAGTCTAGAACCCGTGACGAACATGATTTATTCGTTGGGTATTTCATCAGCTGATTTTTTGAATGGCGTTCCAGCCATACCAGATCAGCTGCTTTTGCTGAACGAAGAAGCGGGCAACGACGTGGAGATTAATCCGCACACGCGCTTGCAGACGGTCACGGGACAAGCACAGATTCGCCGCTACCTGTTAGCGAAGCATGAACATCCCGTCAAGTGGGTAGACTATGCGCACGGGGATGACTTGGACTTCTTGTTGCCGAGTGAGATTGCGGAGCTCCTGTACTTGGCGCACATGGAAACCCACTTGCGGACGCCATTTTATGCCAAGCTCCAAAATGAGTACGCCTATTTGACGTTGCGTGATGGCTTCTATAAGACTTATTATCGGCACCTGTCAGATTTTGATCACGTGCTCGAGGTGAGTATCAAGCGGCATTTACGGGCGATGCACAATAACCGTTGGGTATTTGCACGACCATTGGCTATTTCGGACGTGCCACATGAAATCTTGTTGCAGCTAACGCAGGGCCTGATGGACGGCATGATTGTCGCGTTTGACCAATTGGTTGAACGCCACCGCATCTACGTAATTCCGGTACGGGCCATTACCCATCCAGAGCGGCAGAACACCTGGTATTCGCAAGAAGAGGTTTACGCGGATTCACGTGAGGTTGCCAGTTTGCGGTATGATTTAGCCACGCGTGAATGGGCATTGAGCATTCACGACAATCAAGTTTTTAGTGATGTTGGCGATTTAATTTAAGCTGAATGAGGGGAGCTGGACTGGTGTCTGGCTCTCTTTTTGCGTGGTCGCTGGGGAACTTTTTGCAGGACTTTTAAGTTAGGTGACGAGATTCCATGGTATAATGTGACTCAGAATCTAATGCGGAACAGGCCGAGTGTGGTAGAAGTATGCTCGGTTAGTAATTGAAACCGAAACGGTCAAGGGGATCGTTTCGTTAAATTAGGAGTAGAAAACATGAAGATGCAGCTTGCTGAAATTGCTCATGCTGTCGGAGCAATCAATGATTTCGAACAATGGCGTAGTGTTAGTGTAACGAGTGTGGCCTTTGATAGTCGCCACCTCCAACCGGGCGGACTCTTTATTCCACTGACCGGCGAACAGGACGGCCATCAATTTGTGCAATCCGCTATCGATCACGGGGCTGTCGCAACACTCTGGGCCCGTGACCTGGCGACCGCACCGGCGGATTTTCCCGTTATTCAGGTTGCCGATTCGCTGAAGGCATTGCAAGCGCTCGCCCAATACTACCTATCTAAGATTAATCCAAGAGTCGTGGCCATCACGGGGAGTAACGGCAAGACGACTACCAAGGACATGGTTGCGTCGGTTTTAAGCACGCAGTTTAACGTGACCAAGACACACGCCAACTTCAATAATGAAATTGGCGTGCCCATGACCGTGCTTTCGATGGAACCCAACACGGAGATGCTGGTCGTTGAAATGGGGATGGATCGGCCCGGCCAGCTCGATTTTTTGAGCAAGTTGGTGTCACCGGACCTCGCGTTGATTACCATGATTGGCGAAGCGCACATCGAGTTCTTTGGGACACGAGACAAAATTGCTGATGCCAAGATGGAAATTACCCATGGCTTGAGCGACGATGGCATCTTTGTTTACAACGGGGATGAACCGTTACTACAGGAACGGGCAGCCGACTTGACCCAACGGCAATTCACCTTTGGTCAAACGGTTGCGGATACGATCAACGCCACCAGCGTTATGGGCACGTCGACCGAAACCCAATTCACCACGAATCAGTGGCCAGAAGTCACATTTACGATTCCCATGATTGGGACCTATAACGTGAATAACGCGCTGGCTGCTTTGACAGTTGGGAACGTTTACCGGATTCGGCCCGAGAACATGCGGCAGGCACTGAAGACGGTTAATTTGACTGAGAACCGTGCTGAATGGGTCAAGAGTACCAGCGGCGCAGCTATCTTGAGCGATGTATACAACTCGAATCCAACGGCTGTCAAGGAGGTTTTAGCAGCATTCTCGCAGACACCAGTGACTGGCAAACGGTACGTCGTCTTGGGTGACATGCTTGAGTTGGGTGACCAGGCAGATGCGATGCACGCGAGTCTGGCAAACGCCATCGACCCAGCGGCCATCGCCCACGTTTACCTGGTCGGCGACCATATGCTGGCGTTACAAGCAGCGCTCGCCAAACAGTCACCAGAGCTAGCCGTCAGTCATTACCAAAGTGCCGACCTGGCAACGCTTACAGCAGATTTACAGGCGCAATTAACACCTGCTGATCAGATTTTATTGAAGGGGTCACACGGCATTCATTTAGAGCGTGTGTTGGCGGCCTTACAGGATTCTTCTGAAAACTAAAATGAAAACCAAGCAATTTCCGCAAGTCGTGGGAGTTGCTTATTTTGTTTCATCGTTGTATGATGGCTTAGTTGTATTTATGAAACGAACTTACCCCGCTCTAGCCAATCACTGTCCGCATCACGGAAAACGGATTTTTTCCAAGAACTCTGAGGCACTAGGGCGACGTACCCATTTAGGAGGAAAATATTTTTGAAGTTTAAAGAACTGGGTCTTTCCGATGACCTACTGAAAGCAGTTACGACAGCAGGTTACGAGGAAGCGACCCCAATTCAAGCCGAGACAATCCCCATGGTTTTGGCTGGTCAAGATGTGATTGGACAAGCCCAAACCGGGACAGGGAAGACTGCGGCCTTCGCCTTACCAATCTTGGAGAAGATCGATAAGAGCAACGAAAACGTTCAGGCGTTGGTTGTTTCCCCAACGCGGGAACTTGCTATCCAAACCCAAGAAGAAATCTATAAATTAGGCCGTAACGAACGGGCAAACGTCCAAGTCGTTTACGGTGGGGCTGACATTCGTCGCCAAATTAAATCCTTAAAGAACCACCCGCAAGTGGTTGTTGGGACCCCGGGTCGTTTATTGGACCACATTCGCCGTCATACGCTGAAGCTGGACCATGTTCAAATGTTGGTCTTGGATGAAGCCGACGAAATGTTAAACATGGGTTTCTTGGATGACATTGAAGACATCATCAAGCAATTGCCAGAAAAGCGTCAAACGATGCTCTTCTCCGCAACTATGCCACCCGAAATTAAGCGGGTTGGTGTTCAATTCATGCAAGATCCTAAGCACGTGAAGATCAAGGCCAAGGAATTAACGACCGATTTAATCGATCAATTCTACGTCCGTTCACGTGATTTCGAAAAATTTGATGTGATGACGCGCTTCTTCGACGTGCAATCACCAGACCTGACCATCGTCTTTACACGGACGAAGCGTCGAGTTGATGAAATCTCCAGTGGGCTCCAAGCCCGTGGCTACAATGCTGCTGGGATTCATGGTGACTTAACGCAAAAGCGTCGGACCCAAATCATGAACGAATTCCGTCATGGTCAATTGGACATCTTGGTTGCGACTGACGTGGCAGCACGTGGGATCGACATCAACGACGTGACGCACGTTTACAACTACGATATTCCACAAGATCCAGATAGTTATGTTCACCGTGTCGGCCGTACCGGTCGTGCCGGGAAGCATGGGGTTTCTATGACTTTTGTCACCCCTAACGAAATGGATTACTTGCGTGAAATCGAAAAGCTCACCAAGGTGCGTATGTTGCCTTTGAAGCCACCTTCGGATGAAGAAGCCCTGGTTAGCCAATTGGGTGCTGCTAAAGCAGCAGTCGACGAATTGGTTGCCAAGACGGATACTGAAAAGTATGCCAAGACGGCTGAAGGTCTCTTAAGCCAGTACGATGCTGAAGACTTAGTTGCAGCGCTCTTAAACGACTTAACCAAGGACAGTAACCAAGTACCCGTTAAGATCACCCCAGAACGGCCATTGCCTAAGCGCGGTGGCAAGGGTCATGGTGGTGGCGGTTACCATCACGGTGGTGGGAATCACCGTCGTAGTGGTAATGGCGGCGGTGGCTATCGTGGTCATCGTAACAATGATTCACGTAACGGTGGCAGCCATGGCGGCTCACGCAGTCATGACTCCCGCAACCATGATTCCCACGATTCACGGAGTCATGGCGACAACCGGAACCGTCGCAGTAACGGCGGCAACAGTGGTCGGCGTAACGAAGGTGGCAGCCGCGGCTTCACCATTCGTAAGAAAGACTAGTTTCACTTAAATTGATTAGAGGGGTCCCCACCAGTCGCATACTGGTGGGGGCTTTTTGTGTATAAGAGTGCGGAGCGAGCCGCTTAGGTCCTGAGCATTAACGTAGCTAAGGGAATATCCCTGGGCCTGGGATGTTTTCTTAGCTGGGTTAAGCGCAGGGACCTGGCTCGCGTAGCACGTTTCGGTGGCTGCCAGTATTGGGATTTAATGGCGAGAGCAAGACTAACGACCTAAAACAAGAAAGTGTTAAACGAAAGCCCTAGGTCTGGGTCGTTTCCGTTATGTTGTTAAGCGGAACCAGTTGCCTCGCGTGGGACTGCTGAAAAAGTAGGACTTTTATCTAACCTTTATGTTCCTTAGTAAAAAATAGGGTTTCAAATCTGGTGA